>CAVYOQ010000019.1:0-42403 GCA_963770075.1 uncultured Alphaproteobacteria bacterium
CATGGCGCCATCGTTCAAGATCATGGTGACCTCGAAGCTCACGGACTGGCGCAGGCGCTTCGAGACCTTCTATGACCTCAGGCCGCATGCGAATTTCGCGCGCATCCGCGAGCTGCCGCAGACGCTGGAATCGGCGCCGGTGGTGCATCCTTTCGAGTTGACGCTGAAGGACCTGGACGACCTCATGGCCTTCGTGGACGCGCTGGCGGGGAAATACCGCAAATAGGTGCCGACAAAAGAACGGCGCGGCACCAGGTGCCGCGCCGCGTTGGCTGTGTATCGAGACCCTCGGTCAGGCGACGGTGAAGAAGCCGACGAGGATCAGACCGCTCACGACGGTCGAGGCGATGATGTAGTTGACCAGTGAGGTGGCCGGCATCTTCGCCACGCTGGTGCGCATGAAAATGAGCCCCAGCACCACGAAGACGACGATGTCGGCCAGGCCGTGGGTCACCCAGTGGTGGCCGGTGATGGCTGCCATTGCGTCATGTACGCTTGGGAAGCTTTCCTTCAGAATCACCAGCAGAACGTTGAACAGGGCTGTGACGGCGTAGGAGATACCGAAAGCCGTGGCGGTCACGCCGGCGCTGTCAGCGCCATTGCTTGCATGTGTCGTAGACATTGTGGTGACCTCCTTAAGATGCTTGCTTGGCGAGCAGGGCGACCTTGACGCCCATGCTGATCATCGCACCGGCGCCCTCCATCGCCAGGGTCATCAGCACCACCAGGCCGGAGGTATAGAGGACCAGCCGGCGTGCGCCTGCGATGCGGGCCACGTTGGCCTGCACGGCAATGGCGAGGAACGTGGCGAGCAGGAGCACCATGAAGAACGCATGCTCCTTGGTCTCCATGAAGAACGCATGCGAATATTTCCACGGGCCCGCCATGATGATGGCCTTGTCGGCCCCGTAATAGAGCACATAGAAGTAGCCGCCCACGATGTAGGCGAGCCAGATCAGCACCGCCGTCAACACACCGGCGGTGCGGATGCGTCCGACATTGCTGTCACTGGCATTGAGCGTTTCAGCGAACGCCCACACCGCCGTCACCAAGCCGAGCACACCGAAGGTGGGGTGCAGCATCAAGATCATTTCCTTGGACATGGGTTGCCTCCTTATTGTCCTTGCCGACCGGCAATGCCGTACCGGCGCGAGCACCAGAAAACGAATGCCGCCGCGAACCCGAACAGGATCTTCGAGACCAGGCTGGCTCCGTACGGCACCAAGGTCACGAAGGCGGGATTGATGACGGGCAGCACGATGAAGAAATTCACTGCCCATACGCCGATGAGCGCTGCGACCACGGCGACCGGCTCCAGCGGCGTGCCGGCAAGGCGCGGCGCCATGCGCGGTATCGCGACGGCAATTACGATGCCCAACGCCACGGCCAGCGCCATGTGGATCACAAGACCCAATGACACGGCAGCCGGCGCCGAAGCCAAGCCCGGCAGCAACGACTGCGTCACACCTCTTGCCACCGCTGCAGAGCCGTACCCGGCCAAGTGCTGGTAGAGTGCGATCCAGCCGATCTCGATGCCCCCTCCTGCAAGCCCGGCAATCACGCCAGCGGTCAACAACCTACTCCGGCGCATTGACGCTGGAGTGCGTAGACAAATCCCGCTCATAACGGTTTCCCTTCTCCCGTTTTCGAGTCACCACTCTGGGTGACCATCAAGTAAACTTATAATAATTCTGAATTGCAGTCGAGTTGCCTTGATCTGGATCAACAGCTATTTCGTTGCGCTGATCAAGCGAGAGGACTTTCGCGGTCGCCCCGCCGGCATGCCCTCTCGCTAGCGTCAGCTTTTGCCGGATTACAGCCCGTTTGAGGGCCTGTTGAGTGTCACGGCCGCGGTCTCGGCGTGGGCCCTTCTCGCGTCTGGACGTCGGTCTGAGCGGCTTGATGGGGCGGGCTCCAGGGCGCCGCTGCTGTGGCGTTTAGCGGCCCCTCAAGCGGCAAGCGCGCAATTCGCGGTAAATTTTCCACGAGTTTGGCGGGTGCGGTTTACCGGCCATACACCCAGATTTCTGGTTAAGAGAGTGTTGCCGCGGGCGACATGATAAACAGGAGATGACCAAGCAAGGTTACCGGCTAATTCACTTTTTCGGAGACATTCGCATGAGTGCTGCAAGCGACCTGCAATTCACCTGGAAGCGCATGGCGGAAGAGCGCGAGGAGACGGCGCGCAGTCTCGGCCGCATAGCCATCGCGTTGTTCATTGTGTGCAATGTCCTGGCCTTCACCACCTATTCCGGGCATTCGCGCTACGCCAAGCTGTGCCACCAGCTGGACGGCATGAACCCATCGGCCGCCAGCTATCTGGGTAGCGACGTGGTGGCGAGCCTCAGTGCGGTGCGCAGCCAATGTGAGTGACCGGACCGGGACGGCTTTCGCGCCACCGGGGCCAAGCAGGACCAGTGGCGCGATCCCCATCACCAAGAGAGGTCGATCATGCCTGAAAGCGACGATCTGCATGCAAGACTGAGTGAAACCAATCGCCTGATCGCGCGCGGTCACACCGTGGAGGAAGCGCTGCGGCGCACCGCCGTCAGCCGTCCGTTGTTCTCCACCTGGCTCAAGGAGCACGACGGCACTGTCGCGGTGCCGCTCGATATCCTGCAGCATCTGCAGAGCGAGAACAGCCGCCTGAGGAGGGCGCTGGCCAAGCTCTCGATGGAACAGCGTCAGCGCACAAGGCCGCAGCCGGATTATTTCGCGCGCCCCTTGAGGACCGTCTAGCAGGGGGCATCCAGCTTATAAACAGATTCAGGCAGGGGTCTTAAACACTTGTAATAACTAGATGATCTGATGGTGCGGCGCGCTGCTTCGGTGGCGCGCCGCTGTTCATTGCACCGACCGCCTTCATTGCCTAGACTTTCGCGCGGCGACATGAATGCCGCAGCCGGTGCGGCCGCTTGCAAGGAGGATCCCATGGCGGCGATGTCTCGCGAACGATGGGGTTGGGCGTGAAGCGGGTACAGCGTCTGATGGCGGGCCTGGCTGTGGCAACCGCCCTCTTTGCCGCAACGCCTGCCGCGGCAGCGCTCAGGGGGTTGATCATCGGCATTGACCAATATCCCAATTTCGGCCCGCAGAACCAACTCAGCGGCGCCGTCAACGATGCTCGCGACATTGCCCAGGCGCTCGCCAAGGCGGGTGCTCGCGACATTACCTTGCTGGTGAACGGCGATGCGAGCAAATCACACATCAGCGAAAGTTGGACAAAGCTGATCGAGCGCGCCGATCGCGGCGACACGATCGTCCTCAGCTATGCCGGCCATGGCAGCCAGGAGCCGGAACCGTCGGGCCGCAATCAGGAATCGGACGGGATGAACGAGAACTTCATCCTCGGCGGCTTCAGCCCGCACGGCAAGCAGGCATCCGAGCGCATCGTCGACGATGAGATGTACGAATGGCTGAAGCTGGCCGACGACAAGGGCCTCAAGACCATCTTCGTTGCCGATTCTTGCCACTCCGGCACCATGTACCGCTCCATCAGCCCCGATAACGGGGTGCACTACCGATTCGTCACCATCCCCCCGATTGCCGACGATGAACTGGTGCTGCCGCCGCCGCTAAACGCCACGGCAACGCCCGATTTGTTCCACGACGTCACCTTCATCAGCGGCACCGAGGATTCCCGTTCGGTGCCGGAAGTGCGCATCGGGGGCATGGAGCGCGGGGCGCTGAGCTACTCCTTTGCCCGCGCACTCGAGGGGGCCGCCGACCGCAACGGCGACCACGAAATTACCCAGGAGGAGCTGGTGAGCTATCTGGTGCCCAGCGTCTTCCAGCTGGTGCAGGGCCAACAAACGCCGCAGGTGCTGCCGCTGCGCGCAAGGGGCGAGCCGCTGGTGGCTTCGGCCGATGTGAGCGTCCAGCCCAAATTGACAACGCCTACGGTGGATGCGCTACGCGTGCATGTGATCGGCGGCGATGGCTCGTCCATCGCCTCTCTGCCCGATGTGGTGATCGCGGCAAAGCCGGGTGAGGCCGACCTGATCTGGAACCGCACCGATGGCGTCGTCGAGCATGTGGTCGGCGGGCGGGTGGCGGAAAACGCCGATGCCAGGGCCATGATCCCCATCATCGCCAAGTGGACGACGCTCAAATGGCTGCGCAATCACGCAACTGGCGCGCCGGGCGAGTTCATCCTGCGTTCAGGCAACCAGCGCTACAAGCCGGGCGAGAAGATCGATGTGTCGTTCAGCGGCGCCGAACGGCCTTACATCACCCTGTTCAACCTGGCGCCGGATGGGCGGGTGGAATTCTTTGTGGAGCCTGACGAAGTGAAGATCGACTGGCGTGGCAGGACGGCAAACTGGACATTCACCCCGGAAAAACCGCCGTTCGGGGCCGAACACCTCGTTGCCCTCTTCACCGATGAACCGATGACGCGCCTGCACGCGGCGCTCAAGTCGATGTCGAGTGCCGAGCGCGCGGTGGGCTTGCGCGGCATGGTCGAGGCAGCGCTTGCCGGCAAAGCGTTCCAGTTCGGCGTGGCCAGCATCTATACCGGCACCGGCGGATGAGCCGATGCATCGTCTTGCCGCCATTGCCTTCATCATTGCCATGGCTTGCGGCAGCGCCATGGCGGGCGAGAGGGCGCTGCTGATCGGTATCGACAGCTACGCCGACAATCGGCTCGATGCAAAGATGGGCACGCCGGCGGTCAACGACGTCACCGCCATCCGCTCGCTGCTGATGGCGAAGCTCGGTTATGCGAGCCGCGACATCCGCGTCCTGACCAATGGGGCTGCGACGGCCGCTGCGATTCGCGACGGGCTCGCCGACTGGCTGATCGCCGGCAGCCGGAAAGGGGACCGGATCTATCTTTATTTCGCCGGCAACGGCTACTTCACGTCCGACCTCAATGGTGACGAGGCCGACGGGCTGGACGAGGGCCTCGTGCCCTTCGATGCGCACGCCTCCGAAGAGGGCGGAAAGCTCGTCATCGACGGGCTGGTGAGCGACGATG
Organism: uncultured Alphaproteobacteria bacterium; assembly: GCA_963770075.1. Classification (GTDB taxonomy): domain Bacteria; phylum Pseudomonadota; class Alphaproteobacteria; order Rhizobiales; family Aestuariivirgaceae; genus CAVVDT01. The sequence goes on from CAVYOQ010000019.1 coordinate 4,979, forward strand.
AGATCGGCGCGGCCCTCAAGAAGCTCGCGGGCCGCCACGTTACGCTGGTGTTCGATGCGGGCTTTTCCGGACGCGTCACCCGCACGCCCACCAATGCGGCGCAGAACGTCTTCTACCGTGCACCGGCGATTGCGCAAGGCTCGCGCGCCATTGTGGTGGAGGCCAAGGCGGCGGCGCAGAAGCAGGAAGGCGGCTGGCTCGATGCGCTTCCCCCCGGTCTCGACCTCTCTGCCTGGACGGCGGTATCGGCCAGCCAGACAGCCATGCTCGACCCGCTCAGGCCCGGCTTCGGCGGCATCTTCACCAGCCTTTTTCTGGAGGCGCTGAGAGACGGCAAGGCCGACGCCAACGGCAATGGCGAAATTTCCAACCCCGAGCTTCTGGCCTATGTGGCCGCCGGCTCGAAGGCCTATTGCGCCGACCATGCCGACGTCTGCCAGATGGGCCTCACGCCGCGCCTCGATCCGCCTTCGGCGCACGGGCGCATGGCCTATCGGTCGACGGGCCATAAGAGCGAACCCGGCAAGCTCACCATCGACGTGGTCAAGGACTACCTGGCCGCTGCGAATTCGGATCACCTTTCGCTCGCCATGACGCCGCAAGGGCCGGTCCATGTGGGCGACAAGGATATCCGCTTCCACGTCCTGTCGCCGCATGACGGCTATCTTATCCTGCTCGATTTGGGCGACGACGGGACGCTCACGCAGCTTTTTCCCAACCAGTTCAGCCGCAGGAAGAACGCCGATGGCGAGATCCGCGCCGGCGCCGAGCTGATGGTGCCGGACGACTATTACGGCCTGCGCTTCAATGCCACCTCGGCCACCTCGGGCCGCATCATCGCTGTGGTTGCCCGGCGCAAGGTCGACTGGGACAAGGCCGTGGGCACGCGTGCCATCGAGGTGATCCCGCGCCAGCAGGCGGTCAAGACGTTCCTGCCGCAGATCGCGGCCGCCCTCGGCAATCCCGTGGCCGACGCCGATCCGCAGGACAACACCGAGGCCACCGACTGGTCGGTCGCCACCTTGCGCTACGAAATAAAGCCGAGATAGGCGCAAAAACGCGCCATCTCGAATCAGGCAACGCCGACGAGGAAATGCAACACGATGGTCAGGATGATGAAAACAGCAGCACCGGCGGCCCTTGTTCTCGGCATGATACTGGCGCTCGGCAGCAGCCACGCCGGCGACGACCTGCTGCTCCTGTCTGCCAATGACGACGATGCCAAGCAGGCAGCACTCGACATCCCCAAGCCCGCCAACGATATCGAGGCTGCGGCCTTTGCCGCGCTGGACAGGAACTGCGCCCGCTGCCACCAGTTCGGGAAGCTCGAGCACCGCCTGAAACCGGCGCGGGATTTCGGCAACGTCCTCTATCTCGCGCAGATGGCCGAGGACCCCAGCCTCGTCCTGCCCGGCAATCCGGACGGCTCCAAGCTGTTGCAGGAAATCCTCAACCAGGACATGCCCTACGACTACTATCACGACCACGACACCAGCTTCGATCCGCCGACCGAAAAGGAGGTGGCGGCGATCCGCGACTGGATCACATCACTGGGCGAGGCGCAGCAAGCCGCATGCGCCGGCCGTCAGTTCGTCGGCGATGCGGACGTGCTCGATGCCGTGACCAACGATCTCAACCGGCTCGACGATCACCGGGTCGCCGGCACGCGCTATATCCTGCTCGACAATCTCTACAACGCCTGCGCCTCGGACAAGGAGATGGAGGTCTACCGCCAAGGCACGATCAAGCTTCTCAACAGCCTCAGCCGCAATTCCGACCTGGTGAAGCTGGAGACCGTCGATGAGGCGGGGACCATCCTCCGCTTCAACCTGGACGACGTGAAGTGGGAGCCGTCTGACTGGGATAGGATCGCCGCGGTCTATCCTTACGCGGTCAAGCCCGATGCGCGCGGCTATGACTTCGTTGCCACCGAGCTGCACACCAAGGTGCCGTATGTGCGCGGCGACTGGCTGGCGTTTACCGTCTCGCGTCCACCGCTCTATTACGACCTCCTCAAGCTGCCGCACACCTTTGCCGAATTGCAGCAGCAGCTCGGTGTGGATGTGGAAAAGGACATCCGCGATTACGTCGCCGTGCGCTCCGGCTTCCAGCATTCGCTGGTGAGTGAGAACAATCGCCTGATCGAGCGCCACACCATCTCCACCGGCGTGTTCTGGACTTCCTACGATTTCGCCGGCAATGCCGGCACCGAGAGCCTGTTCGAGCATCCGCTGGGCCCCGGCGGCCATGACGGCTTTGAGCATCAAGGCGGCGAGACCGTCTTCTCACTGCCCAACGGGCTCAACGGCTATTTCCTCAACAAGGCCGACGGTAGCCGCCTCGACAAGGGCCCGACCAACATCGTGCGCGACAAGGACCGCAGGGATCTGGCCGTCGCCAACGCCATCTCCTGCTTCGGCTGCCATGACCACGGCTTCCGCAAGGCAACAGACGATATCCGCGAGCACGTGGTGGGCGATCTCAACTTCTCCAAGGATGTGCGCAAGGCGGTCGAAGCGCTCTATCCGCCGCATGAGGTGGTGGACAAGCTGGTTGCCGAGGACACCGATCGCTTCCATCAGGCGATGCAGCGGGCCGGTCTCGATCCCTCGCTCAAGCTCGAGGGGGTGGAGATGATCAATGCGCTCTCCAACCGCTACGAGAAGGATGTTGACCTGCGCCTTGCCGCGGCCGAGTTCGGGCTGGAACCCGATGCCTTCGAGAAGGCGGCCGAGGACCTGGGCGGCGATGCCCGCAACCTGCTCAGCCGGCTCAAGCAGTCGGTGGTGCCGCGCGACAATTTTGAACACCAGTTCCCGGCGCTGGTGACGCGGCTGAGCGATGCCGAGTCACTCTACAATCCAGGCGCCGAGGCGGTCGATGTCGCCAGGGTGAACACGGCCGACACAAAGGTCGCAGGAGCGGTAAAACTGACCTTGTTCTCCGACAAGACCGACTATGTTCAGAACGATTTGCCGGTGTTCATCGTGCAATCGGACCATGATTGCCACCTGACCCTGATCGACGTCGACGACAAGGGCACCGGCACGGTGCTCTTTCCCAACAAGTTCGAGCAGGACACCGCCATCAAGGCGAACCAGGCTTTCGAGTACCCGCGGCCTGACGCACCATTCCAGTTCCGCTTGAAGGACGTGGGCACGGAAACGGTGATCGCGCTGTGCAACTCCAAGGCGTCCGACGTCGACAACATCGTGCACAACTTCAACGCAAAGGACTTCACCGATCTCGGCGATTACGGGAAGTTCGTCACCCGTGCCATCGTGGTGGAATTGAAGGCGGTGAAAGCGCAAGACCTCAAGACGGTGGCCGACGTGCCGGTCAGGTCGGGCGTGGCGCGCACGGCCATCAAGCTGCGCGTGACGGCGAAATGAGGCCGGCGTTGGCAGGATGGATGGCGGTTTCGGCAGCCGTCGCGCTTGCGGCCCTTGCGAGTGCGGAGCCGGCGCGGGCCGATTGCGGCCTCATCGATCAGGCCGTGCGCCAGGCCATGCAGGCAGGCGAGGTGGAGCGCTATTCCGCCCTTCTGTTGAAGGCGCAGGCGGAAACGACCTGCTCTTCTGCCTATCGCGGACGGCTGGCGCGGGTGCTGGCGCTCAGCGCTTATCGCAAGCTGACCGCCACCAATCGCAACCCGTCAGCGGCCGATCTGGAAAAGGTGGCGGCGCTCGCCACGCCGTGGCAGGTGATGATCTCGCTGGGCGATGCCTATTACGACGCCAGGGACTATCCCAAGGCGTTTCGCGCCTATGAGGCGACGCTCGATGACATGCGCGACGAGACGGCCAATCCCAAAAAGCCGCCGGCCGACATGGAGCGTCACGCCTATCAGCGCGCCATCGAGGCGCGGGCGCTCAACCGGACCTTCCTTGCCAGCCGTTCGGTGCGCGGCGTGCCATCGGGCCTTGCCTCGCCCAAGTTCCGCAACTTCACCGCCGAGGCGGTGCCGGTGCCGGTGGGTTTTGCCTTCGATTCGGCCAACCTCACCCCTGACGGTATAGCCGCCGCCAAGGAAATCCTCACCTATCTGGAGACGGGCGGGCATGACCATGTGGTGCTCATCGGCCATACCGACCCCAAGGGTTCGGCCCAGTACAATCTCGATCTGTCGCTGAGACGGGCCGCGGCGGTGCGCGATTATCTCATCGCCAGCCACTATACCGGGCACGTCGACATCGTCGGGCGGGGTGAGAGCGAACCCTTCCAGCCCGACGATGCGTCTCGTTACAGCGAGGACGAACTCGACGCCATGTCGCGACGCGTGGAATACAAGACCGGCTGAGGCCTCCGGCATTACGCAGGCAAGGGTTTACCTTCGACATTCTTACATATAGATTTTTGCATGCAATATCGCCGCTGTTGCGGCACTACATAAAACGAAGGAAATGCAACATGACGGGATGGGTGAAGAGGGCGCTGGGCGCTGTCGGTCTGGTTTTCTGGATGACGCTCGCCGGGCTCGGACAGGCAGCGGCGGGCGAAACGCATCATCTGGCGCTGCAGATCAGCGACAACAGTCCGCAAAAGATGAACACGGTCCTCAACGTGGCCGCCAATGTCTCGCGCCACTACAGCGATAAGGGTGAGACGGTGGAGATCCAGGTGGTGGCCTTCAACCAGGGCCTGCACATGCTGCGCGACGATACCTCGCCCGTGAAGGAGCGGCTCGCCAGTTTCGCCCAGTCCATGCCCAATGTGGTGTTCGATGCCTGCAACAACACGCTGCAAGGCATGGCCATGAAGGAGGGCAAGGTGCCGCCGCTCGTTTCCAACGCGGTCGTAGTGCCGTCAGGCGCGGTGAGGCTGATGGAACTGGCCGAACAGGGCTGGGTGATCCTCAGGCCGTAGCCGCTGCCTGTTCGCGAACGCCTGTCTCCAGCCAGTGGGCGCATTCGGGGCCGAGTTCGGCAAGCGCCCGCTGGTCGTAAGCGGCGCATTCCTCTGCCGAGAGGACGTCGCGCCAGCGGCCGTTTTCGCCCTTGTGAACGAAGACCTGCGCGCCCCCGTCCCATAAGGCACCGCCCATGGGAACGGTCGCATCGGCATGCGCCTTCATGTAGGCGAAGCTGCAATGCTCGAGGATCTCGGGATACGCCGCCTCGTCGACGGGAATGTCGAGGAATGATGCGATCTTGCGGATCGTGCCCGGCATGTCGGCCTTGAGGTCGTTGAAGTGGAGCAGCATCACATTGGGAAGGTCGCGAATCTCCCACCAGGAACGGATGTTTTCCCAAAACGGCCAGAAGGGATAGCCGTTGCCCGCGAACCAGTCGGCGTAATACTGGCGGATCGAGGCCGGGGGTGGATCGAGCCGGGGGCCGACCAGCCCAGGCGTGTCGTTGATCGCCTCATAGAACAGCGCATTGGCCTTGGCGTGGTGGTTGTAGAGACTCCACACCACGTCGCGGCCGTCGCGGCCGATATAGATGTATTTGGCCTTTGGCGAGAACACCAGCGCATCGACCGGCAGATGGGTCTTGAGGAAACGCCGGTGGTCTTGCGCCTCGATCTGCGGCAGTTTCACCTCCTTGGGCGGCACGCGCAGGTCGACCCACGGCGACATTTCGGCGACCGGCAGGCCCTCCGCCCCATTGAAGATGAGCTGGCTGACGATCTGTTGCAGCCAGGTGGTGCCCGACTTGCCGTAGGTGCCGACGATGATGTCGCCGTCGCGGAAACGGAAGCCGTCCCACGCGGTCGAGTCCATGTGATGGTTGTGGATATCGCGGGTCTTTACCGGCCACGCGGGGCGGGCTGTGGTCATGGTCTCTCCTTGCAGGCGAAGCGGGCGTCGGTTGCAGCATGAGGCCCGGCCACATGCGATACGACGTGGTGTACGGTCGCATTTTGCCTGCCGGAAGCGCACCTTAGCGGATCATGTAGACTTTGCGCACCGTCTCGTGCACGCGGCAAGTGCCCTTCCAGCCCTTGGGGAAGAAGGCGATGGTGTCTGGCACGATCTCGATCACTTCTCCAGATTCATGCGCGTAGGTGCAGTGGCCTTCGAGGAAGTGGCAGAACTCGTCCGACGTGACCTCGCAGTCCCAGAAGCCCGGTGTGCAGATCCAGATGCCCGCTTCGGAAGAGCCATCGGCGTTGCAGGCGAGCATCACGCCCGATGTGTGGGATTGGCCCTCGATCATGGTCGGGATGACGCCCCAGTCCTTCAGTTCGCGATCGTATTTGCGCGCCGGTGACAGGTGCGGGGCGGAGCTGGTGAAGTCGGCTTGCATGTCTCAACCTTTCAGGAGGCCATCGAGGAGTTTAGCGGCCTTGGTGGGGCCGTGGCGCGATTGCATGTGCTTCGAGGTGGCGGCGAGCTTCTGCTTCATTGCCGTGTTGGTGAGGAGCGTCTCCATGGCTTTCCACAGGCTGGCGTCGGTCCAGTCGCCGCGGTGAACTTTCAGCCCGTGGCCGGTCTCCTGAACGCGAGTGGCGTTGTCGTGGCCATCCCACACATAGGGCATGATGATCGCCGGCTTGCCGAAATAGAGGCACTCGTTGAAGGAGTTGTTGCCGCCGTGGTGAATGACGGCATCGCATAGAGGGATCACCGAGGGCTGCGGGAACCAGCTTGCGCCATGCACGTTGCCCGGCAGCTCGCCAAATTCATCCAGGCTGTCGCCGAGATTGATGAGGACGCGCACCGGCATCCGGCCGAAGGCGGCGACGAGGCGCTTCAAGGTGGCGACGTCGCCGGTGCCGAGGCTGCCGAAGCTCACATAGACGAGCGGCTTGTCCCCGCAATCGGCGAAGTTCGGCACCTCGTACGGCGCTTCCTCGCGCACGCAGCCCTCCAGATACTGGAACTGCCCAGGATCAAGCGGGTTGCGGCGTTTGAAGGCGATCGGCTCGGGATAGAGCAGCAGGTTGAGGGCGGGCGAGGCTTCAAAGAACTGTCCGAGTGGGTAGGGGGCTTCGCCGACGCTCTCAAGGAACGCGTTGAAGCCGTCGTGGATAGGCTTGATGACCTCGTTGAAACGGGTCTCGAAGGCCGAAAAGCAAGCCTTGTCATGCTCGCCGCAGCCCGACAGATGCGGCGGGATGTCGGGATCGGGAAACTCGTTTTCCGAGCACGAGATGATGCGCACCCAGGGTTTGCCGGTGTCGCGCGCATAGCGCTTGATGGCGGGGAACAGGATCACGTTGTCGACGCAGACGATATCGGGCCTCACCGCGGCCAGAACGCCGGGCAGGTCCTTTTCCGCCCACTCCGAAGTGGAGACGATCGCCTCCCAGCAGTCGCGCACGTAATTGTCGATCTGCTCGTATGGCGTCTTGTTGAAGTTGGGGATGTGGCCGTTGATGAAGTCGGCCCAGAATTTCGCCATTTCCTCCGGCGGCATGGGCTCGGACATGTTCACCGCGTGGGCCTCGAAGCCATAGCCCTTGTAGACGTCGAGGAAGCCCGGATCGGACAGGAATACCGCCTTGTGGCCGAGCTTTTCCGCGGCCTGGGCGATGCCGACGGAATTGAGCGCCGGCCCGAAGGCGGCTTCGGGGAAGAAGGCGATGGTCTTCTGGCTCATGGTCTTTTCAAATCTCCCACTGCGTGTAATGCGCAAATAGGCCACAGATCGGGCCTCGTCCGCAACGCCTCTTGACGGCGCGCCCGCGGCTGAGACAGATGCCGCGATGCGCCTCTATCACCCTTCTGCCTTTGACTTCTCAACCCCCGTCGACAGCCACTGGGAGGCCTCGGCCCCGCCACTCGACATAGGCATGCTGCCGCTCGAGGGCACGGCAACGACGGACGTCGCCATTATCGGCGCCGGTTTTGCCGGGCTCAATGCGGCGCTGCGGCTGGCCACGGCGCACGGCATCCAGCCGCTGGTGCTCGATGCGGCGCGGCCCGGCTGGGGGGCCTCGGGACGCAATGGCGGGTTTTGCTGCGCGGGCTCGTCCAAGCTCACCTATGGTGACATGATTTCGCGCTACGGGCTTGAGGAGACAAAGCAATTCTTTCGCACGCAGGTGGATTCGGCCGACCATGTCGGCGCGCTGCTGGTCGAGCACGGCATCGATGCGCAACGCTCTGGCGACGGTGACTGGCAGCTTGCCCATCGCCCCGGCCGGGTGCCCGATCTGGCGGAGGAGCGGGATTTCATGGCCAAAACCTTCGGCCTCGACATGCTGCTCGCGGGCAAGGAGGAACTGGCGGAGCGTGGGCTCGCCAGCCCGGCCTTTCATGGTGGGTTGTGGAGCCCGATTGGTTTTGGCCTGCACCCCTTGCGCTATGTGCGTGGCCTTGCGCGCGTGGTCGCGGAACGGGGCATCACCATCCATGCCGACACGCCGGTCACTGGCTGGCGCCAGGAGGGCGGCTTGCATGTCCTCGCAACGCCCGGCGGCGAGGTGAGGGCAAAGAAGGTCCTCATCGCCACCAACGGCTATTCCGATGACGACGTGCCGGCTTGGCTCGGCGGGCGGCTGTTACCGGCGCTATCGCGCATTATCGTCACACGTCCCTTGAGCGAGGCCGAGTTGCGCGCGCAAGGGTGGACCTCCCACGACATGGCCTACGACAGGCGCGCCCTGCTGCACTATTTCCGCCTTTTGCCCGACAATCGCTTCATGTTTGGCGGACGCGGCGGCACCGATGCCGCACCGGCCGCGCTCGATGCCATCACCCGCCAGCTTCGCACCTCCTTCGAGGCGATGTTCCCGGCCTGGGCGCATGTGCCTACCGAGCGGACCTGGGGCGGCTTCGTCTGCCTTACCTGGCGCCGCGTGCCGTTTATCGGCGCCATCGCGGCGATGCCCGGCGCTTATGCCACGCTTGCCTGGCACGGCAACGGGGTCGCCATGGGGAGCCTTGCCGGCAAGCTGGCGGCCGATCTCATGGCCGGGGCGAAGGGGGCGGCCGAGGCCATTGCGGGCATCATGCGGCGCGAGCCGGCGCGGTTTCCCCTGCCGGGCTTGCGGCGGCATTTTCTCAAGGCGGCCTATGTCGGCTATGGTCTCAAGGATGAGTGGTTGTGAGGGCCGTTTGCGCGCCCCTATGATGGCCGCGAAGGCTGAACGGAGAGGTTCGACATGGCAAAGAAGAAGGACGAGGCCCCGCTGGGGCAGGTGCCGGAAGAGCTCTATTCGCTCGATCACGACGAGCTGCCGGAACAAATTGCCGAGCACACCTTTCCACATGGCGACTACGCGGTATCGAAGGAAATCAAGAAGAAGGACTACGAAAAGCAGCTCGAAAAGCTGCAGATCGAGCTGGTCAAGCTACAGGACTGGTCGATAGATGAGGGCGAGCGCATCGTGTGCGTGTTCGAGGGGCGCGACGCCGCCGGCAAGGGCGGCACCATCCAGCGTTTCATACAATACATCTCGCCGCGCCATGCCCATGTTGTGGCGCTCGGCAAACCCACCGACATCGAGCACGGCCAGTGGTATTTCCAGCGCTACGTCGCGCACCTGCCCACCCGCGGCGACATGAGCCTTTACGACCGCTCCTGGTACAACCGCGCCGGGGTCGAGCGGGTGATGGGCTTTTGCAGCGAGGCGCAGGTAGAGGCCTTCTTCCGAGAAGTGACGGTGTTCGAAAAACTGCTGGTCGATGACGGCTTTCACCTGTTCAAGTTCTGGCTGACGGTCAGGCGTCCCGAACAGCTCAAGCGCTTCTACGAGCGCAAGCTCGATCCGCTAAAGGGCTGGAAGCTGTCGCCCATCGACCACGAGGCGGTGCACAAGTGGAACGATTATTCGCGCGCCATTGCCGACATGCTCGAACGCACCGACACGAAAGACGCGCCGTGGACGGTGGTCGATGCCAACGACCAGAAGCGGGCGCGGCTCGAATGCATCAAGCATGTGCTCAATGCCTTCGATTATGACGGCAAGAACAAGGACAATATCGAGCCGGCCGATAAACGGCTGGTCTCCTCGGCCAAGGCCTTCCTCAAGCACCCCTTGCGCGACGGTTGAGGCGTCTCAGATGGCGGCGTTGAACAGGCCGCCGTCGATGAGAAAATTCTGCCCCGTGATGTAGCCGGCGGCGTCCGAACAGAGGAATGCGCACAGCCTGCCCAGTTCGTCCGGTTCTCCGAAGCGCCCGGCGGGCACGGTCGCTGCGCGCGAAGAAGCCATTTCCTTCACGCTCACCCCCTTCAGTTCGGCTTGCGCCCTGGTCGAGCCCTTCAGCCGGTCGGTGTCGAACATGCCGGGCAGCAACCCGTTGACGGTGACGTTGTGGCGGGCGATGTCGCGGGCGGGGCCAGCAAGAAAGGCGGTGAGGCCGGCGCGGGCGCCGGAGGAGAGGTCGAGCCCGAGGATGGGCATCTTCACCGAGGCCGAGGTGATGTTGACGATGCGCCCGAAGCGGCGCTCGATCATGGCCGGCAGCACCTTCTGGATGAGCTCGATGGGGGTGACCATATTCTGCACCACGCCATCGATAATCTGCTGGCGGCTGAGATCGCGGAAATCGCGGAATGGCGGGCCGCCATTGTTGTTAACGAGGATGTCGGGGTCGGGGCAGGCCGCAAGCAGCGCCTCCTGGCCCTCGGGTGTCGAGACGTCGGCGGCGACCGCGGTCACCTCGACGCCGGTCGCCTTGCGGATCTCCTCGGCGGTCGCCTCGAGCACGACGGCATCGCGGCCGTTGACCACGAGATCGACGCCGTCCTCAGCCAGCGCCATGGCGCAGGCCTTGCCCAGCCCGCGGCTCGATGCGCACACGATCGCCCTGCGTCCCCTGATGCCCAGATCCATGACGATGCGTCTCCCTTGATTTGTCCCGGCCGGTCGGTGGCGAATGAACCCGAAAGCGGCTCGCGATGCAAGACGTACGAACGCTGCTCCCTCGGCAGCCGCCGCAACAGTGTCATCGTCGGGTCGAACCCCACGATGACACAAGAGGGGGTGGGGGTAGTGACGCACTGTCGGCAACTCGGCTATAGAGCGACGGTCACGGAGGGCAAGGCATCATGCAGGACGATCTGCCGGAGTTCAGCGATATCGAGGCCGCCGCCGAGCGCCTGAAGGGCGAGGCGGTGGAAACGCCATTGCTCGAAAGCGCCGGGCTCAACGTGCTCACCGGCGGGCGGGTACTGGTCAAGGCGGAATGCCTGCAGCGCACCGGATCGTTCAAGTTCCGCGGGGCGTGGAACATGATCTCGCGGCTCGAGGATGCAGGCGGAGTGGTCGCCTATTCGTCCGGCAACCATGCGCAAGGGGTGGCCGCGGCGGCACGCCTCAAGGGATTGCCGGCGCTCATCGTCATGCCGGCCGACACGCCGGCCATCAAGCAGGCCAACACCCGTGCCCTGGGGGCCGAAATCGTCACCTACGACCGCGCCACCCAATCGCGCGAGGATATCGCAGGCGAAATCGCGCGCCAAAGGGGCTGGATCATCGTGCCGCCTTACGAGCATCCCCACATTATCGCCGGGCAGGGGACGGCGGGGCTAGAGCTGTGCCGGCAGGCGGCGGCGCGCGGAGTCCACGTCGATGCGGTGGTGGTGAACACAAGCGGCGGCGGCCTCACGGCGGGCATCGCGCTTGCCGTCGAGGCGCTGTCGCCGGGTACGGCCATCTACTGCGCCGAGCCGGAAGGGTTCGACGACTATCGTCGCTCGCTCGAAAGCGGTCGGCGCGAGAGCAATCCAAGTGCTGCCGGCTCCATCTGCGATGCGCTTTTGTCGCCGACGCCGGGCGAGATGACCTTCGCCATCAATCGGCCGCGCCTTGCCGGCGGGCTGGTGGCGAGCGAGGTACAGGCGGTGCGTGCCATGCGGGTGGCGTTCGAGCAGTTGAAAATCGTCGCCGAGCCGGGCGGCGCCGTGGCGCTGGCCACGGTGCTCGCGGGGGTCATCGAGACACGCGGCAAGGTCGTTGCGGTCGTTGTCTCGGGCGGCAATGTGGATGCGGGCCTGTTCTGTCGCCTCACGGCCGCGGTGTGATGGAAGTATCGCACGTCCCGGCATCGCCGGAGACGCAGACGTCATCCAGCAGCATCTCGGCCTTGACCGGTATCTTGTCGCGGTAGTGGCCGATCTTGAACTTGACGCCGTTGCCGGGAAGGTGGGGATCGATGTCGCCTTCGGCCCTGACGATAAAGCGGCCGTTGGCGTAGACATCGATGCGGGCGCCCAAGGGCCCGCCGGCGCGGATGCGGTAGGTCATGCGCACCCAGTCCTGCTTGGGATCGGGCAGCGTCGTCAAGCTGAGGAGATCGGTGGCGCTCAGCAGCAGGTGGTGCGGCGTGCATCTTTGGCGCGATTTTGATCCGCTCGAGTAGAAGCAGGTGAGCGGCGGCACCGGCAGGAGCGGGCGCGTGTCGGGCGCCCCGGTGAAGTCGGGGTCGCCGCCGGCCTTGGCGATCATGCAGCGGCAGCCGTCATCCTCCGCGGTCAGGTAGAGGACGCCGTTATCGAAGCGCTGGGCGAGGAACGGGCTACCCTCGTCGGGCCGCATATGCAGGTATTTCCATTGCCCGATGACCCAGCGCGCCGAACCGCAGCTTGGAATGCTGTCGCCCCCATATCCCTGCATCTTGAAGGCGAGCGAATACCATACATCGTCACCGAGGTGCGGGTAGAGATCGCGCGGGGCAAAGCGCAGTTCATTGCGCTGGATGAGAGGTTCGCCATCTTTCACCTCGGGCACCGGGCAGAAGCCCGAGAACAGGCTGGCCATTGAGACGGTGCTGGCGAAGAAGCGGGGGCCGAGGCTCGCCTGCTCGCTCGCGAGGTCATGGCTGGCGATGGCGGTGCAGGTATCGACGTTGCCCCGCTTGCCGTCGATCTTGATGATGAGGTAGTCGCGCCCGGTCCCCGCCTCGATTCCGAAATCGATTAGCGAGGGATCGCTCTGGCACGTGCGCCAGGTATCCGTGTCGAGCTTGCCGCGACTGAAATTGTCGACAACGCCGCCTGCCGTTGCCGGCCAGGGCGCAACCGCACACAGCGAAACGGCCGCGACAAGGCCGCGGACCAATTGCTTGAGACAAACGTCCACGAGCGACAAGCCTGACGTTCTCCCTTCGGCCCATATCCGCAAAGGGCAGAGGCCCCGCCGGTGGACTTATCGCCCCGTTGCCTTGCCCATGAAAAATTCGACATCTGGATAGTGCCTTTTGATCCGGATCAATGCAATCCGGCGCCAGGCTGTTCAAATGGCGCTTGGACATCAGCTTTGGACAATCGTTTGACGCTGGAGATCGCGCATGAACGAGAAGAACAGGCCATCCGGTGCCGTCGCTCCGCCTTGGAGCGAGCCGTTCCATTCATTTCGCGCCGAGATGGGCCGCACGTTCAATTCATTTTTCCGCGAAAGAGAGCTGATGTCCGAGAAGGCCGAGGTCGTCGGCCCGGTCAAGAAGATCGCCATCGGCGGTCAATAGAATCTCTGCTTGCGCCTTCCTGCCGCCCGCGGGCAGGCGTAGGTGGGGTAGGCCCGGCACCAAGGTGATTCCGCAGTCGCTGGTGCCGGGCCATCCTATCGCTCAAAGTCCGGCTTGTCTGCCCGCTGGGGCAAGGTGCATAATCCTGGCTTGCCATTAACGCACAGGATGCGCGCAAATGACCATGCCTTCACCAACCGACATCGAGACGTTCCGCAATGACGGTGTCGTCGTGCTGCGCTCAATTCTCGATGCCGACTGGCTCGACCGCCTCGCCCAGGCGGTGGAGGCCAACATCGCGAGCCCAGGGCCTTATGGCAAGAACCATACCGAGCAAGGCCGGCCGGGCGCCTATTTCGGCGATTACGTCAACTGGCAGCGGTTTTCCGATTTTCGTGCCGTGTGCGACGAGGGACCTCTCGGTGCCATCGCGGCCACCCTGATGGGCGCGCGGCGCGCCCAGCTTTTCCATGAGCATGTGCTGGTCAAGGAGCCGGGTACCGCCGATCCGACACCCTGGCACCAGGATCTCCCCTACTACTGCATGGACGGCACCCAGACGGTGTCGATATGGGTACCGCTCGACCCGGTGCAACAAAAGGTCTGTCCGCATTTCCTCGCCGGCAGCCATCTTGGCGCCGTCACCTACGTGCCGCGGCGGTTCAAGACGTTGAAGCCGCTCGAAGGCGATACATCGACCTATGAGCCGTTTCCCGACATCGATGAAGAACGCGACGCGGCTGCCTTGCGTGCCTGGTCGCTGGAGCCGGGCGATGCGGTGGCCTTCGACTATCACACCTTGCACAACGCGCCGCCCAATACCACGGGCCGGCGCCGCCGCGCGGTGAGCTTCCGCTTCATGGGCGAGGACTGCCGCTATGTGGCCCGCTCGCACGAGGTCTCGCCGCCCTTTCCGGAGATGGGCCTCAGGCTCGCCATGGGTGATCATCTGCCGGAGGACTGGTTCCCGGTGGTGTGGCAAGCGCCGTGAGCAGCTCTCAAACCCTTTCCGGCGGCTGCCAGTGCGGTGTGGTGCGCTATCGCATCACCGGCCCTTTGGGGGAGGCCGGCATCTGCCATTGCCGCATGTGCCAGAAGGCGTTTGGCGCGTGGGGGGCGGCGCTGGTGAGCGTCGATGATGGCCGTCTTTCCTGGACGCGCGGCGCGCCGGCCGAGTTCCGTTCGTCGGCCATTGTGGCGCGCGGTTTCTGTCGCGATTGCGGCACGCCGCTCTACATGAAGGAGGACGGCGACCGCAACTACGAGATCTCCATCGGCAGCCTTGACGATCCTGAAGCCGCGCCCCCGGCCAGGCAGGTGGGCGTGGAGAGCGAGCTGTCGTGGTTCGCTCACTTGCATGAGCTGCCGGCGAAAGAGACCGCCGATGACCGTACGGCGGAAGAGCTGGCACGGCTGAAGAGCCTGCAGCATCCAGACCACGATACGCCGGCGTGGCCACCCAAAGCATGATGTTATCCGAAAAGTGGCATTTACTTCTCGGATAACATCAAGCTCAACTTCTTTGATTCGATCGGCTTTTCTGCAATTGGATGGAATCACCCAATTGCATGCTGATCTAAGAATGAGGGTCAGGAGCCCCGGGTATTCATCCGGTTGATCGCTTCCAGCCGCTGGCGGGCGACCTCGTGGACGGCTTCGCCGATCTCGGCGTTGGACTGCACCAGACGGCGGAAATCGCGCACGCTGAGCGACAGGAGCTCGCAGGTGCGCGCGGCGCTGACGGTGGCGGTGCGGCGCGAATCGTCGGAAATCATGGCGACCTCACCGAAGAAATCGCCTTCCGCCAGCCGGATCGGTCCGGACGGGGTTTCGACTTCGACCTGGCCGGAGGCGATGAAGAACATGGCCTCGGCCTCGTCACCCTTGGAGATGATGATGTCGCCGGCCCCCACCCGCCGCGCCGTCAACAGGCC
The DNA here is from genome assembly GCA_963770075.1 of uncultured Alphaproteobacteria bacterium. Taxonomy (GTDB): domain Bacteria; phylum Pseudomonadota; class Alphaproteobacteria; order Rhizobiales; family Aestuariivirgaceae; genus CAVVDT01. Next base: position 20,276 of record CAVYOQ010000019.1, read on the forward strand.
GACGAGGCGGGCCAGCGCGGCCGCGTCAAGGCCGGCGAACAGCGGCACACGCGCCACCATGGCAAAGCTTACCACGAAGTCACGCCGGCGGATCTGCTCCTGGAAGCTGGTGGCGATGATGCCGACGGGTAAAGCGAAGAACAGCATGCCGAAGATGATGGTGAAGCCGGCCACCATCTTGCCGGCCGTGGTCACTGGCACCACATCGCCGTAACCCACGGTCGAGAGAGTGACCACCGCCCACCACATGGCACTCGGGACATCGCCCAGCCGGTCGGGCTGGATGTCGCCCTCGACGATATACATGGCAGTGCCGGAAATGAGCAGCAACCCGGCAAACAGCAGGAAGCTCCCGGCAAGCGCTCTCCATTCATTGACAATCACGCCGACGATGGTGTCGAGCACCGGCGAGTAGCGGGCGAGACGGTAGAAGCGGACGATGCGCAGGATGCGCACCACGGTGAGATCGGCGCCGGCGATGATCTCGATGAAGAAGGGTATGATCGCCGCCAGATCCAGGAGCATCATGGGGCTGCGGGCATGGGCGAGCCGCGCGCGCCGGGCAGTGAGCTCACGCAAAGCCGGGTGCTCCGGCGCCGTCCACAGCCGTGCGATATATTCGACGATAAAGATGGCGACGCAGATATGGTCGAACCAGGTGAGCTCGGTTCCGTATTTCGCCTGCACGGAATCCACCGTGCCGATTACCGAAGCGGCGACATTGGCGAGGATCACCACGACCATGAAGACGTCGAACACGCGCGTGAGCAAATCGCCGCGCCGGCCGCGTTCGAGCACGTCGAAGAGTTGACGCCGGAATGGCTCGGCCGCTTCCTGGCCGGGCGCGGCAACCGCCTCCATCTGCTCGTCCTGTACAGCCATCGCGCCCAAGCGCAGCCGCGGCCGCCGCTCTCCTAGATCGTCACGTCCTGATCGCCCGCTTGATTGCCGCAATGGCCTCATCGGCCATGGCGCCGTCCGGGCCGCCGCCTTGCGCCATGTCGGGACGGCCGCCGCCGCCCTTGCCGCCCAGCGCCGCGACACCGGCGCGCACCAGGTCAACGGCGTTGTTGCTCGCCAGGAGATCCTCGCTGACGCCGGCCGCAACCGCCGCCTTGCCGTCGTTCACCGTCACCAGCGCCACCACGCCCGAACCGAGTTCCTTGCGGGCATCGTCGATGAGGTTGCGCAGTTCCTTGGGATCGATGCCTTCCAGCACCCGGGCCAGGACCTTGACCCCACGCACGTCCTCGGGGCCGGTCTCGTCGCCGCTGCCGCCCATGGCGAGACGCTTCTTGGCATCGCCCAGCGCGTGCTCCAGCCGCCGGCGCTCGTCGAGAAGCTGACCGAGACGGGCTTCGACCTCGCCCGGCTGCACCTTCAACAAGGCGGCGACGCGATGCAACCGCTCGTCCTGATCGTCGAGATAGAGCCTGGCCGCCTCGCCCGCCAGCGCCTCGATGCGGCGCACCCCGGCGGCCGAGGCGCTCTCGCCGACGATCCTTACAAGGCCGACATCGCCGGTACGCGTCACATGGGTGCCGCCACACAGTTCCATCGAGTAGACCGGCTTGTTGGGCCCGCCTTCCGGCTGGCGGCCCATGGTGACGACGCGCACTTCATCGCCATACTTCTCGCCGAACAGCGCCATGGCGCCCTCGGCGATGGCGTCGTCGACGCTCATCAGCCGGGTGGCAACGGGATCGTTCTGGAGCACCACGGCATTGGCGATCTCCTCGACCCGCGCTAATTCCTTCTCGCTCATGGCCTTGGGATGGGAGAAATCGAAACGCAGGCGCCCAGGTTCGACCAACGAGCCCTTCTGGGCCACGTGGGTGCCGAGCACCTGGCGCAAGGCTTCGTGCAGGAGATGGGTGGCGGAATGATGGCGGCGCAGGCTCTGGCGGCGGCCGTGGTCGACCGCGAGCTCGATGGCATCGCCCAGATGCAGCACGCCCTTGGCGAGGCGGCCATAGTGGACGATGAGGCTGCCCAGCTTTTTCTGGGCGTCGCTCACCTCGAAGACGGCGCCGTCGCCGGTGCGGATGGTGCCGCGATCGCCCACTTGGCCGCCGGACTCACCATAAAAGGGGGTCTGGTTGACGATGATGGCGGCTTCATCGCCTTCCGACAGGGCGGTGCACTCCTTGCCATCGGCGGCGACCATGGCCTTGACGACGCCTTCGGCCGTCTCGGTGTCGTAGCCGAGGAACTCGCTGGCGCCCACACGCTCGCGCAGCTCGAACCACAGCCCCTCGGTCGCGGCCTCGCCGGAGCCCGACCAGGCCTTGCGGGCCTCGGCGCGCTGGCGCTCCATTGCGACATTGAAGCCGTCGGTGTCGACGCCGAGGCCGCGGGCTTTCAACGCGTCCTGGGTGAGATCGAGGGGAAAGCCAAAAGTATCGTAGAGCTTGAAGGCGACCTCGCCCGACAGGCGCTTTCCAGGATCGAGGTGGGCGGTTTCCTCCTCGAGGATGCGAAGCCCGCGCACGAGGGTGGCGCGGAACCGGGTCTCCTCCAGCTTCAGCGTCTCGGTGATGAGGGCACCGGCGCGCACCAGCTCGGGGAAGGCCGAGCCCATCTCGCGCTGCAGCGCCGGCACCAGCTTCCACATCAGCGGCTCTTCGACGCCCAGAAGCTCGGCATGACGCATGGCGCGGCGCATGATGCGGCGCAGCACATAGCCGCGCCCCTCGTTGGAGGGCAGTACGCCATCGGCGATGAGGAAGCAGGTGGCGCGCAAATGGTCGGCGATCACCCGGTTCGAGGCCTTGTGAGGGCCCTCGGCGGCAACGCCGGTCTCTTCCTCGATGGCGCGGATCAGCGCCTTGAACAGGTCGGTCTCGTAATTGTCGTGAGTGCCCTGCAGGACGGCGGAGATGCGCTCGAGCCCCATGCCGGTATCGATGGACGGCCGTGGCAGGACGACACGATCATCGGGTGCCACTTGCTCGAACTGCATGAAGACGAGGTTCCATATCTCGATGAAGCGGTCGCCATCCTCGTCGGGCGAGCCGGGCGGGCCACCGGGGATGGACGGCCCGTGGTCATAAAAGATCTCCGAGCACGGACCGCACGGGCCGGTCTCGCCCATGGCCCAGAAATTGTCAGAGGTGGGGATGCGCACGATCTTGTCGTCGCCGAGGCCGGCGATCCTTTTCCACAGCGCGTGCGCCTCGTCGTCCTCGGCATAGACGGTGACCATGAGGCGCTCGGCCGGCAGGCCGAACTCGCGCGTCACCAGCTTCCAGGCAAGCTCGATCGCAACGTCCTTGAAATAGTCGCCAAAAGAGAAGTTGCCCAGCATTTCGAAAAAGGTGTGGTGGCGCGCGGTGTAGCCGACGTTTTCCAGGTCGTTGTGCTTGCCGCCGGCGCGCACGCATTTCTGCGACGTCGTGGCCCGCTTGTAGGGATGGGTCTCTAAGCCGGTGAACACGTTCTTGAACTGCACCATGCCGGCATTGGTGAACATCAAGGTCGGGTCGTTGCGCGGCACCAGGGGGCTGGAGGCGACGACCTCATGGCCGGCCTTGCGGAAATAGTCGAGAAAATGCGATCTGATCTCGCTGACGCTCGTCATGGGGGTTTCGGATCCTCGAACAGGAAAAAAGCGCCGCGGTCACCCCGCGCGCTGCCGATTATCTTTCAAGCTGGCGGTAATAGCCCCACGGGGCGAGTTCTGTCCACTGCGCCGGATGGCGCGGACAATGCAAGGGGTAAAAAAGAAGCAGCCGGACCACGCCGGCTGCTCTTCTATTCACGTTCGGCTCGTCCGGGGACGAGAGCCAGGCCCGGGGCCCGGACCCTATTCACTGTCTGCGGCGCTGTCGGCCTCATCCGGATCGACGATGCGCTGGGCGATCAGGCCGGCATTGGCGCGGATTGCCTGCTCGATCGTGTTGGCGAGGTCTGGATGTTCCCTGAGGAAAGTCTTGGCGTTTTCGCGCCCCTGGCCGATACGCTCGCCGGAATGGGAGTACCAGGAGCCCGCCTTCTCCACCACACCGGCGGTCACGCCGAGATCGAGAAGCTCACCGGTCTTGGAGATGCCCTCGCCATACATGATGTCGAACTCCACCTGGCGGAAGGGCGGAGCGACCTTGTTCTTGACCACCTTGACCCGGGTCTGGTTGCCGACCACCTCGTCTCGATCCTTGATGGAGCCGATGCGGCGGATGTCGAGGCGCACCGAGGCGTAAAATTTCAGCGCGTTGCCGCCGGTGGTCGTTTCCGGGCTGCCGAACATGATGCCGATCTTCATGCGGATCTGGTTGATGAAGATCACCATGGTGTGCGACTTGGAGATGGAGGCAGTGAGCTTCCTGAGGGCCTGGCTCATGAGGCGGGCCTGAAGGCCGGGCAGGGAATCGCCCATCTCACCTTCCAGCTCGGCACGCGGCGTCAGCGCGGCGACGGAGTTGATCACCAGCACGTCGATGGCGCCGGAGCGCACCAGGGTATCAGCGATCTCGAGCGCCTGCTCGCCGGTGTCAGGCTGCGAGATGAGCAGCTCTGCGACGTCGACACCGAGCTTCTTGGCATAGATCGGATCGAGGGCATGCTCGGCGTCGATGAAAGCGCAAATGCCGCCGCGCTTTTGCGCCTCGGCAGCGGTATGCAACGCCAGTGTCGTCTTGCCGGAAGATTCAGGTCCGTAAATTTCGACCACGCGGCCGCGCGGTAGCCCACCGATGCCGAGCGCGATGTCGAGGCCCAGCGAGCCCGTCGATATGGCCGCGATCTCAACCGCCGGGTTCTGACCCAGCTTCATGACCGAGCCCTTGCCAAAAGCCCGTTCGATCTGGCTCAGGGCGGCATCGAGCGCCTTGGTTTTGTCCATCGAAGAAGTCTCTACCACCCGCAGGCTGGATTGTCTCATGATCGCGCGCTCCTTATTTCACATGCCGGGCTGTCGAGGCAATGCATACCCGGCCGGGTCAGGTGGGGGAACGTTGTACCAGTTTTGTTCTTTGCGCAAGCGAATTCGTAATTCTCTGAAAGAATGAGTAAAAATTAATCATTACCGAACGGAGTGAGAACAAAAGTTGACGGTATTGGTAGCCTCACCCTGCGGCAGGGGAACACTTTGGCACCCGCGACCCGGGACGCACGAGAAATATTCTGGGCTGGAGCGTTTGAGGCCAGATTGCAAACGTCATTGCCACAGGGATTCGGGTCTCATGCGCTATCAGGCCGTCCGCTTTTGTGTGGTCGTTGCCGGCTTGTGGATTGTCGCAGTGATGGTGCCCGGCATCGTAACACCGGGTCTTGCCGCTGACGCAAAGAGCTTTGTCGAGACGCCGCGCGGCGGCCGTTCTCCTTCGATGTGGTGACCTTGGCATTGCAAGAGTTTGGCCAAGGCGGAGCGCGAGCGCTTCGCCAGGCCTGAGGGCGTGTCACTGACATCACCGCCACGCGCCCCACTGTCGGCGTCAGTTCCGTGGTGCTGGAATGGGTCGTGGAGGTGACCGACACCGACGGCTCCAAGGGCAAGGTGAAGGCCGATAAGAGGGGCAATATCACCGCCGTCGTCCTGCCCCGACAGCCGCCCTCCGAAGGCCGCCTGGCTGGCGCCGGAGATGATCGAGGATACTTTCCAGCGCATCGCCCAGACGTGCGGTCCCAAGGCGCGCTTCATGGATTTCTCCTTCGACGACGAAAGGGCGACCGTCGTTGCCGAGGATCCGATGAGGCCCGGCGCCGGGGCCGAGTTCATCGTGGGTCGGGCCGACATACAGTGCTTCGGCACGGGCTTTTTTCCGCGCTTTCGGCCTGAAATTTCGTTCACGCTGGAAGCAACCAGAAGCATCGATCCCGCCCGCCTCAAGGCGACGGAGGATGAGGCCGCCAGGCGCATCAAGCTCGATGGCAGCGCTATCTCGCTGGTGGAGTTCTCGCGCGGCAACGTCTTCGTGCAGCCGCCGCGCCGCCTGATTGCCGTGGAAGTGAGGGTGCGACCGAGCACGACGCTCAGTGGGGGCGGGTGACGTTCGAGGGCGCCGGCCACGTCCTCGACGTGATGAAGCTGTGATCGATGGGAAAGCAAAATGAGGCCGGGGGTATGCCTGCGGGGCTGTTGGTCATTGAGCCGCCTGTCGGGGAGAGAGGCGCATACCCCCGGCCTCAGCTAACGGAAAGAGCGTGTGTCACCGAGTTGCCCCTCCCGAAAGTTCATTTATCCGTCGCCTTCCACACGACCAGCGGTCCATCGAATGTGCCCGAAACGACGTTTGAGCAAGGTCATCACGGTCTTGGCACCGCCCGGTATGCTTGGCTAATGCCTGTTATGCGTGTTTTGTCGCTAAAAAGCACGGTAAGGGTGAGGAGTTAAAAAATATATAATAAAGGTTGTATTGCATTCACAATGTGCGCTGGAGTTGTATATTGTGCATCTCGTTGCGGTCGGCTGACACTTTTCGGCTGAACTCGGAACTGCGCTCGCCGCCCGATCATGCGCCCAGGTGAGGAGTTCGTTGTCATGCTTTGCAGCGAAAATCATGGGACAGGCGTGCCTTGACCACCTCCAGTCCGATCCATCTGCCTTGCTGCGGGGCACCCGCATGATGGCATGAAAAGTTCAATTGCCGTTTGGGCAGAAAATGCTGCCGATAGTACGAAAATTGTCAAATTTACGCTAAATTACTGACCAATATGTGAAATGTCCGTTTGCAAACTGATTCTTATAATGCGATTATGACGTAAAGTAAATTTTCAGAGTGGAGGTGCGACCGTGAATGTACTGGGAACTCCAGGAAACGATGTGCTGAATGGCACCAGACAGGCTGATCAGTTCGATGCACTTGGCGGCGACGATACCATTCGCGGGCGCGGAGGTGACGACAGCGTCCTGGGCGGCGACGGGAACGACAGCATCTTTTTGAACGACGGCAATGACACCGCTTTCGGCGGAACCCTCGACGACCATATTTACGGTGGGAAAAATCGCGACTGGTTGTACGGCGGGGATGGCAACGACACTCTTAATGGCGGTACGCAAGACGACAGGCTGTTCGGTGAGGGCGACAACGATACGCTGCAAGGTGGACTGGGAAACGACACGCTGGTTGGCGGAATCGGCGATGATCTGCTCCAGGGCCAATCCGATGATGACCTCCTCTTCGGTGGTATTGGCAACGACAGCCTGAACGGCAACAGCGGATCCGACACGATTAGCGGTGGCCAGGGCAATGATCTATTGCGTGGAGGTGACCACGCCGATCAGATTGACGGCGGCCAAGACGATGACACCATCACTGGCGGAACCGGACAGGACACGCTGTCGGGTGATGGAGGCAACGATCGTATCAACGGCGGATTGGATGCGGACATCATCCACGGTAGTCGCGGCCTTGATACGATCTCCGGAGGTAATGGAGGAGATAACGTCTTCGGCGGCATCGATGCCGACCGGTTGAATGGCAACCAGGGCAATGATCTCCTTGGAGGCGGCCGCGGCGACGATACACTGTCTGGCGGTGCCAACGACGACAAGATTTTCGGCGGGGGCGGCGTAGACGACATAACCCTGGGTGCCGGTGCCGATTCGCTGGGTTATCATAATTTCACCGAGGGGCCCGACAACGTTGCCGACTTCAATCCCCTGGAGGACACGTTTTGCCTCAAGGCAGAGGCCTTCGGCCTCGATGGCCTCGTTGCAGGTGCGAATTTCTTCGTCGATGCCGATCCGGTGGGCGACGGGCCGGCCATAATTTATGACACGGGCGATGGTGGCTTGAGCTACTATTTGAATGGTGATTACCACCTGCTGGCGTTGCTGGAAGGTATTCCCGATATCACCGCCGATCTGTTTGTGTTCTTTTGAGCGGTGCGGGGCGCGCAACTGCCGGCCCAATTGATCGCAGACCCCCTGGCGCCAGCACCACAACCGTGATTCTCGACAGACCCCAGTGAAAGCTGTGTGTGGGCCCAACAGCATCCCTTGGGTCGCAAGCCGCCATCCTTGCGCAGGCCGGGCCGGTTGACAGGCCGCGATGACCGGGTCAAGCCTTGGCGCGAGCCACCCGCGGCTGCCTGCGATGGAGCGCCAAGCGATGCCCCCATTCGACCTCGTGATCGTCGACGGCCTGCAGTACTGCAACTTTTCCGAGGCGATCTTCCGTCAGATGCAGGCCGGCGGCATCAGCGCCGTTCACGTCACCGTGTGCTATCACGAGATGTTTCGCGAGACGGTGGCCAATCTGGAGCGCTGGAACCGCTGGTTCGAGCAATTCCCCGAGTTGATCTTCAAGGGCGCAAGCGGCGAGGACGTGCGCCGGGCGCAGAGCGAAGGGCGCACGGCCATTTTCTTCGGCGCCCAGAATCCTTCGCCGATGGAGGACGACATCGGGCTGATCGAGATCCTCCATGCCCTCGGCCTGCGCTTCATGCAGCTCACCTACAACAACCAGTCGCTGCTGGCGACCGGCTGCTATGAGGCCGAGGATACCGGGCTCACGCGTATGGGTCGGCAGGTGGTGAGGGAGATGAACCGGGTGGGGCTGGTGGTCGACATGTCCCATTCGGGCGAGCGTTCGACGCTTGAGGCCATCGAGCATTCGCTGCGGCCGATCGCCATCACCCATGCCAATCCGAAATCCTGGCATCCGGCCTTGCGCAACAAGTCCGACACGGTGCTCAAGGCGCTCTCAGCCGCAGGCGGCATGCTGGGGCTGTCGCTTTATCCGCATCATCTGAAAGGCGGCAGCGCCTGCACGCTGGACAGCTTTTGCGAGATGGTGGCACGAACCGTCGACCTCATGGGTATCGAGCATGTCGGCATCGGCTCCGACCTGTGCCAGGACCAGCCCGACAGCGTGGTGGAATGGATGCGGGTAGGACGCTGGTCGAAGGAGATCGACTACGGCGAGGGCTCGAAGGACAATCCTGGCTTTCCGCCCCAGCCCCAATGGTTCGAGAACAATCTCGGCCACCAGAATATTGCCGCTGGCCTCGCCGCCCAGGGCTTCCAGCCGGGCGAGGTGGCAAAGATCATGGGGGGCAACTGGCTGGCCTTCTTCGATGCGAGTTTCGGGCCGGCGGGTTGATGCTCAGCAGGCTGGGTGGAGCGCAGCGCAACCCGGGGACGGCCTACGCTTGCTCTTATGGTTGATACCATCCGGTTGACAACGCATCGTATTGGTTCCGAAGTAATAGAATGACGTGTTTTTCAGAAGAAGTTCGGAGGGCCTTCAAGGATGCGAAGCACGACAAACTTTGCGAAAATCTTGAAGGCGTACATGCCGAGTTGCTGAAGCGTCGCGTCGATTTTGTGGAGTATGGCGATCCGGATAAGCTGACACGAAAGGCGCGCTGCAAATTGAACTGCCAGATGATGGCGCTCGCCCTGCTGCATCGCGCCGAAAGCCTGATGTTAGCGACAGGCGCTATGCTCGCGTCCAAGAATGTTTATGGCCTCGCGCTTGTTGCGCGCGGCCACGTCGAGACAACGGCCGTGCTCGGCTACTTCTGCAAGCGCGTTGAGATGCTGACCAAAGGGAATATTGATTTCGAGCGGTTCGAGAAGGACATTGCCAACGGCCTCCTCGGCGCAAAGCATGACCTATTCTCGGAGGCCGACTCCCCGGTGAACATATTAACGTGCGTTGAGCAGGCCGATAAGCATCTCGAATTGAACTGGTTCGGCGGGGAGAAGAAAGGAATGCTTAAGGACATATACGGTTGGCTCTCCGAGTTTGCGCACCCGAACTTCTGCTCGAATAAGAGCGCGTTCAGCCTCGATAAGGCGACCGGACGGATGGTGTTTCGGCATGAGGGCGAACTGCAGGACAATGACTTTCAACTTGTCGGCTACATGGACATCAGCGCCACAATGTTTCCGAAGCTGTTTGACGAATTCGCCAAAGCCTACGAGGCGGCACTAATCGAGTAGTCAGTAGCAAGTAGCCCGGATGAAGCAAATCGCAACTCGGGATCTACCCGCAGCGGAGACGAAAACCCGGATTTCGCTGTGCTTCATCCGGGCTACGCGCTGCCCAAAACCTTGTAAAGCGCGGCCACGTCCTCATCGCCATGCCCGGCGTCGAGGGCGCGGTGGTAGATCGTGGCGAGCAGGCCGGGCAGTTCGGGGCTGATACCGGCTTGCGCGAAGTCTGACTCACGGCGGGGCTTTGCAAATCGCCTGAACTCTGAATCAGTGTGAGCGTCCGGGGAACCCGCCCTTGAGGTACCAGTGATAGGCGTGGGAGTCTTGGCGTGATTGCGGGCGATCGTGTCCGCTTAAATTACGCGGACACTTATTTTGGCGGATCATGGCAAACGCAAGCGGCGGAGCTACTCGAAGGCGTTCAAGCGTCGGGTGGTTGCGGAGACGCTGGAGGCCGGCGCGTCGGTTGCGGCGGTGGCGCGCGGGCACGGGCTCAACGCCAACATGGTCTTCATGTGGCGCCGCGATCCACGGTTTGGTCCAGGTCGGGACGCGGCGGTGTTCCTGCCGGTCGAGGTTAAACCGGCCGAAGTGGTGGTCGTGTCTGAACGGGCTGACGCCTGCGGCGCCGGTCAGATCGAGATTGCCCTGGCGTCGGGGCACCGCCTGAGACTCAGCGGCGCCTTTGAGGTCGATGTTGTGCTGCGTCTGGCCAAGGGCTTGGCTGGGTCATGATCCCGGTGCCGGCATCGACGAAGGTGTGGCTGGCGGCCGGGGTCACGGACATGCGCAAAGGGTACAACGGGCTGTCGGCGCTGGCCGAGAAGGTTCTGGAGCAGGACCCGTACTCAGGCCACCTGTTCGTGTTCCGTGGTCGTCGCGGCGATCTGATCAAGGTCGTGTGGTGGGATGGCCAGGGGGCGTGTCTGTTTTGCAAGCGCCTGGAGCGCGGTCGGTTTGTTTGGCCGTCGCCGGCGCATGGGCGTGTGTCGGTGAGTTCGGCGCAACTGGCGATGCTGCTGGAGGGGATCGACTGGCGGGCACCGCGACGGACCTGGCGGCCTTTGACGGCGGGATAGTCTCTAAACAAAATCAGGAAGATAGGTCCTTGTTGGGATTCCCCGTGGCGCGCTATTCGGCTATAAAAGGCCATGTTGGAAGACACCTCGACGCTGCCCCAGGACCCCGCCGAACTGCGCCAGGCAGCGGTCAATCTGGTTGCCCTGGTGAAGTCCCAGGCGCTGCAGATCGAGAAGCTCAAGCATGAACTCGCGGGCCACCGCCGACACCGGTTCGGCTCCACGTCCGAGACATTGGATCAGCTGCAGTTGCGCCTGGAAGACGAGGAGATCGCGGCGGCAAAGGCGGACAAACCCGCACCGGCCGACGCGAGCGAACCCAAGGCCAAGCCGAAGCGCAAACCTCTCCCGGCCGATCTGCCGCGCCACACCGAAGTGCTGTCGCCGGGCGATGCCTGCAGCAAGTGCGGCGGCAAGCTCAAAACGCTGGGTGAGGATGTCACCGAGGAACTGGAGTACGTCCCTGGCCGCTTCATTGTGAACCGCATCGTGCGCCCACGCATGGCCTGTGCCTGCTGCGAGGCAATCTGCCAGGCACCGCTGCCGTCGCGTCCGATCGAGCGGGGGCGTCCCGGGCCCGGACTGCTTGCCCATGTGCTGGTCTCGAAGTATGGCGATCATCTGCCGCTCTACCGGCAGAGCCAAATCTTCGAACGCAACGGCATCGATCTCGACCGCTCGAGCCTGGCCGATTGGGTCGGCAGATCGACAGCCCTGCTGGAACCACTGGCCGACGCGATCGGCAGGCATGTGCTGAAGGGACAGGCAATCTTTGCTGACGACACCCCTCTGAAGATGCAAGCCCCAGGCAACGGCCGCACAAAGACCGCGCGGATCTGGACCTATGTCCGCGATGAACGTCCCTGGCTCGGCCAGGCGCCACCGGCTGCGTGGTATCAGTTCACCGTTGATCGAAAGGGCGCACACCCCGCCAGCCACCTGTTCGGCTACAAGGGCTGGATCCACGCTGACGGCTATGCCGGCTTCAACGAGCTCTATCGATCCGGCAGCATCTCCGAGGTGGCGTGCCTGGCGCATATCCGCCGCAAGTTCACTGACATCTTCCAGGCCGAGGGCTCGACCATCGCCGAAGAAGCGATCAGGCGCATCGCCGGATTATACGGCGTGGAGAAACAGGCCCGCGGTCTTGTGCCCGATCAACGGGTCGAGATCCGTCAGGCGAAGGCCAAACCGATCTTGGAGGATCTCGACGCCTGGCTGCACGCCCAGCTCCCGAAGATCTCCGGCAAATCCGAACTGGCCAAGGCGATCCGCTATGCCCTGACCCGGATGAAGAAACTGCGGCCCTACCTCGCCCACGGCTTCCTGGAGGCGGACAATAATTGTGCCGAGCGATCAATGAAGCCAGTCGCCCTCGGCCGCAAGAATTTCCTCTTCGTCGGCTCCGAAGGTGGCGGCAAATCCGCAGCCATCGCCTATACCCTGGTCGAGACCGCCAAGCTCAACGGCGTCAACCCGCAGGCATGGCTCACGGATGTCCTCGGCCGCATCGCCGACCACAAGATCACCCGTATCGACGAACTGCTCCCATGGCGTTACGCTCATGCCTGAGCGTAACCGGCGAAACATCCATCGCGCCAGAGCGCCTTCACCGGACGGTCACGAATCAGTGTGGCGAACACAGGAGGTTCGCCATGGCTGCTGCGATAGGGTTGCGCAACGATTTCGAAAGTTCAGATTTGCGGGCGCTGGCCAAGACCACCCGCGATGCGTCGCAGGCTCGTCGCGTGCTGGCCTTGGCGGAGATTTATGACGGCGGCAGTCGCACGGATGCTGCCCGGATCGGCGGTGTCGGCCTGCAGACGGTGCGTGATTGGGTTGTGCGGTTCAACACGCTTGGCCCGGATGGACTGATCGACGGCAAGGCGCCAGGCAATACCGCGAAACTGAACGCCGAGCAGCGGGCTGCACTGGCACAGATAGTTGAGCATGGCCCGATCCCGGCCGTCCATGGCGTCGTGCGCTGGCGGCTGATCGACCTGGCGCAGTGGGTTTTGGACGAGTTTGGCATTGCGGTGAGCGAGGCGACGATGAGCCGCGAGTTGAAGGCCCTTGGCTACGCGAAGCTGTCGGCGCGCCCGCGCCACTACGCCCAGAACGAGCTGGCGGTCGCTGATTTTAAAAAAAGGGATTTCCAGCCGAGTTGGCGAAGATCCGCGCCAGGCTCTCGGCGGGCACAGATATAGAACTGTGGTTCGCCGACGAGGCCCGCATCGGCCAGAAGAACAAGATCACCCGGCGCTGGGCCAGACGGGGGACGAGGCCGCGAGCCCCGCACGACCAGCGCACCAAGTGGGCCTACATATTCGGTGCGATCTGCCCGGCCAAGGGCAAGGGCGCGGGCCTGGTCATGCCGTGGTGCGACACTGAGGCCATGCAGGCGCACCTGGCCGAGATCAGCATCACAGTTGATCCCGGTGCCCACGCCGTGCTGATGGTCGATCAGGCCGGATGGCACTTGTCGCCGAAACTGAACATCCCGCACAACATCACCCTGCTACCGCTGCCGCCCCGCTCACCGGAACTGAACCCGGTCGAGAACATCTGGCAGTACCTGCGCGCAAACTGGCTGTCGAACAGGGTCTTCAAATCCTACGACGACATTGTCGCCCTGTGCTGTGACGCTTGGAACAAACTCATCGACCGACCGTGGAAGATCATGTCCATCGGGTTGCGCGACTGGGCACATCAGTGTTGATCACCGCAAGCTGGTATGATGCCGGAGTCCTTTGCCTGCATCTGGATGAGGTCGACCACGTCGCTCCACACGGCCAGCGAGGCGCCCGGATGCAGGCTCGACAACCCGTAGGCGCCGGCGTGGATGATTTCGGCCCGGTCGCGGGGCGGTTTGCCGAAGGGGATCATCGCGGCGAGGAGGTCGGCGCCGACCCTTTCCGAGGTGCAGATGCGGGCGCCATGGGCGACGCCGGCATAAAGCGCGACGCTGACGGCAAGCGCCCCCAGATCGAGGGCGGCGGCGGCCGCCACGTTGTCGCCGAGATAACGCAAGTCGCCGCCAACCGGGCGCAGGAAGGGTTCGGCGCGGGCAAAGGCATCGGGTGCGCCGCCGGCAAAGACCAGGCTTTCAGGCGCACCGACCTTGTCGGGGTAGCACTTGATGGAGCCATCGATATAGGCGGCACCGGCAGCGGCCAGCCAGGCGCCGGTGTGGCGGGCTTCCTTCGGTGTTCCCGTCGACAGCTGGATGACGGTGCGGCCGGCGAAATGGCCGCGCACCGGATCCTGGCTCAAGAGGTGATCGGCGGCTTCATAGCTGACGAGGCAGACCATGATGACCGGGCTGGCGGCGATGGCGTCGGCACAGCTTGTGGCGACGACGGCTCCTTCGGCGGCGAGGGGTTCGGCTTTGCGGGGATCGCGGTTCCACACCGTCACCTTGTGCCCGGCGCGCAACTGCGCCCGCGCCAGGGCGCTGCCCATGGCCCCGAGGCCGATGACGGAAATGTCGCTGGTCGTCACCATTTGCTGTCTTTCAGGGTTGCTCGCCAGCTACGGCCATGGGTCAGGCATCGTCCAGCGTATGCAGTTCGCGCCGCATGATCTTGCCTGTGCTGGTCTTGGGCACGTCAGCGACGAATTGAACCATTCGGGGACATTTATAGGCCGCCAGCGATTTCCGGCAGAAGCCCAGGATTTCCTCTTCGGTGCACGTCGCGCCATCCTTCAGCACCACATAGGCCTTGGCGATTTCCCCCTTGATGTCGTCGGGCAGTTTGCCGACCGCTGCGAGGGCCACCGAGGGATGCGCCGCCAGGACCCGCTCTATCTCGGCGGGATAAACATTGTAGCCGCCGGTCAGGATCATGTCCTTCTTGCGGTCGACGATGAAGACGCAGCCGTCATCGTCCATTTTTCCCAGATCGCCGGTGTGCAGCCAGCCATCGGGCTCAAGCGTGTCGCGGGTTTTTTCCTCGTCGCCGTAATAACCCATCATGACGATGGGACCACGGACCATCAGTTCGCCGACCTCGCCGCGTGGCATGGTCTTGCCTGCGTCCTCGGCATCCGCGATGCGAAGTTCGCAATAGGGCAGGGCGCAGCCGATCGAGCCATGCTTGTTCTTGCCGTAAAGCGGATGCGTTGACCCGAGACCGGCGATTTCGGTCATGCCCCACAGTTCGATGAGCGGCACCTTGAAGCCTGCTTCCACCGCCTGCATGGTTGCGACCGGCATCGTCTGGCCTCCGACATAGCATCTGGTCAGGCTCGACAGATCGGCATCCCTGAACGCCAGACTGTTCAGCATGAACATGTACATGGTGGGTACGCCGTCGAAGATCGTGGCCTTATGCTTTGCGATATCCGCAAGCACCGCGGCGGGGTCGAACTTTCGGTGCAGCACCAGCTTTGTGCCGAACATCATCATCCCGTTCATCAAGACGTTGGCATAGACATGGGGGCAGGGCAGGGCGCTGACCACCGTATCGTCGGCACCGCGCATGTGCATCTGGCTGGTCATTGCGCAGTTGACGATCACCGCGCGGTGCGATTGCATCGCCCCCTTCGGCCGCCCGGTCGTGCCCGAGGTGTAGCCTATCGTCGACAGCGAGGAAGGCTCGACAGCGACCGGCGCCGGGGCGGTGATGTTGGCCGCAATCAGAGCATCGAACGACACAGCGCCTGCGGCGATGTCGCTGCCGAAAGAGATGATCGCCTCGACGTTCGAGACCTCCTTCACGCCCATGATGGCGTCCACCTTCTCCGGCGATGCAATGATTGCCCGGGCGCCGCAATCCTTCACGACATATTCGATTTCATCCGGGGTCAGCATCGTGTTGACCGGATTGATCACAGCGCCAAGGCGCGCGATGGCGTAGTAGCTGACGACCCACTCCCAGGAGTTTGCGGCATAGAGCGTGACCGTGTCGCCCGGCGCGATGCCAAATTCGCTCAAGCCCCCGGCGGCGCGCTCGATCAGGTCGTTGAGGTCGTTGAACGACAACGAACGCTCTTCGAACACAAGCGCCTGCCTGTCTGAAAATTTCGCGGCCGCGGCCGCCGGTATCTGGCCGATATGATCGAGCATTGCGTCCCCCGTTTGCGCCATGCGACCGGCTTCTCGTTGCGGGAAACCGGCTGTGGCTGGAGGTCAGCCTTTTGCATCCCTCCAGCCCGACAAACTCAGGCCCGATGTTTTACAGAGTCAATTGCCCCTGCGGCAAGATACCGAGTGCGGCTGGAATGACTTGAAACCGGTAGACGTCGCGCAAGGTGCATGGCCGTCCGGACGACGCCGAATATCGTGAGCCCGCTACAGCCGGACGCTGAGCACGAAGGCCCACACGAAGATCGCCATGTTGACGCCGAGAAAGAACAGAATGCGGGGGGCAAAGCCCTTGTTGCGGTCGAAGATGATGGTGCGATAGCCGTCCTTGTTGATGAACGGCTCGAGCAGCACGAACACGTTGAGGAACGTGACGGCAAAGAACAGTTTTATGAACGACTGGTCCTCGAACATGGCAGGTATTGTCCTGCCCAAGGATTAACGTCGGCTTTATGGCCAGTGCCGGCCGTGCCGCGCCCGCTTGACCTGAATCAAGGTGATGACCCGGCGTCGGGGTTTTAATCTCTTAAATAGAGATCAGTTCCCGCTTCACGTCCACAAGCGGGGCCCTTTGGATGCGCTCACAAGCAGAGCAGACGTCCGGCACGAGATGTCGCCGCTGCGGTGCAGCCTGTTCGGTGCTAGGGGTATGACCATGGCCAACATTTTCGCCAATAATTCATCAAACAGCATTCTCGGCGGAGCGGGCGACGACCTCATCTATGCCAATGGCGGCGATGATACCGTGCAAGGTAGAGGCGGCAGCGATACCATCCACGGGGGGACCGGCGATGACCTCATCTACGCCTACCGCACGGACTTCCCCACCGGCAGCCTCGCCTACAATCATCTTGTAGGGGGAGCGGGCAATGACACGCTGATCGGGTCGGGCGGCGATGACTTGATCAACGGCAGCGAAGGCAACGATCGCATCGAGGGAAACCTCAGTACCAGTATTGGTGACACCCTGAGCGGTGGCGACGGCAACGACCTCATCTATGCCACCAGTGCCGGCAATCCGCTCGGCACGGGTACCGGGCTCGGCGACTATCTCAATGGAGGCATGGGCAACGATACGCTGGTCAGTTCCAACGCGGCGGATACGCTGCGTGGCGGCGGCGGCGTCGATGTCGCCGATTACTCCGCATCCGGCGGGCTTGTCGTCATCAACCTCGTCACCGGCCAGGGGGCGAACAACCAGGCCGCAGGCGACGTGCTCACAGGCATAGAGGTGCTGATCGGCTCCGCTTACAATGACCAGCTTGTGGGCAGCGGCAACGATGCCGACGTAACGATCCGAGGCGGCAACGGGGCCGATGATATTGCCGGCGGTCACAACAATCAGACCCTTTATGGTGGCAATGGCAATGATTCCATTGTCGGCGATGGCCCCGCCCTGGGGGACATTTCAAACGGATCGGACTTCATAAGTGGCGGACGCGGAAATGATCAACTGACCGGGTCTTATGGCCACGATACGATCGTGGGCGGCAGCGGTAGGGACAGCATCGATGGCCGCGACGGCTTCGATCTGCTGAAAGGCGGGGCCGGCCATGACACGATCGGCGGAGATGCGGGTGACGATACCATCTACGGAAACGGCAATAATGGCCGCACAAGCTCGACTGAGTCGGATATTCTCTTCGGCGGCAGTGGGTTTGACTCGATCGTCGGTTCCAGTGGAGGCGATGTCCTCAATGGAGGAGCGGATCAAGACACCATGACCGGCAGTGGTGGTGCCGATGTATTCGAGTTCTCCGCTCTTGCCCATTCCGCCCCCGGTAGCCTGCGCGATCGCATCACCGACTTTCATCACGCCCAGGACTGGATCGACCTGTCCGCCTTGGACGCCAACACCGTCGTTCGCGGCGATCAGTCCTTCACCTTCATTGGCGAGAATGCGTTTTCCGGTGCGCCAGGCGAGGTGCGGTTCGTCAACGGGGCGCACAACACCTTCGTGTCTGCCAACGCCGACTTCGACGGTCAGTCCGCGTTCTCGATCAGGCTTGATGGCGTGATCAACCTGACAGCGAGCGACTTCATCCTCTAGGGCCGGACACGTTGCGCCAATACCAGGACGCGCCGCTGGAGAGGGGGGACGCGCACGGGCGGAGGGACATTAGAATTATTCCAGAAAGGCGATAATCACATTAGAATTATTATAATTATATACTTACCACTATTGTTAAAAATGATTTGCAATCTTATTTTTCCGCATGCTAGGGAGGGCGCGCTTCACATGGAGGTGAATTGGACATGTCAGGTGCTTTGCGTTCGTTTTCCCTTGTGGCGACCGCTGCCGTTGCGGCCTTCATTACCCTCGCCGGTGCCGCGCAGGCAGCCGACCAGGTCAATGCGTCCATCATTATCAAGGATCACAGGTTCCAGCCGGCCGAACTGAAAGTGCCGGCCGGCAAGGCGATTGTCCTGAAGGTTGACAATCGCGATGCCGCGGCCGAGGAGTTCGAGTGCCACGCGCTGAACGTGGAGAAGATCGTGCCGGCCAACTCGACGGGCATCGTGCGCCTGCGCGCGCTCAAGGCTGGCAGCTACAAATGTGTAGGCGAGTTCCATGAGGACACCGCCAAGGCGACCATCATTGCGGAGTAGGCTGACGCCATGATCGGCGCCCTCATCATCGTCTTTCGCGAGGTCATCGAGGCCGGCCTCATCGTCGGTATCGTGCTGGCGGCGACGCGCGGGCTTTCCGGCCGCGGCCTGCCCATCGGCGGCGGGATCGCGGGCGGCGTGGCGGGTGCGTGCATCGTGGCGGCGTTCGCCGGGCTCATCGCCAATGCCTTCGAGGGATCGGGGCAGGAGTTGCTCAACGCGGCCATCCTGTTGTTCGCGGTCGTCATGCTCACCTGGCACAATGTGTGGATGGCGCGCCACGGGCGCGAGCTCGCCATGGAGACCCGCGCGGTGAGCGACGATATCGCCCTCGGCCGCAGGCCGCTCATGGCGCTTGCCCTGGTGGTGGGGCTGGCGGTGTTGCGCGAGGGCTCCGAAGTGGTGCTGTTTCTCTACGGCGTGGTGCTGTCGGCGGGCGAGGGGGCTTCGGCCGTCGCGCTGGGCGGCGTACTTGGTCTTGCCGCCGGTGTCGCGGTGGCGGGCCTCAGCTATGCCGGGCTGTTGCGCATTCCCTCGCACTATCTGTTCCGCGTCACCAGCATTCTCATTGCCCTGCTGGCCGCCGGCATGGCGAGCCAGTCCATGGCCTATCTGCGCGCCGGCGGCTTCGTCGAGGCCCTGGGCCAGCAGCTCTGGGACACCTCCGGCTTCCTGCCGCAATCGAGCATCGCCGGGCGGGTGCTGCAGACGCTCATCGGCTATTCGGACACGCCCAGCCTGTTGCAGCTTGTCGCCTACCTGACGACGCTTGCCGGCATCTACCTGCTGATGCGCTGGTTCTCGGCACCGGCGCCGGTGAGAGAGCCGGTCGTGCGCAAGCCGGCCGAATAGCGCCGCTTGCTCAGCCCGCCATAACGCCTTCCACTGCGGCTGCCATGGCGAAGAGTGCCTGGTCGGAGCCCCATGGCGCCATCAGCATGAGCCCGGCCGGGGCCTCGCCGCGCGGCGTCATGGGCAGCGAGATGGCGCAGGTGTCGAGGAAATTGCCGATGAAGGTGTTGCGCAGGCAAAGGAAGTTGATGCGGCCGTAGTCCTCGTCGCGGTCGAGCGCGGCGATCGGCGGCGGGATGTTGGGGGTGGTCGGCATGACCAGCGCATCAAGGCCCTGCATCAGGCGTTTGAACTGAGTGATGAGCTTTTGGCGGAAATCGAGGATCGCCAGATAGGCGGGGGCGGAGATCTTCATCCCCAACTCGATGCGCCGGCGCACCCGCTGGTCGTATTGGTCCGCATGGGCGGCGAGCAGGTCGCGGTGGACATGGCTTGCCTCGACCGCTGAGATGCCGCCGCCGGCATTGACGCTTGGCAGTTCGGCAAGGGTTGCGAAGTCGATGTCGACAAAGCGTGCGCCTGCCTTCTCAAGCGCTGCGCGCGCCGCGTCGAAGGCGGCTGCGACCTCGGCGTCGAGATCGTCGAGCACCACATGGCGGGGAATGCCGAAGCGCAGGCTCGAGGGATCGCGAGGCTCGACGCGGCCGTCCCAGTCGCCGGCCATGATGGCATCGGCGATGGCGGCCGAGGCGACCGAAACCGCCAGCGGCCCGACCCCGTCGAGGCTGCGGGCGAGGGGGAACACGCCCGTGGTCGGCACCCGGCCGACGCTCGGCTTGTAACCGACGATGCCGTTGAAGCTGGCGGGGATGCGGCACGAGCCGCCGGTGTCGGTGCCGATGGCGAGCGCGCACATGCCATCACCCACGGAAACGCCGGCGCCGGCGGAGGAACCACCGGGAATGCGCCCGGTCGAGCGGTCATAGACCGACTTCGGGGTGCCGTAATGCGGGTTGAGGCCGACGCCGGAATAGGCGAACTCGGTCATGTTGGTGCGCCCCAGCACCACCAGTCCCATGGCCTTGAGGCGGGCGATGGCGGGGGCATCGAGGATGGCGGGCGCCGCGTCGGCGAGGACGGTGGAGCCGGCGCGCGTCACTTCGCCGGCCTGGTCGAACAGGTCCTTCAGTGAAAACGGGATGCCAGCATAGGGCGAGGGGGCCCGCCCACGTTTTCTGAGCGCGTCCATGCGCTCGGCCGCCGCCAACACACCATCATCGTCGACGGTCAGGAAAGCGCGCGGTCCTTCGCCTTGGGGGTCGCGGATTTTCGCCAATGCGGCCTCGGCCAGCGCCCGGGCACTGGTGCGTCCGGCGCCAAGGTCCGCGGCCAGCCGGTCGAGACCGGGAAGCAATTCAGTCATCACCCGCTCCTCAAGAAGTGATTCAAGCGTCGACGATAACTATCAGTTCTGTATCGGCAATAGGCAATGGGCAATCGGGACAAGGTTGGCTGCCAGAGGTCAGGTGTCATTGGTCAGTCGCATACCTCTCCATCATCGTCACCCCACCGGTGTCACCCTCGGGATCAACCCGAGGGCTTAGGGCACACGGCACGGCCTCAGTTCCGGGCCTCTGGGTCGTCGGGTTGATCTCCGGGTCAAGCCCGGGGACGACGATGACACGGGGGGAGCGGGGGCATGAACAAACGCTTCCGGCTCCGGCGGGTGGGACTAGTCCCTTTCCCGTGGCGGAGTTGGATGGGAAGAGCGGAGCGCCTTCATGGTGCAACGCTGTAGTGCAGCAACGGACACCATGAAGGCGCTCCGCACCCGGTCTTTTTTCGCTTACTGCCGTCGCTCTCGCCAAGGCCGGTCTTATGGAGACGCAATGGCCTTCACCTGAGACAGAGAGGTGAAGGACACCTCGGGCCGGCCCGGCTTGCTGATATGGCGCGCTGGGGGTTTCCCGCCCAGGGTCGACGCGCAGCCCGCCCGGACCTTTCGCAGTGACACGTCAGCACTGGTACTTGGCTCGGGGACCGTTTTACCCCCATGCACCGACGGTTTGTGCACACTTCCGCGATAAGGGGGCAGGTGGAGTGACCATAGAGGAATAATTCACCTTTGTCAAGTAAATAATCATATTTCTGTTGCATCCACCCTCTCCTCCTTCGTCACTCCGGGACTTGATCCAGGGGTCCATTCGGCCGGCGCCGCAGCAAGACGAGAGGGCAGCGGGATGGATGGCGGGGTCAAGCCCCGCCATGACGAGCGATGGGGTGGGAAGAAGATGGCCGGGGGGTGGGATGGGAAGATGACGCGGGATGGGATGGGAAGAGGATAGCGGGGTCGAGCCCCGCCATGACGGCGGTGGCGTGGGGAAAAGGATGGCCGGATCACGTCCGGCCATGACGGGGTGAGGGGTGTATAAACCACTGTCATGCGCGGGCTTGACCCGCGCATCCTCTTGGGCGGGATCACTCGTGGCGAAAGGCCAATTCGGTTGTGTGCCCATGGTGTCCGCCGCGGCCTACGGCGCGCGCGAGGCGCCGCGGTAATCCTGGAAGCGGTACCACTGGGTGAGGAGGGGCAGGTAGAAGCGCTTGATGGCGGAAAAGGGGATCGGGCGCACGGGCAGCGCCGGCAAGGGCATGTGATGGCGATCGCCGGTGGCGAG
>CAVYOQ010000020.1:0-20191 GCA_963770075.1 uncultured Alphaproteobacteria bacterium
CCCTCTCCCAAAAATTCAGTAGTGCGAGGAATTTTCTGGTGCCGCTCGATGAATATTTGAAAAAATTAGAGAATAGCACTGATAAGAATTAGCCGCCCGATCGCTGAGGGGAGAGAATTCGGACCCAATAGGAAAGAAGCGTGGCAACGCCAGAGATAGTCTGCAGCGGTTTGGCGGGATGGCGGCGGCCTAAGCGGTAGCAATTTGGTCAGTTCAAGAGTCGATGTCTGTCAGTCGGCGCTGTGGCGACCAGCAGTATCGCGTAAAGAAACCCATCGCTATCGCGAATGCCCCGGCAAGGCTCCCTCCCGCCAACTCTCCGGCCGAAAGGGTCCGCCAGGCAAACCATGTAGAGCCGAATGCCGTGGCACCTGTCACGATACCTGCGGCGCCGTAAAATAACCGGCCACCAATTCGATTTACCGCTGAGCCAGCCTTACCCATCGTCTCCAGCATTGCCATTCCTTCCGTGACCGTCCGGTGAAGGCGCTCTGGCGCGATGGATGTTTCGCCGGTTACGCTCAGGCATGAGCGTAACGCCATGGGAGCAGTTCGTCGATACGGGTGATCTTGTGGTCGGCGATGCGGCCGAGGACATCCGTGAGCCATGCCTGCGGGTTGACGCCGTTGAGCTTGGCGGTCTCGACCAGGGTATAGGCGATGGCTGCGGATTTGCCGCCACCTTCGGAGCCGACGAAGAGGAAATTCTTGCGGCCGAGGGCGACTGGCTTCATTGATCGCTCGGCACAATTATTGTCCGCCTCCAGGAAGCCGTGGGCGAGGTAGGGCCGCAGTTTCTTCATCCGGGTCAGGGCATAGCGGATCGCCTTGGCCAGTTCGGATTTGCCGGAGATCTTCGGGAGCTGGGCGTGCAGCCAGGCGTCGAGATCCTCCAAGATCGGTTTGGCCTTCGCCTGACGGATCTCGACCCGTTGATCGGGCACAAGACCGCGGGCCTGTTTCTCCACGCCGTATAATCCGGCGATGCGCCTGATCGCTTCTTCGGCGATGGTCGAGCCCTCGGCCTGGAAGATGTCAGTGAACTTGCGGCGGATATGCGCCAGGCACGCCACCTCGGAGATGCTGCCGGATCGATAGAGCTCGTTGAAGCCGGCATAGCCGTCAGCGTGGATCCAGCCCTTGTAGCCGAACAGGTGGCTGGCGGGGTGTGCGCCCTTTCGATCAACGGTGAACTGATACCACGCAGCCGGTGGCGCCTGGCCGAGCCAGGGACGTTCATCGCGGACATAGGTCCAGATCCGCGCGGTCTTTGTGCGGCCGTTGCCTGGGGCTTGCATCTTCAGAGGGGTGTCGTCAGCAAAGATTGCCTCTCCCTTCAGCACATGCCTGGCGATCGCGTCGGCCAGTGGTTCCAGCAGGGCTGTCGATCTGCCGACCCAATCGGCCAGGCTCGAGCGGTCGAGATCGATGCCGTTGCGTTCGAAGATTTGGCTCTGCCGGTAGAGCGGCAGATGATCGCCATACTTCGAGACCAGCACATGGGCAAGCAGTCCGGGCCCGGGACGCCCCCGCTCGATCGGACGCGACGGCAGCGGTGCCTGGCAGATTGCCTCGCAGCAGGCACAGGCCATGCGTGGGCGCACGATGCGGTTCACAATGAAGCGGCCAGGGACGTACTCCAGTTCCTCGGTGACATCCTCACCCAGCGTTTTGAGCTTGCCGCCGCACTTGCTGCAGGCATCGCCCGGCGACAGCACTTCGGTGTGGCGCGGCAGATCGGCCGGGAGAGGTTTGCGCTTCGGCTTGGCCTTGGGTTCGCTCGCGTCGGCCGGTGCGGGTTTGTCCGCCTTTGCCGCCGCGATCTCCTCGTCTTCCAGGCGCAACTGCAGCTGATCCAATGTCTCGGACGTGGAGCCGAACCGGTGTCGGCGGTGGCCCGCGAGTTCATGCTTGAGCTTCTCGATCTGCAGCGCCTGGGACTTCACCAGGGCAACCAGATTGACCGCTGCCTGGCGCAGTTCGGCGGGGTCCTGGGGCAGCGTCGAGGTGTCTTCCAACATGGCCTTTTATAGCCGAATAGCGCGCCACGGGGAATCCCAACAGGGACCTATCTTCCTGATTTTGTTTAGAGACTATCCCGCCGTCAAAGGCCGCCAGGTCCGTCGCGGTGCCCGCCAGTCGATCCCCTCCAGCAGCATCGCCAGTTGCGCCGAACTCACCGACACACGCCCATGCGCCGGCGACGGCCAAACAAACCGACCGCGCTCCAGGCGCTTGCAAAACAGACACGCCCCCTGGCCATCCCACCACACGACCTTGATCAGATCGCCGCGACGACCACGGAACACGAACAGGTGGCCTGAGTACGGGTCCTGCTCCAGAACCTTCTCGGCCAGCGCCGACAGCCCGTTGTACCCTTTGCGCATGTCCGTGACCCCGGCCGCCAGCCACACCTTCGTCGATGCCGGCACCGGGATCATGACCCAGCCAGCCCCTTGGCCAGACGCAGCACAACATCGACCTCAAAGGCGCCGCTGAGTCTCAGGCGGTGCCCCGACGCCAGGGCAATCTCGATCTGACCGGCGCCGCAGGCGTCAGCCCGTTCAGACACGACCACCACTTCGGCCGGTTTAACCTCGACCGGCAGGAACACCGCCGCGTCCCGACCTGGACCAAACCGTGGATCGCGGCGCCACATGAAGACCATGTTGGCGTTGAGCCCGTGCCCGCGCGCCACCGCCGCAACCGACGCGCCGGCCTCCAGCGTCTCCGCAACCACCCGACGCTTGAACGCCTTCGAGTAGCTCCGCCGCTTGCGTTTGCCATGATCCGCCAAAATAAGTGTCCGCGTAATTTAAGCGGACACGATCGCCCGCAATCACGCCAAGACTCCCACGCCTATCACTGGTACCTCAAGGGCGGGTTCCCCGGACGCTCACTTCCTTCCCACGTTCGTTCGGTAACTTTGGCAATTGGAGGTTAAGTCCGAGTTTCGCGCGATTTGCCGATTGTTCCTTCCGGCGAACGGCACAGCAACTCAGTTCACTTGGAGCGAGTTCGTGAATTCGATCAACTCCAATTAGCGCCTGAGTTTGACTGCCTTGGGGTCATTTTGAGCCATCCTGACGGGCACCCCACCACGACCGCTTTGCCCCCAATTGCAGACGAAAATGGAGCGAAAGCCGACATTTGCAGGTAATTTTCACTTTGCCCCTGATAGCTGCCATTGTCAGAGCGGCTCCAGATGTCGGCGTCGGGCCACTCTCAGACAATTAAGTCTAGGTCGTGAGCAAGCCCGGCGGAGCCGCGGATCGTCAAGCACGTCGATGATGCTGTCAGGCGCTTGCCGACTTGGTGGTCAGCGCACGGATGAACAGCGAGAACAGATCGCCCTGCGAGTTGATGGCGAGCTTGGAATAGATATTCTTGCGGTGGATGCGCACGGTGCCGGGCGAGATGTCGAGAATTTTGCCAATGGCATCCGAGGAGTGGCCTTTGAGCACATATTCCACCACCTCACGTTCACGCGGCGTGAGCACCGTACGCCCGAAGGAAAAGAACGCCTGCTCGATGTGGCGCTGCACATTGGTGGGTTCGGCATCGGCGCCCTCGATCGGCGAGTAACGGCGATGAAGCTCGCCCCATTGCCGCGCCGCCGCCGCCCTCACGATCGGTTCGATACCGGCAAGATCGCGGAACTCGCGGGTGCTGAAGGCCGGTGACTGGATGGTGCGCATCAGCGAAATCACCGCCGTCAGTCCGCCCGCCAGCGGTATGCAATACCCGATCTCCTCCGACAGGCCGGTTTGCACATAATAGGAGCGGAAATATTCGCTTTGGTAGAAACGGTCGGCTGCAAGATCGCGCAACCGGTAAAGGCCGGGCGCGATGCCCCGGGTGCATGCCTGGAAAAAGGGATCCAGCAGATACGGCCCTTCCTGATAGTCGGTGACGAAAATGCGCCGCTTCGCGATGGGAAAATTGTCGAAGAGGTCGATGGGCCTCTTGTCGCCGCGATAGGCGAACATCACCGAATAATCGAACGGTGTCAGCGCCTTCAGGCCAGCCACCAGCCGCGGTGCGAATTCCGGCGTCCCGATGGCTGAGATGATGGCACCAACATGCCTACTCGTCAGCGTATTCATATACTTCGCCCGACCCCTATCCCTAATGGTATATGAGCAAAGACATATATACAGAAATGACCCCTATTGCCTAACGTTGGCGCGATCTAAGGGCTATACCGCAAGCGGCCAACCGCTGGAAAGACAGTGGTGTTGGGAGGGTAGACGAGATGCCGGGTGCCACCGCGGCCACACCGGTGATCGAATTCCGCAATGTAACCAAGCGGTTCGGCGAGGTTGTTGCGGCCGCCGACCTCAATCTTGAGGTGGGTTCCGGCGAGTTCCTGTCGTTTCTGGGCCCCTCGGGTTGTGGCAAGACGACATCGCTGCGCATGATCGCCGGCTTCGAGCAGCCGAGCCAGGGCGATGTGTTTCTCGAGGGCGAGCGGGTCAATGACATCCCCGCCTTTCGCCGTCCGGTCAACATGGTGTTCCAGCACTATGCGCTGTTTCCCCACCTCAATGTCGCCGACAACATCGCCTACGGCCTCAGGCAGCGCACACCCAGGCCAGCGGCACGGGAGATCGTCGCGCGGGTTGCCGAAACCCTCGCGCTGGTACGCCTCGATGGCTATGAGCGCCGTCGCAGTTGGGAACTGTCGGGTGGCCAGCAACAGCGGGTAGCGCTTGCCCGTGCCCTCATCAACAAGCCGAAGGTGCTGCTGCTGGATGAGCCGCTCGCCGCGCTCGATAGAAAGCTCCGGCGCGAAATGCAGATCGAGCTGCAGAACCTGCAAAGGAGCGTCGGCATCACCTTCATCCTCGTCACCCACGACCAGGAAGAAGCCCTGTCGATGAGCGATCGCGTATGCATCATGCGCGAGGGCCGCATCGTGCAAACCGGATCGCCGCGCGAACTCTATGATCGCCCGTTCGACCCATACGTGGCGGATTTCGTCGGCAAGTCGAATTTCTTCAATGGCCACGTGAGGAAGGCAACGAAGGCTGGTCTGCAGGTCGAACTCGCTGACGGCATCACCGTTGAGGCGCAGGCTCACTCGCCGGTCTCGCTCCCCCGAAAAGGCGACCAGGTGTGCGTGAGCGTCAGGCCGGAGCAGGTCATCCTCGGCCGCCGCAAGCCCGCCGGTACCAAGGCAGTGTTGGCGGTGCGCATTCTCAACCGCATCTTTCTCGGCGAGCACACCGAATATCTGGTGCACAACGATGAACTTGGTGATTTTCTGGTGTTGTCACCGCGCCAGTTGGAAATTTCCGAAGCCCCCTTCAATGTCGGCGAGACCGCTTATGCGTCGTGGCTGAGCCACGCCGCCCTGGCGCTCGCAGTGAAATAGGGGGCTCAGGAGAACGTGCCGTGGGTATGAACCAAAGCAAGGGAGAACCAAATGTCCAAGTTTGACGATACCTCGATTACCGCGCGCCGCTTCATGGAAGAGCTGCGCCGCTATCAGAAGGGCTCGGTTTCGCGCCGCCATTTTCTCGGCGTAACTGGCTTAGGGCTCGCCACCGCCGTGCTCGGCTCGGCCCTCCCCGGCCTCAAGGCGAGCCGTGCGCTCGCTGCCGGCGATCTAGGCGACACGCTGAACTTCACTACCTGGCCCAACTATTTCGCCCAGGAAGACCTCGACAGCTTCACCAAGACGACCGGCGTCAACATCAATGTCTCGGTGTTCGGCTCCAACGAGGAAATGCTGGCCAAGCTGCAGGCCGGCGGCACCGGCTGGGACGTCTTCGTGCCGACCAATTACACCATCTCCACCTACAAGCAGCTCGATATCATCGAGCCGCTGGAACTGGCCAAGCTCCCGGCGTTCAATCCTTCAACCCATGATCCCCGGTTTATCGGCGCCGGCACGGTCGACGGCACCATTTATGCGGTGCCGAAGGATTGGGGCACCACCGGATATGTCGTCAATACCGACAAGGTCAAGGGTGACATGACCACCTGGAAGCAGTTCTGGGACCGCGCCCGCGGCGACCTCACGGATCGCGTCATGGTGCACGACTACCAGCTCACCGTTATCGGCAACGCGCTCAAATATTTCGGCTATTCCTTCAACTCCATCGATCCCAAGGAACTGGCCGAAGCCGAAAAGCTGCTCATCGATGTGAAGCCGCATCTGTTCGGTATCAATTCCGACTACCAGCCCTCGATGCGCAACGGCGATGCCTGGGTCGCGATGTGCTGGACCGGCGATGCATACCAGCTCCACCGCGATATCCCGGCCATGCACTATGTGATCGGCGCCGAAGGCGGCGAGATCTGGACCGACTTCTATGCCATCCCGAAAAACGCACCGCACCGCGAGGCGGCCTACGCCTTCGTCAACCACATGCTGACGCCCGAGGTCAATTCCAAGGAAGTGCAGGCCATTGGCTACCCGAGCACCGATGCCAAAACCAACGCGCTGCTGCCCAAGGCGCTACTGGAGGATCCAATTCTGTATCCGGCCAAGGACTTGCTGACCAATCTCGAGTTCGGTGCGGCGGCAACGCTCACCAATCCGGCGCGGGCCGAGCTCATGAACCGCTTCAAGTCGTCCTGATCGCATCCCATGACGATCGCGGCAGCATCATCGCGGCGCACCACCACGGCCCTGCTTGTCGGGCCGGCAGCGCTGTTTTTCCTGCTGCTCCTGATCCTGCCGCTGATCGTCGTGGTCATCTACAGCTTTGGAGAGCGGGCGCCGGCCGGCGGCTATGCGCCCGCTTTCACTTTCGCCAACTACGCCGATCTTCCCTCGCGCGGAAAGGCCTTCCTCAACACCCTGACGCTGGCCCCGCTCGGCACCTTGCTGTGCGTCGTCATCGCCTATCCGCTGGCCTATTTCCTCGCCCTCAAGGTATCCGAGAGATGGCGCACCCTGCTCCTGGTGCTGGTCATCGTACCGTTCTGGACGAGCCAGCTGCTGCGCATCTATGCCTGGCTCCTGATCCTCGGGCACAAGGGTATTCCCTCGCTCCTCGCCCTCATCGGCTTTGGCGAGGTGCGCCTCGTCAACACCCCCTTCGCGGTGCTCGTCGGCATGGTCTACGGCTATCTGCCGCTGATGGTGTTTCCCATCTATGTGAGCCTGGAAAAGCTCGACCGCCGCCTGATCGAGGCCTCTGCCGATCTCGGTGCCAACCCGTGGCGCACCTTGTGGCAGGTGACCTTGCCGCTGTCGCTGCCGGGCGTGGCCACGGGCTCGCTTCTGGTCTTCATCCTTTTGATGGGCGAGTTCATCATCCCCGCCTTCCTCGGTGGCGGCAAGGTGTTCTTCATCGGCAACGCCTTGGTCGACCTCTTCCTGCAGTCGCGCAACTGGCCTCTGGGGGCTGCCGTATCGCTGGGCCTGGTGGGGATCATGCTGGTCACCATCGTCATCTACATGCGCTTCGTGATCGGCCGTGGCGGCGAGCGCCGCACGGCGCTGATGTGAGGTAAGCCCCATGCGCTGGTATGCGAGCGTCATCTACTTCGTCCTCTACCTGCCGATCGCCATCATCGTGATCTATTCGTTCAATAGCGGGCGCTATGCCATGGACTGGCAGGGCTTCTCCTTGCAGTGGTATTTCAAGGCTTTCGCCGACCCGTTTGCCATGCAGTCGCTGCGGACCAGCCTCACCGTCGGCCTGTGGACGGCGTTCCTGGCTACGATCATCGGCACGCTCGCCGCCATCGGGCTGGAGCGCATGGGCGGCTGGCTCAGGCAGGTCTTCGACGGCCTCATCTACATCGCCATCATGGTGCCTGGAGTGGTGATCGGCATCGCCACCCTGATTGCGTTCGTTACCGTGTTCAATGCCGTCAACCCGGCGCTCGCCCAGATGTTTGGCGATCAGGCGCCGAAACTGCACATGGGTATACCCACCATCATCGGTGCCCATGTGCTGTTCAATCTCGCCGTCGTCATCCTCATCGTTCGCTCGCGCCTCGCTGGCATGGACAAGAGCCTGATCGAGGCTTCCGAAGACCTCTACGCTACGCCGTTCGGCACCTTCCGCCAGGTGGTACTGCCGCTCCTGGCGCCCGCGATCATCGCCGGTTTCCTGTTGAGCTTCACCTTCAGTTTTGAGGACTTCATCATCGCCTTCTTCGTTGCCGGGCCCAACAACACCCTGCCGATCTATATCTTCTCTTCCATCCGGCGCGGCATTACCCCTGAGATCAACGCCATCGGCACCGTGGTGTTGGTGGTATCGTTGAGCCTCCTCATCTCCGCCCAGTTCCTGTTGCGCGGCAATTCGCGCCGTGCTGCCGGCGGGAGGGCCGCCGCATGATCCTGCAACAACAAGTCGCTATCGTCACCGCCGCCGGTTCAGGTATCGGTCGGGCAGGTGCGTGCATTCTCGGCCGCCAGGGCGCAACCGTCATTGTCAGCGACCTCAATGGGGAGACCGCCGCCGAGACGGCAGGGCTGATCGTGGACGAGGGCGGCAAGGCGGAAGCTGTGGTGCTCGACGTTCTCGACGATGCGGCCGTTGCCCGCCTCATCGATCAGACGGCGGGAAAGCATGGGCGCATCGACATCATTCATTCCCATGCCGGCATCCAGATCGAAGGCACGCTCGAAGAGGTCCGCCCGGGCGGCATGGACGCGTCATGGAACCTCAATGTTCGCTCCCACTTCACCCTCGCACGCCACGCCGTGCCACACATGAAGCGCCAGGGTGGCGGCTCCATCATCATCACCTCATCCAATTCCGGCGTGCTCTATGACCGCGGCATGATCGCTTATGCCACCTCCAAGCATGCCGCCGTTGCCATGGTGCGCCAGATGGCGCTCGATTATGCCCGCTTCAATGTCCGGGTGAACGCCTTGTGCCCGGGCTGGGTCGATACCGCTTTCAACGAGCCGTTCATGCGCCAAATGGGCGGCCGTGACGCGCTGGAGCGTTATGTAGCTGAACAGATCCCCATGGGCCGCTGGGCCAGCGTCGACGAGATCGCCGAAGCCATCCTGTTTCTCGCCTCCGCCCGCTCATCCTTTATGACCGGTCAGGCCTTGGTCATCGACGGCGGCGAATGCATCGCGTGAGGCTCGCTCACGAAGCTTCCGCGCAATTCTCGATTTCAGGTGTGTCCGGGATCCGCTTCCACAGAATCCAGCTCACGGTTAGCGACCCAAAGCCTTGCCGCTTGGATGCGAAGTGGCGTCGGTGACGATCTCCCTGAATATCTTATTTGGCTCTTGGCTGTATGGAAACGGGTGGCGGTTGTTGGCTGAGGTTGGTGTTGGCGCTGTTCTGATAGTTTTGCACCTTCTTGCGGCGATTTTGCCGAGTCCCGCCGTGTCGGCGGTTGTGGTGGCGCTGTGCGCCCCGGGAGGGTGGTTTGGGCCGAAGGTCCTGCTATTTTCGGCCGTATGAGGTTTTGCCTAGGCCCTCATCGCAGCGATCAGCGGGCGGATGCCGAGGATGTTCATCACCCGGGTCAGGTTAGCCCGCCCCGCTCGTCTCAGGTTCTGTAGCGACCGGCTGATGCGGGTTGCACTTAGGCTCTCCAAGGCTCAGAAACTGCCCTTAGGCACGCGGAACCCGGTTCGGGCCTCTGCCAACGGACCGCTGTTCGGTATAGGTGGTTGCTCGCCCCCGCAACCAAAGAAAACACCCTCAGCCCAAGCGGTTGGGGGCGCTTTCCGTTTGCGGACGGCGAGCCGGTTTGCACCAGCTATGGAGTACTTGCCGGTAACCGTCCGGTCCGACCGACCTTTTTTTGAGCCGCGCCCATGGTCATGGACGGGGCCATGGATGGCGAGATGTTCTCGGCCTATGTCGAAACCTTGCTGGCCCCCTGCCTGATGCCCGGCGATATCGTCATCATGGACAACCTGCCGGCCCGCAAGTCCTGCGGCGCCAAACAGGCCATCGAGGCTCGAGGCGCAACCCTGATCTTCCTGCCGGCCTACTCGCCCGACTTCAATCCCATCGAAAAAGCAATCGCCCAGATCAAGGCCTTCCTGAACAAAGCTGCTGCCCGCACCAAGCCCGATCTCGACGCTGCCATCGCAAAGGCAATCGACCTCGTCACACCCCAAAACGCTATCGATTACCCCGCAGCCTGCGGCTATCAGGCCGATACAGTGTGAACGGATTCCGCTCTAGGACTGATAATTCGCTGTTACGCTCGTGAAAATTCCCTGTTTTCTGCCGCAGAGAATTTGAGACAGAGACAAGTTCGCCGCCGACTGCCTCCACAGCCAACCGTTTGTTTGTCATTCAATGCTATATGCGCACCAGCATGCGGCGCGAGTTGATGAATTTACGTCAAGTTTGCCCGCGCGACGATCTCCTCGCTCAACACATCGAGAGCATCGAGGTGAGGGACGGTCGCATCGAGACTTGGGGCCAGGATCGACAGTTCGGTGCAGGCGATCAACAGCACGCTGGCGCCATCGGCCATCAGCGCGCCGGCGATCTGGGTGAAGGTCTCGGCCGTCGCAGGCGAAGTATCGCCGCCTTTGACTGCCTTGATGACTTGCATCAAATCGGACTGGTGCGCCGGCCAGGTGAGGCTCAATCCGAAGGGGGCTAGGGCTTTGTCGTAAAGCCCTAGCATCCTGACCGCGGTGGAGGCCAGCATGCCGATGCGGCGCCCAGGCGGACACATGCGTGACAAGCACTCGGCCGTCAGCTCCACCATGTCGAGCAAGGGGATGGCGACCGATTCTGCAATCTCGCTCGCATAGGCATGCGCGGTATTGCAGGGAATCGCCAGGCATGTGGCGCCGGTGACTTCCAGGCCCTTTGCCATGCGGCACAGCTCGGGTGCCGGGTCGATGCCGGTGCCATCGATCAGCCGGGCGATGCGCGAGGGTATTTTGGGATTGTTGTCGACGATCATGTGGATGTGGTCCCCATCGTCGCGGGCCGGCGTCAGGGCCAGCACCCGGCGCATCAGGTCGATGGTCGCCTCCGGTCCCATGCCGCCAATGATGCCGATCACCGGGTGCGGTGCGACGCCGGTCGTCATCATGCCTCCGGCACGAGGTCGCTGCGATAGGCAAACAGCGCCACCGATCCGCCGGTGTGGACGAAGATCACGTTCTCGCCCTTGGCAAAAGCGCCCTTGCGGACATGGTCGATGAGCCCGGCCATGCCCTTGCCGGAATAGACCGGGTCGAGCAGGATACCCTCCAGGCGCGCCAGCATC
The DNA here is from genome assembly GCA_963770075.1 of uncultured Alphaproteobacteria bacterium. Taxonomy (GTDB): domain Bacteria; phylum Pseudomonadota; class Alphaproteobacteria; order Rhizobiales; family Aestuariivirgaceae; genus CAVVDT01. The sequence continues at coordinate 11,179 of CAVYOQ010000020.1, forward strand.
TCGATCGCCTCGATGGTGTCGGGGGCGGGAAAGCCATAGCCCTTGCCTACATAATCGCTGTTAGCGACGACGTCCTCGCGCCTGACCACGCCGGCGATGCCGAGCTTCTCCGCCGTAGCGCAGGCGAGCTTGAACACGTTTTCCTCCTGCGCCTCCTTGGGTGCGCGCACGCTGATGCCGAGGATCGGAATGCCGGCATTGATCCCTTTGAGGCCGGTCACGAGGCCTGCCTGGGTGCCGGTGCTGCCGGTCGCATGCACCACGTGATCGATCCTCAGCCCCATGTCGTTGGCCTGCGTGACGAGTTCGATGGCCGCGTTCACATAGCCCAGCGCCCCTGTCGGATTGGAGCCGCCGCCGGGGATGCAATAGGGCTTGCGCCCTTCGCCACGCATGCGCCCGGCCACTTTTTCCATCTCGCCGTTCATGTCGGGAAGGGGCGGGTGGTGCTCGATGCTGGCCGCGTGCAGGCGGTCGAGCAGCACGTTGCCGTTCAGGGTATAATCGCTGTCGGTCTTGCCGGTGCGGTCCTCAAGCAGGATATGGCAATCGAGGCCGAGGCGCGCGGCGGCCGCTGCTGTCTGGCGGGCATGGTTGGACTGGGTGGCGCCTTGCGTCAGCACGATGTCGGCGCCCTGGTCCATGGCCTCGGCCATGAGGAATTCGAGCTTCCGCGTCTTGTTGCCGCCGGTCGATAGCCCGGTGCAGTCGTCGCGCTTGATCCAGATCTCCGGGCCGCCGAGGGCGGCTGTGAGGCGCGGCAGGTGCTCCAGCGGCGTAGGCAGATGGGCAAGGCGCAGGCGTGGAAAACGGGCAAGGTTCATGGGTGGTCTCTTCTTTCTCGGGGCCGCGAACGGGATCGGCGCAGCGATGTTAGGCGGATGATTTGCATAGGCCAATATCTTCGCCGGTTGTGACAGAGCCATTGCCGATCTCGCAAGCCAAGCCGACGCCATACTATCCAATGTCGACAGGGAAATCAGGCAGGCAGTCGGCGGGTCGCGGCCGGATGGAGGAATCGGATGGTGACTGCCTGGGGCCAGAAGGCGACCAGTTCCTTCCTCACTGGCTGTGCCGGTGGCACCAAATGCACGCGCAAGCTAGAGAGCCCCTTTCGAGGCCCGGTTCCTTCGGACGAGAATCGCTGCAGCCGCTCAAGCGGCACCAGCAGTTCGATGGCAAGACAGTTGGCCCCAAGGGGATGATACAATCCTCCCCAAGGAAACCACGCCATCATCACCCTCACTGCAGGTTCCGGGGATCGTGGCAGCGCTCATAACTGTGCCATGAACCCGGCAAGGACTGCCGCCAGAAGGGCGAGAAGCAGCAATGCGCCGCGTCCGTTGACGATGGTGTCGGGTAGAGGGTGCAGCGTGTAAGGCGCGATCAGGACCATCAGCCCGGCCCCGATGACGGCCGCGTACCATGGCAGGATAAGCCACGCGTAGACCACCGCGATGAGCATGGTGACGGCAACGACGATCGAGGTGCCGACGATGATCGCCATGCCCGCCGGTCCCGCCAGCGCCGGCTTCCGATGCTCGGCCGGGAAATGGCCGCTGGCGGCAATGATGAACATGCAGACTATCAGGATCGCCGCCATGAAGATCGCGAGTTCGGCGACGGGCGGCCATTCCATCCGGGTGTCCTGCAACGCTTGCGGGAAATTCGCTGACGGCCCCGGCCAGCCTTGACCGGGGTGTCCACGCAATTCTAACATGCGCTTCATATATCACAAATACATCAGGCAGGGGGCAATCGCATGAGCAAGGCGGCGGGCGCGGATCAAGAGCGCAAGAAGCGCACCATCACCGAAATCCGGGCATCGAAGCAAAGCGGCGAGAAAATGGTCTACATGTCGGTGGCCGACTACACGTCGGCCAAGTGGGCCGAGATGGCCGGCGTCGACGTGGCCGTGGTCGGCGACAGCCTGGCGATGGTGGCGCACGGGCACTCGAGCACCATCCCTGCGACCATGGACATGATGGTGATGCATGCCCAGGCCATCCGCCGCGGCGCCCCGAATACGTTCGTGCTCGGCTGCATGCCCTATCAGAGCTACAACACCGTCGATCGCGCCCTGTCGAATGCCACCCGCTTCATGCAGACCGCCGGGTGCGATGCCGTCAAGCCGCAAGGCGGCAAGAGCCAGGCCCACATTCTCAGGGCCCTGGTCGATGCCGGCATCCCGACAGCCTCCCATATCGGCCTGACCCCGCACACGATCGCCATGTTCGGCGGCTTCAAGATCCAGGGGCGCACCGCCGAGGCAGCCATGAAGATCCTCCAGGACGCGCTCGCCATTGAGGATGCCGGCTGCTTCATGCTGGAGTTCGAAGCGGTGCCCGGCCGCATTGCCCGGCTTATCTCCGAGCAGCTCGAAATTCCCACCATCGGCATCGGCGCCGGGGTGGGAACCGACGGCCAGATTCTCCTGTGCTACGATCTCCTCGGCGTCTTCACCGACTTCAAGCCCAAGTTCACCAAGCGCTTCGGCAAGCTCACCGAGGTGGCGGTTGAAGGTATTCAGCAATATGTGAAGGAGGTGAAAGGCGGGACCTTTCCCGACGACGATCACACCTATGGCGTTGATGAACGCGAATTTGAAAAGTTTTCCGCCATGGTCGACAAACGCCGGCAGCTTTAGGGTCTAGTGCCTGCCGGACAGCAGGGGACAGCCATGAGCGAAGTGATCGCAGCCAACATGACCGACAGCGCAACAGTGGCCGGCAAGGCCATCACCATGACCGATCGCGCCTATCACCTGCTGGAAGAAAAGATCGTCACATTGCAACTGGAACCGGGCGAGGTGCTGTCCGAGCAGTTCCTCGCCCAGCAGCTCGGCATCGGGCGCACGCCTATCCGTGAAGCGCTGCAGCGTCTGGCGCGCGAAGGGCTCATCGTCATCCTGCCGCGCAAGGGGATCCTTGTTTCGGAGAACAACCCGCGTAAGCAGTTTCTGGTGTTGGAAGCGCGGCGTGAGATTGAACGGCTTCTGGCGCGCGCCGGTGCACAGAGGCGGACGCCGGAACAGGCCGAGACCTTGCGGGCAATTGCTGAAGGGATGGAACGCGCCGCCGAAACCAATGACGATATCGCCTTCATGCGTCTTGACCGCGAGCTCAACCGCATCATCGCCGCGGCTGCCCACAACGAGTTCGCCAGCCGCGCCATGGGCCTTCTTCAAGGCCTGTCGCGCCGCTTCTGGTACACCCATTACAAGCAGGCCGCCGACCTGCCTTTGTGCGCGCGCCTGCATGCCCGTCAGGCACTCGCCATCGCGGAGGGAAACTCCGCCGAGGCCGCCACCGCGACCGACCGGCTGATGGACTATGTGGAAAGCTTTACCCGCGCCACCGTGGATGCGAACGCGATGCGCTGACCGGCGCAAGATCCCTTTTTCGCACAGCGCGCGCGTTCAACCTTGACCAAGATACATCATTCACATACTAGTGATATATCATAATTGGACGAGTGGTTTCGCTTGAAGGGGGAGAAACCATGAAGGTCTATCGAGGGCAAGCGAACGATGGACGGCTTGGTCGTCACCGTCGACGGTGGGCCGCTGTACCGAGCACTACGATGTGCACCAGTTCACGCCCTATGGCTTCGAGTGGACCTACGAGGGTGAAGCGCCGCAACAGCTCGCGCTTGCCATCCTCGCCGATCACCTTGGCGACGGGCACAAGGCACTGGCCTTGAGCGAGGGCTTCATGTCCTCGGTGATCGCCAATCTCGACAATGACTGGCAACTCACGAGCAAGGAGATCGATGAGGCTCTGAGCACGCTCAAGGCCGCCTGAGGGTGCCAGCGGACGCGAGATCCGGCACCCGCCATCGCGCAAAACGTCAAGTAAAACGGCAAGGGAGGAAAGCCGATGACATCGTTGGGCAGACGCAAGTTCATGGTGGGAGCCGCCGTTGCCACCGCGGCGGTCACGAGTACGGCCACGGCCTCAAAGGCCGCCACCAAGACCTGGAAGATGGCCACAAGCTGGGGCGGCGGTCCGCTGATGGAGATCGGCGCCAAGGCCTTCGCCGACAAGATCAACTACCTGACCGAGGGCAGCCTGCAGGTGCAGCCGTTTCCCTCGGGAACGCTGAGCAAGGGCCTGGAGGTTCGCGAGGCGGTCGAAAAGGGTGTCGCCGAGTGCGGCCACACCTGGATCGGCTACGACTGGGGCAAGGACCCCACCGTAGTGCTGCTCGGCGGCTTTGCCGGGTCCATGGATTCCGAACGCATGCTGCACTGGATCTACGAGGCAGGCGGCCTCAAGATGTGGCAGGACTACAACATGGACAAGTTCGGCCTCGTATCGATGCCGCTGTTCTGCCGCACCGCTGAAGCCTTCCTCCATTCGCGCAAGCCCGTGCACACGCTCGACGATCTCAAGGGCCTCAAGCTGCGCACGGCCGGCGCCTGGCTCGAAATCTCCAAGCAACTGGGCGCAGCGCCCGTCACCATGCCCGGTGGCGACGTCTATGCCGCGTTGGAGCGCGGTGCCATCGACGCCACCGAATGGGGCACGCTGTACGAGAACATCTCGACGGGCTTCTACAAGATCGCCAAATACGTGATCATCCCCGGTGTCCACCAGCCCTGCGCACCGTTCGAGCTGTGCATCAACAAGGACGCCTGGGCCGCGCTCAGCGACCGCGAGAAGACGCTCGTCGACTTGGCCGCCAAGCTGGTGACGCTGGAGAGCTGGATGCGCATCGGCCAGGAAGATGCCAAGGCCCTGCAGTTCTACAAGGACCACGGCAACGAGATCATCGAGCTCGATCCCGCGGTGCAAAAGCGCGCCAAGGAGCTGGCCGTCGCGTGGGCCGAAAAGCAGGCCGCGAACAATGCCTGGTTCGACAAGATCCTCAAGAACCAGATGGCCTTCGAGGATCTGTGGAAGAACGCGGCCAGCTATCGCAACGTGAGATACGAATAGTCCCGCTTATGCGCGCCGGGGGAGGTTGCGGCCTCCTCCGGCTCGTCCTCCACCCTTAATCGATGCTGAAGGTCAGCGCCTGCCCGGTATGTGGTCGGTGATCCGTTTTCTCGTTCGCCAGATCGAGCGCTTGTCCGGTGCCAGCGGCCTCATCATCGCTTGGCTGGCGCTGCCGCTCATCATCGCCACCTGCTACGAGGTGTTCTCGCGCTACGTCCTCAACAATCCCACAATCTGGGCCTTCGAACTCGGCTACATGGCGATGGGAACGCATGCCCTCATCGGCATGGCGTTCACGCTGCGCGAGCGCAACCACATCCGCATCGACGTGTTGTCCGTGCGCTTCTCCAGGCGCACTCGCGCCATCGTCGACCTCATCGGCTACCTGGTGCTGTTCCTGCCGGTGATGGGCTGGCTGTCCTATGCCTTGTGGGACTACTGGGTCGAGGCCTTCATCAGCGGCCAGCGTTCGGGCCAGTCCGCCTGGAACCCGATCATCTGGCCCTTCCGCCTGTGCTTTTTTATCGGCGTGGCGTTGTTGCTGCTGCAAGGGCTGGCCGAGATCGTCAAGTCGATCGACGCCCTGCGCGGCGAGACGCATAAAGCCGATAGCGCCGCCGGCGCCGGGGACCGCTAGATGAACGGCGAGATCGCGCTTCTCATGTTCCCGGCGCTGTTGCTGGCGCTGTTCATGGGCTTTCCCGTCGCCTTCTCCATGATGGGGGTGGCGCTCTATTTCGGCTACATGACCTTCGGCCCTGCGGTGATCTTCCAGTTCGTGCAGAAGGTCGATGCCGTCGCCTCCAACTTCGTGCTGGCGGCCGTGCCGCTGTTCATCTTCATGGGCGCCATGCTGGAGCGTTCCGGCATCGCCGAGCGGTTGTTCGAGGCGGTGCACCTGTGGACCCGGCGGCTGCCGGGCGGGCTCGCCATCGGCACCATCATCATGTGCGTGGTCTTCGCCGCCTCCTCGGGCGTCATCGGCGCCACCGAGACGGTGGTCGGCATGCTCGCGATTCCCGTCATGCTCAAATACGCCTACGACAAGGGCCTGATCTCCGGCACCATCTGCGCCGGCGGCTCGCTGGGCACCATCATCCCGCCTTCGGTGGTGGTGGTGGTGCTGGGGCCCGTCGCCGACGTCTCGGTCGGCGATCTGTTCGTCGGCATGCTGATCCCGGGCCTCATCATGGCCGCGCTCTACGGCACCTATATTCTCGGGCGCTGCACCCTCAATCCCAAGATCGGGCCCAGCCTGCCGCCGGGCCCCGATGACCCCTCGCTGGTGGAAAAGCTGAGGATCACCGCCATCGCGCTGGCGCCGCCCGTCGCCATGATCCTGGCGGTGCTGGGATCGATCATGTTCGGCCTGGCCGCGCCAACCGAGGCCGCCGGCCTCGGCGCGCTCGGCGCCATCGTCCTGACCGTGCTCTATGGCCAGTTCTCGCTTTCGGTGCTTCACCAGGCGATGGTGAAGACGCTCAAGGTCACCTGCATGATCCTCACCATTCTCCTCGGCGGCAACATGTTCGCCGGCGTCTTCATCGCCTCGGGCGGGGTGTTCCTGACCGAGCGGCTCATCGCCTCGGCCCATCTCGGCCCCGCCCTGACGCTCGCTCTGTTTCTCGGCGTGTGCTTTATCGCCGGCTTCTTCCTCGACTGGATCTCGGTGCTCCTCATCTTCATTCCCGTCTTCATCCCGATCGTGAAGAGCATGGGCTTCGATCCGGTATGGTTCTGCGTGCTGTTCCTGATCGTCATCCAGACCAGCTACCTGACCCCGCCGATGGCGCCGGCCATCTTCTACCTGCGCGGCATCAGCCCGCCCGAAATCACGCTGCGCGACATGTTCCGCGGCGTCGTGCCCTTCATCCTGTTGCAGCTCGGCTGTCTGGCCATCGTGGCCTATCTGCCCGAACTCGTCCTGTGGCTGCCGTCCAAGCTCCTCGGCTTTCGCTGACGCCCGCCCGCCGGCGCCCCCCGTGCATAACCTGGCGGCAACGGATTGACAGGGCGGACGGCGCTGATCTATTAGTAATATATTAGAGATCGGTACACGCCCGGCTGGCTGGCCGGTGCGCCGTCTTGCCGACGGGAGGACAAGCATGACGCCCGAGGACATTCTCTCCCATCCCCCTTGCGTACTGACGCAAAAGCAGCGCGAGTTCTATTTCGACAACGGCTACCTGCTGCTCGAAAAGATCGTGCCGGATGACTGGCTGGAAAAGCTCAGGGCCACGACCGACGCCATGGTCGACAAGAGCCGCGGCGTGGACAAGTCCGACAAGGTCTGGGATCTCGACAAGGGCCATACCGCCGATGCCCCGCGTCTGCGCCGCCTGTCCAGTCCCAACGATCACCATCCGGTTTTCTGGGACTACGCCTCGAAGGTTCTGCCCGAAATCATCGCCGACCTCGTCGGCCCGGACGTGAAGTTCCACCACTCCAAGCTCAATTTCAAATGGTCGGGCGGCGGCGAGGAGGTAAAGTGGCACCAGGACATCAGCTTCTGGCCGCACACCAATTACAGCCCCTGCACCGCCGGCACCTACATCTATGACTGCGGCCCCGAGCAGGGTCCGCTGGCCGTGCTGCCCGGCAGCCACAACGGCCCCCTCTACAACCAGTACAACGACAAGGACGAATGGACCGGCTGCCTGAACCCTGAGGACGCCGCGACGGTCGACATGTCGAAGGCGGCCTATCTGGAAGGACCTGCCGGCTCCATCACCATCCACAACTGCCGCACGCTGCATTATTCCAAGGCGAATTATTCCGACATTCCGCGCCCGCTGCTGCTCAATGTCTACAGCTCGGCGGACGCTCTGCCTTACACCTATAATCCGCTGCAATCGCAATATGATCAGGCCATTGTGCGCGGGCGCCGGGCGCGCTGGGCTCATCATGACCCGCGCCCGTGCCTGTTGCCGCCCGACTGGTCGGGCGGCTACACGTCCATCTTTGCTCTCCAGCAGCAGGAGAAGTGGACCGCGGCTGCGGAGTGACCATCGCTATCCGGCGTCTGCGCCGGACATCTGCAGACTATCGAGCAAGGAAGAAGCATGATCAGCCAGAGACAGATCGAGTTCCGCAAGGAATACCGCTCCCGCATCGCCGGATGGTACGACGGCTATGTGCACGTGGTTGTCATCTACGCCATGGGAGCGGCCGCGTTCTACATCTACCTCAACCACATCCACGATGTGCGGCCGTGGCAATGGCTGACGGTGCCGGTCACTTTCGTTTTCTGCAACATGTTCGAGTGGTGGGTGCACAAGTACATCATGCACCGGCCCATCAACGTCCGCGGCCTCAGGGCCATCTACGAGCGCCACACGCTCAACCACCACCAGTTCTTCACGGACGACGAGATGCGTTTCCGCGACCACAAGGACTGGCGCGTGACCTTCTTTCCGCCCTACGCGTTGGTGGTGTTCATCCTGATGTCGATCCCTGCTGCGCTGGTCCTCGGGCTGCTATCGCGCCAATGTCGGCTGGCTGTTCATGGCCACCACCTCGGGCATGTACCTCATCTACGAGTTCATGCATTTCTGCTGCCACGTGGATGAGAACTGGTTCGTGCGCTACATGCCCTTCGTCAACACCATCCGCCGCCATCACACCGCCCATCACAATTACCGGCTGATGATGGAGACCAACATGAACCTCACCTTCCCGGTCGCCGACTGGCTGTTCGGCGACGTCGGACCTTGACCGCGGCCTGCTGGGCCACATCTTCAACGGCTACAACACCGACCATCTGAAGAACAACCTGAAGGGCCATCCCAAGCGGCCCGACGAAGCCGCCGCGGTCCCCATCTCCGCGCCTGAGGGGGGTGACGCGCGATGCCGGCCAACATCAAATTCGGCCTTTCCGTCATCGCCCTTATCGTTGCGGGGGCATTCGCCTATTACGAGTCGGCGACGGGCCGCGGCGATCTCACCTGGGTCGTCGTCGGCACCGGCATCTTCATGGTCGCTGCCATGTGGATATTTCCCGAAGCGACCAAGAATAAGACCGGCGTCAAGGGTTGAAATCTGCACCGGCCTTGCCACTCGTCAGGGCGACCGCA
>CAVYOQ010000021.1:0-38401 GCA_963770075.1 uncultured Alphaproteobacteria bacterium
AGGCCGGGCAAGGAAGGACGAGTCCGGCTTATTCGACCAGCAAGGTCGAGATCGATGTTGTCTTCTTCATGCGCAACAGCTACCGCCAGGGCCAGGCGTCATGATCGCGGTTTCCGCGTCTTCGATCCGTGCTCAAACTCGGATGCCTTGATGATGCGCGTGACGAGGTCGTGGCGCACGACGTCGGCGGCGGTGAAGGTGACGTGGGCGATCCCCGGACCCGGTCCAGAAGGCGCAGCGCCTCGTCCAGCCCCGACTCGATACCGCGCGGCAGGTCGATCTGCGTCGGATCGCCGGTCACCACCATGCGGCTGCCTTCGCCGAGGCGGGTGAGGAACATCTTCATTTGCGGCGAGGTGGCGTTCTGCGCCTCATCGAGAATGATGAAGGCCGAGGCCAGGGTGCGGCCGCGCATGAAGGCAAGCGGAGCGATCTCGTAGGTTCCTTCGGCGAGCCCGCGCGCCACGAGGTGCGGGCACCACGTCATAAAGCGCGTCGTAGCAGGGGCGCGGTAGGAATCGACCTTCTCCTTCACATCGCCCGGCAGAAAGCCCAGCCGTTCGCCAGCTTCCACGGCCGGCCGGACAGGGTGATGCGGTCGATGGGGGCCTGCTCCAGTCGGCCGCCGCGCAAGCGACCGCCAGATAGGTCTTGCCGGTACCGGCGGGACCGGTGCCGAAGACGAGATCGTTGCGGCCGATGGCTTCGACATAGGCCCGCTGGCGCGGCGAACGCGGCACCACCGTCTTCTTGCGGGTGCGCACGGCCGCGGCATCGGCCTCGTCGCTGACGGCGCTTTCGGTCATGCGGATAGCGCCCGTCACATCGCCGGCATTGACATCGTGACCGCGGCTCGCCCTGAGATAGAGGTGCTGGAGGATCTGGCGCGCCCGCTCGCGCATGGCGGCATTGCCGCTCAGCGCCACGCGGTTGCCGCGCGCGTAACGGTCACCCGAGGCGCTGTTCGATGAGGCCAGGTGTTCGACGTGTTCGCCGAACACCGTCGTCAGCAGGCGGTCGTCGTCGAAAGCGACGATGAGATTGTCTGCCGCGCCGTCGCGCGCGTCCGCAAGCTGCTTGCCGACTCTGCCGGTCATGCGGCGTGGTTGAAACCCTCCACGGCGCCAAAGGACCTTCATCCTTAGCAGGGAATTACTGGCGCGCCAGAGACAATATGGGCCGAAAGCGAATTGGCGCCAATGGCATCGACGCAAACGGGGACGATTCGCCGATGTGCGCCTCATCGGCATCAGGTGCACCGCCTGCAGATAGGGCGAGCGGCCCACAAGTGGCCGCGATGCCGCCCGGCTTTCAAGCAGGACATCGAAGGTGGCGCCCAGCATGGCCTGGTTGAACGAGCGCTGCTGGGTGCTGAGCAGGTGTTGCAGCCGCTGCAACCGTTCCGCCTTGACCGCCTCGGGCACCTGGCCCGCCCGTTCAGCCGCGGGCGTGCCGGGGCGGGGCGAATATTTGAAGGAGTAGGCCTGGGCATAGCCCACGGCCTGCACCAGCGAAAGCGTTGCCTCGAAATCGGCCTCCGTCTCGCCGGGAAAGCCGACGATGAAGTCGCCGGAAAGGGCGATGTCGGGGCGTGCGGCGCGGATGCGCCCGATAAGATGCGACATAGGATGCGGCATCGTGGCGGCGGTTCATGGCCGCCAGAACGCGGTCCGAACCCGACTGCACCGGCAGATGCAGATAGGGCATCAGCCGCGCGTTCTCGCCATGGGCGGCAATGAGGTCGTCGCCCATGTCGCGCGGATGGCTGGTCGTGTAGCGGATGCGCTCAATGCCGGCGATCCGGCTCAAGGCGCCGATGAGGCGGGCCAGCGACCACGCGGCCCCGTCTTCGCCCTCCCCGCGATAGGCATTGACGTTCTGGCCCAGAAGCGTGATCTCGCGCACGCCCGCTTCGGCCAGGCGGCGGGCCTCGGCAGCACTTGCCCGACAGGCCGGGAGAACTCCGCGCCGCGGGTATAGGGCACCACGCAGAAGGTGCAGAACTTGTCGCAACCCTCCTGCACGGTGAGAAACGCCGACACCCCGCGCGCCAACGGCCGCGCGCGGCTCCGGCGGCAGCGCCGCGAACTTCTCCTCGGCGGCGAATTCGGTCGCCACGATGTGGCGCTCGCCCTGGTCCAGCCTGGCGATCAGGTCGGGCAGGCGGTGATAGGTTTGCGGACCGACGACAAGGTCGACCGCCTCGGCCCGCCGGGTGATCTCTTCGCCTTCGGCCTGCGCGACGCAGCCGGCCACCGCGATCTTCGGCGCCTTGCGGCCGCCATGCTCGCGGGCTTTCAGCCGGCGCAGCCGCCCGATCTCGGAATAGACCTTTTCCGCTGCCTTTTCGCGGATGTGGCAGGTATTGAGGATGACCAGATCGGCATCGTCGGCGCGCGAGGTGACGGCGAAGCCATGACGGCTAAGGATCTCGCCCATGCGCTGGCTGTCATAGACGTTCATCTGGCAGCCATAGGTTTCGATGAAGAGCTTGCGGGCAGGCGCCTGAGCCATATGCGGTTTCCGTAATGAGACGATGGTGTCCTCCATAGCGCCTTTTTTCGTCACTGGGAACCGGCGGGCCGAAACGCGGCCCGCCCGGTGAGGAGCCGCGCCAGACCGTCGCGCACGCTTGTCTCGCAGGCGCGGGCGAGCGCCTTGCGATCGCCGAGCTCGGCAAGGCTCGTCGCAGGGTGGAAGGCGATGTCGACATCCACCGGTGGCAGCTTCAGGAAATGCCACAGATGCGGCGCCAGGCGCATGTCGCCATACCAGGCAACGAATGGCCGGCTGGCGCGGTCCATTGGCATGCCCGCCAGCCGCGTATAGGCGATGGTCACCGGTTGCACCGGCACCGGAGCGCCGGCCACGGCGAGGTCGGCGGCGGCAAACAGCGTGCTGCGGAAGGTGAGCACACGATTGCCGTCGCTCGAGGTGCCCTCGGCAAAAAGTACCAGCCCGTCGCCCTCGGCCAGACGCCCGGTCATTTCCTCTCGCGCCTGCAAGGCGTCGCCGCGGCGCTCGCGATCGACGAAGACGGTGCGGCCGAGGCGGGCGATGCGGCCGAACAGCGGCCAGCTGCTCACTTCCCGCTTGGCAATGAAACACAAGGGCCGCAGGGCGCCGAGCGCGACGATATCCAGCCACGAGACATGATTGGCGACAATCAGGCAGGCGCCGGTGAGCGGCACGCCATGCACCCTGATGCGCAGTCCCAGGAGCTTCGAGACCGCCCACCAGTAGCGCCAGGCAAACCAGCGCGAAAGCGGCCGGGAGGCAACAAGCAGGAGGCTCTGCACCGGCATGGCGATGATGGTCATGAATGCGAAGGCAGCGAGCACGGCGGTCGCACGCAAGCGCGCCATCGGCGATCAGCCGCGCGGCTTGGAGGGCCGGTCCAGCTTGACGCCATAGAGTTCGAGGCGATGATCGACCAGCCGGTAGCCCAGTTCGCGCGCCACGATCTCCTGCAGCCTTTCGATTTCCTCGTTGCGGAACTCGATGACGTCGCCGGAGTTGAGGTCGATCAGATGATCGTGATGGTCTTCGCGCGATTCCTCGTAGCGGGCGCGGCCATCGCCGAAATCCAGGCGGTCGAGAATGCCGGCGTCCTCGAACAATTTGACAGTGCGATAGACGGTGGCGATCGAGATATGCGGATCGATGGCCGAGGCCCGCCGGTAGAGCTCCTCCACGTCGGGATGGTCTTCGGACTCGGCGATCACCTTTGCAATAATCCGGCGCTGGCCGGTCATGCGCATGCCGCGTTCCTGGCAGGCTGTCTCGATCCGGTTCATGGGTCCAGGCTCTCGTTCATCCTCACCTATAGGCACTCGCAAGGCGCGGTGCAACGACGCTTCAGGCATCCTTGAGGTCGCGGCGCATGACGACGGCATCGCCGCCACTTCCGCCGCTCGCGCCATAATAGTCTCGCCGCTCGCCCACTGCGCCAAAACCGAGCCCCCGGTAAAGTGCGAGGGCGGCATCGTTGCCCGTATCCACCTCGAGAAACAGTGTCGAAACGCCTGCTGCCTGCAACTGTTCCATCAGGGCCGAAACCAGTTGCCGTGCGATGCCGCGCCGGCGGGCGGAAGGGCGGGTGCACAGGGTCAGGATCTCGGCTTCGTCGGCCGCCGTTCGGGCGAGCACGAATCCGGCGGGCTCGTCCTTGCCTGTGCCCAGCACGGCGAGGAGGGCAATCGTGCCCGGCGCCGCCATCAGGGTCGTGATCTCGTCCACCCTCCACCCGCGTGCGAAGGCGCTCGCATGCAGGTTCGCCAGAATTGCGGCATGGCCGCTTCCCGCAGCGATGACGGAAACGGGCGCAGCCGACGTGGTGACGATGGGTCTTTGTGGCTTGGCATCGGGGGCGCGCAGATAGAGCGGTTCGAGCAATGCGGCATCCGGCGCCATGGTTGCGGCACGGCGAATGAAGCAGGCGGCATCCGGCAGTGCCGGCACTTGCGCTATCTCGGTGCGAAAGGCGGCAAACGCCGGCAGATCGGCACCGGTTCCGACCAGACGGGCATTTTCAGGGATCTGCTCCACGGCACTTTCAATGCTGGCGAGGCGCGGATTGTCCTGCGGCGTGCCGTCAGCGGCAAAGATCTGCAAATAGACCTCGCCGCGCCGGGCATCGATGATGCTGACGACTGATCGCTCGCCGCCGGCCGGAACCGCGGCTGCAAGCGCCTCCAGCGTGCCGATGCCGATGGCGGGCCGTTCGAGGGCGAGAGCGAATCCGCGTGCGGTGGCCAGGCCGATGCGCACGCCGGTAAAGGTTCCTGGGCCCCGAGTGACGGCGATACGGTCGATGGCGCTCATCGCCAGGCCGGCCTCGCCCATCACGCCTGCGATCATTCCCGGCAGCGCCTCGGCATGGCCTTGCGCCATCAATGCGTGACGCGCCGACAACACCTTGTCCAGGCGTGTATCATAGAGAGCGGCCGAACAGGCGGCGAGTGCGGTATCGAAAGCGAGAACAATCATGCGCGGGGCCGCGCCGCCAAGTGAGACTGTCGATAAAGCGCGGTCCTAGACCGGGCGCACTTCGCTCACTTCGGGGATGAAGTGGCGCAACAGGTTCTCGATCCCCTGCTTGAGGGTTGCCGTCGAGCTCGGACAGCCGGCGCAGGCCCCCTTCATGTTGAGGAACACCACCCCCTCGCGATAGCCGTAAAATGTGATGTCGCCGCCGTCCTGGGCCACCGCCGGTCTCACGCGGCTGTCGAGCAGTTCCTTGATGGTCCTGACGATCTCCTCGTCTTCGGCATCGAACTCTTCCGCATCCGGGATGTCCGCCGCGCTCGCATCCAACACGACGGGCGCCCCGGACATGTAATGTTCCATGATGACGCCCAGGATGGCGGGCTTCAGGTGCTGCCATTCGCCGTTATCCTTGCTGACGGTGATGAAGTCGCCGCCGAGGAACACGCCGGAAACGCCGGCAATGGAAAACAGCCGCTGCGCCAGCGGCGAGTTCGTCGCCTCGTCGGCCGAGCGGAAGTCGAGCGGATTGCCGGTAACAACGGGCTTGCCGGGGATGAATTTCAGTGTGGCCGGATTGGGCGTGGCTTCGGTCTGAATGAACATGGCTGGCCTTCTTGAGGCTTGGATGAAGTCTGGATATGGTGATTGATATGGGCGCAGTCTACCGCACTTCCAAGCCCGGGTTAAGCCTTATCGGCTAGGAGCGCACGCAGCCGATGATCCTCTTCACGTCATCGAAGATGGGTTCGGCAATGGCCCGGGCCCGCCGCGCACCGTCGGCGAGCACGCCGTCGATGTGCGCAGGGTCCGCCATGAGGCGCTTCATCTCCGAGCCAATGGGGCCGAGCTTGTCCACCGCCACGTCGATGAGAGCTTGCTTGAAGGCCGAGAACTGGCATCCGCCCATGTCCTTGAGCACCGCCTCCACCGGCTGATCGACCAGCGCCGCGTAGATGCCGACGAGGTTGGCCGCTTCGGGCCGCGTCTCGAGGCCTTCGGCTTCGCTGGGCAGGGGTTCGGGATCGGTCTTGGCCTTCCTCACCTTCCTGGCGATGTCGTCGGCCTCGTCCGTCAGGTTGATGCGCGACAGATCCGAAGGGTCCGACTTCGACATCTTCTTGGTGCCGTCGCGCAGCGACATGATGCGCGTGGCCGGACCGGCGATGATCGGCTCGGGCAGCCGAAAGAAGCCGTCGGCGAAGCCGCACTCGCGGATGCTTTCGGCAAAGTCGTTGTTGAATTTCTGGGCGATGTCGCGCGACAGCTCCAGATGCTGCTTCTGGTCCTCGCCCACCGGCACATGGGTGGCATGATAGACGAGAATGTCGGCGGCCATGAGATTGGGATAGGCGTAGAGGCCCACCGAGGCGTTCTCGCGGTCCTTGCCGGCCTTTTCCTTGAACTGGGTCATGCGGTTGAGCCAGCCGAGGCGGGCCACGCAATTGAAGATCCACGCCAGTTCGGCGTGCTGCGGCACCTGGCTCTGGTTGAACACGATGTGCTTTTGCGCATCGATGCCGGCAGCGAGATAGGCGGCCGTCACCTCGCGGGTATTGTTTGCCAGTTCCTTCGGCCCGCCCCACACCGCCACCGGCTGGGTCAGGGCATGCAGGTCGACGACGCAGTAGATGCAGTCGAAACTGTGCTGCAACTCGACGAAGCGCTTGATGGCGCCGAGATAATTGCCGAGGTGGAGGTTGCCGGTCGGCTGCACGCCGGAAAACACCCGCTGGTGGAAGGAACCCATCGTCTCACTCCAAAAATTCGCCGCCGCTATATGCCCGCAATGGAGGGGCGTGAAAAGCCCCCTTCAGGCGCCGCGGCGCAAGGCGCGCGCGAAGTCGGCCGGGCGCATGGCGCCGGCGAGCCAGGTGATGAGGAAATAGAGCGCGGCACCGCCAGCCACCAGCACCGCAAGCACCGCGATGCGCGTCACAAGGCCCGACGGGGGGACGAAGAAATGGCTGACAAAGAGCATGGCCACGATCAATGCGCCGCCCATGACGAGGCTGGCGAAGACAATGCCGGCAACGCTGCGCTTCAGGCGCCGGTCGGCGGTGAAGCCGCCGCGCCGTTGCAGGGTTGACGCCGAGCAGTGCGGCGTTGACCCAGGCTGCCAATGATGTGGCGGTAGCGATCCCCACCTGTGCCAGGAACGGGAACAGGGCCAGCGCCGCAACGATATTGAGGCCCACGCCGATGACGGCGAAGATCATCGGCGTGCGGGTGTCCTCGCGGGCAAAGAAACCGGGTGCGAAAACCTTGATCATGACGTAGGCCGGCAGCCCGGTGGCGAAGGCGGCAAGCGCACCGGCGGTGGCGCCTGTATCGGCGGCGGTGAAGGCGCCTCTTTCGAACAGCACGTTGACCACCGGCTGGGCGAGCGCCATCAGCCCGACGGCGGCGGGGACGGTGAGCAGGAGCGAAAGTTCGAGAGCACGGTTCTGGCTCGAATCCACCCCGGCATCGTCACCCGCCCGCAGCCGCCGCGACAACTCAGGCAGCAGCACGATGCCGATCGCCACCCCGACCAGTCCGAGGGGAAGCTGGTAGACGCGGTCCGCGTAATATAGCCACGATGCCGCGCCGGGCAGGAGCGAGGCGATCACCGTGCTGATGACGAGATTGAGCTGGGTGATGCCGCCGGCAATGACGCCGGGTATGCCGAGGCTGACCAAGCGCCTGACGCCGGGCGTGATGCGCGGCCTGACGGGCCTGATCGTCATGCCGGCGCGCCGGCAAGCGATCCACAGCATGGCGAACTGCAAGAGCCCGGCCAGCGACACGCCCCACACCAGGGCCTTGCCCGTCGCCGGTATCGAGCCCCATCCGGCAAGCTTGATGCCGGCGAGCACGCCGATCATCACCACGTTGAGCACGATGGGCGCAGCGGCCGCCGCTGCAAAGCGGTGCAGCGAGTTCAGCACGCCGCCGAGCAGCGCCACCAGCGACATGAACACTAGATAGGGAAAGGCGATCCGGGTCATCACGATGGCCAGATCGAACTTGGCCGGGATTTCGGAAAAGCCCGGTGCGAAGAGGTACATCAGCCACGGCATCAGCACTTCGCAAAAGGCAACCAGCCCCAACAGCGCGATCAGGAGAACCGCGTAGGCCTCTTCGGCAAACAGCCGCGCCGCCTCATGGCCTTCGCCCTCGTAGCGCTTGGCGAACAGCGGCACGAAGGCCGAATTGAAGGCACCTTCGCCGAACAGCCGGCGGAACAGGTTGGGAAAGCGGAAGGCGATGACGAAGGCCTCCGCCACCGGCCCGGAACCCACGGTCGAGGCCAGCAGCATGTCGCGGACGAAGCCGAGGAGGCGGCTGATGAGCGTATATCCGCCGACCGTTGCGGCCGATTTGATGAGAGCCATGGGTATCGAGGCTCCTGAAGAACTTGAGCGGGGTGTCTGTTATCAGGTCGGAAAGTTAAAATCACGCCTGTCCTTGCCGCCCGCGCCAGGATCAGGAAAGACCGGATCACGCGGCGACCCTGTCTGCCTTCGGCTCGAGAACGGCGGTGAGCTGGCGCATGACGTTGTTGCGCCGTGTGGTGCTGGTGATCTTCGCCCCCGTCAGATCGGTGACGTAGAACACGTCGATCGCGCGTTCTCCGAAGGTCGTGATGTGTGCCGAGGCGATGTTGAGATTGAGCCGGAACAGGGCTTCCGTCAGATCGTAAAGCAGGCCCATGCGGTCGAGGCCGTTGACCTCGATGACCGTGTGGAGGTTGGACAGCTCGTTGTCGACATTGACGCGCGGCTCGACACGGAACGCCTTGATGCGTCCTTTGGGCCGCGCCGCCTTCGACAGCAGATCCTTCAGCCGCGTTTCGCCGGCCAGAACCTGGCGAATGAGCGTGGCGACACGGTCCGCCCGTCTGAGCTCGTCCTTGTCGGTATCGAATGCACGCTGGATCAGCAGCGTATCGAGGGCCATGCCGTCGGCGGTGGTGAAAATCTGCGCCCCGGCAATATTGGCGCTGCCGGCCGCACAGGCTCCGGTGAGTTGGGCCAAGAGCCGCGGATGGTCGGGCATGAACACTGTGAGCTCGGTAATGCCGGTGAAGGCATCGGTCATTGCCGAGCAGGCGAAGCCGTCACCGGCCTTCTCGGTCGTCTCGATCAGGTGCGCATGCTGAACCTGATGGGGGGTGTCGACATTGAGCCAGTAGGGATCGTAGTGGCGGGCAAACCAGGCCTTCAGTCTCGCCTTGCTCCAGCCGCTCATGCTTTGTGCGAAACTGGCTTGCGCCTCGGCCACCCGGTCCTTGCGCGAGACCAGGCTGTGGCCGCCGCTGAGCACCGGCTCGGCCTCGAAATAGAGCGTGCGCAGGAGCTGGCCCTTCCAGCCGTTCCACACGCCGGGGCCGACGGCGCGGATGTCGCACACCGTGAGGATGAGCAGAAGTTTCAGCCGCTCGAGACTCTGCACCACCGCCGTGAAGTCGAGGACGGTCTTGAAGTCGTTGAGATCGCGCATCTGCGCCGTCTCGCTCATCAACAGGTGGTGGCGCACCAGCCACGCCGCCATTTCGGTTTCCGCCGCTGTGAGACCGAGGCGCGGCCCGAGGGATTTCGCCACCGCCTCGCCGGCGATGGAGTGGTCCTGCTTGCGGCCCTTGGCGATGTCGTGCAGGAGGGCGGCGAGATAGAGGGCCCGCTTGCTCGATGCGGTCAGCGTCTTCACCAGATCGCTGGAGAGCGGGTGTTCGTCGCGAAAGGCGCCGGTCTCGATCTCGTGCAGCACGCCGATGGTGCGCAGGAGATGCTCGTCCACGGTGTAGTGGTGGTACATGTTGAACTGCATCAGCGCCACGATGCGGCCGAAATCGGGGATGAAACGGCCGAGCACGCCCGCCTCGTTCATGCGCCTGAGAATGCCCTCCGGGTCGCGCGAATCGGTGAGCAGGCTGAGGAAGATGGCGTTGGCTTCGTCATCCTCGCGCACCGCCGGCCCGATGAGGCTGAGCGAGCGCCGCACCAGGCGCAGCACATCGGGGTGGATCGCCCGGTTCTTGCTTTCGGCCTCGCCGAACAGCCGGATGATGCTCACCGGATCGTCGATGAACTCGCGCTCGATTGAGCACGTTGAGACGCCCGGCATCGAGGCGGAAGCGCGGGGCCTGCTTGCGCCTGACGCGGGTGCGGCGGGCAAGGCCTGAGATCAGCTCGGTGAGGCGCGGCACCTTCTTCATTTCCTGCGCCTCGAGCACGGCGCAGAAGATGCGGGTGAGGTCGCCGACGTCCTTGGCGATGAGGAAGTAGTGCTTCATGAAGCGCTCGACGTGCTTCAGGCCGCCATGCGCGTTGTAGCCCAGCCGTTCGGCGATCTCGGCCTGCTTGTCGAAGCTGAGCCGGTCGTCGCCGCGCCCGGCGATGAAATGGAGATGGCAGCGCACCGCCCACAGGAAATCCTCCGCCCGCATGAAGCGGTTGAATTCCTCGCGCGTGAACAGGCCGGTTGCGATGAGCTCGTCCGGCTGCTCGACCCCATGCAGGAAGCGGGCGATCCAGAACAGCGTCTGCAGGTCGCGCAGGCCGCCCTTGCCGTCCTTGACGTCGGGCTCGACCAGATAGCGCGACTGGCCGGCGCGCAGGTGCCGCGCATCGCGCTCGGCGAGCTTGGCGGCGATGAAGGCCTTCGCCTCCTTGGCGACGACCTCCTTGCGAAACGCGCTGGCGCAACTCGGCATAGAGCGCCTCTTCGCCGCAGATGTAGCGCGCCTCCAGGATGGCGGTCATGATGGTGTTGTCGCTGCGCGAAAGGCGGATGCAGTCATCGACGCTGCGGGTCGAATGCCCGACCTTGAAGCCGGTATCCCACAGCACATAGAGCATGAACTCCACCACGCTCTCGCCCCAGGCCGTCTGCTTGTAGGGCATGAGCAACAAGCAGATCGATGTCGGAGCCCGGCGCCAGCGTGCCGCGGCCATAACCGCCGACCGCCACGATCGACAGATGCTCGCTGGTGGAGGGATTGCGGATTGGATAAACCTGCCGCGTGGCCAGCTCGTAGAGCGCGCGGATGAGGTTGTCCTGCCCCAGCGACAGGCGCTCGGCGCAGCGCGTGCCGCTGGCATCCTCCATCAGCATGGCCTCGGCCTCGGCGCGCCCTTGCGTCACCGCCTCCTTCATGCTTGCGGCCAGCGCCGAACGCAGGCCGGCATCGTCGATAGCCTTCGCGCTCGCTCGCCTCGGCAATGCGGGCGGCCAGCGCATCGAGCGAAAGCGCCGGCGGCGCCGTCACCCGGCGCGCCCGCGCGCTGCGCCGTCTCGCCGTGCGCGCTGTCGAGGATGCGCTCATGGCCGCCATCCATGCCCGCTAGCGCGGAACGCTTGCAAGCCTCACGACGGCGCGAAGGGCCTTCAGCCGGTAGATGAGGTCGAGCGCCTGGCACGCGGCGAAAGCTCATCGGCGATGGTGGCATCGATGATCCGCTCGACCTCGCTCGGACCCTGGGTGCTGTTTGGCCGGGCCCGGCTTCTGCGGTGTCGCTGCGAACAGCGGCAGGTCATCGATGAGGACCTGGCGGTCGTTCGCCTCGTCCGACTTTTCCAGAAGATGCAGGACCTCGCTCGCCCGCTCGACCACGGCAGGCGGCAGCCCGGCCAGCCGTGCCACCTGAATGCCGTAGGAACGGTCGGCGGCGCCGGGCGCCACCTCGTGCAGGAAGATGACCTCGCCGTTCCACTCGCGCACCGTCATGGTGACGTTGGCGAGACCGTCGAGCCGCCCGGCCAGCGCCGTCAGCTCATGGAAGTGGGTGGCGAACAGCGCCCGGCAGCGGTTTACTTCGCTCAGGTGCTCCACCGCCGCCCAGGCAATCGACAGCCCGTCGAAGGTGGCGGTGCCGCGGCCGATCTCATCGAGGATCACCAGCGCGCGCGGGCCGGCCTGGTTGAGGATGGTGGCGGTCTCGACCATTTCCACCATGAAGGTCGAGCGTCCGCGAGCGAGGTCGTCGGCCGCCCCGACGCGGCTGAACAGGCGATCGACGATGCCGATGCGCGCCCGTTCGGCGGGCACGAAGGAGCCCATCTGCGCCATCACGGCGATCAGCGCGTTCTGGCGCAGGAAGGTGGACTTGCCGGCCATGTTGGGGCCGGTCACCAGCCAGATGCGCGCCTCGCCGGCTCGCCCGCGAGCCGGCAGTCATTGGGCACGAAGGCGGTTTCACCGCCGCGCTTGAGGGCGGCCTCGACCACCGGATGACGACCCTGGACGATGGTGAAGTCGAGGCCGTCGTCGATCTCGGGGCGGACATAGCCGTCGCGTTCGGCAAGCTCGGCGAGGCCGGCAAGCACATCGAGTCTGGCGAGCGCTGCCGCCCGCGCCGCAATGTCGCCGGCGGCGCCGGCGACCTCGGCCACGAAGGCATCGAACACCTCAAGTTCCAGCGCCAGCGCCCGCGAGGCCGCCAGCGATATGCGGCTTTCCAGTTCATTCAGTTCGGCGGTGGTGAAACGCATGGCGTTGGCCATGGTCTGGCGATGGATGAAGGTGGCGGCATGGGGCGGCGCCAGCAGCGCGGCGCCATGCTGCTGGGCGACCTCGATGTAATAGCCCAGCATGTTGTTGTGCCTGACCTTGAGCGACTTGATGCCGGTCTCGGCGGCATAGCGGGTCTGCAATCCGGCGATGACGCTGCGGCTTTCATCGCGCAAGGCCCGCTGCTCGTCGAGCGCCGCTACGGTGCCGGCGCGCACGAAGCCGCCGTCGCGGGCATTGAGCGGCAGGTCTTCGCTGAGCGTGGTGGCAAGGCGGCGGGCAAGACCGTCGTCGTCACGCGCGGCGGCCTCGGCGATCTCTGCGATCAGGCCGGGCGGCGGGTCGAGCGCTTCTGCCTCCGCAAGCTCTGCGGAGATTTCCTGGGTGACCTCAAGACCGCGCCCGATGGCGGCGAGGTCGCGCGGGCCGCCGCGCCCGACGCTGAGGCGCGCCAGCGCGCGGTCGAGATCGGGAGCGCCCTTGAGCATCTGGCGCAGGCGGTGCGCGCCGTTCGCCGTGCCGCACCAGCCAGGCGACCGCATCGAGCCGCGCCTCGATCACCTCCGCCTGGGTGAGCGGGCTTGCGAGCCAAGTCGGCAAGAAGGCGCCCGCCCGCGCCGCGAGACGGTCAGGTCGATGCAGTCGAGGAGGCTGCCGCGGCGTTCGCCTGAGGTGGTGCGCACAAGCTCCAGATTGGCGCGGGTCGCGGCATCGATCAGCATGCGCACTGCCGGTGCCTGAGCGGCGTGGCGGCCGGATGACCGGCAGATGCCCCACCTGCGTCAGGAGAACATAGTCGAGAAGCCCTCCCGCCGCTGCCGTCTCGGCCCGGGTGAGATCGCCGAAAGCCTCAAGCGCGGCCACCTCGAAGTGCTCCTTCAGGCGCCGTTCGCCCGCCGTACTGTCGAAGCGCGATGCCGGCAGCGGCGTGAGCGCGGCGCCCTGTTCCTTCAGCACCCGGATGATCCCGGCCTCTTCGCCCAGCGGCTCGGAAAAGACGATCTCGCCCGGATCGAGGCGGGCGAGTTCGCTGGCGAGGTCGCCTGGCGTGACCGGCGCCACTTCCAGATCGCCGGTGGAGATGTCCACCCAGGCAAGCCCCAGCGCATCGTCGCCGCGCACCCGTGCCAGCGCCACGAGATAATTGTGGCGGTCGGCATCGAGCAGGCTGTCCTCGGTGAGGGTTCCCGGCGTCACGATGCGGGTGACCGCCCGCCGCACCACCGACTTGGCGCCGCGCTTTTTCGCCTCGTCGGGGGCTTCGGTCTGCTCGCACACGGCGACCCGGTGTCCGGCGCGGATGAGGCGTTGCAGATAGTCGCCGGCCGCATGCACCGGCACCCCGCACATGGGGATGTCCTCGCCCAGATGGCGCCCGCGCTTGGTGAGCGCGATGCCGAGCGCCTTGGAGGCGACCTCGGCGTCGTCGAAGAACAACTCGTAGAAATCGCCCATGCGATAGAACAGGAGGCAGCCGGGGTGCGCCCGCTTGATCTCGAGATACTGCGCCATCATCGGCGTGGCGCGCTCGCTGCCGCCCCTGTCGGACATGGCGTTGCTGTTTGCCCCTGTGCTGGCCGCCTGAATGCGCCCGAACCTAGCAAAGCCGGCAGCCCCTGTCGCGCCCGGCGGCTGTTTCATCCACATCAAGGGGCCGCGCCTGCACAATGAGATTGGCCGTTGCTGCCGCAGCGGAATTGCCGTTCAATGGGTTTCTTGGCCGGCGCGAACCGGCCGCGAGTGTTGTTGTGTCACGATCAAGGACCAGGCAAGCCCCATGTCGCGTAGCAGTAGCCCCGCCCGGCGCCCGAACTTTACCGAGCAGGAAGCGCTCGATTTTCACAGCCGCGGCAAGCCCGGCAAGCTGGAGATCAAGGCCACCAAGCCGATGGCGACGCAGCGCGACCTGTCGCTCGCCTACTCTCCGGGTGTGGCCGTGCCGGTGCGCGCCATCGCCGAGCAGCCCGAGCTTGCCTATGAATACACCGCCAAGGGCAACATGGTGGCGGTGATTTCCAACGGTACCGCCATCCTCGGTCTCGGCAATCTCGGGGCCCTGGCCTCCAAGCCGGTGATGGAGGGCAAGTCGGTGCTGTTCAAGCGCTTCGCCGACATCGATGCCTTCGATCTGGAGGTCGAGACCACCGACGTCGACGAATTCGTTGCTGCGGTGCGCTACCTGTCGCCCACGTTCGGCGGCATCAATCTGGAGGACATCAAGGCGCCCGACTGTTTCGTCATCGAGGAACGGCTCAAGGAACTGATGAGCATTCCGGTCTTCCACGACGACCAGCACGGCACCGCCATCATCGCCACGGCCGGCCTCATCAATGCCTTGCGCCTCACCAAGCGCGACATCGCCAAAACGAAGCTTGTGTGCAACGGCGCCGGCGCTTCGGCCATTGCCTGCATGAAATTGCTGGTGACGCTCGGCATGCCGACGAAGAACATCACCCTGTGCGATTCCAAGGGGGTCATCTATCGCGGCCGCAAGGAGGGCATGAACCAGTGGAAGTCGGCCTTTGCCGGCGACACCAAGGCACGCACCCTGGCCGACGCGATGAAGGGGGCGGATGTGTTCTACGGCCTGTCGGTCAAGGATGCGGTGTCCAGGGACATGGTGAAGTCGATGGCCGCCGATCCGATCATCTTCGCCATGGCCAATCCGGATCCGGAGATCGCGCCGGAGGAAGTGCTCGCCGTGCGCGACGATGCCATCATGGCCACCGGCCGCTCCGATTATCCCAACCAGATCAATAATGTCCTCGGCTTTCCCTATATCTTCCGCGGCACCCTCGATGTGCGCGCGCGCGAGATCAACGACGAAATGAAAATCGCCGCCGCCGAGGCCATCGCCATGCTGGCACGCGAGGATGTGCCCGACGAGGTGGCCGCCGCCTATCACGGCAACCGGCTGCGCTTCGGCCGCGACTATCTGATCCCCGTGCCCTTCGACCCGCGCCTCATCTCCACCATTCCCCCGGCGGTGGCGCGCGCGGCCATGCGCTCCGGTGTCGCCCAGCGCGAGATTACCGATTTCGAGACCTATGTCGGCAAGCTGTCGGCGCGCCTCGATCCCATTGCCGCCTCGCTGCAGGGCGTTTTTGCCCAGGTGCGGCGGCAGCCGCGGCGCATGGTCTTTGCCGAGGGCGAGGAGGACCGGGTCATCCGCGCCGCCCAGATGTATGCCAGCAACGGCTTCGGCGAGGCGATCCTCATCGGCCGCGAGGAAGCGGTCCGTCAGGCGATGGAAATCTCGGGCGTCGAGATGCACGCCGGCGTCACGGTCCTCAATGCCCGCTTGTCCGACCGCATCGGCGACTATGCCTGGTTTCTCTATGAGCGCCAGCAGCGCCATGGGCTGCTGGCGCGCGACTGCCAGCGTCTCGTCAACAATGATCGCAACGTATTCGCCGCCTGCATGGTGGCGCTGGGTGATGCCGATGCCCTCGTCACGGGCGTAACGCGCAATTACTCCGTGGCGTTGGAGAACATTGCCATTGCCATCGACGCGCGCCCCGGTCATCGCCGCATCGGGGTGTCGATGGCCTTGTGCGAGGGACGCACCATCTTCATGGCCGACACCTCGGTGCTGGAGCTGCCGAGTCCGACCCAGTTGGCTGACATCGCCGAAGAGGCCGCGGGCGTTGCCCGGCGCTTCGGGCATGTACCGCGGGTGGCGTTGTTGTCCTATTCCACCTTCGGCTATCCCAAGGGCGAGCGGGTGCAGAACACCCGCGACGCGGTGGCCGAGCTCGACCGGCGCAAGCCCAATTTCGAGTATGACGGCGAAATGGCGCCCGATGTGGCCCTGTCGCGGGCGGCGATGGCGCTCTACCCGTTCTGCCGCCTGTCGGAACCGGCCAATGTGCTGGTCATGCCGGCTGCCCACTCGGCCAGCATCTCCACCAAGATGCTGCAGCAACTGGGCGGTGTGACGGTCATCGGCCCCCTGCTCGCCGGTCTCGACAAGCCGGTGCAGATCGCCTCCATGTCGGCGACGGCGTCGGACCTTCTCAACCTCGCGGCCATCGCCGCTTTCGACATCAACGGCTGAGGCTGGCCTCTTCGGGTTGTCCGAAATGGCTGAAATAGCGCCGGTCGATGGCGCTCACCGGTAACACGATGAGCACGTCGATGGTGTTGAACTGGGTATCGATCACGGCGCCGTCGCCGATGCGCGCGCCGAGCCGCAGATAGCCCTTGATGAGCGGCGGCAGGCTTTTCATGGCACGGCGTGGATCGACCTCCTCAGCCCCAAGGCGTCCCATGGCAATGCGGCGATGGTCATGGGCGCGCACATGCCAGTCACCTTCGGCGGCGCAATGGCGCGCAAGGAAACTCAACGCCGCGGCGTGGGTCTGTGGGATCGGTGCCCTCGAGGCTGGCACAGCCGATCATCACATCGAGGCGATGGCCACGCACATAGTTCCAGATGCCCTGCCACAAAAGCTCGACCACAGGCCGGGTGCGATAAGGCGCCAGCACGCACGAGCGCCCCAGTTCGAGGAACCGCAAATTCGCATGCCGCGCCACCAGCGGCGCAATGTCGAATTCGTCCTGGGTGTAAAAGCCCGGTCCCGCCTCGGCGATATCCTGGCGCAACAGGCGGTAGGTACCGACCAGCGTGCCGTCGCTGAGGCACACCGCATCGGGGTCGTCATCGCCGCGCTGAGGGCGCACCACCAGCAGGTGATCGCACACAAGGTCGAAGCGATCCTGATCGCGCCGGGCAAGGCAGGCCGCCTCGTCGGGACGAGCGGCGAGTTCCTCGTAGAACACCCGGTAGCGCAAGGCCTGGGCGGCGGTGATGTCTTCAGCGCAAGCAGCAAGGCGGACGGTCAGATCCGCCTTGCGGGCAATGACGTTCACGTTCATGGCCTGATCTCCGTGCGGCCGCATTGCGAAGCCTGTCACGTTGATAGGACATGGTGGCGTGAAACTTCAATGACGTCAGGCCACGGCGCGCTGCACCAGTTCGGCGATGGCTTCTTCCAGGTCCGCCCGGTCGAAGGGTTTGGCGAGATAGCGGTCCATGCCGGCCGCCATGCAGGCATCGTCGTCCTCGCGGCGGGCGTTGGCGGTCAGGGCGAGGACCGGCAGCGGGCTCGCCTGATGTTCCTTTTCGAGGGCGCGGATGGCGCGGGTGGCATCCAGCCCGTTCATGACCGGCATCATGATGTCCATGAGCACCAGATCGAACGTCTCCGAACCCGCTTCGAGGCTGGCCCGCACCTGCTCGACCGCTTCGGCGCCATTGGCCGCCAGGCTGGCGCGATGGCCGAGCTTTTCCAGGATGGTGCGCGACAGGACCGCGTTGATGAGATTGTCCTCGGCGAGCAGGACATTGAGTTTGCGTGTTGGCGCCGCGGCGCCTTTGCGCGCGGCGCGGCGCAACGCGGCGGCTGCCCGGGCAATCACCACATTGTCGCGTTCGGCCAGTTGGGCGCGCACGGTGGAACGGCGGAAGGGCTTGAGCAGATAGCCGACCGCGTGGCTGGCGAGCAGGTCGCGGAACTCGCGCCTCTGTTCCGGTTGCAGCAGCAGCCACAGATGCACATGCGGCGAGCGCTTGCAGAATCCGGCTTCGACCTCGCTTGCAAGGATTGCGGCGAATTGCGCATCGCAGACGAGATCGACACCGCCCGGCGCTTCGGCCGGCGGGCCGGCGAGAAAGGCTTTCAGGCCCTCGGCATCGTCCAGCCGGCTGACGTTGGCGCCGTAGTCGGCAAGGCACAGCTCCAGGAGGTCGGCGACGGGGGCCGGCGGCGCGGCGATCATGACATCACGACCTTCCAGCCCGGCCGCTTCGAGCGCTGCGCTGTCTGGCTTGCAGGCAAGGCGCAGGCGGAAGCGGAAGGTCGAGCCCTTGCCGGTCTCGCTGTCGAGTTCGAGCCGGCTGCCCATGCGCTCGATGATCGAGCGTGAAATGGCAAGGCCCAGGCCGGTGCCTCCGTATTTCCCCTTGGCGCCCAACTCGGTCTGCTGATAGAGCTCGAACACGCGCTGCTGATCGGCCGGCGCGATGCCGGGGCCTGAGTCGATGACGGAAAAGTCCACGCCGAGCGAGGTGTCCTCGTCTGGCGCGGCATCTTTGTCGACCGGGCGCACCACGAGCTTGACCCCGCCCCGTTCCGTGAACTTGATGGCGTTGCCGGCGAGGTTGAGCAGCACCTGGCGCAGACGCGCCGCATCGGCTGTGAACGTGCCGCAAAGGCGCGGGTCGACCAGCGCGGCGATCTCGATGCCCTTGGCATGGGCGCGCGGGGCGAGCAGTTCGCTCACCCCTTCGACCAGTTCGGCCAGATCGAAGTCGACCGGCTCGATATCCAGCTTCGCCTGTTCGGCCTTGGAGGTATCGAGGATTTCGTCGATGATCGACAACAGCGCCCTCGCCGACATATCCGCGGTCTCGGCATAGCTGCGCTGCTCGGGCGTGAGCTCGGTCTCGAGCAGCAGGCTGTTCATGCCGATGACGCCGTTCATCGGGGTGCGGATTTCATGGCTCATGGCGGCCAGGAACTGGGTCTTGGCCCGACTGGCGCTTTCGGCCTGGGCGCGCGCTTCCTGCACGTCCTTCATGGCGCGTTCGAGCGCCAGCATGCGGCGCTGGGCGGCCTTGAGGATGTAGATCGCCGCGCCGCCGGCATAGACCGAGAAGATGACGCCGGCGAGGCTGGTCAGGGCTTCGAGGGCGGAGATGAAATAGGCGGCAACGAACAGGAAGACGGTCGCGGCGGCCGACATGGCGATGCCGGCGGCGGCGATGCCGACGTCGAATTCGCCCGGGCTCTGGTGCCCGGCCGGCACCGTGGTCTCGGAGCTCTTGGTTGTCGTCTCGCCGCTGTCCATGCTGCGTCCTCGCGAAAGGCGCCAGCATGTCATGCGCTCATTAAGAAGCCCTCATTGCGCGCGCTGTCGCGCCCGGAGGCCGGCCTGAATGGTTAATGATTGGTCAAGCAGGAAAGGCCTCAGCGCCGCCGGTAGGTGCGGCGTGGTGCCGGGCCGGTGGATGCGCGCTCGTCCTTGTGGCGATAGATGACCCGGCCCTTGTCGAGATCATAAGGCGTCATCTCGATGGTGACCCGGTCGCCGACCAGGGTGCGGATACGATGCTTCTTCATGCGCCCGGCCGTATAGGCGATGATCTCGTGGTCGTTGTCGAGCTTGATGCGAAAGCGGGCATCGGGCAGCACGTCGACGACCACGCCTTCGAATTCAAGCAGTTCTTCCTTGGCCATCATTGTTTCTCCTGTTTCATAGATCGTTTCGAGATGCGGCGCGTGCGCCCGATCCCGGACAACTTCATCGACACCAATAAGTCAGAGCGGCCCTTGGATGCAAACGGGCCCGCATGCGTAGCGCGAGCGCCATGTCCTAGGCGGCTGCCCGGCGCTGGCCGTTGCGCCGCCGGCGCTGCCGGCGCGGCTGCTTCAAGGCGGCTCGCGACGGAGGGGCGTCTGCCGCTCCGTGCGGCCGCCCGCGCTCACGCTGAACGAAGGAAAGGCCGCTGACGTCGCGGCGCTCGATGGTGCGCTTGATCAAGCGTTCGATATCGCGCAGGTAGCCCACTTCGCTGCGATCGCACAGCGAGATGGCACTGCCGCCCTGGCCCGCCCGCGCGGTGCGCCCGATACGGTGCACGTAGCTTTCCGGCACGTTGGGAATTTCGAAGTTGATGACGTGCGAGACGTCGGGCACATCGATGCCGCGGGCGGCGACATCGGTTGCCACCAGCACCCTGATCTCGCCCTCGCGAAACCGCCGCAACGCCGTCTGGCGGTTGGACTGGGACTTGTTGCCATGGATGGCCTGGGCCGCGACGCCGTCCGCCACCAGGCGCTTGGTCACCTTGTCGGCGCCGTGCTTGGTGCGCGTGAACACGATGATGCGGGAAAGCAATTCATCCTGCAGCAGGTGGGCGAGCATGTCCGGCTTGGCGCCGGCATCGACCATGATCGTCTCCTGGTTGATGCGCTCTATGGTGATTTCCTTGGGGCTGACCCGCACCTCCTCGGGATCGTGCAGGAACTCCGCGGCGATCTCTGCGATGTCCTTCGACATGGTCGCCGAGAACAGCAGTGACTGGCGCTTCGCCGGCAGCAGCGCGCGGATCTTCCGCATGTCGCGCACGAAGCCCATGTCGAGCATGCGGTCGGCCTCATCGAGCACCAGGATCGACACCCGGTCGAGCCGCAGGTGTTTCTGGCCGATGAGGTCGAGAAGCCGTCCCGGCGTGGCGACGACGATATCGGCCCCCCGTCCCAGCGCATTGACCTGTGGGTTCTGGCCGACGCCGCCGAAGATGATCGTATGGCGCAGCCGCAGGTTCGCGCCATAGGCGCCGATGCGCTCGCCGATCTGGCTCGCCAGTTCGCGGGTCGGTGCGAGAATGAGGGCACGCGGGCGGCGCGGCTCGCTGCGGCCGGGTTCTTCGCTAAGACGTTGCAGCAGAGGCAGCACGAAAGCCGCGGTCTTGCCGGTTCCGGTCTGGGCGATGCCGAGAAGGTCGCGGCCGGCAAGCAGGGCCGGAATGGCCTGGCGCTGGATGGGTGTGGGCTCTGCATAGCCTTCGTTCGCCAGAGCATCGACGATGGGCCGGGCAACGCCGAGTTGGGTGAATGCACTTTCAGTCATTGATTGATTTTCCTCAGACGCCTGTGGGAAGGCAGCCTCTTCGAAAAGAGCTGCCTGCCGGGCGAAATGCCTCGGCCCACGCGTACTGGGATAAAGCGGTTGTTTCGGGATGATTAAGGGGACTGGACTGCGGGATTTTTAAGAAATAACCCGTTGTCTTACGCGGCCACCAGCAATTCTTGTGTCGCTCACATGGGCCTTTGCGCGACACTTGTCAAGTGAGGGCCAGAGCAATCGCACCGCCACAAACCGGGCGTTGCAAGCTGTCGCAGGGCGCCGGCGGTATCAGGCGGCCTGGGAAAAAGCCGCCAGGCGCTGGCGATAGCCGAGCGCTTCGGCCACATTGAGGCGCGAGACAGTCTCGCCACCCCCGAGATCGGCGAGCGTGCGCGCCACCCTGAGCACGCGGTGATAGCCGCGCGCCGTCAGGCGCATGAACTCGGCCGCTTCGCCGAGAAGCTTCATCCCCGCCTCGTCCGGACGGGCGATCTCCTCCAGCAGTTCGCCATCGGCTTCGGAATTGGTGCGCAGATGGCCGACCCCGAGGCGCCCGAAGCGCTGCTTCTGGATGGCGCGGGCCGCCGCCACGCGGGCCGCGACATCGGCGCTCGATTCCTTGGGCGGCGGCAGCGCCAGGTCCGAAGGTCTCACCGGCGGCAGCTCGATCTGGATGTCGAGGCGGTCGAGCAGCGGCCCCGAAATGCGCGCCTGGTAATCGGTGGCGCAGCGCGGACCGCGCCGGCACGGCCCCGAGCCGTCGCCCAGCAGGCCGCATTTGCACGGGTTCATGGCCGCGACAAGCTGGAAGCGCGCCGGATAGGTGACATGGTGGTTGGCCCGCGCGATCACCGTCTGGCCGGTCTCCAGCGGCTGGCGCAGCGCCTCCAGCGCGCGCGACTGGAATTCCGGCAATTCATCGAGAAACAGGACCCCGTGATGGGCAAGCGCCATCTCGCCCGGCAGGGCACGCAAGCCCCCGCCGGCCAGCGCTGCCTGGCTGGCGCTGTGATGGGGCGCGCGGAACGGGCGTCGTCTCGACAGCTTGCCGCCGGCAAGCTTGCCCGCCACCGAAGCGATCATCGAGACGTCCAGCAT
Source organism: uncultured Alphaproteobacteria bacterium (assembly GCA_963770075.1). Classification (GTDB taxonomy): domain Bacteria; phylum Pseudomonadota; class Alphaproteobacteria; order Rhizobiales; family Aestuariivirgaceae; genus CAVVDT01. Next base: position 22,214 of record CAVYOQ010000021.1, read on the forward strand.
CTCCGGCATTAGGTAGCAAAAGCATAAGAAATTTGCTAGCAATTTCAGGCGGTTAGTCGCACACTGCGACCATGGCAGAATTGTCACGTTATCGCTGCACTTGTCAAGAAGCGGGCTTCCCTTGCTGGGGAAATCGAAGCGACGCACGAGCGCCTTCGCCAAATGGTCATGGACCTTGAGAACCTGGACGCCACGTTGCGGTTGTTCGATCCCAATATCAGCGCCGAGACAATCAAGCCCAAGGCATTCCGCCCACCTTCGGATTGGAGCAATCGTGGCGAGATGAGCCGCATCATCCTATCCATACTCAGACAGGCCGCAGAACCCCTCACAACGCGCGATATCGCTATCCAGCTACTGATTGAGCGGGCAATGGATCGCAGCGACCAGAGAATGCTTAGATTGATGACAAAGCGGGTCGGCGTGGCATTGCGAGGTCAGCGAGAACATGGGCATGTGCAAGCCGAGCAAGGGCCGGGGCAATATGCACTTTGGCGAATTACTCCGCCGCATGCCGAATAGCTCGCTGCTTTTCCTTGAAGGTTATATACTGTTTCTCAGCGTGCTTGTCAGCGGACTCGCGCTTTACAGACCCAAATGGGTGAGTAATGGCCTCTGGTTAAAATTGATAAACTCAGAAAGTTTGGCCTCAGCTTCTGCCATTGTAACAAGTCGGCCTTGGTCCACCTGATCTTCGAAATAATCGAGCAACATGACGGTGAGACGATTCTAGCCTTTATCTCCATCTCACCAAGATAGTTATTGGCTATGGTTACATCGGCTTTGCGGATGTTCGTGTGTGGCCAAGTGGTCAATCCCATGTTTTCGGATTTAGAATTGGCCCTAGTTTAACGATTTCTGGTCCCGTCATCTGGCAAACTGCCCATAGCAGAGTGTTCTGCATTCTGGCATAGAAATGCCGCTAATCTTCCGATTGGGGATCATAATCTTGACATAGAGCGCAGATGCTACGCACTTCCCGGTAAACATTCGCTTCGGAAGCGCGAATGTCACGAATTATCTCTTTGAGTTCTTGAAAGTGATTACGGCTCTCTGGGGCTTTCATCCGCTCCGCATCAATGCTCCATCCCTTGAGGATAAGCTCCTTGAGCCGTTCCGTTGCCCAAACGCGGAACATTGTCGCCTGTTTTGAGCTGACACGGTAGCCAACGGAAATTATCATTTCTAAGTTGTAATGCTCGATTTCGCGGGATACCTGTCTTTCGCCTTCGTTTCGAACCGTTGCAATTTTTGCAACAGTTGGGGCCTCATCAAGTTCCCCCTCTTCGATCACATTCGCAATGTGCCGTGAGATTGTAGGAACAGTTACGCCGAACAAATCCCCCATCTGTCGCTGCGTCATCCACAGCGTTTCTCCTTTGTAACGGACATCGACGCGAATACCTCGGTCTGTCCCGTAGACCAGAAATTGGTCGCCTGTGCCATCCTCAGCCCTTGCCGAGGATGAAAGTCTCTCAAGGTCCTTTGTGGGGTCGATTTTTTTAGCCATTTGTCAATTCTATCCGATTTGATGTGTGAAGTGCGAGTTAAATGTTCACGCTGCGTTCCGCTGCCATTACCCCGCCTGCTGCAACTAACTAAGCTAAAGTGCGGCGTATTGACTGGAGAGAAAAAACAGGGGTTGACCTAACTTGGCCTGCCTGATTTAGTGCCGCTCGGTGGTGACCGCCACCTACAAGCGCTAGCTCATCACTTGCACTTGCTTGGTTTCGACCGCTTGAACGGTGAAACCTTTACCGTCTTAGGACCGGGTTTCGGCCCGGTCCGGACGGTGCGCTTCACGGTTTTACAACTCATGTCGCGTCCTCCTCTATCTGTGACGGGTGAAAGCCCATCGCTCTTGGCGTCCCATTACGCCTTGGCCTTTGCGATTGGGATTTCAGAGCAATAGAGGGGTGGTGGCGGCCACCGTGTTCCAAAAAAGCCGATTCTCTCCACGAGTTAATCCTGTGGTCGCAACGCTTACGCCGCCCGCTGCCAATATCCGCTCCATTGACGGCTGACCGGATGCGCCATCGCCAGCCCAAGCAGCGCGGTACGCCAGCGCGCCGTTTGACAGCCGGCGATGATCCTCAAGCCAAGCGGCATGGTCGGCGTAGGCGTGCAGGTAACGCGCGCTGAAACGTGGTGATGCTGGCCGTCGCACCATGCGGCGGAGACGGCTGAAATAGCTTTCAACCTGATTGGTGCAGATGCCGTCCCGTCTGAATAGGCTTCAGAGTGATTGATGCGGCCGACCTGCCAGCCGGCGTGCAGCGCATCCCAATGGCGAGGCTTCGTCGGCATAGCATGATCGCCATGCGGCTACATGCCGCTTGGCAAGCGATCTCGACGCCTTCGGCTTCCTGTCTGGTGACGAAGGTCAAGGTGCGGCCGCCGCGCTCGCGGAGGGCCACCACGACGCGGCGCTTGCCGGTCTGGTGTTCGGCCAGGCGACGGTCAACACGATCTTCCTTGAGGTTCGCCGGGCGAATGTGACCGCCGAAATAGGCGCCATCGATTTCGACCTCACCATCAAGCGTCATGCCGCTTGCGATCTCGGCTGCAAGCGCTTCGCGCAGCTTGTGGCGACAGACACGAAGGCCGTCTTGTACTGGCAGTCCAGATCACGGCTCAGTTGCAGGGCGGAAATGCCCTTGGCGCCGTTCACGAAGATGCAGATCGCGGCCAGCAGATCGGTGAAGGCCATCTTGCGGCGAGGCAAAGATGGTTCCCGACGTGACCGAAAACTGATGACGGCACGCCTTGGCAATCGAACTTGCGGCGCGTGTCGATCCTGTAGATGATCCAGCGCAACCGCAACGCGGGCAAACCGGCTCGCCATTGGTCTCGGTCCAGCGCAGATCGCAGAACGTCTCGTACGCCGCGTCCTCGCCAGCCTGATAGATCGCCTTGAGGCTGAGGGTGCGGGCGGCTGGCGGAAAGAAGGAAGTGTTGTGCCATTTGTCATCGTCTCCAGTGCGTATGCACTAGAGATAATGATTGCATGTCACCTTGTCAAGGGCGAAAGCATCGCTATATGATGACAAAATCATCATAGGAGATGCTAACATGCCGGAACGGACAGACTGGGAAGCCAAGGCGCGCGGGATTGTGCGAGGTGAGATGGCCAGGCAGAACGTTACCTATTCACAGTTGGTCGAAAGGCTGGAATCAATTGGCGTGAGCGAAGATGAACGCAATCTGAGGAATAAGGTGAGCCGGGGAAAATTCACGGCGGCCTTCCTGCTCCAATGCATGAGAGCTTTAGGAACGGAACAGTTGCGACTTGGATGGGCGGAATTGCGATCCTTGTAGTCTGGTCTCTAGCAACATCGACAGTCGCCGCTTGGTCATATGAATCGCCAGAACAGAGTGCTCCACTGAAGAAGATAGAGCGGCTCGCCCCCAGGCTGTACCCCCACAGAATAATCCCGAAGCCAAAAAGGCAAAAAACAGCAACACTGCCAAATATGCACTGACGCCACGATAGTTCATCAAGGATAAATCGGCCGCTGATATAGCCTGCGATGAGAAATGCCAAGCCGCCGAGAAAAGAGCAGAGAATGATCTGGCCGCCCAAAAATCCATGGCGGTTTCCAATCGACAGATGGTCATCATTGCGTGGTGGCAGATCGGCTTGGCGGTTGCCGGTCTGCTGGGGATTGGTCTTACGCTCTATTACACCCAGCGCACCGCCAATGCGGCAATAGAAGCAACCAAAATCAGCAGAAAGGCTCTTATCTACGAACAGCGTGCGTGGATGGTGACAGATCTTTTCATCGATGGGGATGTAGAAATTACTGATTTTGGAACAAATATTCCTATATCTATGCATCACAGGAACATTGGTAAATCCGCCTGCATTGTTCGTCCACACAGATGTAAAGGTTATCTCTGATTACAGAGACACGGAAGAAGCTGTAGCCGAGATATGCGAAAGGAACAAGACGCGCTTTGAAGCTGCAAGTCGTGTTGTAATTCCTGGAGGCGATTATTGGCGTGATTGGTCTGCGGGCGTCAGATCCTGACGAAATGCAAAAGGTAGCCAAAAGGACCTTTCTACCCACAGATTATTGTTTGTATAACTTATCAGGTACTTAACGACGACGAATTTCACCACTCTGTCTTTGTCTACGGAATTGGAATGAAGGGAGACAACGGCGTCTCCACATTGATGCCAAACCGTCATATGACGATTTCTAAAGATGATTGGCGTCGTCGTGCCCCCGGCAGCATAGCCACATAAACCAATGTGGCCGCACCATACGCCAACAATCAAGATGCCAAGCATGCTCATCGATCCTTTCGAGGTTGGGCGGCACGAGGTTATGCGTGTACTAATGCGAGCATCTCGCGCGCATCCATAGGCGGCAGGATAGAGGGCAGGCGGCTCGCCAGCATCGACTTGCCGGCCCCGGGCGGCCCGACCATCAACAGGTGATGGCCGCCGGCCGCGGCCACTTCGAGCGCCCGCTTGGCGGCGTCCTGGCCCTTGATATCGCGCAAGTTCGGTAAGGGTGCTTCGTCCTCGGCAAGGCCCGGCCTGGGGCGCGACATCACCTGGCTGCCGCGAAAATGGTTGACGATCTGCACCAAGCTGTCGGCGGCGAGTATGTCCACGTCCTCGCCTGCCCAGGCGGCTTCCGGCCCGCAGGGTCTGGGGCAGATGAGCCCCAGCCCGCGGGCGTTGGCGGCGATCGCGGCGGGGAGTGCGCCGGCCACCGCTGTCACCGTGCCGTCGAGCGACAATTCGCCCAGCACCACATAACGCTGCAACACATCGCCCGGCACCACGCCCATGGCCGCCAGAGGCCCACCGCGATGGGCAGGTCGAAATGGCTGCCTTCCTTGGGCAGATCAGCCGGCGCCAGGTTGACGGTTACCCGCTTGGCCGGCAGAGCCAGCCCCGAGGCGTTGAGCGCGGCGCGCACCCGCTCGCGGCTTTCCGCCACCGCCTTGTCGGGCAGCCCGACGATGGTGATGCCGACGAAGCCGGAGGAAATCTGCACCTGCACATCGACCGGCACCGCCTCGATGCCCTCGAAGGATACGGTTGCGACGTGCGCTGTCATGGGGTCCCGCCCTGGTTGCAGTCAGCTTGCGGGCTAGCGTAGCGGGAGGCTATTCCCTTGGCAAGAACATTTATGGAACAATTTATTGTTTGCCCAGCCGCGCCTCGATGGCGTCCCAGATCAGCGCCGCGATGTCGGCGCCGCCGAAGCGCTTGATCTCGCGGATGCCGGTGGGCGAGGTGACGTTGATCTCGGTCAGACAGGCCGCCGATGACGTCGATGCCGACGAAGATCAGCCCCGTCGCTTGAGGTCGGGGCCGATGGCGGCGCAGATCTCGCGCTCGCGCTCGGTGAGATCGGCCGGTTCGGGCTTGCCGCCCACATGCATGTTGGAGCGCGCCTCGCCCACGGCCGGCACCCGGTTGATGGCGCCCACCGGCTCGCCGTCCACCAGGATGATGCGCTTGTCGCCGGCCCGCACCGCCGGCAGATAGCGCTGGGCGATGAAGGGCTCGCGGAACGACTGGGTGAACAGCTCCACCACCGAGGCGAAATTCTCATCCGAGTTGCCGAGACGGAACACGCCGGCGCCGCCATTGCCGTAGAGCGGCTTGATGATGATGTCGCCATGCTCGGCGCGAAAGGCTTTCAACGCCGCCGGGTCGCGGCTGATCAGCGTCGTCGGGCATGAACTGCGGGTAATTGAGCACATAGAGCTTTTCCGGTGCGTTGCGCACCTCCCTGGGGTCGTTGGACACCAGGGTGCCGGGTTGCAGGCGTTCCAGCAGATGCGTGTTGGTGATGTAGCCCATGTCGAAGGGCGGGTCCTGGCGCAGCAGCACCACATCGAATTCGGCCGAGATCCACTTCGTGCGACGGGCCCAACTCGTAATGCCGGCCTTCTTCATCCCGCAGGTCGGTCACGTCCTCGCCCCAGGCCTTGAGGCCGTCGAAGCCGGCCGACAGGGCATGCGGCTGGTAGTGGAACAGGCTGTAGCCGCGCGCGCGCGCCTCCAGCATCAGGGCGAAGGTCGAATCGCCCGCGATCTTGAGCGACCCGATCGGGTCCATCTGAACCGCCACCTTGAGCGTCATGATCGAAAAACTCCGTCTCCTCAGCCGGGCTCGTCCTGAAAGGCGTCCGGCAGATGCAGCGGCATCTGGTAGGGGCTGACGATGACGATGTCAAAGCGGCAGTCGTGGCGGGCGAAAGCGGGGTGCCCGCCCAGCCAGTAGCGTGCCGCCCGGGCGATGCGCCGGGTCTGCTGCGGGGTGACCGCCCACGCCGCCTCGTCGCGCCGCCGCCGCGCCTTCACCTCCACGAAAGCGACCACCTTCGAGCGCACCGCCACCAGGTCGATCTCCCCCACCGGCGTCTTCGCCCGCCGCGCCAGGATGCGATAGCCCTTGAGACGCAGATAGAGCGCTGCTGCGCCTTCCGCCCAGCGCCCGCGCGCTTCGGCCTTGCGGCGATCAGCCGTCGCCATGACCGCCGCCGTCCCTGGCTTTACCCTTCAGCGCCAGCGCCCGCTGATAGACGTCGTTGCGCGGCAAATGGAAGCGCCGGGCGACCTCGGCGGCAGCCCGGCCGGCGGGCAGGGTTTCGAGAGCGACGCCAGGGCTTCGTCGATCTCCTCGTCCGCCGCCTGCGGCGCCTCGTCCGGCGGCGCGATGACGAGCGTGATCTCGCCCTTGATCTCTGTCCGGCCGGCGAGCGCCGCGCGCACGTCACTCACCGCCCCGCGCAAAACCTCCTCGTGCAGCTTGGTGAGTTCACGCGCGACGGCGATCTCGCGCTCCCCCATGATCTCGGCGATCGCCTTCAGGGTCTCGTCCAGCCGGTGGCCCGTCTCGAACAGGACAAGGCTTGCGCTTGTGCCGGCCAGCTCGGCGAGGAAGCGGCCGCGGCGGCCGCCCGCCTGCGGCACGAAGCCGGCGAACAGAAAGCGGTCGCTGGGCAGGCCCGACAGGGCGAGCGCCATCACCGGCGCGCTGGGGCCGGGCGCCATGTGCACATCGATGCCGGCGGCAATCGCCTCGCGCACCAGCTTGAAGCCGGGATCGGAGACGAGCGGCGTTCCGGCATCCGATACCAGAGCGAGACTCATCCCCCTGGCAAGATCTGCCAGGATGCGCGGCCGCGCTTTCGCCGCATTGTGATCGTGATAGTTCCCCATCGGGGTGCGAATGGCGTAGCGTTTGAGCAGCCTGGAGGTCACACGGGTGTCCTCGCACAGGATCCTGTCGACGCCGGCGAGCACGGAAAGGGCACGCAGGGTGATATCGGCCAGGTTGCCGATCGGTGTGGCGACGATATGCAGGCCCGGCGCGGCCGGGCTGGCTGTGATGCGCGCACCGTCTATGGTGAAGCCGGGCGCGCTTGCGTCCTTGCCGTTCATGACTTTTCCGCTTGCTTTTTCAGCACTTCGGGTTTTCGCGACGGTGTTTCGCCGTTATGATGAAGATAACCGGTTTGTGCAGCGGATTCGCCCCGAATCATCGCGGGCCGGCGACAACAGGACCAGGGGTTGGGGGTAGGATTGACGATCGTGGCACTTTTCCTGCGGGCGCTGGCCGGCTTGTGGCCGCGCATCCCGGCTTTTGCCATCGCGATGGCGAGCCTTGTCATGCTGTCGGGCTGCGGCGGCATCAACATGGGCGGCCTGTTCAGCGAATCGAGCCCGCAGTCGCAACCGCAGCCGAGCATGCCGCCGGTATCGAGCGGCGCCAAGGTCGCCCTGTTGCTGCCGCTCAGCGCCCCCGGCGACACCGCGCGCATTGCCGGTGCCATGAAGCAGGCCGCCGAGATGGCGCTCTTCGATGCCGGCAATCCCGGCATCACGCTGTTGACCAAGGACACGCACGGCACGCCGGCGGGCGCCCAGGCGGCGGCGCAAGCGGCACTGGCCGAGGGGGCCGAGCTCATTCTCGGGCCGTTGTTTGCCAATGCGGTGCAGGCGGTCGCACCCGCCGCGCGGGCCGCCAGCGTGCCCGTCATCGCCTTTTCGACCTCGAGCGGCGTGGCCGCGTCGGGGGTCTATCTCAACAGCTTCCTGCCCGAGGAGGAAGTGGCCAACATCGTGCGTTATGCCGCCCAGACCGGCTTGCGCAACATCGGTGGCTTTGTGCCCAAGTCCACTTACGGGGCCACCATCGAGCGGGCGCTCAAGACCTCGGCACGCGTCTATGGCGCGCGGGTGGTGGCGATCGAGCACTATGACCGCTCGGTCGGGGGCATGACCGGCCCGGCCGGACGCCTGGCCGGACGCATGGCGACCGGCATGCAGGCGCTGCTGGTGCCGGATGGCGGCGAGGTCCTGCGCCAGGTGAGCGATGCTCTGACCGGCGTTGGCATCACGCCGCAAAAGGTGCGCTTTCTCGGAACCGGCCTGTGGGACGATTCTCGTACCGCGCAGATTCCCATTGCCGTCGGTGGCTGGTACGCCGGAGTGGCGCCGCAACTGGTCAATCAGTTCGCGCAGCGTTTCCAGAGTCGTTACGGATCCGTTCCGCCGCGTCTGGCGAGTCTCGCCTATGATTCGGTCAGCCTTGCCGTCATTCTGGCGAAGGGGGCGCCGGGTGCGCGCTTCACACCCGACCGCATCACCAATCCGCAAGGTTTCCAGGGTGCCAATGGCCTGTTCCGCTTCACCTCGGCCGGATTGTGCGAGCGCGGCCTGTCGATCCTCGAAGTGACGCCCGCGGGCCCGCGCGTGGTGGCACCGGCGCCGCAGCGCTTCGGCATCGGGTTCTGATCAGGCCTCGAGAGCGGCAATGACGGCATTGAGCACCCGCCGCCCTTGCGGCGTGGCGGCAATGTGCCCGTCGGGCCGATGAACCAGCAAGCCGTCGGCGATCAGCCGGTCCAACCGGCCGGCATCGAGCGGCCGGCCGGCGAGCCGCTGGTAGCGGGCCGGATCGATGCCTTCCGAAAGCCGCAAGCCCATCAGCAGCATTTCGCTCGCCTGCTCGCTCGCGCTCAAGAGGGCGTCCTCGCATGCGCCCGATCCGCGTGCGCCGATCAGCTCCAGCCAGGTTTCGGGATGTTTTTCGTTGGCGAGCGCCCGATACGTTGTGGCATCGCCGATGCGTGCGTGGGCGCCCGGCCCGACGCCGGCATATTCGCCATAGCGCCAATAGATCAGGTTGTGGCGCGATTCCTCGCCGGCGCGCGCGTGGTTGGAAACCTCGTAGGCATGAAGTCCCGCCGCGCCGGTGAGCTCCTGGGTGAGATCGTAAAGCTCCGCCGCCAGATCTTCATCCGGCACGACGAGGGCGCCGTTGGCATGCAGCGCGGCAAAGGGCGTTTCGGGCTCGATGGTGAGCTGGTAGAGCGACATGTGGCCCGGTGCCTCGGCGAGCGCCCGCGACAGCTCGTTGCGCCAGCCGGCCAGCGTCTGGCCCGGCCGGGCGTAGATGAGATCGAAGGAGGCGCGAGGGAACAGGCGCTGGGCCAGCCGCCAGGCCGCGAGCGCTTCGTCGCTGGTATGGCGCCGGCCCAGCGCCTTGAGACTGTCGTCATCGAGCGCCTGCACGCCCACCGACAGGCGGTTCACCCCGGCCGCGCGGTAGCCGTGGAAATTCCTCGCCTCGACGCTGGTGGGGTTGGCTTCCAGCGTGATCTCGACATCGTCCGCCACGTCCCAGTTGGCGGCGATGCGGTCGATGACGCGCGCCACCTCGCCCGGCGGCATGAGCGAGGGCGTGCCGCCGCCGAAGAAGACGCTCTCGACGGTGCGCCCGGGTGTCCTGTCGCGGAAATGGTCGAGCTCGCGCGCCAGCGCCTCACCAAAGGCGGCGGCATCGACCGGGCGGTGGCGCACATGCGAGTTGAAGTCGCAATAAGGGCATTTGGCGAGGCAGAACGGCCAGTGCACGTAAATGCCGAGCGGCCGCATGCCGGGCTGGTCAGCGTTCGCCGTCATCGCTTTCGATCAGGTGCATGAACAGGGCGAAGGCGCGGGCACGATGCGACATGGCGTGCTTTCGTTGCGGCTCCATCTCGCCAAACGTCTCGCCTTCCCCTTCGGGAAGAAACACCGGGTCGTAGCCGAAGCCGCGCGTTCCCCGTGGCGGCCATACCAGCGTGCCGTCGATGCGGCCTTCGAACACCTGCGCCTCGCCATCGGGCCAGGCGAGGCACAAGGCGCAAGTGAAATGCGCATGCCGCTTGTCGGGGCTCGTCGCGCCCCTGGCCTGCAGCCGTTCCTCCACATTGCGCATGGCGAGGGCGAAATCCCTGTCCGGTCCCGCCCAGCGGGCCGAATGAATGCCCGGCGCCCCGTCGAGCGCCTCCACCGCCAGCCCCGAATCATCGGAAAGCGCCGGCAGGCCCGAGGCACGCGCCGCCGCCTGCGCCTTCAGCCGCGCATTGCCGGCAAAGCTCGTCTCGGTTTCCTCCGGTTCGGCCAGATCGAGGTCGGCGGCCGATATCGCCTCGATACCGAAGGGCGCGAGCAACTCCTTGATCTCGCGCACCTTGCCGGCATTGTGGCTGGCGACCACCAGCCGGTCGCCCCGTTTCAGTCTGCTGCGTCACCTACAATCCCCACAATGCCGCCGGCGCCAGTTCCAGGCAGTTGCCGGCCGGATCGCGGAAATAGATGGAGCGCGCGTCGCTTCCCGGCCAGCGGAAATCCGAACTCGATGGCGATGCCGTGGGCTTCCAGGTGCCGGCGCCAGTCATCGAGCTTGTCCGCTGCGACGCGGAAGCAGACGTGGCCCTCACCCGTCGCGCCATGCGGCGGCACCGGCAGCGCGCCTTCGGCCGGCGGCTTCACCGTCTCTTCAGGGTTGAACAGCAGAAACACCTGTTGGCCGCAGCGGAAGAAGACGTGGCGGTTGGCCTCGCGCGTGATGCGTTGAAGCCCCATGACCTCGCCATAGAAGCGCTCCGCCGCGTCGAGGTCGCGGGCATAAAGCACCGTTTCGAGAATGCCGTCAGGCTTCATCGCTTCACCTCAGTCGACGGCCATGCGCTGCAGGTCGACCAGCGTGGCGACACCCTGCCGCGCCAGCGCCAGCAACTCGAGGAACTGGGTCTCGCTGAACGGTTCCTTCTCCGCCGTGCCCTGGATCTCCACCAGTCCGCCGGCGCCGGTGATGACGAAATTGGCATCGGTTTCGGCGCCGGAATCCTCGCCGTAGTCGAGATCGAGCACCGGCTCTCCGCCGACGATGCCGCAGGAGATCGCCGCCACGTGGTCCTTGAGCGGGTCTTCGCTCAGCATGGAGCGCTGGCGCATCCATGAAATGCATTGCCTCAGCGCCACCCAGGCCCCGGTGATGGCGGCGGTGCGGGTGCCGCCGTCGGCCTGGATGACGTCGCAATCGATGATGATCTGCCGCTCGCCCAGCGCCTTGAGGTCGACGACGGCGCGCAGCGAGCGTCCGATGAGGCGCTGGATCTCCTGGGTGCGCCCCGACTGGCGCCCGGCGGCGGCCTCGCGCCGCATGCGCTCGCCGGTCGAGCGCGGCAGCATGCCGTATTCCGCCGTCACCCAGCCGCGTCCCAGCCCGCGCAGCCATGGCGGCACGCGCTCATCGAGCGAGGCGGTGCACAGCACATGGGTGTTGCCGAAGCGGGCAACGCAGGAGCCTTCTGCATGCGGCGATATGCCGGCCTCGAGGCTGACGGCCCGCAACTGGTCATTGGCGCGTCCGGAAGCTCGCATGGTGTCGCTGATCCTTTAATGGCGCCGGGTGCATAGGTTCGAGGCGGTTTAGCCTTCCGGTCGCATCGGTGCAACGCCCGCGCGGCAGAACATTGACGCAAGGCCTCGGCGTACCTAGCTTTCGCAGTGAGAAGGCGTGAATGCCATGACCACCGATAACGCAGACAATCTGAGTGCCCTTGCCGCGCTCGACCAGCGTGCGCGCGAGATCTTTCGCCAGCTCGTCGATTCCTATCTGGACACCGGCGAGCCGGTGGGCTCGCGCACGCTGTCGCGCAGTCTGCCGATGACCCTGTCGCCGGCCTCGGTGCGCAATGTCATGGCCGATCTGGAGGAGGCGGGGCTGCTGGCCTCGCCGCACACCAGCGCCGGCCGCGTGCCGACCGAGATGGGCTTGCGCTTCTTCGTCGATTCGCTGCTCGACCTGGGGCCGATCCCCGACAGCGAGCGTCAGAAGATCGACGAGCGCATGTCGGGCCTCAACCGCGAGCGCGGCGTCGCCGAGGTGCTGGCCGATGCCACCAACCTTCTGTCCGGCCTGTCGCGCTGCGCCGGCGTGGTGGTGACGCCGAAATTCAATACCCGCCTGAAGCATATCGAGTTCGTCTCCTTGTCGCCGACCCGCGGCCTCGTTGTGCTGGTGGGCGAGGACGGCAGCGTGGAGAACCGGGCGATCGATCTGCCGCCTGGCATCCTGCCGGCCAGCCTGACGCGGTCTGTCCAACTACCTCTCGGCCCGCTACCAGGGCCGCACCATCCCGGAAATCCGCCAGTCCATGGACGGCGAGATCACCCGCATCAAGGCCGAGCTGGACGAGCTTTCGGCCCGCGTGGTGGAAGAAGGTGTCGGCGTGTGGAGCGGTACCGACGACGACACCAAGTCGCTCATAGTGCGCGGCCAGGCACGGCTGATCGAGGACGCGCACGCGCTGGATGACCTTGAGCGGCTGCGCATGCTGTTCGACGACCTCGAGACCAAGAAGGAGCTGTTGCGCCTCATCCGCCTGTCGGAGACGGGCGAGGGGGTGCGCATCTTCATCGGCTCGGAGAGCAAGCTGTTTTCCCTGTCCGGCTCTTCCCTCATCGTCGCGCCCTACAGCAATGCCGAGGACAAGATCGTCGGCGTGCTCGGCGTCATCGGGCCCACAAGGCTGAACTATGGCCGCATCATTCCCATGGTCGATTACACCGCCCGCGCCATCGGCCGCCTGATCTCTTGATTTTGCGTGCACGCGTTCCGATATCGCGAGGTTGAAATCACCCGTTGAAATGACTATGCCCACGGCCGTGCAGGAGGATGGCATGACCGCAGACCCTGACTTGGTGAATGACGACGAGGCCCCCGAGGCCGTCGAGGAGACTGCCGACTTCGAGCTCGGCGGGGCGCCCGACGTGGCACCGGAGGTCGACCCGCTGGCTGAGGCCGAGGCCGAGATCGCCGAACTCAAGGATCGCCTGCTCAGGGCGGTGGCCGAGACCGAGAACCTGCGCCGGCGCGCCGAGCGCGAAAAGGCCGAGGCGACGCTTTATGCCGCCACCAGCTTCGCCCGCGACATGCTCAGCGTGGCCGACAATCTCGGCCGGGCGCTGGCCAGCGTCGACCCCGTGGCGCGTGAAACCGACCCGGCGCTCAAGGGACTCATCGATGGCGTCGAGGTGACCCGGCGCGAATTGCACAACGTGTTCGAGCGCCACGGCATCCAGCGCTTCGATCCCAAGGGCCAAAAATTCGACCCCAATTTCCATCAGGCGATGTTCGAGCTGCCCACCGGCGATGCCGCCCCGGGCACGGTGATGGAGACCATCCAGGCCGGCTACCGCATCGGCGAGCGGGTGCTGCGGCCGGCCATGGTGGGTGTGGCCAAGGCGGTTTCCTAGGCCGTCCCGGGCGCGCTCTCGCAGGAGCCTTGATCGTCGCGCGGTGGTTCGCCGGCAGGCGCCGAAGTCTTCAGCTCGTTGTAGGCGAGCGTGATGCGGCCGAACATGGCGCTGACGTAATCGATCACTTCCCGCGGCGCGTTGAGGCCGGCATAGTGGTCGGGATGATATTGGCGGGCCAGCGCATGATAGGCGGCGGAAATCTCGCGCGCCGAGGCCATCTCGCCGACACCGAGAACGGTATGGGCATCGAACGGCTGGTCGTGGGCGAGGCGGCGCGAAAGCTGATCGGCGCGCGGCACCTCGATCGGCACCACCCTTTCGATGCAGGCCTTGCTCACGAACTGCTGGGTTCCGTCGCTGGCACGGAATTCGATGAATGGCTGCGGCTTTGCCATCAGGTCGGACAGCTTGCCGGTCAGTCCGGCCACCACGCCGCCTTTTAGGCAACCGCCCGAGGTCATGATGAGATGCACGGGGACGAGTTGCTGGTCCGCCTGGCTTAGGAACACCTGTTCTCCCGCTCCGCGAGCAACAAGAGATGATACAACTTATGGTCACACCTTAGGCCAGCTTCGTTAATGCAAGGATAAGAGCGGCAACGCCCCTTTGTGTCATTGCTGCGCTGCCGGCTGCGTCTTGTCGTTGCGGCCGCCGATGATGCCGCCGATGATGGCGGCGGCACCTTCCAGGCTGCTGTTGCCCGACGTCACCACGGTGTTGGGCACCAGCTTGCCCACGAGCTGCACCAGTTGCGGCTCGCGCTCCAGCGAGGTGAGCACCTTCTCCAGCGCCTGCAGCATGGCCACCCGGTCCTGACCCAGCACTTCGGCCTGGGCGCGCTGGCCGCGGGCGATCTCTTCCAGATATTGCCGCTCGGCCCGGCCGAGGGCGGCACGCTCCTTCTCGCGCTGCTCGGCGACCTGCACGGCGATTTGCGCCTTCACCAGTTGCGGCTGCTCGTCGGCGGTGGCGCGCGCCTGCTCGGTCTCGATCCGCTGCTTTTGCGATTCGGTCTCGCGCGCATAGGCATGACCGAGCTGGTCGGCAAGTTGCACTCTGAGCCGCACCACCAGCAGTTCGGGCGGGATGGCCGGCTCGCCCAGGCGGATCTCGCGGATCTCGACGCCGGCCTTGCGCGCCTCGGTCTTGATCACCTCCTTGATGGTGTCCTCGATGGCGCTGCGGTTCTGGATGAGATCGAGCACCTGGGTCGGCCGCTCGACATAGCCGGTGATCTTGCCGTTCTCCTTGATCGGCACGCGGATATCGGAGCCGGCGACATTGCGCACGATGGAGCGGATGGTAGGCGTGAGCACCCGGCTCTCGATCTCCTGGATGCCGCCCACCGAGCCGACCACGATGGGCGCGTTCTCGGGCGACACCTGGGCGAGGACGCGCAGCTCCTGCGGGATCTCCCAGCCCTCGACCTTGACGAAGACGGCGCGGTCGGCGGCGTTGGGCGGCACCGGTTCGTCGACCGAATGCTCGGTCTGTTTCAGGTTGCCCTGCTGGTCGATCGACAGATCGATGGTACGGCGGGTGAAGCCGCCCTTGTATTCCCAGGTCTGCACCCGCGTATCGACCAGGGTGATCTCATAGGCGTGGCGGTTGAGGTAATAGGCGCCGGGCAACAGCACGGCTTTCCAGATGCCGATGCAGCCGCGCGGCACCAGCGGCACCGACAGCGCATCCTGGTCGTGCTGGGCCGGCTCACCGCACCAGCTCCTCCACGCAGTCGACGCCCGGCTGCGCCGACGTTCGACTTGACCACGCCGACATGGCCCGCCGGGATGATGGTGGCGGTGGTGTCCTTGTCGACTTGATGTCGAACAGGTAGCGGTTGAGGCGGTAGACTGCCGGGCTTCAGCACGGTTTCCTGCGGGCCGCGAAAGCCGCCTTTTGTGAGGAAACGTGGTGGCGTTCAGCATCGAGCTTGGTCGTCGGCAAAGGCGGGCGCGATGAACATGCCCTCCGGCATGGGGCTGCCGTCCTTGGCCGTGACCTGGCCGTAGTGGCCCTCCGGGACCGTGATGACCGGAATTCCTCGACGTCGTAGATGACACGCACCAGCGGGCGGAAATGGAAGCCCGGTCCGAGCACTTCGGCCTGCGGGCCTTTCTGGCCGCCGACGGCGATGATGCGGCCGGGCGGCAGGTCGTAGGCGAGATAGATGCGCTTCAGGTGGCCGACCGATCGGCGTGGACGAGGACGAAGGAGGTGGAGGCCAGCAGGAACAGGCCGATCAGGGTGAGGATGCCGCCGCCCACCGGCCCGCCGATGAGACCGGCGAGGCCGGCAAGCTTGCCGCCCGGTTGCACCGGCTTGCGGCGGACGAAGGCGAGAACGCCCACGATGATGAGAACAAAGCCGACAGCAACCCGCATCATGACCGCACCTCGCGCGCTAGGGGGCGAATCGGCTGGGCCGCCGGGCCCGGGAAAACCGGACTATCGCCTGTTTTGCCTCACAGGGAAATGACGCGATGGAAACCTTGTGGATGAACCCGCGGGGCCGAGGGCAGCGCCGGGCTCCGTGGTGGGGCCTTCGGGGGGCATATCTTCGTGCGCCTTGCCTCTCCTTCAGTGTCATCCTCGGGCTCGACCCGACGACCCGGGGCC
>CAVYOQ010000022.1:0-19929 GCA_963770075.1 uncultured Alphaproteobacteria bacterium
TACGACCCCACCACCTGCCCGCCGCTCAAGGCGCGCACGCAGCGCCGCGCCGCCCACCATGCCGCCGTGGTGCGCGCCAGCCAGGAAGGGCAAGAGCCATGACGCCTTCGCTGCTCACACGCCGCCGCACGCTGTCCATTCTCGCCGCCACCAGCGGTCTTCTCGGCCTCGGCGGCACGCTGCCGGACAATCTTATCAGCGAATGGCGCGGCACCGCACTGGGAGCCGAGGGGCGCATGCTGCTCGCCGGCATGGCGCGGGCACGCGCGCGCGAGGCCATCGCCATGGCGCTGGCGGAAGTGGAGCGGCTGGAGGCGGTCTTCAGTCTTTACCGGCCGGACTCCGAGCTTTCCCGCCTCAACGCCGAGGATCACTTGGACGGGCCGAGTCACGAGCTGCGCTTCCTGATCGCGCGTTCGATCGATTATTGGCGCAAGACCGACGGCGCCTTCAATCCGGCCGTGCAGCCGATGTGGTCCTTCCTTGCCCGCCATTTCGCTGCGAGCCCCGCGGCCGAGCCCGATGCGCGCCGTCTGGCCGACTTTAGCCGCCTCGCCGATCCCGCCCTCATCAGCGTCACAGCCGAGCGCATCTCGCTGGCGCCGGGCATGGCGCTCACCCTCAATGGCATCGCGCAAGGCTTCATCACCGACCGGGTGGCGGATCTGCTGCGCGGGGCGGGCTTTGCCGACGTGCTGGTCGATCTGGGCGAGTTCCGCGCCTTGCCCGGCCGCCACTGGACCATCGGCATCGCGGACGGCAAAGACAGCGTCGACATCGCCGATTGCGGCCTCGCCACCTCCTCCGCCGCCGGCACCCGCTTCACTGCAGACGGGCGCTGGCACCATCTCATCGATCCCGCAAGCGGCCGGTCGGCCAGCGGCTTCACCTCGGTGACGGTGAGCGCCGCCAGCGCCACCGAGGCCGATGCGCTCGCTACCGCCTTTGCGGTCGCCGGGCCCACGGGGCTTTCCGCCTTGCCCGGCGCTTCCCCGCCATCGCGGTCAAGGCCGTCGGCGCCGACGGAAAACCGCTCACTTCACCGGCGGCATGATCCCATGGCTGATGCATCTCGACGGCCGATCGCTCTTTTCACCTACGGCTTCCGGCCGTTCTTCCTCATGGCCGGCGTATATGGGGTCATCGCCATTGGCGCCTGGCTCGCATGGCTGCTGCTGCACGCCGGCAATGTGGCGGTGACCCGCCCGACTATCGCCGAGGCGCCGCATCTGTGGCACGGCCATGAGATGCTCTTCGGCTATGCCGTGGCGGTACTGTCCGGCTTCCTGCTGACGGCTGTCCCGGGCTGGACCGGCACCAAACCGCTCGCCGGGCCGCCGCTTGCCTTCCTGACTGGCGTTTGGCTCGCCGGACGCATCGCCATGTGGTTTTCCGCCTTCCTCCCCGCCTGGCTTGTGGCGGCGGTCGACCTTGCCTACCTCCCTATCCTCATGCTGGTGGTGGCGAGGGCGCTCATGCGGCGTCCGGCGCCGCGCAACCTCATTTTCATTGCCATCCTGGCGCTTCTGCTGTTCGCCAATGCTGCCGTGCATGCGCAATGGCTCGGTGTCGCCGAGGACACGGCATCATGGGGCCTGAAGCTCGCCATTGTGGTTTTTGCGCTGATGATCACCATCATCGGCGGGCGGGTGGTGCCGGCCTTCACCCGCAACGCGCTCATGCACCGGGGGGAGAATGAGCGATTGCCGCGCAGCATCCCCCGGCTCGATGGCTTGTGCATCGTATCGGCGCTCGCGGTCGCTATAGCCGCCGTGCCCGACTGGTCGGCGGGCCTGGGCGTTGCCGCGCTCGTCGCCGGGCTTGCCAATGCGGTGCGCCTCGCCCTCTGGCGGCCGGCGTCCAGCCTGGCCGAGCCCATCGTATGGAGTTTGCACTTGGGTTATCTGGGGCTGGTCACAGGGTTCCTGGCGCTGGCGGCAGCCGATCTCGCCGGCTGGCCGAGCGAGACGGCGGCGCTGCATGTCATCGCCATCGCCGCAATCGGAGGCATGACCCTTGCCGTCATGACGCGGGCCGCCCTCGGTCACACCAATCGGGACCTCAAGGTCTCGCGTCCGGTGGCGGCGGCCTATGTGCTGGTGGCCGTGGCGGCGCTGGTGCGCGGCTTCGGCACCGCCCTTGCACCGTCGCACTATTTTGCCGTGATCACTCTGGCAGGCCTCGCCTGGATGGCGGCGTTCGGTCTTTTCACTTTCTGCTATGCGCCGATCCTTGCCGGGCCTCCCGCGACGGCCGGCAAACCGGCTTGACTTCCGTCAAGGCAACTTGCTGCGGCATTGGCACTCTCCCGCCAACTTCAACCGCAAGCGGACGATCAAAAAGGAGATTGCCGACGATGACGACCTCCCTTCTTCGCCTTTTTCTGATAGCGGGCGCCGCCACCCTCGTTGCCGCCGGCCCGGCCGCAGCTGATGGCGATGCGGCCAAGGGCGCCAAGGTGTTCAAAAAGTGCAAGGCCTGCCATTTCACCGACCAGGAAAAGAACAAGGTCGGCCCCTCGCTGGTCGGCGTGTTCGGCCGCACTGCCGGAACCGTGGAAGACTACAAGTATTCCGATGCCATGAAATACTCCGGCATCGTCTGGTCGCCCGAAACGCTCGGCCAATACCTGCGCGCGCCCAAGGAGATGGTACCCGGCACCAAGATGACCTTCGTCGGCCTCAAGAAAGACGACGATGTCGAAGATGTCATCGCCTATCTGGAAGAGGCGACCAAGAAGCCCGAATGACCCATCGGGGCACGGTCCCGTCTTCCCGACGCGGCGGCAGTTTCCCCTCTGCCGCCGTTTTCCTTGCTTGACTTTCGTCAAGGCAACCCGGCTCGCCGGTATCGCACCATGCGTTACGTCAACCGGAGGGGGCTACCATGGCCAAGCAAGAATCGAGCGATGCAGAACGCTCCGAGCATATTCCGCCCATGCAGCGGCTGCTCGACAATCCGTTCCTCCTGCTCTTCATCGGCGTAACGGTGCCAACGGTTTTCTATATCATATGGGGTATTCTGGAGATCGCCCAGATCCCGCTCGCACAGTAGGAGGCAACCATGGCAATATCTCCTCCCGAACAACGCATCTGGTGGAATCAGAAGGTCGAGCGCGGCGAACTCGTGTGGATCGTCATCGCCTTCCTGTGGGGCCTCATCATGTTCAGCATGATGGTCTACTGGCACATCTACGGAAAGCAGAACCTTTCCGGAGAGGTCTACCGCATCGATCCGAGCGTCTACGAGCAGAAGGTCGAGGCCTTCGCCGAGAAATACAAGGTGCGCGACGAAGCCGGCCGCACCGAAAGCCTGCCGGTGGCCAAGGCGCCGCCCGGCAGCGATATCTACATGCTCGCCCGGTTGTGGCAATGGTGGCCCATCCTCGAATTGCAGAAGGGCCAGACCTACCGTCTGCACCTGTCGTCGCTCGACTGGCAGCACGGATTCTCGCTGCAGCCGGTCAACATCAACATTCAGGTTCATCCCGGCCTCGAGCACATCATCACCCTGACGCCCACCGAGGCCGGCGATTACAGCGTCGTGTGCAACGAATTCTGCGGTATCGGCCATCACACCATGGTCGGGCGCATTCACGTCGTCGAATGACCGGGGGAGAGAGACACCATGTCTACGGCTGAGGTACAAACCGGCGTCATCGGCGGCATCGCCGCCCGTTTCCGCACCTGCCCCGCGACGGGTCTGAAGATCGACCTGGCGGCCGAAATGCTGATCAAGGTCAATGCCGTCGCGGCGGTGGTCTTTTTACTGTTCGGCGGCCTGTTCGGCCTGATGGTGGCGCTCACCCGCTGGCAGTACATCCATCTCCTGTCGGCCGACTGGTTCTATCTGGTGCTGACCGGACACGGGCTCAACGTTCTCTTGTTCTGGATCATCTTCTTCGAGATGGCGATCCTCTATTTCGCCTCCGCCATCCTGCTCAACTCGCGCCTGGCGGGGCCGAAGTTCGCCTGGGCCGGCTTCGTACTGATGGTCGTCGGCGCGCTGCTCGCCAACTACACGGTGCTGCAGGGCGATTCCTCGGTGATGTTCACCAGCTACGTGCCCATGCAGGCCGCGCCCAACTTCTATCTGGGACTCATCCTGTTCGCGGTGGGGGCGCTGCTCGGCTGTTTCGTGTTTCTCGGCACGCTGGTGATCGCGAAGGAGGAGCGCACCTATGAGGGCTCCATCCCGCTTGTCACATTCGGAGCGCTTACGGCCTGCATCATCGCCGTCTTCACCATCGCCTCGGGCGCCATCATCCTGGTGCCAACCTGGCTGTGGTCGCTGGGCTATATCAGCCACATCGACACCGTCACGTACAAACTGGTGTGGTGGGCCATGGGCCACTCCTCGCAACAGATCAATGTCTCGGCCCACGTGGCAGTCTGGTACGCCATTGCCGCCATCACGGTGGGGGCTAAACCCTTATCCGAGAAGGTCTCGCGCACCGCCTTCCTCCTCTACATCTTCTTCCTGCAGCTGGCCTCAGCCCACCATCTGCTGGTGGAGCCGGGCCTGTCGTCGGAATGGAAAATCTTCAACACCTCCTACGCCATTTATCTGGCGGTGCTCGGCAGCCTCATCCACGGCATGACGGTGCCCGGCGCCATCGAGGCCGCACAGCGCAAGAACGGCTTCGTCAACGGTGTGTTCGAATGGCTGCGCAAGGCGCCGTGGGGCAATCCGGCCTTTGCCGGCATGTTTCTGTCGCTGGTGCTGTTCGGCTTCCTGGGCGGCATTACCGGTGTCGTGCTCGGCACCGAGCAGCTCAACTTGATGCTGCACAACACGCTTTATGTGCCGGGGCATTTCCACGGCACCGTGGTGGCCGGAACGACGCTCGCCTTCATGGCGCTCACCTATCTCGTGCTGCCGCTCATCTTCCAGCGCGAAGTCATGTTCCCGGGCCTTGCCAAAATCCAGCCCTATCTGTTCGCCATTGGCGCGGCTGGCATCTCGCTGTTCATGATGGGGGCGGGGACACTCGGGGTGGCGCGGCGCGACTGGGACATCACCTTCACCGACGCCAACCTGAGCTTCGACTATCCGGCGGCGGCGCATCTGATGTTGGCGCTTAACGGCATCTTCGCCATCATGGCTGCGACCGGCGGCGCGCTCTACATCTTCATCACGGTGTCGAGCGTGCTGTTCGGCAAGAAGGTCGATGCCTCGAACATCAAGGCAGCCCTCGGCCCCATGCCGACCCCGCAGGTGAGTTCGGCGGTGAAGAGCTACGGCAACGCCGGCACCTGGCACCTGCCCGGCACCTATGTGCTGGTGGCGATCTTCTTCACCGCCTTCGTCCTCTACTACTTCGTCAACTGGAAGTATCTGTCCGAACTGTGGCTGATGAGCTGAGTGGACGCAGAGCAAGGGACGCCGGGAGGCAATGATGACAGGTGAGGTCGTGGCAGCGAATGCAAGCATCCGTGACGTGGTCATGGTGTTCAAGCCGCGCATCGCTTTCTTCATCATGCTGAGCGCGCTGGGCGGCATGGCAGTGATGCCCGGCCCGGCCCCGGCGGCCTGGCAGGTGATGGCGCTGTCGCTGGCGGTGTTCCTTGCCGCCGGCAGCGCCGGGGCCTTCAATCAATGGGCCGAGCGCGACCTCGACGCGCGCATGAAGCGCACCGCCACGCGCCCCTTCGTCACCGGGCGCTTCGCCGCCGACCGGGTCTGGCTCGGCGCCATCTCGGCGACCCTCGGCGTGGGGGTGGTGCTGGCGGGCATCGCCGCCAACTGGTGGGCGGCGCTCTACACCTTCCTCGGCGCCTTCACCTACGGCGTGGTCTATACGCTGTGGCTGAAGCGGCGCACCTGGACCAATATCATCGTCGGCGGCCTGGCGGGCAGTTTTGCTGTGCTCGCGGGCGCGGCGGCGGTCAACCCCGGCCTCGGCGTGGGGGCCCTGGTGCTGACGGTGGTGCTCTTCCTGTGGACGCCACCGCACTTCTGGTCGCTCGCCATGGTAGCGCGCGACGACTATGCCCGGGCCGGGGTTCCCATGCTGCCGGTGGTGGCCGGCAACCAGGTATGTGCGCTGGCGATTCTTGCCCACACGGTGAGCCTGTCGCTGCTCGCTCTCGTGCCGGCCTTCTACGGCATGGGATGGATCTATCTGGCGGCGGCGGCATCTGGCGGGGCGCTCTTTACCTGGACCTCGCTGACGCTGGTGATGCGGCCTGACCGCTATCATGCGCTGAGGAACTTCTTTGCCTCGCTGGCGCAGCTCTGCCTCTTGTTGGGCGGCGCCATGGCCGAGCGGATTATCGGAGCGCTGGCATGAAATGGACGGTCCTCGTCCTTGCCCTGATGCTCAGCGGCCTGCCCGCCCATGCAAACGAGGCCGGCAAGACCGATAACGCTACCGCGTTGCGACAGTCCAAGGCCGCCATCGGCCGTACGCTGCCCGATCTCACTTTCACCGACGTCAAGGGCAATCCCTTCCGCCTCGCCGATCACGAGGGCAAGCCGGTTCTCGTGTCGCTGGTCTATACCGGCTGCACCGACATCTGCCCGCTCATCATCGATCACCTCTACAAGGCCGTGGAGGTCGCACAGGACGCGCTCGGCAAGGAGGCCTTCACCACCCTCACCATCGGCTTCGACGTCGCCCACGACACGCCCGAGCGCATGCAATCCTTCGCCCGCGCCCGCGGCGTCGATCTGCCCAACTGGTATTTCCTCGCCGCCGACCAGAAGAGCATCGATGCGCTCAGCACCACCACCGGCTTCACCATCGTCCCGACGGCGGGCGGCTTCGGCCACATGGCGCAGGTCACCATCGCCGATCAGGCAGGCGTCATCGCTGCCCAGATCTTCGGTGGGGACTTCAGCCCGCAGGCCATCGTCGAACCGCTGAAGAACGTATTGTCCGGCAATACGCAAGGTGGATCATTCCTGAGCCAGGTCACGCAGCGCATTCGCCTGTTCTGCACCGTCTACAACCCCAACACCGGGCGCTATTACGTCAACTATTCGATCTTCATCGCGCTCGCCATCGGCCTTGCCTCGCTGGGCGCGGTGGCGACCTGGCTGGTGCGCGAGTTCCGCCGCCCGGACGGATCGGCCTGACGAACATGGCCTTCAGCCTGAAGACACCGCTGCGGCGCACCTTCGATGCCGCCGAAATCGCTCTCGGGCGGGTGTTCCCGCCGGCGTGGAACCCGCTCGCCAACCTCGGCGCGCTGGGCTTCTTCTTCTACTGGATCATCACCGTCTCCGGCATCTACGTCTACATCTTCTTCGACACAGGGGTGACGCAGGCTTTTCTGTCGGTCGAGTACATGACCAACGACCAATGGTATGCGGCCGGCGTCATGCGCAGCCTGCACCGCTACGCCTCCGATGCCCTCATCATGGTGATGCTCACCCACGTCCTGCGCGAGTTCGCGCTGGGGCGCTATCGCGGGGTGCGCTGGTTCTCATGGGTGACCGGCATCCCCGTTCTGGTGCTCATCTATATCGCCGGCATCACCGGCTACTGGCTGGTGTGGGATCGCCTCGCCCAGTTCGTCGCCATCGTCACGACCGAATGGCTCGACAAGCTCTCCATCTTCGCCGAGCCGATCGCCGGCAACTTCCTGTCGCCGGACCATCTGGAAAGCCGCTTCTTCACCCTGATGATCTTCATGCACATCGCCGTACCGCTGATCGCGCTCGGCCTTTTGTGGCTGCATCTGGCACGGGTGACGCGGCCCAACATCAACCCGCCGCGCGGCCTGGCGCTCGGCACCTTCGGCTCCATGCTGGCCCTGAGCCTCATCTACCCGGCGGTGAGCCAGGGGCAGGCGGACCTCGCGCGCGTGCCCGATGGCGTCGGTCTCGACTGGTTTTATCTGCCGCTCTATCCGCTAATCGCCACCTTGCCCGGTCCCGTGACCTGGGGGGCGGGCTTTGCGCTTCTCGCCATCATGGCGGCGATTCCCTGGCTGCCGCTGATGAAGAGGCCGGCGCCGGCAATCATCGACCTCGACAACTGCAATGGCTGCGGGCGGTGCCTGGCCGATTGCCCCTATGATGCCATCTCCATGGTCGGACGCAGCGACGGCAAGCCGTTCGAGCGCGAGCCGCGGGTGGATGCAAGCTATTGCGTTTCCTGCGGCATCTGCGCCGGCGCCTGTCCCACTTCCATGCCGTTCCGCCGCCTGTCCGACCTATCACCCGGCATCGACGTGCCCGACCTCTCGATGGCCGCCATTCGCGAGGAGGTCGAACGGGTGGGCTCGGCCCTTGCGGGACGGGCCCGTATCATGGTCTTCGGTTGCGGTGAAGGGGTCGACATGGCGCCGATCAGCAGTGAAAGCGTCGGTATCGTCAAGCTCAACTGCATCGGCCAGTTGCCGCCCGCCTTCATCGACTACGTGCTGTCGCGCAAGCTCGCCGACGGCGTGGTGCTGACCGGGTGCTCGGACGTCACCTGCTATCACCGCTATGGCGTCAACTGGACCGTGCAGCGCCTGGCGGGGGAACGCGACCCGCATCTGCGTGCCCGGGTGCCGCGCGAGCGCTTGCGCACTCTGTGGGCCGGACCGCTTGGCGGTGAGAAGCTGGCGCACCTTGTCGCCGGGTTCGCCACCGAGCTTGCCGCCATGGCGGAAGATACCCCGCGCCCGTCGCACAGGGCTGAGGAAACAACCGATGCCTAACGTCCTCCAATATGCGGGCCAGGCTGCGGTGTTCGTTCTCGCGGCCGCGTTCACCGGCTATTTCGCCGCTCATCCCACCTGGCACGAGTTGCCGCCCGGCATGGCGCAGATCAAGCTGAGCCTGGTGCATGGCGGTGCCCGGGTGGAGGACTGCCGACAGCTCTCCTATGAGGAGATCGCCAAGCTGCCGCCGGCCCAGCGACGCCCCAATACCTGCAAGCGCCAGCGCATCCCCATCAGGGTGGAACTCAGCCTCGACGGCAAGCCGGTCTATGATGCGACGATTCAGCCTTCCGGCCTGTCGAACGACGGCCCGGCCCGCCTCTACAGGAAGTTCATCGTGCCTGCGGGAGCGCATCACATTACCGTCCGTCTGCGGGACTCGAAACGCACCGAAGGCTTCGACTACACCAGCGCACGCGAAATCACCCTCGTTCCGGATCAGAGTCTGGCCATCGACTTCGGAGCCAAGGCCGGCGGGTTCCGCGTCCGCTGAGAGGAGACAGGATCATGACGCTGATCGAATGGCGCAAGGAGTTCGAGACCGGCGTCGCCGATGTCGATCACGAGCACCGCGAACTGGTCGAGCTCATCAACCAGTTGCACGCCCGGCTGGGCGAGAGAGCGGACGATGAGACCATCACCGCCTTTCTGGGTGAGGTTTTTGCCCGCATCTCGGCCCACTTCGCGCTGGAAGAATCGATCATGCGCAAATACGCCTACGACGACTACGCCGCTCACAAGGCCGAGCACGAGGCGCTCCTGGACGACATTCGCGACATCATGGACGATTTCGCCGAAGGTGACCGGCGCGACTACAGGCAGGCCCTTTCCGATGCGGTGCGCGACTGGTTCGTCAACCACTTCAAGACCAAGGACGCCCGCCTGCACAAGATGCTGGGGGTGTGAGCCTCGATTGCCTGGCGGCGTCTACGACAAATCGGTGCCGCCGCGCCTGTCGGCGAGATAGCGGCGCAGGCGGGTAACATCATCGACGCTCGCCATGTTCTGATCGATCCGGACGCCGAAGTCGCGCAGCCGGGCAAAGGCGCGCGACAGGCTCTCCGGCTTCATGCCGAGGCGGCCGGCGATCAGCATCTTGTCATAGGGCAGTTCGAGACTGCAGCCGCCTTCTTCACTTTGGCACAGGGACAAAAGGAACTCGGCCACCCGTTCCACCCCGGTATGCGCCTTGAGCTGCTCGATCTGGTGCACCAGCTCGTGCAGGTGCAGCGAGGTCGAGGCGAGCATGGCAAGGCCGATCTCGGGGTTCTGGCGGATCTGGCGCAGGAGCTCGCGCGCCGGAACGGACAGCAGCCTTCCGTCGGTCACCGCCTCGGCGCTCACCGGATAGCGACCCTGCATGAAGGTCGCTCCCTCGGCGAAGCACTGGCCGCGCGTGAACACGGCGACGACCGCCTCCTCGCCGCCTGGAGTGAGCCGGTACACTTTCACCCAGCCCTCAAGCACCACGAAGCAGGCAAGCGCCGGGTCGCCCTGCACGAAGATCACTTCGCCCCGGTTGATGGTACGCACCACCGTTTTATGCAGAATCTCCGTCAGCAGGTCGGTGCTGAGGCCGCCAAACAGTGCGGTCTTGCGCACCAGCGTGATCTCGTTCTGGTCAATCGATGTGAGCACGCCCGTTGCTCCCCACTGCGCATCTCTCTTGGTCGGGATTAGATAGCGATGTCTATGGAAACGCAACATTGCAAACCGACAATAAGCTGGTGGTCCGGTCCCGGTGACGACTTTTGGCCCTTTGCTGCCGTGTAGCGGTGAAGCATCCAGGGACGCATCTGCCTTCAGCCTCAAGCTCGCGCGATGAGCGAAACGGGGCCAGATTCCCAATCTGAGGGTCGCAGGTTCGAATCCTGCCGGGCTCACCATTCAAATCAACAACTTTTGGAGTGAGCAACTCGGCCGATATCAATCCGGCAGGCACGCCGATGTGACTTCGTGGCGCATACGGCGTCCACCTCGTAACCTTCGACCAATTCAAAGCGAGAGGGTCGCCGCGCAACTCTGCGCGGGTGTATGCTGTGAACACTCATCCTCCTTTGCCTCACCGGTGGGAGCTCGCGGGAAACGCAACAAGAAACCAGCAAGGACCCCCACTCCCGTGATCGCGCTGTGGATACCCATCACCGTCTTCGCCGCCTTCATGCAGAACCTGCGTTCGGCGATGCAGAAGCATCTCAAGGGCCGGCTCTCGACCGGTGGCGCCAGCTATGTGCGCTTCTTGTATGCCTGCCCTTTTGCCCTTGCCTATCTCGCCGCGATCCACGGACTGGGCGGTTATCCCCTGCCGGCGGTGAACGGGCTTTTCCTCGTCTACTGCCTGCTTGGCGGCATCTGCCAGATCCTCTTCACCTTTCTGCTGGTGCACCTGTTTTCCTTACGCAACTTCGCGGTCGGCACCACCTATTCGAAGACCGAGATCATCCAGGTGGCGGTGCTCGGCCTGGTGCTCCTCGGCGACACCATCAGCGCCGCCGGCATTGTCGCCATCGCTGTCGGCATGACCGGCATCCTGGTCCTGTCCGTTGCCAATCGCGGCGTCACCTGGAAGGCGCTCGCCACCGGCCTTGGCGAGAAAACAACGATGATCGGCCTGTTGTGCGGCACCTGTCTCGGCGCATCGGTGGTGTTCTACCGGGGTGCGGCCCTGGCGCTTGGCGACGGCGCGGTGGTGATGCGGGCAGCCTTTGCGCTTGCCATCTCGCTCATCATGCAGACGATCCTCATGGGGGCCTATCTGGTGCTGCGCGAGCCCGGCCAGATGACGGCGATCCTGCGCAATTGGCTGCCGGCCCTCATGGTCGGCGTTGCAGGCTTTCTAGCCTCCATCGGCTGGTTCACGGCCTTCACCCTGGAAAATGCCGCTTACGTGCGCGCGGTGGGCCAGATCGAGCTGGTCTTCACCTTCATCGCCTCGGTCCTTGTCTTCAAGGAGAAGACCACGCGGCTGGAGCTCTTCGGCATCGCCCTGATCCTGCTGGCGATACTGGTTTTGATCCTCGCCGGTTAGAGCGTCCGCTGGCCAGGCAAAACCTTTTGCTGCATGGCTTGCCTGATGGCCTCAAGCCTTGGCAATATCGCGCCCGGACACCTGCCGGCCGCGCTGTTCAAAGCTGCCGGCAGACCCGACGATAACCCAAGGCACACATGCCGGAACCTTGCTGGGAGGAAAGATGAAAAACCACCTGATCGCCGCCGCCGCGGCGGCTGCCATGCTCGCCATGAGCTCGCTGGCCGCGTCCGCAGCCGACACCACGATGCGCATAACGCTGCAATTGCCGATGAAGAGCCATCTCGGCCAGAACCTGCTGCTCTTCAAGAGCGAGGTGGAGAAGAACTCCAATGGGGCGATCAAGGTGGAGATCTACGATTCCGCCCAGCTCTACAAGGACAAGGAAGTGCCGCAAGCCGTCGGCTCCGGCGCCATCGAGGCGGGCGTTGCCTCGCTCACTCGCTATGTCGGCGACATCCCCGCCGTCGACATTTTCTACCAGCCCTTCCTGTTCGACAACGAGGCGAAGGTGCGCAAGGCCGTGGCCCCGAACTCGGCGGTGCGCGGGCCGATCGATGCGGCGATCAAGAAGACCGGTTCGACCATCTTGTGGTGGCAGGCCTATGGCGGCGCCATCATGCTGTCGAAGGGTGCGCCGATAAAGACGCCGGCCGACATGAAGGGCAAGAAGGTGCGCGTGTTCTCCAAGACGCTGGGCGATTTCGTCGAGGCGGCGGGCGGATCGCCCACCATCATCTCCGGCTCCGAGCAGTATCTCGCCTATCAACGCGGCACCGTCGATATCGGCATGACCGGCGTATCCGGCGTCAAGTCGCGCAAGCTGTGGGAGGTGATGAACACCATCACCGAGACCAACAACGCCGACATCGAGTTCGTCGTGGTGGCCAACAACGACTGGTGGAACGGTCTCAGCGCTGCCGACAGGGCGATCATCAAGGCAGCCGCCGCCAAGGCCCAGACTTCGGTGCGCGATGCCATGTCCTCCATCGAGGCCAAGGCCTATGCGGCGGCCAAGGAGAACGGCATGACGGTCTACAAGCCCTCGCCCGACGAGATCGCGCAATGGAAGGCGGTCTCGCAGCCGGTCTATGACGCTTTCCTCGCCAGGACCGGCGACATGGGCAAGAAGATGCTCGAAGCGGCCCGCTCCTACTGAACCCTGAAAGGTCGCGTTTCCTTGTCGGGGAGCGCGGCCGGACGATTTTCATGCGCATCATCGCCGCCATCGAGCTTGCAGCGGCGTGGCTTGCCACGCTGCTGTTCACTTGCGCGGGCGCGTTCCTCTCCTATGAGGTGGTGGCGCGCTATGTCTTCAACGCCCCCACCATCTGGGCCGCCGAGATCAGCCAGCTCTGCCTCATCTGGGGAACGCCGATTGCCATGGCCTGGCTGTTGTCGGCGCGCCGCCATATCCGCGTCAACGCCCTCACCGGGCACATGACACCGGGCGGGCGGCGGATGGCGGAGATCTTTGCCCTCCTCGTCATCATCGCCTTCAGCGCGGTGGTCACCTGGAAGGGCTGGTGGATCGCCGAGGACAGCCTCGTGCGCGGTCGCACCTCCGGCACCATGCTCGACCTGCCGGCGTGGATCGGCGAGGCGGCCATCCCGGCGGGCTTCGCCCTTCTCGTCGCCGCCGCCCTCAAGGGGCTCTTCGATGCCTTCAAGGGCGACATCCCGAAGGATGGAGAGATGATCGAATGACGATCGTTCTCATCCTCGCCCTGCTGTTCGCGCTGCTGTTCGCCGGCGTGCCGGTGGCCTTTGCGCTCGGGGCGCTGGGCCTCGGCCTCCTGCTCGCCGGCGGCTTTTCCCCGCTGATGGCACCGCAGGCAATCCTCTCCACCCTCGACAACTTCATCCTGCTGGCGGTGCCGCTGTTCCTGATGATGTCGAACGTGCTTTTGAAGGGCGGCGTGGGGCGGGATCTCTTCGCGGCCGTGCAGGCCTGGGTCGGTCACTGGCCGGGCGGGCTGGCAGTAGCGACCATCCTGTCGTGCGGTATCTTTGCCGCCATTTCGGGCTCGTCGGTGGCAACGGCGGCCACCATTGGCACGGTCGCCGCCCCGGAGATGATCTCGCGCGGGTACGACAGGCGCTTCGTCTACGGCCTGCTGGCCGCCGGCGGCACGCTCGGCATCCTCATCCCGCCCTCGATCCCGCTCATCATCTACGGCTTCGTCACCGAGGAATCGGTGACCGCCCTGTTCCTCGGCGGCATCGGTCCGGGCCTTGCCCTGATCGCGCTGTTCATCGTCTATTCCGTCATTCACGCCAAATTTTTTGGCGGCTACCAGCCGGTCGCCAGGGCAGGTTGGTCCGAGCGCATCGCCGCCTCCTGGCGCGCCCTGCCCTCGCTGCTGCTCGCCGCCATCATCATCGGCGGCATCTATGGAGGCGCCTTCACGCCCACCGAGGCCGCGGCCATCGGCTTTGCGCTGGCGATCATCATCACCGCCGTCATTCTGCGCACGCTCACCTGGAAAGGTTTTCGCGAGGCGATGTTCGATGCCATGGTGACGACGGTCGCCATCGTCCTGATCATCGCCTGCGCCAAGGTCTTCGGCCAGGCCATCACACTCTACCGCATCCCGCAGGACATCTCGGCCACCATCACCCACCACATCAGCACCGCCTTCGGCCTGTTCCTGCTGGTGAGCCTGGTGCTGCTCGTCATGGGGATGGTGTTCGAGGCCCTGTCGATGGTGCTGATCATGACCCCGGTCCTCCTGCCTTCGGTCACGTCGATGGGCTTCGACCCCGTGTGGTTCGGCATCTACATGGTGATCATGGTAGAATGCGCCCTCATCACCCCGCCGGTGGGCCTCAACCTCTATGTCATCCAGGCTGTGACCGGATCGAGCCTCGGCGAGGTGTCGCGCGGCACCATCCCCTTCCTCGTGCTCTTGCTTGTGGTAGTCTTCGCGCTCTATCTGTGGCCCGACCTCGCCCTCTACATTCCGTTCAAGCTATGACCCCATCCCGACCGACTGCTCCCGACAAACTACGCGCCCTGCTGCGCCAGCCCGGCCTCATCACCATGCCCTGCTGCTTCGATCCCTTGTCGGCGAAGCTGATCGAGCAGGCGGGATTTCCCTTGACCTTCATGTCTGGCTTCGCGGTGGCCGCCGCGCGCCTGGGCATGCCCGACACCGGCCTCATCTCCTATGGCGAGGTCATCGACCAGGGCCGCAATATCTGCTCGGCTGTAGACATTCCGGTGATCGGCGACGGCGACACCGGCTATGGCAACGCCATGAACGTCAAGCGCACCCTCAAGGGCTATGCGGCCGCCGGCTTTGCCGCCATCATGATCGAGGACCAGGTGGCGCCCAAGCGTTGCGGCCACACCCAGGGCAAGGCCGTGGTGCCGCGCGCGGAGGCATTCGAGCGCATCCAGGCAGCCGTCGATACCCGCGCCGAGGGCCACGACATCCTCATCCTGGCCCGCACCGATGCCCGCTACGAGCACGGCCTTGGCGAGGCGATCGAGCGGGCGCGCCGCTTCCATGAACTCGGCGCCGACATCCTGTTCGTCGAGGCGCCGCGCGGCGAGGCCGAGATGCGCGAGCTATGCGCCGCGCTCCCGGGGCCGAAAATGGCAAACCTGGTGGAAGGCGGCCTCACCCCAAATCTGCCGCCCGATGCGCTGGCCGAGATCGGCTACAAGATCGCCGCCTACCCGCTCACATTGATGTCGGCGGCCATGAAGGCCATGATCGGCGCGCTCGATGACTTCAAGACGGGCGCAGTGGCGCCCGAGCGGCTGCTGTCGTTTGCTGAGATCAAGCAGCGGGTGGGGTTCGATGCCTATTTCGCCGAAGAGCGGCGCTATGCCGACATCAGGGCAAAGATGGCCGCTGACGACGACTGAAGGCTTGCACTGATGGCAGGCAGCAAAGGTCGGGCGGCCACCTGCGCACTTGAGCCGCGCAAGCCGGGATGATACGCCCCCCTCCAGAGGGAGCCACAGGATGCATCCGAGCAAGAAATGGGCATTGGGCCTGGTGGCCATTGCGCTGATCGTCGCCGGTGCCGCGGCCTACTACCTGTATGTGCGGCCCCAGGCGCCGGCGCAGCCCGGCGAGTTGGTGCTTTACGGCAATGTCGACATTCGCGAGGCCGATCTCGCCTTCAACATTTCCGGCCGGGTGGCGGAGATGCTGGTGGAGGAAGGCGATGCCGTCAAGAAAGGCCAGCTCCTCGCCACCCTCGAAACACAGATCTACGACGCCGACGTCGAGGCGGCACGTGCCGATGTGGGGGCGAAGAAGGCCGCGCTCGACCGGCTTCTCGCCGGCAGCCGGCCGGAGGAGATCAAGCGGGCACGCCAGAATGCGCAGGCGATCCAGGCGCAGCTCGACGACGCCCGCTCGATCCTGCAACGCACCCAGAAACTGGTCCTCGACCGCTTCGCCCCGCAACAGCAGCTCGATGCCGACGAGGCGCGCGTCAACAACCTCCAGGCCCAGTTGCGCTCCGCCCAGCAGGAGCTGTCGCTGGCGGTCCAGGGACCGAGAAGCGAGGACATCACGCAAGGCCGGGCGCAGTTGCGTGCCAGCCAGGCCCAGCTCCTGCTCGCTCTCAGGCGTCTCGACTACACCAGGCTCTACGCAAAAGAGGCCGGCGTCATCAACACCCGCATCATGGAGCCCGGTGCCGTCGTCCAGCCGAGCAGTCCCGTCTACACCCTGGCGCTCACCAGTCCCTTGTGGGTGCGAACCTATGTCGACGAGCCCGACCTCGGCCGCATCCGCCCCGGCACCAAGGCCGAGATCTTTACCGATTCGCGCCCCGATCACCCCTACGAGGGCTGGGTCGGCTTCATCTCGCCGGTTGCCGAGTTCACCCCCAAGACGGTCGAGACCCCGCAACTGCGCACCTCTCTCGTCTACCGTCTCAGGGTTTATGTGAAGAACGGTGACGGCAGCCTCCTGCAAGGCATGCCGGTCACCGTGCATCTGAAGATTGGCAAGGTCGTGAAGCCGGGCGATCAGGCAAGCGATGGTTGAGACGGTGGCGCAAGCCCCAGTGGCGGCCACGCCGGTCATCGAAGTCGCAGACGTGGTCAAGCATTTCGCCTCGCCGACCCGCACGGTGAAGGCGCTGGACGGGCTTTCGTTCAGTGCAGAGGCAGGCCGCATCACCGGGCTGGTGGGCCCTGACGGCGCAGGCAAGACTACGCTGATGCGCGTGCTCACCGGGCTCCTCAGGCCCGATACCGGCCGCATCGGCGTGCTGGGCATCGATGCGGTGGCCGAGCCTGAGCGGGTGCAGGCGAGCGTCGGCTACATGCCCCAGCATTTCGGCCTCTATGAGGATCTTTCGGTGGCTGAGAACCTGGAGCTCTATGCCGACCTGCAAGGCCTCATCGGCCCTGAGCGCATTGAGCGCATCGAGCGCTTGAGCCAGTTCACCGGCCTCGGGCCGTTCCGCCGCCGGCTGGCCGGCCGGCTGTCGGGCGGCATGAAGCAGAAGCTCGGGCTGGCCTGCACGCTGGTGCGTCCGCCGCGCCTGTTGCTGCTGGATGAGCCGAGCGTCGGCGTCGATCCGGTATCGCGGCGCGAGCTGTGGCAGATGGTCGAAGCCTTGCTCGACGAGGGGATCAGCGTGTTGTGGGCCACGGCCTATCTGGACGAGGCCGAACGCTGCCATGAGGTTCTGCTCCTCAATGAGGGCCGCCTGCTCGCGTCCGGCCCGCCGGCAAGCTTCCATGAAAAGCTCAAGGGCCGCACCTTTGCGCTGCGGGCGGAAAAGGCCGACCGCCGCCGCGTGCTCGCCCAGGTGCTGAAGCTACCGCAGGTGGTCGACGCCATCGTCAAGGGCAGCGACATCCGGGTGCTGGCGGCAAAAGGCGCCGGCAAGGCCGAGCTTGCCCGTTGCTGCAAGGATCTGACAGCCGGACGCCTGAGTGTGAGGGCGGTCGAGCCCGTCTTCGAGGACGCTTTCGTCTCGCTGCTCAAGCAGCGCGAAGGCATCGAGCCGGCCGCTGGTGCACCCGACTTGTCGTCACCAATTCAAGCAGGACCCGCCGGAGACCGGGACGCGGCCGTCATCGAAGTGGCGGGCCTGGTGCGGCGCTTCGGCGATTTCACCGCCGTCGACAATATCGGCTTCGCCGTCCGCCGTGGCGAGATCTTTGGCCTGCTCGGACCCAACGGCGCCGGCAAGTCGACCACCTTCAAGATGCTGTGCGGCCTCCTGCCGCCGAGCGACGGCAAGGCGCTGGTGCTCGGCATCGACTTAAGGCGTTCAGCCTCTATGGCGCGTGCCCGCATCGGCTACATGGCACAGAAATTCTCGCTCTACGGCAACATGACAGTGCGCCAGAACCTCACCTTCTTTGCCAGCGCCTATGGTCTCGGCGGACGAACGCGTCACCAAAAGATCGCGCTGGAATTGCAGGATCTGGGGCTTGAGCCTTACGCCGAGGCCAACTCAGGCGACCTGCCGCTCGGCTTCAAGCAGCGCCTGGCGCTGGCCTGCGCCATAATGCACGAGCCCGGTGTGCTGTTTCTCGACGAGCCGACTTCGGGAGTCGATCCCCTGGTGCGGCGCGAATTCTGGGGCCGCATAAACGCCATGGCCTCGGCCGGCGTCACCATCATGGTGACCACGCATTTCATGGAGGAGGCCGAATATTGCGACCGTATCGGCATCATCTATCGCGGCCGGCTGGTGGCCACCGGTACCCCGGATGAGCTCCGAAAAGCCCATGCGAGCAAGGCGCTTCCCGACCCGACGCTGGAAGATGCCTTCGTCGACCTGATCGAGCACTATGACCGGGAGCATCCGCTATGAGCCCCGTCGCGCAACGCGCCGGCGCCATGCGCCGCCTGAAGGGCTTGATGCGCAAGGAAACCCTGCAGATCCTGCGCGACCCCAGCAGTATTTCCATCGCCTTCGTGCTGCCGGTCATTCTGCTCTTACTGTTCGGCTACGGCGTCTCGCTCGATGCCAAACACGTGCCCGTCGCCGTGGTAGTCGAAAATCCGACGAGCGAGACGGCAAGCTTCACCGCCTCGCTGTCGAACTCGGACTATTTCGCCCCCCGGCTGATGCCCGACCGCCGGGCGGCGAACGAGGCCGTCATCGCAGGAGACGCCAAGGCCATCATCGTCTTGCGCAGTGATTTCGCCCGCCAGCTGTTCTCGCCCACCGGAGCGGCCATCCAGGTCATCGTCAACGGCACCGACGCCAACACCGCCGGCATCATCTCCGGCTACATCGAAGGCGCCTGGCAGACCTGGCTCAACCAGTACGCCCTCGATCACGGCCGCAGCCTCAGCCCGCCGGTCAAGGTCGAGCAGCGGGTGTGGTTCAACGCCGAGGTGCGAAGTCGTAATTTCCTCGTTCCCGGCCTCATCGCCATCATCATGACGCTGATCGGAACGCTGCTCACCGCCATGGTGGTGGCGCGCGAATGGGAACGCGGCACCTGGGAGGCGCTGATGGTGACGCCGGTGCGAGTCGGTGAAATTCTCCTCGGCAAGGTAATCCCCTATTTCGTGCTCGGCATGGGCGGCATGGTGCTGTCGACCCTGATGGCGGTGTTCCTGTTCGGCGTGCCGTTGCGCGGCTCGCT
The DNA here is from genome assembly GCA_963770075.1 of uncultured Alphaproteobacteria bacterium. Lineage (GTDB taxonomy): Bacteria > Pseudomonadota > Alphaproteobacteria > Rhizobiales > Aestuariivirgaceae > CAVVDT01. The sequence goes on from CAVYOQ010000022.1 coordinate 19,274, forward strand.
GCCGGTGCTTCTGGCGGTATCGGCGCTTTACATGCTGACCGCGCTCGGCATGGGCCTGCTTATCTCCTCGGTGGCGCGCAGCCAGTTCGTCGCCGGACAGGTGTCCATCATCGTCGCCTTCCTGCCGGCCTTCATCCTTTCCGGCTTCATTTTCGACATCAACAGCATGCCGGTGGTGCTGCAGTGGCTCACCCACCTCATCCCGGCGCGCTATTTCGTCTCGGCGCTGCAGACCTGTTCCTGGCCGGCGATGTGTGGCCGGTCATCCTCTTGAACGGCGCCATGTTGTGCCTGATGGCCACAGTCTTCCTGACCCTCACCCGGCTCAGGACGCGCAAGTCGCTGGAATAACGGATGGCGGCCATGTGGCATCGGGTACTGGCGCTGATCGTCAAGGAGTTCCTCGCCATCTGGCGGGACAAGAAGAGCCGCGTGGTGGTTATCGTACCGCCGCTCCTGCAGCTCGTGGTGTTCGGCTACGCGGCAAGCTTCGAGGTGAACCACGTCGCCACGGCCGTCTACAACGAGGATTCCGGCCTTCCTGCCCGCCAGCTCGTGGCGCGCTTTGAAGGCTCCCCCACCTTCGACATCGTCGCCCGTCTCACCCGCCAGTCACAGATCGCCGACACGATCGACCCGAAGCGGGCAAGCCTCGT
>CAVYOQ010000023.1:0-26011 GCA_963770075.1 uncultured Alphaproteobacteria bacterium
ATCGCTTGAGCATGGTGGCATCCAGTTCGCCTGAATGCCATCGGTGAGTATCCGTCATTCCATCTGGCGTTGCTTGCAATAGCGCGCCGAGGGCTAAAATTCTATATTGGCGTACAGTTCTCAGCGGCGTCCCGTGGCGGCGTGCGTGCTTTGATATCCACGCGACCTCTTGAGCCGTACCTGTTCTGTTCGTCGTAAAATCCCTTAACGAACTCGCCTTCTATGAAGCGCTCCGCCAACAAGGTTGGATCTTCCGTAATGCCTATCTCATGTATGGCCGCTGCGAATAATTCGACAATCGCGGATCGCACCGTGCGAGTGAATCTAAACTTGCTACGGGGGCTCCCAAAAAGGGCATCCACGAACACGTCGTTTGCATGATGGATGTTCCGGGACCAGTCGTAAGTGTCAGTACGCATTCCGTCAAGCAACGTGCCTCTGATCCGTTCGGGCATCCAACTGGCATCGTCACTTAACAACCAAGCCAAGCATTCGAAGCCACTATAGAGATACCGCGTATAGTGGTGGTCTTGGGCATTTACAAACGATCGTGCAAGCTCGCTCGCCGCATAATTTCCAAACGCTGGGTGCCGCCAAGCGATGAGCTCGCCACAAAGCGGCTTCTTTCCGTCTGTGGTCTCTGGATCGTCGTATCCGATCAATTGATACGCGTCACGGCGAGCAGGGCCCATCAAGTCGTCAAATACGTCCGCAAGACCATCGTCGAAGCCGCGAATTGTAAGTTGCGGTGCATACATCGCCAAGACCCCGGGATTTGCGCGACTGCACTCGATCAGGCCAGGCCATTCCCGCAAGTACTCATGGAGCCGCTCGGGGTGCGTCAACTGGCACAGCTTTCGCTCCTCACCGTCCAAAGCCCAGTCCATTTGAAGTGCTGTCCATGCGATATTTAGGCCCCGCTCCCTACCGTGGTTGGCTTCCGGAAATGGAAGGGGGAATATCCATCGCCGGCCCACGTTCAAGTCGGGATAGAGAAGTTGCGCTTCCTTGACCTCAACGAGATCAAGCCACCATTCGTCCGTGATGATTGGCGGGTTTATCCCCTTCTTGATCAGAAAGTCCCGGGCGACGATTAGCGAGCTCTCCTGGGGGCGAAGCTTCTTGAGCAACTCGGTCAGCACGGCATCCATGCCGCGGACCGACGAGATAGCGACGACATCAGCAAGAGGCGGTGAATACTTAAGGATTTGGTCGCGACCTATCTGGTGCCAGATCGGCAGAATAAGCTGACGGTCTTCAGCGACCTCCCGCGCTACTAGCCCATTCAGCTCCCGCCGCGGCCAGCGTTTCTGGAAGAAGTGCGGACTCAGCACCACTATCCCAAATCTGCAACTCGCCAGACCTCGATCAATTGCCTCGCGCAAACTATCGCCGACCGTCAGTGCAAATTCGTCGTACCAAACGTCAAGATTGTGGCTGCGAAGTAATTCTGCGAGCGGTCGAACGAATTCGTCCTTGTCCTCGCTGGCGTGGCAAATGAAGACGTCGTGCAGCAATTGCTCCTCGCATAGGCTACCGCAGCGAAGCTCTTGCTGTCCGCTATGTGCGAACTCTCGCAATGTGGCAAGCAGCCTCGATCATCCGTCTTGGGCCGGGACTCGTAAGTCCCGTTGGGACACTACCGAAGGGCCGATGCGGTCGCAAGCAGGAGCTGCAGTGCTATATAAGGGAAGATCAGCCCCACCGAATCGCGGACAACACCATTCTGGCATGACGACCAAACCAATCGGCTTTGAGGATTTCGACGACGAGCCTGCCCCGGCGGGCGGCGGCCTGGCCGCGCGCGCCGTGGCGCAGGGCGAGCCGCGTTACCTCTCCGGCCTCAATCCCGAGCAGCGCCAGGCGGTGGAGACCCTCGACGGGCCGCTGCTCGTTCTTGCCGGCGCCGGCACGGGCAAGACGCGGGTGCTGACCACGAGGCTTGCCCACATCCTCGCCACCCGCCGCGCCTGGCCGGGCCAGATTCTCGCCGTCACCTTCACCAACAAGGCCGCGCGCGAGATGAAGGAGAGGATCGGCATGCTCATCGGCGGCGTGGTCGAGGGCATGGCCTGGCTCGGCACCTTCCATTCCATCGCCGCAAGGATCCTGCGCCGCCATGCCGAACTGGTGGGCCTGAAACCCGATTTCACCATCCTCGACAGCGACGACCAGCTCCGCCTCATCAAGCAGCTTCTCGTCGGCCGAGGAGATCGATGACAAGCGCTGGCCCGCCCGCCAGCTCGCTTCCATGATCGACGGCTGGAAGAACCGCGGCCTCACCCCCGAAAGGCTCTCCGCCGGCGAGGCGCAGAGCTTTGCCAACGGGCGCGGCGGCAAGCTCTATGGCGACTACCAGGAGCGCCTGAAAATCCTCAACGCCGCCGATTTCGGCGATTTGTTGCTGCTGAACCTGAAGCTGTTCCAGGAGAACGCCGACGTTCTGAAGGAGTATCAGCAGCGTTTCCGCTACATGCTGGTGGACGAGTACCAGGACACCAACGTGGCGCAATATCTGTGGCTGCGCCTGCTGGCCCAGGGCCATCGCAACATCTGCTGCGTCGGCGACGACGACCAGTCGATCTATGGCTGGCGCGGCGCCGAGGTCGACAATATTTTGCGCTTCGAGAAGGACTTTCCCGGCGCCAAAGTGATCCGCCTCGAACGCAACTACCGCTCCACCCCCCACATCCTCGGCGCCGCCTCCGGCCTCATCGCCCATAACGAAGGCCGCCTCGGCAAGACGCTGACCACCGAGAAGCTGGAGGGCGAGCAGATCACCCTGCGCGCCCACTGGGACGGCGACGAGGAAGCCCGCGCCATCGGCGACGACATCGAGGCGCGGCAGAGAAAGGGCGAGCGGCTCGACAGCATGGCCATCCTGGTGCGCGCCTCGTTCCAGATGCGCGCCTTCGAGGACCGCTTCATCACGCTCGGGCTGCCCTACCGGGTCATCGGCGGCCCGCGCTTTTACGAGCGCGCCGAGATCCGCGATGCGCTCGCCTATCTCAAGGTCACCGTCTCGCCCGACCATGACCTTGCTTTCGAGCGCATCGTCAATGTCCCCAAGCGCGGCATCGGCAATACCTCGGTGAAGAAGATGCACGAGTTCGCCCGCGCCGAAGGCATCTCGCTTTATGCCGCGGCGCAAAAGCTCATCGAGACCGACGAACTGACGGCGAGGACCCGCACCTCCCTGCGCGGCCTGCTCGACAGCTTTACCCGCTGGCGCATGGCGCTCGACGGCCTACCCCACACCGAGCTTGCCGAGATCATCCTCGATGAGTTCGGGCTATACCGAGATGTGGCAACAGGACCGCTCGCCCGATGCGCCCGGACGCCTCGAAAACCTTAAGGAGCTGGTGCGCTCCATGGGCGAGTTCGACAACATGACGGGCTTCCTCGAGCACGTCTCCCTCGTCATGGATGCCGATACGGGCAATGCCGACGACAAGGTCTCGATCATGACCCTGCACGGCGCCAAGGGGCTTGGAGTTCGACACCGTGTTCCTGCCCGGCTGGGAGGAAGGCCTCTTCCCCCACCAGCGTGCGCTGGACGAGAACGGCAAGGCGGGGCTGGAGGAGGAACGGCGCCTTGCCTATGTCGGCATCACCCGGGCAAAGCACAACGCCATCATCTCCTTTGCCCAGAACCGCCGGGTGCACAACCTGTGGCAGACGGGCCTGCCCTCGCGCTTCATCGACGAGTTGCCCGAAGCGCATGTCGACACCGAGCCGATGTCGACCAGCTATGGCGGCTATGGCATCGGCTACGGCTCCAGCCGCTTCGAGGAAGGCGGCCGCTTTGCCGCCGGCTACGAGACGCCGGGCTGGCAGCGCGCCAAGGCGCGCGAGGCCGCCGGCGAGACCATGCGATCGAGCCCCCGCATCATCGAAGGCCACCTCGTTGCCCATGACGCCGGCGACACGGCGGCCTTTTCCACCGGCGAGCGGGTGTTCCACCAGAAATTCGGCTATGGCCGCATCACCGCCATCGACGGCAACAAGCTCTCGATCTCCTTCGAAAAGGCCGGCGACAAGCGCGTCCTCGACAGCTTCGTGGATCCCGCCTGATCAGGGACGATGGCCCGAGATTTCCGTCCCCGCGTCGGGTTTGAGCGGGACATGCAGGAAGGCGCACACGAAGGTGAGCGCGGCGAGGCCGTAAAAGGCGATGGCGAAATCCTGCTGCATCAGCACCTGCTCGCCCCTGAAACTGCGCATTTCCTCCAGAATGAAGGCCGCCAGTGCCACCCCCACCGCGACGGCAAGTTGCCGGGTGACGGTGACCAGTGCTGTCGCTTGGCTCACATCCGCATCGTCCAGGTCGGCATAGGCGATGGCGTTGAGCGCTGTGAACTGCAGCGAGCGGAAGAAGCCGCCGGTCAGCAGCACGGTGAGGATGATCCAGTGCGATGTCGTCGCCGTGAACAGGCCGTTGAACGCCATGAACGCCGTGCAGATCACCGCATTCACCACCAGCACCCGCCTAAAGCCGAAGCGGCGCAGGATCGGCCCGGCGGTGAACTTCATGATCAGCGCCCCTGCCGCCGCAACGAAGGTGATGGAGCCGGAGGCAAAGGGCGACAACCCGAAGCTCAATTGCAGCATCAGGGGCAACAGGAACGGGATGGCGCCGACGCCGACCCGGAACAGGAATCCGCCTGCCACGCTGGCAAAGAAGGTCGGCAGCCGCAAAAGCCGCAAATTGATGAGCGGGTTGCTGGTTCGGAGCGAGTGCACCACATAAAGGCCGATCAGCACCAGCCCGCCGATCATCAGCGCTTCCGCCATCCCCTCGGGCAGCACCGGGCGCCCGGCGACGGTGAAGCCGAAGATGAGGCTGGCCACACCCAGGCCCGCCAGCAGGAAGCCGCGCCAGTCGAGCGGGCCCGGATCGCGCCCGAGCCCCGGCGGCATGAACAGGCCCGCCAGCAAGATGCCGACAAAGCCCACCGGCACGTTGATCCAGAAGATGTAGCGCCAGTGGAAATAGGTGGTGATGAAGCCGCCGAGCGGTGGCCCGATCACCGGCCCCACGAGGGCGGGCACGGTGAGCCAGGCCAGCGCCTGCACCAGCTCTGCCTTGGGCACCGATCTCAGCACGATGACGCGGCCCACCGGCACCATCATCGCCCCGCCCAGCCCTTGCAGCGCCCGCGCTCCCACGAGACCTGCGAGACTGGTCGCCAAGGCGCAGCCGATGGAAGCGACGATGAAAACGCCGATCGCCGCCTGGAACACCCGCCGCGCCCCGAAGCGGTCGGCGCACCAGCCGCTCACCGGAATGAAGATGGCGAGCGACACCAGATAGGCGGTGAAGGCGAGCTTGAGGATAACCGGATCGACATGCAGGTCGGCGGCAATCGCCGGCAGCGAGGTGGCGATGACAGAGGCGTCCATGTTCTCCATGAACAGCGCCGAGGCGACCACCAGCGGAATGAGCCACAGCATGGCCGGCCGGCCGGCGCTGTCGGGTGTGGAGGTGTCGAGGCGCGAGGATGACATCGGGGCGCCTACATAGCATCGCTTCGCCCGAGGCACCATTGCCCTGAAAGCGTGACTGGCCTAAATGGCGAAAAGCGCAAATTTGCCGGCCGGTACCGCAGTGACGACTGAGATGTTCCACCTTGCCTCACGGCCGCTGCCGCAGCCGCAAGCCGAGCGCCTTTGCGTCCTGCTGGAGGCCGCATTCGCGCCCGAAGCCTCAGCCACCGGCACGATGGAGGCCGACGAGGCGCGCAATCTGTGGATCGCCGAAGCCTGGTACAGCGAAGAGCCGGACATGACGGCGCTGGCGCCCCTGCTGGCGGAAGCGGGCTTTGCCCTCTCCGACATCTCCATCGCTCCGCTTGCCGACATCGATTGGGTGCGCCGCTCGCTGGAAGGCCTGGCGCCGGTGAGCGCCGGCCGCTTTTTCCTCCACGGCGCCCACGACCGCCACCGCCGCCCAGCCGGCGGCATCGCCATCGAGATCGATGCGGGCACCGCCTTCGGCACCGGCCATCACGGCTCCACCCGCGGCTGCCTCCTGGCGCTCGACCGCCTGTTGTGCCGTGAGAGACCCCGCCGCATCCTCGATGTGGGCTGCGGCTCAGGCGTGCTCGCCATCGCGGCCGCCCGCGCCCTCGGCGTCCCCGTCATCGCCAGCGACATCGATCCCGAAGCGGTGCGAGTGACAGCCGACAACGCCCGCCGCAACGGCGTCGACCCGCTGGTGAAGACGGTAGAGGCAACCGGACTTGCCGCCCCTCTCATCCGCCGCCATGCCCCTTACGATCTGATCTTCGCCAACATCCTCGCCCGACCGCTGGTGGCCCTGGCCCCGGCCATTGCCACCGCCACCGCCCGCCACGGCCATGTGATTCTCGCCGGCCTCACCCGCGAGCAGGAACGCCAGGTGCTCGCCGCCTACCGCGCCCGTGCCCTCACCCCCGCCATCCGCATCCGCCAGGACCACTGGAGCACCCTGGTCCTGCACCGCCCGTGAATGCCCTCCCCGTGAACTTGCCGCCCTCCTCCCCGGTGTCATCCTCGGGCGGCGCAAGAGCAAAGCCGCCCCGAACACGAAAAAACCCAGCATGGACGTTCCCATGCCGGGCTGTTTTGAACCTTGTCCGGGGCCGCGTCTGCGGTCCGGCACAATGGCGCTTAGCGGCGCTCGCCGCCCCACACCATGCGCTCGATATCGCTGCGCCTGAGGCCGATGTCGAGCAGCAGCCGGTCGTCCAGCCGCTCGAGCTGGCGCTCGGCGCGCGACAGGGTCACATAGCGGCGCACGCCACCGGCGATGCGGGTGAGGAAGCCGGGAAGCGCGCCGTCGGCGCCACGGCCCGAGGGACGCTCATAGGTTACGGTGCTCATGGGTGTTACTCCTTAAATCTTCAGTTTACGCGCAGCCCCGAGGGGAATCGATTTCCCGGCGATGCTGCGTTGCACAATCTCGATGGCGGCTTATATGGCATCCCGCGCCGCGCGCGCCAGAGGGGCCATTGCATTTCAGTCATGCGGGCCGCGCATAGCATCGTTAAGCTCGCATTGACGCCGCGTACCATCTTCGGCCATGCTACATTCCTGCTTCAATTCCAAAGCACTAGCCGATTCGACCCAACGGCCGTCCCGCGTTGGGGCAACAGTCGGCCCAAACCGTCCGCCTCAGGCATTCCGCATGGCTTTCATGGGGGTACGCAAGGCCGGTCCGACGGTGATCTTATTGCGTTGCATCATGTGATTTTTGCGACGCAACAAAGGCACTCGTGCGACCCCGGACGGCAAATTCAGGGCCGCCCGTCTCCACCCGTTGTGACCGCGTCGCCGACGGGTTAGAACCGCAACACCATGTTCCAGCATTTCGATGATCGCACGCAGAAATCCGAGAGCGCCCGGCGCCTCGCGCGCTTGCGCGCCGAGCTTGCGGCGCGCGGCCTCGACGCCTTCCTGGTGCCGCGCAGCGATGAGTATCAGGGCGAATATGTGGCGCCCTATGCCGAGCGGCTGTCCTGGCTCACCGGCTTTTCCGGCTCGGCCGGGCTGGCTGTGGTGCTCAAGGAGCGCGCCGCCATCTTCGTCGACGGCCGCTATACGGTGCAGGTACGCGAACAGGTAGATACCGCGCTGTTCGAGCCGCTCGACCTCATCGCCGAGCCGCCGGCCGACTGGCTCGCCCGCACGCTCAAGCAGGGCGACAGGCTCGGCTTCGATCCGTGGCTCATCACCACCGGCGCGGCGGAAAAATTCCGCGCCGCCTGCACCACGGCCGGCGCCAGCCTCGAAGGCCTGGGCGACAATCCCATCGATGCCATCTGGGCGGACCAGCCCGGCCGCCCGGCAGCGCAAGTCGTCTCCCACCCGCGGCAATTCGCCGGCCGCGGCGCCGCCGACAAGCTCGCCGCGATCGCCGCTGCCATCGACGGCAAAGGCGCCGGCGCCGCCATCCTCACCATGCCCGATTCCATCGCCTGGCTGTTCAACATCCGCGGGGCCGATATCACCCATGTCCCGGTGGCGCTCGCTTACGCGCTGGTGCGCGCCGATGGCTCCGCCAGCCTGTTCATCGAGCCGGACCGCTTCGCCGAAGAGGCGCTTGCCGGCCTGCCCGAGGGCGTGAGCGTCGCCCCGCCATCCGACTTCGCCCCCATGCTCGCCGATCAGGCGCACGGCGGCAGCGCCATCCTCATCGATCCCTCCAGCGCCCCCGAGGCGGCGCGCGCCATCGTTCTGGCAGCCGGCGGCAAGGTGGTGACCGCGCCAGATCCCTGCCTCCTGCCCAAGGCGAAGAAGAACGCCACCGAACTTGAGGGCGCCCGTGCCGCCCACCGCCGCGATGCCGTGGCGCTCGCCCGCTTCCTCGCCTGGCTCGCCCGCGAGGCCCCCAAAGGTGAGCTGGACGAGATCGCCGTGGCAAAGCGCCTGGAAGAGCTGAGGGCAGATACGGGCGAGTTGCGCGACATCTCCTTCGACACCATCTCGGCCGCCGGCCCGCACGCCGCCATTCCCCATTACCGCGTCACAACGGCCTCCAACCTCAGGCTTGAACGGGGCGCGATCCTGCTGGTCGATTCGGGCGCCCAGTATGTCGACGGCACTACCGACGTCACCCGCACCATCATTGCCGGCGATCCCTCGCCTGAGATGAAGGACCGCTTCACCCGCGTCCTGAAGGGCATGATCGCCGTCTCGCGCCTGCGCTTTCCCGCCGGCACCACCGGTGCCCATATCGATGCCCTGGCGCGCCAGGCGTTGTGGGCGGGCGGCTTCGACTTCGACCACGGCACCGGCCACGGCGTCGGCAGCTACCTGTCGGTGCACGAAGGCCCCGCGCGCATCTCGAAAGCCGGCCACACGCCGCTGGAATCGGGCATGATCCTCTCCGACGAACCCGGCTACTACAAGGCCGGCCACTACGGCATCCGCATCGAAAACCTCCTGGCCGTCATGCCGGCCGCAGCCGTCGAGGGCGGCGAGCGCGACATGCTGGGCTTCGAGACCCTCACCCTCGCCCCCATCGACCGCCACCTGATCGATATGGACCTGCTCGGCCCCGAGGACACCTCATGGCTCGATCAATACCACGCCCGCGTGCGCCGCGAGATTTCGCCGTTCCTGGAGGGCGATGACCTCGCCTGGCTGGAAGAGGCAACCGCACCGCTCGCATAGGGTAGGCCCGGGCGCTTCTCTCGCCCCGTGCAATCACCCGCCGGTGCGGCGCAACCACTCGTCCTCGTCGATCATCTCGATGCCGAGCTCGCTTGCCTTCTTGAGCTTGGAGCCGGCACCGGGGCCGGCCACCACAAGGTCGGTCTTGGACGACACCGAGCCGGCCACCTTGGCGCCCAGCCGCTCGGCCATGGATTTCGCCTCATCGCGCGTCATGCGCTCCAGCGCCCCGGTGAACACCACCGTCTTGCCCGCCACCGCCGAGCCGCTATCGACCGCCTCCAGTGGCTCGACCCTCACCGCATCCTTGAGCGCCTCCACCACCGTCACATTGTGCGGCTCGCCGAAAAAACCGGCCAAGGCATCGGCAACCGCATTGCCGATGCCGTCGATGGCATCGAGCTCAGCCCGCGCCTGCGCATCGCCAGTCGCGATCCTTTCCATCTGTGCCACAAAGCTGTCGATGTCGCCGAAGGAACGCGCCAGAAGCCGTCCCGTCGTCTCGCCCACATGGCGGATGCCCAGCGCATAGATGAAGCGGTCGAGCCCGATGCTGCGCCGCGCCTCGATGGCCGCAAAGAGGTTCTTCACCGAGGTCTCGCCCCAGCCCTCACGGTCCTTCAGCTTCTTCAGCGCGCGTTGGTCGCGCTCTTGCAGCGAAAAGATGTCCTGCGGCGAGGCGATGAGCCCGTCGTCGTAAAACGCATGGATCACCTTGTCGCCCATGCCCTCGATGTCGAAGGCATTGCGCGAGACGAAATGCTTCAGCCGCTCCACCCGCTGCGCCGGGCAGATGAGGCCGCCGGTGCAGCGCCTTACCGCATCGACCTTGCCGGTGCGCTCGTTCACCTCGCGCACCGCATGGCTGCCGCAGGCCGGGCACAGGGTGGGAAATTCGAACGGCTCGGCCCCCTTCGGCCGCTGGTCGGCGATCACCTCGACGATCTGCGGGATGACATCGCCCGCCCGCTGCACCACCACGGTATCGCCGATGCGCACGTCCTTGCGCGCGATCTCGTCCTCGTTGTGCAGCGTGGCGTTGGAAACCACGACGCCGCCCACCGTCACCGGCTTGAGGCGGGCAACGGGCGTGAGCGCTCCGGTCCGCCCCACCTGAATCTCGATTCCCTCCAGCACCGTGGTCGCCCGCTCGGCGGCGAACTTGTGGGCGATCGCCCAGCGCGGCGAGTGCGACACAAAACCCAGCCGCTCCTGTAGGTCCAGTCGGTTGACCTTGTAGACCACCCCGTCGATGTCGTAGCCGAGACCTGCCCGCCGCGTTTCAACATCGGCATGGAAGGCGGTCATCTCCTCCACCGACCCCACCAGCTTCATCAGCGGATTGGTCGGCAGCCCCCAGCGGCGGAAGGCCTCGTAGACGCCCCACTGGCTATCGGCGGGCAGCTTGTCCACCTCGCCCCAGGCATAGGCGAAAAATCGCAATGGTCGTCCGGCGGTGACTGCGGGATCGAGCTGGCGCACCGAGCCGGCGGCCGAATTGCGCGGATTGGCGAAAGGCGGCTTGCCGTCCGCGACCTGGCGCTCATTGAGCCGGGCGAAGTCGGCATGTGTCATGTAGACCTCGCCCCTTACCTCCATCACCCGCCCGAAGCCGTCGCCCTTCAGCCGCTGCGGGATGTCACCGATGGTGCGCAGATTGGCGGTGACGTCCTCGCCCTCGATACCGTCGCCGCGCGTCGCCCCTTGCACGAAGCGCCCGTCCTCGTAGCGCAATGACATGGACAGCCCGTCAATCTTGGGCTCGGCAGTGCATTGCACCGGCTCATCCGCCTCGAGCCCGAGAAAGCGGCGGATGCGCGCCACGAAATCTGCGACATCGCCCTCATCGAACGCATTGGCGAGCGACAGCATGGGCACCCGATGCCGCACTTTGGCGAATTTCTCGGACGGCGCCGCCCCTACCCGGCGCGAGGGCGAATCAGGTCGAATAAGATGAGGAAAGCGCGCTTCGATCAGATCATTGCGCTGCCGCAGCGCATCATACTCGGCATCGGAAACGACGGGCGCATCTTCGCGGTAGTAGGCCTCGTCATGGCGCGCGATCTCGCCCGCCAGCCGCTCAAGCTCCGATGCGGCCTCATCCTCGCTCAGGGCCTCGACGGCCGTCCTAGTCACATCGCCAGCCATGCCGTCAGCCCGTTCCCTCGATCAGCCGGCCCGCCTGGGCGCGCGCCTCTTCCGTCACCTCCCGGCCCGACAGCATGCGCGCGATCTCCTCGCGCCGGCCGTCTGCCGCCAGGCCTGAGACGCGCGTCACCGCCCGCTCGCCCTCGGCGCCGACTTCGGCGATCTTGGAGATGAGGAAGTGCTTTCCCGCCCTTGCCGCCACCTGCGGCGAATGGGTGACGGCAAGCACCTGCAGGTCCTCCGCCAACCGCGCCAGCCGCGCCCCGATGGCATCGGCGGTGGCACCGCCCACGCCGGTATCGACCTCGTCGAACACAAGACTCGGGGCCGAGCCGCGCGCCGCCAGCACCACTTTCAACGCCAACATGATGCGCGACAACTCGCCGCCCGAGGCCACTTTCACAAGGCTCCCCAGCGGCGTTCCCGGATTGGCCGCCACGCGGAATTCCACCTGGTCGCGGCCCGAGGGGCCTTGCAGCCGCTCGTCCGTCTCGATCACCGTCTCGAAACGCGCCCGCTCCAGCTTGAGCGCCGGCAGTTCCGCCATGATGCGCCGGTCGAGTTCGCCCGCCGCGCCCTTGCGCGCCGCGCTCAGCGCTTCGGCCGCGGCCCTGTAGTCCGTGAGCCTTGCCGCCAGGTCGCCTTCAAGCTGCGCCAGGCGCCGGTCGGCATCCTCCACCGCATCGGCCTCGGCGGCAAACCGCTCGCGCAGGGCCGGCAGGTCGTCCACCAGCACCTGATGCTTGCGCGCCAGCGCTCTCAGTGCGAACAGACGCTCCTCGATCGCGTCGAGCTTCATTGGATCGTATTCGAGGCTCCGGCGCGCCGCCTCGAGCACCGATGCCGCCTCACCCATTTCCACCAAGACCCGCTCCAGCGCGACGCACACCTCATCCAGCCGCCCGGCGGCATCTTCGCGACGCCGTTCCAGCCGCCGCAGCGCCGCGCTCAGGCGCATCTCCACCTTGCCATCGCCATCGAGGGCGGAAGCCGCCTCGGAAAGAATCTCGCCAAAGCTTTCGGCCTGCATCATCACCTGGCGTTCTTGATCGAGCCGCACCTCCTCACCCGCCTGCGGGCCGAGTGCGTCCAGTTCGGCCAGCGCATGGGCGAGATAGTCGCGTTCGGCCATGGCGCGCTCGACCTTGTCGCGGAACGCCGCCAGATGGCCACGCGCCGCCTCCAGCGCCCGCCAGGCCGCGGCCACTCTCACGGTTTCCTCACCCAGCCCGCCGAAGGCATCGACGAGGCGGCGGTGCTGGCCCATGTCGATGAGCGCCCGCTCGTCGTGCTGGCCATGGATCTCGGTGAGCAGATGGCCCACCTGGCGCATCAGCCCGACGCTTGCCGGCTGGTCGTTGATGAAGCCGCGGCTCGGCCCGTCGGCCTGCTGGATGCGCCTGAGCACCACTTCGCCTTGCGCTTCGATACCTTGTTGATCGAGCAGGCCGAACACTTCATGCCCGGCGGGCGGTTGGAAGGCGGCGGTGACGATGCCGCGCTGAGCCCCCGCCCTGACGAGGCCGGATGCCCCACGCGCACCCAGAGCAAGGCCAAGCGCGTCGAGCAGGATCGATTTGCCCGCCCCGGTCTCACCGGTCAGCACATTGAGTCCGGGTGAGAAGGCGAGGTCGAGCCTGTCGATGAGGACGATATCGCGGATGGAAAGTCCGGTCAGCATGACCCGGTTTATACCCTACCCGCCCCTTAACGGGCGAGGGTCAAGCGTACGCGATCCCCATCATAGCGGCTTGAACGTGTTGAGGGCCTGGCTGATCCACGAGCTCTTGTTGTCGGCGGGCGAAAGGCCCTGTTCCTGGAGCAGCGCATAGGCGTCCTTGTACCACTGGTTGTTGGGGTAGTTGTAGCCGAGCACCGCCGCCGCCGTCTGCGCCTCGGAACGCACCCCGAGCGCCAGATAGCTCTCGGTCAGCCGGTAGAGAGCTTCCGGCGTGTGGGTTGTGGTCTGGTATTCGGTGACCACCGTCTTGTAGCGGTTGATGGCGGCGAGATAGGCCTTGCGCCTCTCGTACCAGCGGCCGATCTCCATCTGCTTGCCGGCCAGATGGTCGCGCGCCAGCACCGCCTTGGCCTGGGCGTCGCGGGCATATTTGGTGCCGGGAAAGCGCCGCCCCACCTCATCCAGCGCATTGAGCGCCTTGCGGGTCATCGACTGGTCTCGCGTGACATCGCTGATCTGCTCGTAATAGCAGATGGCGATGAGGTAGTAGGCATAAGGGGCATCGCGATGTCCCGGATGCAGCGTCAGGAAGCGCTGGGCGGCATTGACCGAGTCGTCGTACTTGTTGCGCTCATAGTCCACATAGGCCTGCATGAGGATGGAGCGCGTTGCCCATTCCGAATAGGGATGTTGGCGCTCGACCTCGGCAAACTGCTTCTTGGCGGAGGTGAAGTTGCCGCTCTTCATGTCCTCCAGGCCCTTGTTGTAGAGCACGGCGATGGGCTGCACGTCGTCCACCGACGACAGATCGGGCGAAATGGCATCCCCTTTCGTCGTCGACAGCGCCGTGGCTGTGGGGGACTGACTTGGTGGCTCCGACGTCGTCGACTTGCTGCTGCCCCAGATGTAGTTGCCGAGATCGCCGCCGGTGACACCGCCGCAGCCTGAGAGCGACACAGCGGCCACCATGACGGCCCCCGTCGCGGCACGGCGTAGGTAGGTCGGGCGTTGCAGGCGTCTTGCTGGCATCATGCGGCGGCCGTTCTCATTCGGGCTTTTGGCACCCCCGGCGTCTTCTAGACCATCGACCTTGGCGATGCCACCTCCCGCGCCTGGGGAATACCCCCCTAAATGCGCCAAACCCGGCGAATTTGTGACCGCCGGGCATGGCACTTGGGTTGAGGGCGCGCTTTGGGTCAGTTCGCCTGGCGCCTCAGGAAGGCAGGGATCTCGAGCTGATCGTCGTCCAGCTCGGGATCGATCTGCGGCTGCAGCTGGTGGATGTTCGCCGCCGGCTTGGCAGCCTCGGGCCGCGCCGGGGCAGGCTTGGCCGGCTGGCGCGGGGCCTCGGGCCGGGCCTGCATCATCGGCTCGCGGGCGCGGGGAGTCGGCTGGGCCGGTTCATCGCGCCGGCCACCGAGCCCGACGCTGGCCAGGCGCTCGAGCAGGCCTCTGCGCTTCTTGGCCGTCTCGACCGGCGCCGGTGCTTCTTCCACCTGACGGGCGGCGAGCTGGCGCTGGGCGATGGGCGGAAAATCCTCCGCATTGGGCATGCGCGGCGCCATCTTGCGCGAGATCGGCTGGGCCGGCCTGGGAGCCGGTGCCCTGGCGGCTACGGCCGGCTGCGGCTCGGGATAGGTTTCCTCGTCCTCGATCGGCTCGTCGTACTCGGCTTCGGCGGGCTCCTCGTAGGCCTCCTCGGCCACCTCTTCGATCGGCTCGGGCTCGGGCTCGGCCTGCGGCTTTTGCGCCGTCGGGGCCCTGAAGCCCGTCACGATGCGCGCCTCGTGCTCTTCGTGGATATCGCCATGCTCTTCGCCCTCGATCGGCAGGCCGGTCGCCACCACCGAGACCCGCATGGTCCCGTCGAGGGTTTCATCGAAGGTCGCACCCAGGATGATATTGGCTTCGGGATCGACCTCCTCGCGGATGCGGGTCGCCGCCTCGTCCACTTCGTAGAGGGTGAGGTCGGGGCCGCCGGAAATCGAGATCAGCAGGCCGCGCGCGCCGCGCATCGACACATCGTCCAGCAGCGGGTTGGAGATGGCGGCTTCGGCTGCCTCGATGGCGCGCTTTTCGCCCGAGGCCTCGCCGGTGCCCATCATCGCCTTGCCCATCTCGCTCATGATGGCGCGCACATCGGCGAAATCGAGATTGATCAGGCCTTCCTTGGTCATCAATTCGGTGATCGACGCGACGCCCGAATAGAGCACCTGGTCGGCCATGGCGAAGGCGGCGGCAAAGGTCGTCTTCTCGTTGGCGACGCGGAACAGGTTCTGGTTGGGGATCACGATCAGCGTGTCGACATGGCTGGAAAGCTGGTCGATGCCGCGATCGGCCGTCATCATGCGGCGCTGGCCCTCGAAATGGAACGGCTTGGTCACCACCCCAACGGTGAGGATGCCTTGCTCCTTGGAGGCGCGCGCGATCACCGGCGCAGCGCCCGTCCCCGTGCCCCCGCCCATGCCGGCGGTAATGAACACCATGTGAGCGCCTGCCAGATGGTCCATGATTTCCGGCAGAGCCTCTTCGGCGGCGCCAGCGCCTACCTGCGGATGCGAGCCGGCACCGAGGCCTTGCGTCAGCGCCGTGCCCATCTGGATCTTGCGATCGGCGGCGGATTGCGCCAGCGCCTGGGCATCGGTGTTGGCGACGACGAAATCGACGCCTTCCAGGCGCGATTCGATCATGTTGTTGACGGCATTGCTGCCGGCTCCGCCAACACCAAACACGGTGATGCGCGGCTTGAGCTCGGCCAGGTTCGGAACAGTCAGTTTAATGGTCATGGCATGGCGTCCAAGTGGTTTCCCCGATGCCCATCTTGGTTGCTGATTTGATAACAAAAGGTTAATGGGGGCTTACCTGATCGGCTATTTTTGATTCAATCGGGCACAGGCCAGGACTGTCACAACGCCTGTCGTAGGGTGAGGTCATTGCATCGTCACCCCGACGAAGGTCGGGGTCCAGGCGCGGCAGTGATGCAGTGCGATGTAGCCCTGGATTCCGGCCTGTGCCGGCATGACGAAAATGCAAACGGATGAGTTAAACCGGCAGGGCGCGGGCGAGAAAACAAAAGCAGCGGCCCCAACCCTGGAACCGCTGCCTTCGCTCCTATGCGAGCCCCTTTTCGGAGGTCCGCCGCAGAAATCCGAAAAATCCAAGTGTCCTAGAAGCTCTCCTTGATCCAGCGTCCGACGCGCACGAAATAGCCGTTGCCGGCCATCGCCTCGGCGTGCCGGCTGCCGGCGTTGAAGACCTGGCGGTCGGGCTTCATGGCATAGCCCAAGAGCCCGATCGACACCGCGAAAGCCTGGTTGCGCGCCGCATCCGGCAGGCCCGTCAGGCTGTGGGGCACGCCCAGGCGCACATGCCGGTCGAGGTGCTCGGTCGCCAGTTCGCGCACGCCGGGAAGCTGGCTGGCACCGCCCGAAAGCACCACCCGGCGCCCGGCCCGGCGGGCAGCGGGCGAGCGCTCGAGCCGCTCGCGAATCATCTCGAACGTCTCCTCCAGCCGCGGCCGGATGATGCCGGTGAGCAGCGACCGGGGCAGCTTCTGCACCGTGTCGAAACCTTCCTCGCCCACCAGCGGCACGCTCAGCATCTCACGCTCGTCCCACACCGATGGCAAGGCGCTGCCGTAAAGCGTCTTCATGCGCTCGGCATGGGCGACGGTGGTCGACAGGCCCCGCGCGATGTCGTTGGTGATGTGCTGGCCGCCCAGCGGCAGCACGTCGGAAAAGGTGAGATGGCCGTCCTGGAACACAGCAAAGCTGGTGGTCGCCCCGCCCATCTCGATGAGCGTCACGCCGAGTTCGGTCTCGTCGTCGACCAGGACTGAGCGTCCGCTGGCATAAGGTGCCACCACGAAGCCGGCCACCGCCAGGTGGCAGCGTTCCACCACCAGCGCCAGATTGCGCAGCATGCCCCGTTCCAGGGTCAGGATGCCCACCTCCGCCCACAGGCGCTCGCCGAACATCTGCACCGGATCGGCGATGCCGCGCGCCTCGTCGAGCCCGAACTGCAAGGGGGTCGAATGCACGATCACCCGGCGCCCGGGATCGAAGTTGTCGACGGCCTCCGAGATCACCCGGTCGACATCGGCATCGCTCACCGTGCCGCCGCCAATGGCGATATCGGCGCAACTGTTGTCGCAGCGCGGCCGCCCGCCCGAGACATTGACGAAGACGTCTGTAACGGTGCGTTGGGCCATGCGCTCGGCGGCATCGACAGCCAGGCGGATGGCCTTCTCGGCGGCGTCGAGATCGACGATGGCGCCGGCCCTCACTCCGTGCGAGGCCTGATGGCCGACCCCCAGCACCTTGACGCGCGGGGTCGCCTCGGCGCTGCCGCGGCGCCCCGCCGGCATCACCTCGCCAATGAGGCAGACGATCTTGCTGCTACCGATGTCGAGCGCTGCAACCACGCTCGATGCATCGGCAACCTTTCCTCGCGTTTGGCCGGTCGGGCGGCGCAGCGGAACGACATTCTTGGACACGGGCAGACTGACCCCAACTCAAACCAACGACACCATATCCCGCCGGCTCAGCGGCGCGATACCTTGATCTCCCCTTGCGCAGGAGCCAACGGCGCCAGGATGATCTCGCCGGCGATCCTGAGATCGATGCGGCCCACATCCTTGGCTTCGAGCCCGTAGCGCTTTTCGGCCTCCACCAGCCGCTCAAGCCCGCGGCCGATGTCGCCTTCCGGTAACAGCACCTTGGTGCCGTTGACCAGGTAGAAGTTCCAGCGGCGGTTTCCCACGCGTGCCGCCGCCCTGACCCTCGATCTTAAGTCCGGCCGTGCTTCCAGTTGGTTAACAAGCTCTCTCGCCGCTGTTTGCGCCCCTTCGCCGGTCACGAGGAGCAGATCGCGGAAGTTGAGTGGATTGAGCGAGGAAATGGCCGAACCCGAAGGGTCGATGACGTAATAGTTGCCGTCGTGCTGCCAGATGGCGAACGGCTTGCGCTCCTTGAGGCTGATTTGCAGCTGATTGGGATAGACGAGCTGCACCTCGGCGCTCAGCACCCAGTCGAGATTTTCCAGCAGGCGCCGCGCATTGGTCGGGTCGAAGCCGATCAGCGCGCCGTTGGGCGTCACGTCGATCGCCTGCAGGACAGCCTCGCGGCCATGGTGCTTCAGTCCCGATATGCGCACCTTTTGCGCGGCATAACCCAGCTCGCCCGCCAGCTTGTCCAGCACCCGGTAGGCAGTGCCGTTCCTGTCGCCGAGATAATCGCCGGTCGCCATCGCGTAGGAGATGCTGGCGCCGAGAAACAGCACCGCCAGGCTGCGCGCGGCGATGCGCACTGCCAGCCGGTCGCCGAGGGCGAGCCAGCGTGTCGGCAACCGCCGGTGCGGCCGTTTCCTGCGCCCGGTCCTGGGCGTTTTGTCGGATGCGCCGGTCATCGCTCGATAGAGGCGTCGTTGACGATCCATTTGACCAGCTCGACGAAGCTGTGTCCGGCGTGCTGGGCCATCTCGGGCACCAGCGAGGTGCTGGTCATGCCTGGCTGGGTGTTGACCTCCAGGAGGATGAGCTCGCCATCGCCGCTTTCGGTGTCGTCATAGCGGAAGTCGGCGCGGCTGATGCCCTTGCAGCCCAGCTCCATGTGGGCTCTCAGGGCGCAACTCTGCACCCGGCGGTAGACGTCATGCGGGATTTCGGCCGGCAGCACATGCACCGAGCCGCCCGGCTGGTATTTGGCCTTGTAGTCGTAAAAGCCGATCTTGGGCATGATATCGATGACGCCGAGGGCCACATCGCCCATCACAGCGCAGGTCAGTTCGCGCCCCGGCACGAAATGCTCGACCATGACCCTTTCGCCGTAAAAGTCGCGCTGTTTGACAATATCGGCGGGCGCGGTGTTGCTGCCGTGCTCCACGATCATGACGCCGACGCTGGAGCCTTCGGCGAGCGGCTTGATCACATAAGGCGGTTGCAGCACGTGCCTTTGCGCCACCTCCTCGATGTCGGCGATCTTGTGCTCGGCCAGCGGCAGTGCGGCTTGACGGAACAGCGCCTTGGCACGGTGCTTGTCCATGGCCAGCGCCGAGGCCAGCACACCCGAATGGGTGTAGGGGATCTGCATGGTCTCCAGCACCCCCTGGATAGTGCCGTCTTCGCCCCATTTTCCGTGCAGCGCGTTGAACGCCACATCGGGCTTCAGGTCATCCAGCACCTTGGCAATATCGCGCTTCACATCGATGGGAACGACATTGAACCCGGCCGTGCGCAGGGCCTTGGCGCAGGCTTCCCCGCTGGCCAGCGAGACCTCCCGCTCGGCCGACCATCCGCCCATCAGGACGGCGACGCGAGTCTCCTCGGGCTCCCTCATGGCCTCAACGCTCTTCCTCTGCGGCCGGCTGGCCGATGCGCCTGATTTCCCACTCCAGCTCAACCCCGCTCGTTTCCTTCACCCGCCGCCTCACCGTCTCGCCCAGCTCTTCCAGATCGGCTGCGGTGGCCGTGCCTTCGTTGATGAGAAAGTTGCAATGCTTGTCGGAGACCCGCGCCCCGCCCAGCGCAAAGCCGCGCAGGCCCGCTGCATCGATGAGCTGCCAGGCCTTCTTGCCGTCAGGGTTCTTGAAGGTGGACCCGCCGGTGCGGCTCCTGATCGGCTGGGTCGCTTCGCGCGCCTCGGTGATGCGGCCCATCTCGGCCTCGATCGATGCCCGATCGCCCGCTGCGCCCTGCAACAGCGCCTCGGTGAATATCCAGTCCGGGGCCACGCCGCAATGGCGATAGGAAAAGCCCATATCGGCCGTGGCGATCACGTGCCGCGTGCCCTGCCGGTCAATCGCCACCGCTTCCACCAGAACGTCCTTGGTCTCAAATCCATAAGCGCCGCCGTTCATGCGCAGCGCCCCGCCGATGGTGCCCGGTATACCTCTCAGAAAGGTTAATCCCGCGATAACATTCTCCAGCGCGAAGCGTGCCACGCGCACATCCGGCACCGCCGCGCCGGCACGGATGCGAAAGCCCTCCTCGACCGCCAGGCCGCCGAAACCGCGCCCCAACCGGATCACCGCCCCCGGCACCCCGCCATCGCGCACCAGAAGGTTCGATCCGACACCAATCACCGTGAGCGGAACGTCGGCAGGTGTTTGCGCCAGGAAGCCGGCAAGGTCCGCCTCATCGGCGGGCGAATAGAGCACCTCCGCTGGCCCGCCCACCCGGAACCAGGTGAGGTCGGCGAGCGGCCGCTCCGCTTCCAGCCGGCCCCGGACCGGCGGCAGGCGCGCAATAAGGCCGGCGCCGTCCAGCCTCATGCCGCGCCCTTGGTTTGGGAAAGCTTGTCCAGTTCGCCCGGCAGCGCATAGGCCCAGCCCGAGATGGTCCCGGCGCCCAGGCACACGACGATGTCGCCGGGCTCGATGAACTCGCTCACCGCCGCGGCCAGTTCCGAGGAATCATCGATGGTCATGACGTGGCGATGGCCGCGGTCCCTCAGGCCCTCGGCCAGATGGGTGTGGCTGGCGCCCTCGATGGGGGCCTCGCCCGCCGCATGGACCGGCGCCACGATCACCGCATCGGCATCGTTGAAGCACGAGCAGAACTCGTTGAAGAGGTTGTGAAGGCGGGTGTAGCGATGCGGCTGCACCACCGCCACCACCCGGCCTGTCGTAACCCCGCGCGCCGCCGCCAGGACGGCTGCGATCTCCACCGGATGATGGCCGTAGTCATCAAACACCCGAACGCCTGCGGACTCACCCGTGAGGGTGAAGCGCCGCTTGACCCCGGCAAAGCCGGCAAGACCTGAGCGGATCGCCTCGTCCTCGATGCCGAGTTCGCTCGCCACCGCTACCGCCGCGGTGGCGTTGAGCAGGTTGTGCTCGCCCGGCATCTTGAGCACCAGATCGTCGATGAGCCGGGTTTCCTTGGCCCGCCGGTCGGTGATCTGCACGGCAAAGCGGGTGGCTCCGTCCTCGTGCGCCCCGCCGATGACCCGCGCATCGGCCTGCGGCGAGCGCCCATAGGTGATGACGTGGCGGTCGCGCACCCGCCCGATCAGCGCCTGCACCTCCGGGTGGTCCATGCACATGACGGCAAAACCATAGAAGGGAATGTTCTCGACGAAGGCCAGATAGGCCTCCTTGGCCGCATCGAAGCTGCCGTAATGGTCAAGGTGTTCGGGATCGATATTGGTGACGATCACCACGTCGGCCGGCAGCTTGACGAAGGTGCCGTCGGATTCATCCGCCTCGACCACCATCCACTCGCCCTCGCCCAACCGGGCATTGCTGCCATAGGCGTTGATGATGCCGCCATTGATGACCGTCGGGTCGAGTTCGCCGGCATCGAGCAGGGCCGCGACCATGGAGGTGGTGGTGGTCTTGCCGTGCGTGCCGCCCACCGCCACACACGACTTGAAGCGCATGAGCTCGGCCAGCATTTCGGCCCGCCGCACCACCGGCAGAAAGCGCTCCCGCGCCTCCATGAGCTCCGGGTTGTCCTTCCTCACCGCCGAGGAGATGACCACCACCTGGGCCTCGCCGAGGTATTCCTTGGCATGCCCGATAGCGACCTTGATGCCAGCCTTGCGCAGCCGCGCCACATTGGCGTTGTCGGAAATATCGGAGCCCTGCACCTCGTAGCCCAGCGTGCGCATGACTTCGGCGATGCCGCTCATGCCGATGCCGCCGATGCCGACGAAATGGATCGGCCCCACATTGCGCGGAAGTTTCATACCGTCTCGTCCCCTGTTCGATCCCTGCCGGCAAGGCCGGCCGTTTCCATCACCACATCGGCAAGACGCATCGCCGCATCCGCCACCCCAAGCGCCCGCGCCGCTCCGGCGGCGGCGGCAAGATCGGCCTCGCCATAGCGCAGGCGGGTCAGGAGGGCAGCGAAACTATCGGGCGTCACCTGCCCCTCGCGCACCACCCAGCCGGCGCCGGCACGGGCAAAGCTTTCGGCATTACGCAACTGATCGTTGTCGATGGCATGCGGCAGCGGCACGAATATGGCAGGTCGGCCGATGACGGCGATTTCCGCAACCGTGGACGCCCCGGCGCGAGCGATCACCATATGCGCCTGGGCCATGCGCTGCGGCAGGTCGGCGAAGAATGCGGCAAGTTCTGCATCCACCTTCAGCCCCTCATAGGCGGCCTTCACCCGCTCCAGGTCCTCCTGACGGCATTGCTGGGTGATTTTCAGGTTCCGCCGCACCGCCATGGGCAGCTCGGCGATGGTGGCGGGCACGAAGTCGGAAAAAAACCTCGCCCCCTGGCTGCCGCCGAAGACAAGGAGATGGAACATCTCATCGGCAGCCGGTGCCACAAAAGGGACATCGCGCACTGCGAGCACCGCCTGGCGTACCGGGTTGCCGGTGAAGGCGATGTGCGCCTTGAGGCCGGCAAGACCCGCCACCTCGGGAAAGGATGTCGCCACCGCCCGGGCCCGGCGGGCGAGGAAGCGGTTGGCGCGGCCCATCACCGCGTTCTGCTCATGCAGGATCATGGGGATGCCCAGGCGCGCCGCGGCAATCAGCGGCGGCACCGACGGGTAGCCGCCGAAGCCCGCCACGGCTACCGGAGCGATGGCGCCGAGAAGCGCCCGCGATTGCAGGTAGCCGCGTGCGAGCCGCCACATTTGAACGGGCAGGCGCCACGGCTTGGATACCGTGACGGTGGCCGAGGATATGGCGTGCCGGTCGGCGGCGGGAAAGCGCTCGCCAAAGCTCAAGCCCCGCGCATCGGTCAGCAGATGAATGATGAAGCCGCGCTCGACCAGCACCTCCGCCAGCGCCTGGGCGGGGAACAGATGCCCTCCGGTGCCACCAGCGGCGAGCACGATGTGCTGCCGCCGGTCTCTTCCGAGATCGAACTTGAGCGCATCGGACATCGCTAGCCCGTGGCATGGCCGACCTGGCCGGCCGGCATGCGCGCCCTGGGCTTGCGCCGCCCCAGCGCCAGCGCCAGCCCCATGGCGAACGCCATGGCCAGAAGCGATGAGCCGCCATAGGAGATGAACGGCAGGGTCATGCCCTTGGCCGGCATCAACGAGGCGTTGACAGCCATGTTGATGATCGCCTGCAGCGCGAAGATGGAGCAGAGCCCTGTGAGCGACAAGGCGATGAACGGGTCGTCCTCGTCTTTCGCCTGGCGCAGCACCCTCATCACCACGAAGGCAAACAGTGCGATCAGCAACAGGCAGGCGATGAGGCCGAATTCTTCGCCGATAACGGCGAAGACGAAGTCGGTATGGCTGTCGGGCAGGCTGTGCTTGGCGATGCCACCGCCCGGCCCGGTGCCCAGCAAGCCGCCGTTGCGAAAGGCCTCGGTGGCGGTGTCCACCTGGAAGGTGTCGCCCGACTGGGGATGCAGGAAGCGGTCGATGCGCGAGGCGACATGCGGCACCAGCCGGTAGGCGACGAACAGCCCGGCCGAGCCCAGGCCGGCCATGCCGAAGATCAGGGCCCACGGAATTCCGTGCACCAGCAGCATGGTGGCGAACACCAGCGTGATCAGCACCGCCTGGCCGTAGTCCGGCTGCCGGATGAGGATGACCAGCGCCGACAGGTAGAGCACCCAGGCGATGAGCTGTCCCGGTATCTCGCGCCGCCGCCGGCCTTCGGCAAGGAACCACGCCACCATCACCGCCAGCGCCGGCTTGACGAACTCCGAGGGCTGCAGGTTGAAGGGCCCGAAGCTCACCCAGCGATGGGCGCCCTTGATCTCCGGGCCGAAATAGAGCGCCGCCACCATCAGCGCCACGCTGCCGACAAAGGCAAGAAGCGAAATGCGCCGCGCCTGGCGCTCATCCAGCATCGACGTCACGATCAGCACCACCGAGGCCGGCACGAGATAGATGAGCTGGTGCTTGAAGAAGAAGAACGGCTCCAGCCCGATGCGCACCGCCACCGCCGGGCTCGCCGCCATGGAAAACAGCACCCCAGCCGCCATCAACAGGAACACCGCCGCCAGCAGGGTGCGGTCGACGGTGAACCACCAGTTGGCCACCAGGCCGCGATCGGACCGGCTGATCAGCATCAGGCTACCTCCCCTCTTGTCAGGACCACGCCCTGAAGCTGGCGCACCGAGGCGCAGAACGCCTCGCCGCGCACCTCGAAATCGGGATACTGGTCAAACGAGGCCGCCGCCGGCGACAACAGCACCGCCGGCTCGGCCGCATCGTCGTTGGCCGCATCGCGCGCCGCCGCCGCCACCGCCCGGTCGAGCGTGCCGCAGCGCTCATAGGCGACATTGCCCTCCAGCGTTCGGGCAAACTCGTCTGCCGCCTCGCCGATGAGGTAGGCGCGGCGGACATGGGCGAACAGCGGCGCCAGCTCTTCGATCCCCCCGGCCTTGGGCCGGCCACCGGCGATCCAGTAGATCGCCTCAAAAGCCGCCAGTGCCCGCCCCGCCGCATCGGCGTTGGTGGCCTTGGAATCGTTGATGAAGACGACCTTGCCCAGTCGCCCGACTTCTTCCATGCGATGGGCAAGGCCGGGAAACGACATCATGCCGGCAGCGATGTTCGCCTCGTCCAACCCCAGGGCGCCGCAAGCCGCCAGCGCCGCGCAGGCGTTCTGCCAGTTGTGCTTGCCCCTGAGCGCGCGGGCACGCCCCAGATCGATGCGGGCGATCTCCTCGCCCTGGCGCTTGAGGGTGATGACGCCGTCAGGTCCGCTCACCCCGTCTTCTAGTCGGCGCTCCACCGACATGGGCACCAACCGCGAGCGCGAGGTGCGGGTATCGGCAATGCGCCGGCACCAGGGGTCGTCGATGGAGACGATGGCGGTCGCCTCCGGCCCCTGGCGAGCGATCATGCGCGCCTTGACGGCGGCATAGTTTTCCATGCTGCCATGGCGGTCGAGATGATCGGGCGTCAGGTTCATGATGATGCCTACATCGGGGGCAAGGCCGGGCATCAGGTCGATCTGGTAGGAGGAAAGCTCCAGCACATAGACCGTGCCCTCGCCGGGCGGCGGCAACAGGAAGCAGGCGGTGCCGATATTGCCGCCCACATGGGCATCGAGGCCTGCGCTCTTGAGGATATGGCCGATGAGCGCCGTGGTCGTCGACTTACCGTTGGTGCCGGTCACCCCCACCATGCGCGCGCCCGTGCCCGCGATCTCGCGCGCGAACACTTCGGTATCGCCGATGATCTCGATGCCGGCCGCCTTCGCTGCCTTCACCGTCCAGTGTGACTCGGGGTGCGTGAGCGGCACCCCCGGCGACGGCACCAGGCAATCGAAGGTGGAGAAGTCGGCCTGGCGCAGATCATCCACCGGCAGCCCGGCGGCGCGCGCGCGCGTCACCGCGGCGGGCGAATCGTCCCACGCGGTAACGCCTGCGCCGCCCGCCACGAGCGCGGCGGCACAGGCCTCACCCGAGCGGGCCAGACCGAACAGTGCCACCTTCCTGCCGGCAAACCGGCGTGCCGGGAACATGGGCGCTACCTCAGCTTCAGCGTTGCCAGCCCGAAAAGGGCAAGCACCACGGCGATGATCCAGAAGCGGATGACGATGGTCGGCTCCTTCCAGCCCTTCTGCTCGAAGTGGTGGTGCAGCGGCGCCATGGCAAAAACCCGCTTGCCGGTGAGCTTGAAGGAGATCACCTGCACCACCACCGACACCGTCTCGAGCACGAACAGCCCGCCCACGATCGCCAGCACGATCTCGTGCTTGGAGGCCACCGCGATCGCCCCCAGCGCTCCACCCAGCGACAGCGAGCCGGTATCGCCCATGAAGATCATGGCGGGCGGCGCGTTGAACCACAAAAAACCCAGGCCCGCTCCCACCAGCGCCCCGCATACCACGGCAAGTTCGCCTGAACCCTTGACGAAATGCAGTTGCAGATATTCCGCGAACACCGCGTTGCCGGTGAGATAGACGATGAGGCCGAAGCTTGCCGCCGCGATCATCACCGGCACGATGGCGAGCCCGTCGAGCCCGTCGGTGAGGTTGACCGAATTGCCCGCCCCCACGATGACGAAGATGCCGACGGGCAGGAAGAACCATCCCAGTTGCACCAGCAGGTTCTTGAAGAAGGGAAAGGCAAAAGCGCGCGCCAGTTCCGGCG
>CAVYOQ010000024.1:0-13843 GCA_963770075.1 uncultured Alphaproteobacteria bacterium
ATAAACCTCACCGGTCGAACCGAGCGCGAGCGCCCCCGCCGTCCCGCCAGTCTCTGCCACAACCTCGCTGCCGCCGCCATCGGCGTCGATGCGCAGGATCCGGTCGAGCGACGAGACTAGGAAGCTGCCCGCGGCCTCGCGTACCAGGCTGTCGGGCGCCTCGATGTCTGACAGCACGCGCCCCTGCTCCAGCCTCAGATTGGGCGTGAAGCCGCCATCCAGCACCGGGATCGGATGCACGTCGCGGTCGGGATAGAAGACCCTGTCCATGATATCTCGCGCTATCGACATGGATCAGGCCTCCGCTTCGGCTTTTTCGGGGGCGCGTGATGAGGTGGCGTCGTCGCCCCAATAAGAGCGCGGGCCGGTCCATGTCGGGTCGGCGTCGGGTAGCTTGAGGCGGCCGATGCGGTTGTTCTCCAGCCCGCCGATATAGAGATAGCCCTTGTGCTCGCGCATGGAGGTGATGGTGGGGTGCTGCTTGCCTTCGGGATCCCAGATTGACTCCAGCACATTGCCCGCGTCGTCGAACTTGATCACGCAGCCGAAATTGATGCCGGGGCACAGCCACTCATCGGGCGGGATCTGCTTGACCATCCTCACCCGGAAACCGGGATCGGCCATGGCGAGGTCATAGACCGGCGAGCGCAGGCCCACCAGCGCCAGCCAGTAGGTGCCATCGGAAGCGCGGTTGATGTTGTCGGGATAGCCGGGGAGGTTGTCGACCAGCACCTCCAGTTGCCCTTGCTTGTCGCCGGTGATCCAGAAGCGGTAAATCTTGCACATCCAGGTGCTGACCCACAGGATCGAGTGGCCGTCATGCGCCACGCACACCCCGTTTGGGAAGGCGAGGTTGCGCAGGATGGTCGACGTCTTGCCGGTCACCGGATCGTGGCAGACGAGGCGCCCGTTGCCGTGTCCCTCGAAGCCGTCCAGCGCCCAGTCGGCGAGGTCGTAGCGCGTCGAGGCGTCGGAAAAGTAGATCTTGCCGTCCGGCGCGACGTCGAGGTCATCGGCCAGAAGCAGGCGCAAATCGTCCTTCAGCCGATACCAGGTGCGATTGGTTTCATCGGTGATACGGAAGACGCTGCGGTCGGGCCGCACTCCGTAGACGCCCATGCCGGCGACACAGGCCAGGAGGTTACCGTCCCTGTCGAATGCAAGACCCAGCGGTCGCCCGCCGATGCGCGCGAATTCCTCGCGCTCGGTGTAGTCGGGTGCCAGGAAGCGGATGATCGAGCCGTTGCGGTTGACCGTGTAGAGGTGGTCGTCACGGTCGAGGATCACGTCTTCGGGACCCTCGATGCGGTTGAGCGCGATGGCCTCGACATCCTTCAGCCGGTCGTTCTCGGCAAACACCGTGCCACTGTCGCGCTCGATGGAGGGGGGCGGCGTGAACTCGACGAAGCCCGGCGAAACATAGATCTTCTGCAGGATTTTCGCCTTGTTCTTCACGAACTTGACGTTGAACCCGACGGCGGCGAGCAGGATGAAGCCGATGATGGCCGTAGTCAGGCTGCCATGGGTGCCGAACTGTACCAGGCCGTTGATGAGCAGGAAGATGATCGCTGCGCCCATCAAGGCCCGGCTGATGGTGCCGCGCCCGCCCGACAGGCTGATGCCGCCGACGACGGCGGCGGCGAGCGCGTTCACCTCCCATCCGACGCCGGTATCGGTGCCGGCGCTGTTCTGGCGCGCGGCATAGAGGAAGCCCGCGAACGAGGCCAGCATTCCGGAGATGACATAGGCGAGAAAGAGCGAGCGCTTGACGTCGATGCCGGCATGGCGTGCCGCCTTGCGGCTCGATCCGACCGCCATGATGTGGACGCCGGAACGGATGCGGGTGAGATAGAGATGGGCGGCGAGCCCGATGATGATCAGGCAGGCCATGTTGACCGGCACGCCAAGCACGTAGCCGGTGCCGATATAATCCCAGGCGGGGCTGTCGATATAGCCGCTCGCCAATTCGATGGTGTAGGCCGCCGTGACCTTGTTGTAGGCGGCCCTGACGATGATCAGCACGACCATGGTGGTCAGGAACGGCCGCGTCTTGCCATAGGCGATAAGACCGCCGCTGACCGCGCCGATGGCGAAGCCCCAGGCGAGCACCGCCACGAGCGCGAGCCCCAGTGGCCATTCGTGCACCATAAGGACGTAGAGCGCCAGGAAGTTTGCCATGGCGAACACCGCGCCCACCGACAGATCGATCCCCCCCGACAGGATCGTGACGGCCATCGCCATGGCGACAAAGGCCTGCTCGGCGAAGCTGCGCATAAGGAGTTGCAACTGCACCACTGAGCCATAGTCGGGAATGGCGACGAGGAAGCCGACGAAGACGAGCAGCATGAGCACGAACGGAACGATCGGCTCCATCCAGCGCTTTTCCAGCAGCTCGCCGATCCATAGCTTTGGCGATATGCGATAGAGGAACCGTCGCACGTTCATGTCCTGGTCTTGCGGTCAAGAGGGCGCCGGCGCGTCCCTGCGGACGCGCCGGCGGGCCTGCTCTATTCCTTGGGAACGATGAAGCAGTACTGACGGTCCTGCGGCCCGCTCACCCAATAGTTGGTTGTGTAGAACGCATATTGCGTGGTGCCGGCCGGACGGGGATCTTGCAGCAGCGCCAGTGCGGCGTTGACGATGGCCTCGCCTTGCTTGTCGGCGGTGTAGGAGAGGTTCTTGGTGTAGAGCCCCTGGTCGATCATGTCGCAATCGGCCGGCTGGCCGTCACTGGCGACAAAGATCTTCACCTTGCCCTGCAGGCCAGCGTTCTTCACCACCTGGGCGGCGCCCGCCGTCTGCGGACCCCACACGCTGATGATGGCGCACAGATCGGGGTTCTGCTGCAGCACGTTGGCGGTGACTTCGGAGGCCTTGTTGGCGTCCCAGTTGACCGGTTGCGAGGAGACCAACTTGATCGAGGGATCGCTCGCCAGCGTCGCGGTGGCAGCTTTGGTCATGTCGAGCGAATAGGCCGCGGTCGCCTCGCCCTGGAGGATTGCCACCTTGCCGGAACCCTTGCCGTTGCCGCAGGCCTTGATCGCCTCCTTGGCCAGTTCGCGTCCAATGCGCGGCACGTCGGCGCCGACATAGGCGTCGGTCAAGGTGTTCGAGGCCATGTTGACCTGGATCACCTTGATGCCGTTCTTCATGGCCCGCTTGAGCTCACGCGCCAGCAGCGTCGTGGTCGGGTTCTGGACGATCAGGATGTCGGGCTTTTCGTTGATCAAGGTGCTGACGGCCTGAAGCTGCACGTCCGACTTGAAGTTCGGGTCGCGCACGACGAACTCGATGCCGTGATCCTCAAAGCTGTTCTTCATCACACGCGTCCATTCGGACTCGAGCACGCCGAGCCACACCGGCACCCAGGCGATCTTCTTGCCCTTGGTGGCGGCGGTGAACTTCTCGAACAGTTGCTCGCGCGGGTCGGCTGCTTTCGCGCCGGTGATGAAGTGTGCGCCGGTGGCCGCGATGATCAGGGCCGCGAGCCCCGTCCTCAGCAATCTCAGACTTGTCGATGACAACATTGGTTTCCTCCCTGTTTGTCGGTCTGGTGACGCGCCGCGCTGGCGGATGCGCCCGGTTTCAGTCTCCCTGCTTGGCAGTCTCCTCGTCTCTCGGGTGAACAAAGCTGTCGAACATGATGGCGACGAGCAGGACCGCGCCCTTGATCATGTCCTGCGTCTGGATGTCGAGGTTCATGATGGTCATGGCGTTGAGCAGCACCCCGATGAGCAGGGTGCCGGCCACGACGCTCATCACGTTGCCCCTGCCGCCCACGAGGCTGACACCGCCCAGCACCACCACCAGGATCACGTCGAAGATCATGGTGGATTCGGCGATCTGCAGGTGCATCAGCGATGTGGAGGCTATCATCACGACCCCGCCGACATAGCCAATGGCTGCTGAAAAGCCGTATTCGAGCATGCACAGCGGCCGCGTCGCGATGCCGCTGAGACGCGCTGCCTGGGCATTGTCGCCGTGCGCGTAGATAAATCTTCCGAGCACGGTGCGCGACAAGAACAGGTGTAGAAGGACCGCGCAAATGGCGAAAACGATCGTCGGCACTGGCACGCCGCCCATCACCGTGCCGCCGAGCTTCAGGAACGTCTCGTGGCCGGCCTCCAGGAACACCTGATAGTGAGGCACAACGAAAACGCGGGTCAGGCCGAGGATGAAGAGACTGGAGGCGAGTGTGGTGAAGAGCGGCGGAATTTCGATGATCGCGATGAGATACCCGTTGAGTACGCCGATGAGGATGGCGAGCGCCAGCCCCGCAAGCAGCCCGACGGGAACCGAATAGCCGGCATTGATCACCGTGATGGCGATGGCGGCCGATACCGCAAGACTCGCGATCTGCGACAAGTCGATCCCCCGGCCGATGACGACCACCGCCATGCCGAGGGCGAGAATGCCGAGGATCGACACGGCCCTGGCGAGGGTGAAGATGTTGCCGACTGTAGGGAAACCCTTGAGGCCTACGCTCAGCGCGGCAAACAGCACGGCCGTCAGCGCCAGAACGATCATCGCCTGGTTGGGGCGATACGCTCTGATGATTGCCGCTTCCCCCGTCATCGCTCCTGCCCGCTCCCGCTGACCCGTTGGAGGGGTCTATTCGTCTTCTTCAACGCATTGTATATTACGGATTATACGTTATAACAAGGCAAGCTGAAAGTGCGCGCTGAGAGAAAAGTCGCACATGGCTTTGCGGGAGGAATGAATGGCCGGGGTCGGGATTTTCGGAGGCCAGATTAGCCGCGAAAGTCTGAGCCAGCAGTCTTATCTTGCACTTCGCGGCTCACTGATGCGCAGCCGTGTGAAACCGGGCCAGAAGCTCATTGCGCGCCAGGTCGCCGAAGAACTCGGCATCAGCGTAACGCCGGTGCGGGAATCACTTCTGCGCCTCGTCTCCGAGCACGCCCTCGTTATGGACGATCGCGGCACCGTCAGGGTGCCGGAACTGACGGTCGCCAGCTGCATCGAGATCCGCGACCTGCGCATGCTGATCGAGGGTGAAGGCGCCGCGCGCGCGGCGCTGCGCGCCATGCCTGAGGAAATCCGCGCGCTGGAGCAATGCCACCAGCGTTACATGGCGACCGAGGGTAAGCACGATTTTACCGGTGCGCTGGCTGAAAACGAAAATTTTCACTTTGCGCTGTGCCAGATGGCGCATTCCCCGGCATTGTTCAGGATCGTCGAGAACCTGTGGATGCAGTTTGGGCCGGTGCTGTCCTATCTCTACGAAGACGGCGGCCGACCGTTTCACGGCCAGGTCCACGGTCACCTGAACGTCATCGACGCGCTGCGCAGGCACGATCCCGATCTCGCCCGCACCGCCATCGGCCAGGATATCCTCATCGGCGGAAGAGCCGTGCTCGAAAAGGTGAAGGGGCGCGCCGACGCTGGGCACGAAGGAGGCGACGGGGCGTGAGCAGGCTGCAAGACCGCTACTGGGCGGCCGACGCTGTCGGCGGGCGATTGCGCGAGGAGACCCATTACGACGGGCGGCACATGCTGTGTTTCTCACAACGCCCCGCAAGTCTGACGGCCATGCTTGGCGAGCTTGTCGCCCGCCATGCGGACCGCCCGGCGATCGTCGAAGGCCGCACGCTGACTTATGGCGACTTGGATCGGATCGTCGCCCGTCTCGCGGCCGGCTTGGCGGCGACCGGCGTCGGCGCCGGCGACCGAGTAATGATGATGCTGCCGAACCGCTGGGAATTCCTCGCTTTGGTGTTCGCCTGTGCGCGGCTCGGCGCCATCGCGGCGCCGATAGGAACGCGGCAGAAGCGGCCGGAGGTGGAATTCTTGCTGGCCGACTGCGGCGCAGGCGTGTTTATCATCGACGACGAACTGGCCGAAGCCCTACCCGATCCGCGGGCGGTACCCGGCCTGCGGCAGGTGTTCTCGATGCAGGGCAGCATTGCCGGCACCCGCCGCTTCGATGAGTTGATGGCGGCAGTTGCCGAACTGCCACCCGCGCCGGCATCGGAGGAGGACCCCGCCGTCATCCTCTATACGTCAGGTACCACGGGAAAGCCCAAAGGCGCGCTGCTCACCCATCTCGGCATCATCCATTCCTCGCTGACTTTCGCCCGTTGTCACGGGCTCGGCGGCGCCGATCGAGCGCTCGTCGCGGTGCCGTTGTCGCACGTGACGGGCCTGGTTGGTGTTTCGCTCGCCGCGATGTGCGTCGGGGGCTGCGTGGTGCTGATGCGCAAGGCCTACAAGACGCCCGACATGCTGGCGCTCGCGAGCGCCGAGCGCATCACCTATTCAATCCTGGTGCCGGCCATATACACGCTTGCGGCCATAAGCCCAAATTTAGAGGACCATGACCTGTCAGCCTGGCGCGTCGGCTGCTTTGGCGGCGCCCCGATGCCGGTGGCGACCATAGAAATATTGTCAAAGAAGCTGCCGCAACTGGCGCTGGTCAACGCCTATGGTGCTACCGAGACCACCTCGCCCACCACCGTGATGCCACTGGCTGCATGGCGCGACAATATGGACAGCGTCGGACAAGTGGTGCCGTGCGGCGAAGTGAAGATCATCGGTGACGACGGCCAGCCGGCTGCCCCGGGCGAGCCCGGTGAATTGTGGATCGGCGGGCCTATGGTGGTGCCGGGATATTTCAAGCGCCCCGAGGCCAACCGCGACGACTTCGTGGACGGCTACTGGCGCTCCGGCGACATCGGCTCGATGGACGCCGACGGCTTCGTCAGGGTGTTCGAGCGGCGCAAGGACATGATCAACCGCGGCGGTTTCAAGATCTTCAGCGCCGAGGTCGAAAACGTGTTGAGCCATCACCCATCGGTGCTCGAATGCGCCATCGTCGGCAAGCCCGATCCGGTGCTCGGCGAGCGGGTGCATGCCTTTGTGGTCGCGCGCGATGGGCAGGCCGTTGACGCTGAGGCGCTGCGCGGCTTCTGCGGCGAGCGGCTGGCAGACTACAAGGTGCCCGAGACCGTCACCGCACTTGCCGCCCCCCTGCCGCGCAACAGCAACGGCAAGGTGCAAAAACAGATCCTCAGGGAGATGCTGGCGGCGGGCTAGGAAGCGCTCAGGCGCCCCTTCCGAGCGCCTTGTTGCTGAGGGCGGCGGGCCACTCCACGGCTTCGCGGTGCTGGTTGCGCTCACGCTGTTTTCTCAACTCCAGACGCGCGATCTGGTCGCGGTGAACCTCGTCGGGACCGTCCGCCAGGCGCAACAGCCGGGCCGTTGCATAGGCGCCGGCAAGGCCGAAGTCGTTGCTGGTACCACCGCCGCCGAAGACCTGGATGGCCCAGTCCGTCACCTGGCAGGCCATGGCCGGCACCGCCACCTTGATCATGGCGATCTCCGCCCGTGCCGCCTTGTTGCCGACGGAGTCCATCATCTGCGCAGCATTGAGGGTAAGCAAGCGTGACTGGTCGATCATGATGCGCGCTTCGGCGATCCGCTCGCGCGTCACCGACTGGTCGGCGACCGGCTTGCCGAAGGCCACGCGCTGTTCGGCCCTCAGGCACATCTTTTCCAGGCTTCGCTCCGCCAGGCCGATCAGGCGCATGCAATGATGGATGCGGCCGGGGCCAAGACGGCCCTGAGCAATTTCGAAACCCCGCCCTTCGCCGAGCAGCATGTTCGAGGCCGGCACTTTGACATCACGGAACACCACTTCCGATGCCCGGTCGGGCACGCCGTAATAGCCGAACACCGGCAGCGCGCGCACCACCTCGACGCCGGGTGTGTCCTTGGGCACCAGGATCATCGACTGCTGCTTGTGGCGGTCCGGATTGTCGGGGTCGGTCTTGCCCATGAAGATGATGATGCGGCAGCGCGGATCGGTGGCCCCGGTCGTGTACCACTTGCGTCCGTTGATCACGTAGTCGTCGCCATCGCGGCGGATCGAGCTTTCGATGTTGGTGGCATCGCTGGAGGCGACAGCAGGCTCGGTCATGGCGAAGGAGGAACGGATTTCCCCCGCCAGCAGGGGCAGGAGCCATTGCTGCTTCTGCTCCTCGGTGCCGTAGCGGGCCAGCACCTCCATGTTGCCGGTGTCGGGTGCGGCACAGTTGAAGACCTCGGGCGCCAGGTGCGAGCGGCCCATGATTTCGCACAAGGGTGCGTATTCGAGGTTGCTGAGCCCGGCCCCGTGCTCGCTCTCGGGCAGGAAGAGGTTCCACAAGCCCGCCGCCCGCGCCTTCGCCTTCAGTTCTTCGACCACCGGCTGCACCTTCCACGGCCCCAGGTCCTCCGACTCACGGTAGAATCGGGGCTCGCTGGGATAGATGTGCTCCTCCATGAAGCCGGCAAGATCCTTCTCGAGGCGAAGGACGCGCTCTGATTTCTCGAACAACATGGGGCACCTTCCTGGTCGCGTGGTCTTGCGCCTTGGTACAGCAAGGAAAGAAGATGCACAAGATCGTCTGACGATTTCGGTTGACATTAATGCGCGCCCTTGCAATGACAAAGCCCTCGGGAGGATCAGTTTGAGCGCTGCGGACAAAGATGCCGGTGATGGCCACTCGCTCGATGCCGCGCGACTTTCGACATGGCTCGAAGCAAACGTGCCGGGCTTTCGCGGGCCCCTCTCGATCGACCGCTTCAAGGGCGGCCAGTCGAACCCCACCTACCTGTTGTCGGCGCCCTCGGGCGATTGTGTGCTGCGGCGCAAGCCGCTTGGCGACGTGCTGCCGACC
This sequence comes from uncultured Alphaproteobacteria bacterium, assembly GCA_963770075.1. Taxonomy (GTDB): domain Bacteria; phylum Pseudomonadota; class Alphaproteobacteria; order Rhizobiales; family Aestuariivirgaceae; genus CAVVDT01. The sequence continues at coordinate 8,679 of CAVYOQ010000024.1, forward strand.
GCCCATGCCGTCGACCGCGAGTTCCGGGTGCTGCAGGCGGTGGAGGGGACCGGGGTGCCGGTGCCGCACGTTCATGCCCTTTGCGCCGACGACAGCGTCATCGGCAGCATGTTCTATGCCATGGACCGGGTGCCCGGTCGCGTCTTCTGGGACCCGCGCCTTGAGGAGCTGTCGAAGCGCGAGCGGGGTGCCATCTTCGATTCGATGAACGAGACCATCGCCCGCATTCATGCGCTCGATCCCGTGGCCATCGGCCTTGGCAATTACGGCCGCCATGGCGGTTATGTGGAGCGCCAGGTGAGGCGGTGGTCGAAACAGTACCGCGCTTCCGAAACCGGGCCGAACCCGGCCATGGAAGCGTTGATGAACTGGCTGCCGGAGCACATGCCGGTCGAGGGCGAGACGCGCCTTGTGCATGGCGATTATCGCCTCGACAACCTGCTTATCCATCCCGTCGAACCGCGCGTCGTGGCGGTGCTCGACTGGGAGTTGTCGACGCTCGGCGACCCGACGGCCGATTTCGCCTACCACATGATGAGCTGGCGGCTGGCGCCGGAGCTCTTCCGCGGCCTTGCCGGTGTCGATTTTGCCGCCGCCGGCATCCCCGACGAGGAGAGCTATCTGCAAGCCTACCTCGCCCGCACCGGCCGCGCGCGACCGGACAACTGGGGGTTCCACATGGTGCTGAGCCTGTTTCGCATCGCCGCCATCCTGCAGGGCATCGCCCGGCGCGCCATCGACGGTACCGCCAGTAATCCTGACGCGGCGGTGGTCGGGGCAAAAGCCGTACCCATTTCGCAACTCGCCTGGCGCATCGCCGAAAACATCGAACAAGGAGCCTGAACGTGAAACTGCCGCAACGCATAGGGGTGATCGGCGCCGGTCTCATGGGCGCCGAGATCGCCTTCGTCCACGCCTTGGCCGGATATGACGTGGTGCTGGTCGACCGCACGGCCGACATCGTCTCCAGGGCCCACGACCGGCTCGCTAGCGTCTATGACAAGGGCGCGGCGCGCCAGGTCTACAATGCGTCGGAGAAAGACACCGTCCTTGGCCGCATAGCGACCGGCACCGACCGCGAGGCGCTGGCGGAGAGCGAGGTGGTGATCGAGGCTGTATTCGAGGAGGAGCAGGTGAAAGCCGAGGTCCTTGTCGCGCTCGATGACATCTGCGCGCCGGCTTGCATCTTTGCCACCAATACCTCGACCATACCGATCGCCGTGCTCGCCTCGCATGTGCGCCCCGAGCGGCGACCGCTCTTCATCGGCACTCACTATTTCTCGCCGGTCTCGCGCATGAAGCTGGTCGAGGTGATCCCCGCCATCGAGACCGCCGAGCCGACCGTCGAGGTGACCATGGAGCTGTGCCGGTCGGTCGGCAAGGCGCCGATCCGCATCAAGGACGTGACCGGCTTTGCGGTCAACCGGCTGCTGCACGTGCTGATGATCGAGGCGGTGCGCCTGGTGGAGGAAGAGGTTGCGACGCCTGAGGACATCGACATGGCCTGCCGCCTCGGCCTTGGCCATCCCATGGGGCCCTTCGAGCTCATGGACGCGACGACGTCCTCGCTCTGCCTCCAGGCCCAGCAGATCATGTTCGAGGCCTATGGGGAGCGCTTTCGCCCACGCCCCTTGCTGAAGCAGCGCGTCCAGGCCGGCTTCACCGGCGGTCGCGGCCGTCCCGGCTGGCGGCAGGCCTGATGGTGGGGCCGTCTCCCATGACAGACGACCGCCGTCCGCCGAGTTCTTCCGACCTCATCGTGCGCGACGTGGTGCGTGGCCTTTACGAAGGCCGCTACGTTGCGGGCCAGCGTCTGGCCGAGCCGGACCTGATGCGTTCCTACGGCGTGGCGCGAAGCACCGTGCGCGAAGCGATCAAGCGGCTGGTGGCTGAAGGCGTGCTCGAGTCGCACCCGTTCCGGGGCGCCCAGATCCGTCAGTTCTCCAGGCGCCAGGCGGTCAACGTCCTGCTCGTTCTCGAACTGATGATCGGGCTGGCCGCGCGCCAGGCGGCGGAGCGGATCGGTGAGGGCGATCACCGCGCGCAGTTCCAGGAAAGTCTCGACCGCCTGCTGGCGCTGGAAGAAGCCAGCGATTCCTACGATTTCGTCCGGGCGCGCAATCATTTCTACCGCACCATGACCCATATCGCCGGCAATGAGGAAATCGAGCGCCTGCTGCCCAGCATACAGGTGCATCTGGTGCGGGCGCATTTGCGGCTGGACCGCGAGCAGCGCTTCGCCGACTATCGCGCCATGGCCGGGGCCATTCTTGCCGGCGAACCCGCCCGTGCCGAAGCGGCTGGCCGCGCCCATATCGCGCGAATCGCCGAGGCGCTGGACGCAATGCCCGACACGGCTTTTGCGCCGCGGCGCAACGGCCGCCTGGAACTTGTGAGCGAGGACATCTGAACATGCGTGAAGCCGTCATCGCCGCCGCCGCCCGCACCCCCATCGGCAAGGCCTATCGCGGCGCCTTCAACAACACCCAGGCCCAGACGCTCGGCGGTCATGCGATCGCCGCAGCGGTCAAGCGCAGCGGCATCGATCCCGCCGAGGTGGACGACGTCATCATCGGCACGGCCATGCAGCAGGGCTCGACCGGCTACAATGTCGCCCGCCAGGTGGCCTTGCGCGCCGGGCTGCCTGCCAGCGTCGCCGGCATGAGCATCGACCGGCAATGCGCTTCGGGCCTGATGGCCATCGCCACCGCCGCCAAGGAGATCGTCGTCGACGGCATGTCGACCGTCGTGGCGGGCGGCCTTGAATCCATCTCGCTGGTGCAGAACGAACACGCCAACACCTTCCGGGCCCAGGACCCCGAACTGGTCGCGATGGTCCCGGCGATGTACATGAGCATGCTGGAGACGGCCGAGACGGTATCGCGGCGCTATGGCGTCAGCCGCGCCGCCCAGGATGCCTATGGCCTGCGCTCGCAGCAGCTCACCGCAGCGGCCCAGGCGGCCGGGCGCTTCGATGCCGAGATCGTCCCCGTCTCCACCACCATGCTGGTGACCGACAAGGCGACCGGCGAGGTGAGCGAGCGCACGTCACCATCGACCGCGACGAGGGCAACCGGCCGCAAACGACCCTGGCCGATCTGGAGGCCCTCAAGCCTGTCTTCAAGGGCGGCCTCGTCCTTGGCGAGGGCGAATTCATCACCGCCGGCAATGCCAGCCAGCTTTCGGACGGGGCGGCGGCGCTGGTCCTCATGGAAGCGGCCGAGGCCGAACGCCGGGGCCTTGAACCGCTCGGCGCCTATCGCGGCATGGCGGTCGCCGGGTGCGATCCCGACGAGATGGGCATCGGCCCGGTCTTTGCAGTCCCCAAGCTGCTGAAACAGCACGGCCTCACCATGGATGACATCGGCCTGTGGGAACTCAACGAGGCCTTCGCCTGTCAGGTGATCTATTGCCGCGACCGTCTCGGCATTCCGGACGAACGACTCAATGTTGATGGCGGCGCCATCGCCGTCGGGCACCCCTACGGCATGTCGGGCGCGCGCATGACCATGCACGCCCTGATCGAGGGCCGCCGGCGCGGCGCCCGCTACGTCGTCGTGACCATGTGCGTCGGCGGCGGCATGGGGGCGGCCGGTCTTTTCGAGGTTTTTCCGTGAGCGATACGGACCAGAGAGGGCCTGTTCGACCTGACCGGCAGGGTCGCCGTCATCACCGGCTCGTCGAGGGGGATCGGACGCGCCATCGCCGAGGCGATGGCCGATGCCGGCGCGCGGGTCGTCATCTCCTCGCGCAAGGCCGAGCGCCTGCGACGAGGTCGCCGACCGCCATCAACGCACGCCACGGGCAAGAGCGAGCCGTCGCCGTGCCCGCGACCATCGGTGACAAGGCGAGCCTTGAGACCCTCATCGCCGAGACCGAAGCGCGGTTCGGCCCGGTCGACATCCTCGTCTGCAATGCCGCGAGCAATCCCTATTACGGCCCCATGTCCGGTATCACCGATGAGCAGTTCCGCAAGATCCTCGACAACAACATCCTCGCCAACCACTGGCTGGTCTCTCTCGTGACCCCCCAGATGCGCCAGCGCCAGGGCGGCGTCATCATCATCGTTTCGTCCATCGGCGGGCTCGTGGGCTCGCCCGTGATCGGCGCCTACAACATCTCCAAGGCCGCCGATATGCAGCTTGCCCGCAACCTCGCCGTCGAGCTTGGCCCCGACAACATCCGCGTCAACTGCATCGCCCCGGGACTGATCCGCACCGACTTTTCGCGGGCCCTGTGGCAGAACCCGGAGACCCTGGAGCGCTATACCCGCATACGCCGCTGCGCCGCATCGGCGAGCCGCGCGAGATCGCCGGGGCGGCGGTGTTCCTCGCCTCGCCGGCAGGCAGTTTTCTCACCGGCCAGACCATCGTCGTCGATGGCGGCTCGACCATCGCCGGGGTGTGACACTTGGACGTAAGCGGCAGCATCGTTGTCGTGACCGGCGGTGCCAGCGGCATCGGCAAGGCCCTGTGCGAGGCCTTGCACGGCGCCGGCGCGAAAACCGTGATCGTCGCCGACATCAACGAAAACGGCGCTCGCGAGGTGGCATCGGCCATCGGCGGCGAGGCGGCACGCTGCGATGTCGCCAGCCCCGCGGACATGACGGCCCTCATCGAGGGTGTGGAGCAGCGCCACGGCCCCATCGGCCTGTTCTGTTCCAATGCCGGCGTCGCGACCGGCTTCGATACCTCTTTCGCCAACGCCGCCGGCGCCCCGATCGACGTCTGGCAAAGGGCATGGGGCGTCAATGTCATGGCCCATGTTCTCGCTGCCAGTCTCCTGGTGCCGCACATGAAGGCGCGCGGTGGCGGCTATTTCCTCAACACAGTGTCGGCGGCCGGGCTCCTGTCGCAGATCGGCAGCGCCGTCTACTCGACCACCAAGCATGCGGCTATCGGCTTTGCCGAAAATCTCGCCATCACCCATCGTGGCGACGGCATCCGCGTCTCAGTGCTGTGTCCGCAAGGGGTCGATACGCCGATGCTGCAGGGCCTGCCGAGGGGTCCGCAGGCGGGCAACGGCGTCCTCGATGCCGCCGCCGTGGCGCAAGCGGCCCTCGACGGCATACGGGCCGAGAACTTCCTCATCCTGCCCCACCCCGAGGTCGCCACCTACATGCACCGCAAGGTGGATGACTACGATCGCTGGATCGCCGGCATGCA
>CAVYOQ010000025.1:0-126199 GCA_963770075.1 uncultured Alphaproteobacteria bacterium
TATGTCGTGACGCAGCACTTGGGAAGCAGAAACTCTCCTATGGGGCAAATACCTATCAATTTCCCACGGTGCACGGTGGATTCAGCCATTTTCCATTTCGTGATCACATATATGACGTACAGCCTTGCGAACGCGCGATACCGCCGCGTCTGGAAAATGAACGGACAAGTCCCGGATCATGCGGATTGAATAATCTGGAAACGCCGGTTCGATCCCGGTAGCCCCGACCAATCGGGGCTTCATCTAGTGGTCAGGACGCCAGCCCGATTGACGCCGCTCGACCACAAGGGAGCGGCGTCTTGCTCTGAGCAAGATGTTGCGCCGAGAATGTATTGTGCAATACTAAAGGAGGCGATTATTGATCTACCCGATGGAGCCAAATCCGCTCGCTCGGCTGGGCGCGGCGCGAAGCGCTATGCCGGCGCATCGAGCAAGCGCCGGAACGACGCAGACGGGCGGATTTAGCCCACCGGAGGCCGCTTTTTTGCGCCCACTGGACTTCGTTTTGGTCCGCTTGTGGTCAGCGCCGCCGCCTCCATCCACGCCATCGCCGATCATTTCAACGAGCACTGGCCGTCCTCGGTCGAGGTCTGGCTTGAGCACGGCAAGACGCCACTGCCCAACCAGCTCATCGCCTGCCCTCCGCGCTCGCACCGGGCAAGCGCCCGCGTACCGCCCTGACACCGAGCCTGGTCACCCATGACGGCGCGCGCCGTGGATGCCGCTGGGCTCGCGCCGGCGGCGACCAGCAGGACCAGTGGAGCCTTATCCTCTTTTTGCGTTTGATGCATCATGGCGGCAACCTGCAGGCGGCGATCGATGCCCCCATGTTCAACACCAGTCACCTCGTCGCTTCCTTCCATCCGCGACAGCTCGAGCCCTTGAGCCTCCTCATCGAGGGCCGCTTCGACAAGGCCGTGCTGGATGATCTGGCGCAACGCGGGCACCAACTCGTCGACCAGGACAGCTGGGCACTCGACCGGATGGGCGCCGTGGCGCGCGGGCGCAATGGCGTCATGCGCGCCGCGGCAACTCCCGCGCTTCATGCAGGCCTACGCCGCGGGACGATGAAACCGGGGGCCCGCTGCTTCGCCGGCTGCCGGACACTACGAGCCCAGTTGACGCAGCGCAATTGCAGCGCACATCGCTACGGGTCTATGCTCACCCCCGCAGGCGCCTGGGACACATCGAACGGCCTGTAGGAGTTCGTTATGCTGTTTACTTCCGGCTTCGGCTCGCGGCGCGCGCGGCGCAATCTCGCTTCGGCGTTCGTCGGCGAGATCGCTGCGATATTGCGCGCCATCGAACGCAATCCGCTGCTGCACGAGGGAGGCGAAGCGCTTGTTGGCGGCGGGGCGGCGGCGGATTGCGTGGCCGAGATGCCGCATGTGGTCGTCTATGAAGCCAATGCCGTGCATCTCGATGTCTTCAATGCGCCACTGCCGCGTGAGCTGACTTATTTCTACACCCGCGTATCGGCGCTAACCGAACGGCTGCACGCACTGGCCGCGCCGTCCGGGCTGTCCGATGCGACGCGGGCCGAATACGTGCAACTGGCGCAGATCGATGCCCACCGTGCCATGGAGCTGGGCGATGAACTCCTGCGTCACCTGCGCCTGCTCGTTTCCCATCACCAGCCGGACACCATCTCGCGCGCGTGAGGGATCTTTCCCGCCCGTCGCACCTGTTCCTCATCGCCGCCATCTCAACCTCCTCATCGTGGAAACCGACCGGCTGTCCATCTTCCTCCTCGCCCAGCCTTTCCTCCGACAAGCCATCTATGGCGCTTGTGAAAGACTTGCGGGGGGTGACGGGAATCGCCTTGCCATTTGCAGAAATAACCGGTGTAGCTGTCCTGAGGGTAGCGGCCCCGGCGTGCCTTGCTCTAATATTCAAACCGTATCACTTTGGGCGGCAGGTTGGATTGTCGGTTTGGGGTGGTTCAACCCGGGCGTCGGATGTCCTCGGCGTGACAGGCATGCTATGCAGTTAGGATCGACGGCGATGATCCGTTCATCAAAAAACGTGAACGAACCACAAGGAGAGGTGCCTCATAATGTCCGCGACGCAACAAACATCTGAGGTTTCCAAACTGGAGCCTGCTGCGACCGTGCCCACAACGCTGAAGGCCTCGGACCTGTTCGTGCGCTGCCTGGAGGCCGAAGGCGTCACCCATATCTTCGGCGTCCCCGGCGAAGAGAACGCCGACCTGATGATCTCGTTGCTCGACAGCAGCATCGACTTCGTCCTCTGCCGCCACGAACAGGCGGCCGCATTCATGGCCGATGCCTATGGCCGGCTCACCGGCAAGCCCGGCGTGTGCCTGGCAACGCTGGGGCCGGGAGCGACCAATCTGGTGACCGGCATCGCCGATGCCAACATGGACCGCTCCCCCTTGGTTGCTATCATCGGCCAGGCCTCCACCGGCCGGCTGCACAAGGAAAGCCACCAGAACATGGACGCCATCGCCATGTTCCGGCCGCTGTCCAAGTGGGCGCAGTCGATCACCAACGCCGACACCGTGCCCGAAATCCTGCGCAAGGCCTTCAAGGTCGCCACCAAGGAAAAGCCCGGCGCCTCGATCGTCGAACTAGCGGAGGACGTGGCCAAGAAATCCGTCACCGGCGCGCCCATGGCGGTGGAGAAGACACGCCGGCCGGCCGCTGACCACAAGGCGGTCGCACGCGCCGTCGACGCGATCGCGGCATCCAAGCACCCCATCATCATCGCCGGCAACGGAGCGATAAGGAAGCGCGCTTCCACCCAATTGCGGCGCCTGGCGGACAAGGCCGGCATTGGCGTGGTCAATACCTTCATGGGCAAGGGCGCGGTATCCCTCGATGACCCGCACTGCCTGTTCACCATCGGCCTGCAAGGCCGCGATCACATCAACTGTGCCATCGACCAGGCCGACACGGTCATCACCGTCGGCTACGACCTGGCCGAATACGCCCCGCAGTTCTGGAACACGGTCGGCGGCAAGACGATCGTTCATATCGATTTCGAGCCGGCCGAAGTCGACAGCGCCTACCCGGTGGCGGTGGAGCTCGTCTCCGACATCGCCGATGCGCTGTGGCAGATCAACGAGGAACTCAACCGGCGGTACGCCGAAGAACTGCCCTTGTTCGACATCGGCGCGCGGGCGAACCTGCGGGCCACGATCGAGGAAGATCTCAATGCCGAGGCCGACGATCAATCATTCCCGATGAAGCCGCAGCGCATCCTCAGCGACCTGCGCAAGGCGCTCGGGCCGAACGACATTCTGCTCTCGGACGTCGGCGCCCACAAAATGTGGGTGGCACGCTACTATCAGTGCTACGAGCCCAACACCTGCCTCATCTCCAACGGCTTTTGTTCGATGGGTTTTGCGCTTCCTGGCGCCATCGGTGCCAAGTTCGCCCTGCCCGACAGCCGCGTCGTGGCGGTGTGCGGCGATGCCGGGTTCCTGATGAACGTCCAGGACCTGGAAACCGCCGTGCGCCTGAAGGTCAATTTCGTCTGCCTGGTGTGGGTGGATGGCGAATACGGGCTGATCAAGTGGAAGCAACAGAACCATTTTGGCGGGCGCCATTCGGAACTCGCCTTTGGCAACCCCGATTTCGAGCTGCTTGCCCGCTCGTTCGGCATGTGGGGGCGCACGCTCACCGCGCCGGGACAACTGCCGGCAGCGCTCGATGAGGCCTTCGCCCAGCCCGGCCCGGCCCTGATCGCAGTGCCCGTCGACTACGGCGAAAACCGCAAGCTGACCGAGCGGCTGGGCAACCTTGTGTGCCCGATATGAGGGCGCAACGCGCTGATCGATACTAAGAGGTTGAGCATGATGTTGTCCGAAAAGTGGTATGCACTTTTCGGCATCATGCTCTAGTCGGCTCTGACGGAGGTTGACGGGACATTGCCGCGCTGTTCTCGGAAAGCTCTGCTTGCCGTCGGCCTTCCATCGGCTCTCATGCTCTTCGCCGCTCACGCCGGAGCGCGTCCGTTGGAGTTCGGCCCGCTCAACCCCGCCGCGAACAATGCTACGGCCAAAGCGCCTGAGAATGCGGCAAAGCCCGTCCACAGGCAGCTGTTCGAGGTCAAGGACGAGGCGGCTTTCGTCGCCAGAGTATGCTGGCAAATCGAAGCCTCCGCCAAAGCCTACGATTTGCCGCCGGCCTTTCTGGCAAAGCTGATCTGGAAGGAAAGCCGCTTCGACCCCAACGCCATCAGCCCCATGGGGGCCGAGGGCATCGCCCAGTTCATGCCAGCAACGGCGGCACGACGGGGACTGCAGAACACCTTCGAGCCGATGGCCTCAATTCGTGCCTCCGCCGAGCTGCTGGGCAAGTATGTGCGCAGCTACGGCAACCTGGGCCTGGCGGCAGCGGCCTACAACGCCGGCGAGAACCGCGTCGATGCCTGGCGCGCCGGACGCTCGGGCTTGCCGGGGGAGACCCTCGACTACGTCTATTCCATCACCGGGCACAAGGCGCGCGAATGGAAGGAGAAGGATACACCGCAAGTCCAGTTGGTGCTGGACGAGACCCGTTCCTTCCAATCGGCATGCAGCGAACTGCCCGTGTTCCGGGCACCGCTGCTACCCTACTTCGCCAATACCTATTTCAATCGCGGTCTCGCCCTTGCCAACAGCCACGACTTCAAGGGCGCCATCGTCAAGTACACCATCGCGATCCGCCTCAAGCCGAAATTTCCCGATGCTTACAACAATCGTGGGCTCGTTTATCGGCAGATGGGTGACTTTGAGAACGCGATTGTCAACTACGACGTTGCCATCCGGCTGAATCCGACCTACGCGGCGGCCTACAACAACCGCGGCTATGCCTACCGCAAGCTGGGTCGCTACGAAGAGGCGATCCGCGACTATGACAAGGCGATAGAGCTGCAGCCCGGCTATGTCATCGCGTATTTCAATCGCGGCTTCGCCAAGGCACAGCTAGGGCAATACGAAGGAGCGATCCAGGATTATGGCGAGGTCGTGAAGCGGCAGCCAAAACACGCATTCGCCCTTTACAATCGCGCCCTGGCGTACATCGAGACCGGGAGTACGGATCGCGCGAGAGCTGATTTCGACCGGACGATAGCGATCAACCCGCGGTTCGCCAAGGCGTACTATATGCGTGCTCTGCTGATGTTGCGACTGGGCCAGACCCGGCGCGCGCTTGCCGACTATCAGAAGTCGGCAACGCTGGAGCCCGCTTTCGGGCACGAACGCTTCAAGAAAATGTTCGAGTAGTCGGCCCCCCGTCACGGCAGCTTCGTCTTGATCAACGGCCGACTGAATTCGGTGAAGTGGTATTTGTGGCACTGTGTGCAATTCTCGCCCGCCGCCTTCCGGGTATGACAGGTGGCGCACAGGCTCTTCTCCAGGGGCACGAAGTTCTGCGAATAAGCGCTCACGTCCCCCTTCGCATAGGTCTTCATGTAGTCGCCGCTGGGCGTTTTGGTCAGCGCATGACAGAACAGGCAGCCCTTCGTGCCGGCCATTTCGATGTGCGGCGCATGGGAAAAGGTCGTGAAGCGGGTCCTGACGGCACTGGCATCGAACGCCATCCAGTTGACCGTTTTGGCGCCATGGTCGTTGTCGACGCTGTGGCACTTGGTGCATCGCCCGACTGAATCATTTCGGGCCAGCTTGTCGAATATGGGCGAAAACTGTCCCTTCACGTCCTTGCCATAGGCATGGCCGGCAAAATCGAGCCATGTGTGCATGAACATGTCGGCGTGCCCCGTGGGGCGATATCGAATGGTGTAGTCTTTTCGGTACCAGCCGCCGTATTTCACCCAGGCTTCGGCATTGAACGGCTTTTCCACCGGCTGTTCGGGCGTGGACGGTTCCGACGACGTGTCCGGTTCGACACCCAACAGGTTGCCCGCCCCCTTGGTCTCACTGCCCGGGGAAAGAATGTCCGAACTCTTGCCTTCGTTGCTCGGTGACAGGATGTCCGAGCTCTTCTCGCTACCCGGCGACAGGATGTCTGAGCTCTTGCTTTCGCTACCCGGCGACAGGATGTCCGAGCTCTTGTTTTCGCTACCCGGCGACAGGATATCCGAGTTCTTGTTCTCGTTGCCCGGCGACAGGATGTCCGAACTCTTGCTTTCGCTACCCGGCGACAGGATGTCCGAGCTCTTGCCTTCGTTGCTCGGTGCCAAGATGTCCGGACTCTTGTTCTCGTTGCCTGGCGACAGGATGCTGGAATCCGTTTCGTTTGATTGCGGGACCAAGCCGGAGTCGGACGGTGCCGTTTCGCTCGCCTTCGACCCGTTCTGGCTCTCATCCGTTGCCTTGGGCTGATCTGCCGATGCGTCTTCAGGCTTGGGCGGCACGAACGACTTGGTCGGTTTGCCCTGCGCGTGCTTCTTCAGATCGTCAGCGAGATTGGGGAACCACGACCGATTGGCCTCCATGATGACATCGTGCGATATCCCCCCGGTCAGGCCGGACATCTGTGCGTCGCTGTGTTCGGCGCCCTGAGGCATATCCATCGCCGAGGCCAGCGTGTTCTTCTCCAGGCTGCTGAGGAGACGTTTGACCGCCCAGGCGAGATCCTGGACCTTGGAGAGCGTGGCATCATCGGCACTGGTGAGGTCGAGCAGATCGAGATCGGCCACCCCCTTCACGACATCCTTGTCGCCTGCCTGGCGCGCCAGCAGCGTGCGCATGAAGGGCGTCACCCTGGCTTCGGAGTCCGCCGGCCATCCGCCGATATCGATGCCGTGCTCGGTCAATGTCGCGACATCGAGACCGGGAACCGAAATGAAGTCGATTCCCTTGGGGCCGATGGCCACGCCGGTGCCGCGGATATCGGTATCATGGCAACTGGAGCACATCGACTGATAGGACCTGATCTCCATGTATTTCTGCCCGGCGCCGGGGACGTGGCAATCCGAGCACACGCTCGGGACGTCCTGGCCTGGGGTCGCCTCGGACTTTGCCTTGGGAAAATAGGTCCCGAAATGCGATTTGTGATTGAAGATGACGCGCGTTCGGCGCGTGAAGGGATAATTGGCAAACTGCGGATGCGAGCGCGCGAAGGAGCCGAATTTTGACACATGGCAGCTCTGACAGACGTCATTCGAAATCGACGTCAGCTTGCTGAAGACCCCTTTATGCTCCTTGTGGCAGGTGGCGCAAAAAATCTCCGGTTCGCCCGATGGCGATTTCATATCGGGCAGCGGGAACGAGATCCTGTGGACCCAGCTGTCGTTTCGCGGCGGCTGGCCTTTCAGATCGGCCTTGAAGGTCTCGGTGACCTTGCGCAATTGCTCGACCGGGCTGGTATGGGCCGTGAAGGGATGCTTGCCCACATCGTGGCAGGAGGTGCACAAGCTGGCGGTCTGTCTCGGGCTCACCGTCGCCGCGAAGCTGTGCAGCCAGCCTACGGGACCTGCCGCCATACCCGAATGACAGTTCTGGCAATTGGTCTCGACGGCATGGGCCTGGGAAAGCGGGCCAGGCATCAGGTAGTCGTTGGCCTTTCCCGCACCGATTATCAGCACCACGATGCCGATCGTCAGCGCCATCGCCCACCATGTGATGCGCCGTCTTTTCGCCCTCAGGCTCGACCGCGGCACGCACGGCTCGATCCTCAGCGAACAGGTCCCGTCGGGAAGCGGGCCTTGCTCGCACGGGCCGCCTTCCTGCGACGAGCGCCGGCATTCCCATCTGCCGTCTTCCAGATGCGGCCGGCACACGGTCGTGGCCCGGCAGCGACCGTCCGCGCCAGGGCCGACGGAACACGGCTTGCCGTCCTTGAGGTGGCCGCAGACCCACTTGTCCTGTGGCCGCTCATAGTGGCTGTCCCTAAAGCCGAACTTCTGCAGAACGATCATGCTACGGGATCCCCGTCGAAAAGGCGTATTCGATCACGATATGCGCCGCGACGGCAACGAGGAGCGCGAAGGTCGGTGGTATGTGCAGGAACAGCCACAGCTTCAGCAGACTGCCATTGGCATATTGCATATCGAGATTGTTCTTGGCCCTGACGAGATCGCGCATTTTCGCCAGACGGGCCTTGCCCTCTTCATCGAGATATCTCTCGATGGAATTCAATTCGCTCTCAATGCGGGCCAACGGGCGGTTCGATGAACGAAGGTGGGCAAGGATGTTGCGCGGGCGGGCGAAATAAGTGGCAAGGACTTTCCGGTAGAGTTCGGCAATGCTGACCCTGTTTTCGCCTTCGATGAACTCCAGGGCCAAGGCTTCGGCATCAGCGGCAAGTTGCGCCCGAAACACCGGAATACGCTCGAAGATCACCCGTTCCCCGAGGCTTGCAAGCCTTTGCGGAACGATCTTGCTGACCACCGCTCCGACGACGCCGCTCACCGCCACCACAATGAACAGTGTCCACAACAGCCAACCCAGGGGGGAATCCGGCAGTTTGCCTTTGGAGTGAACCAGAAACACGCCGATGATCAGGAAACCGAGATAGTAGTGGATGACGAGCCAGAATCTGACCCGTCCGAACGGCAGGATTACAAGGCGCTTGCGCGAGATCAGGAACATCATGGCGGCCATGCAGCCCGCGAGGACCCAGCCGTTGAAATATTTCGCATCGCGTAGGGCCACGCCGTAGCCGGTGTTGGCAACCAGGAACCCGGCGAATACGAGGCCCGACAGCGCGATGGCAAGCAGCGTGCCCTTGCTCGCGACTCTGCTCACCTGAGCCATTTCAGCAACTTCTCCGTATCGCGAATGTTGATCCGCGTCAGGGCGTCATGCGGACAGGCCTGGGCGCAGGCGGGCCCGGTGAGCTGGCTCGCACAAAAATCGCATTTGGTCGCCCGGCTAATCGTCTGCCCGTCGCGATCCAGCATGAAGGCGCCCGAGGCATCGCGGATATCCACCATGCGGATGTTGTTGTAGGGGCAGGAATTGGCGCAGGTTTCGCAGCCGATGCACGTGTTGTCGTCGATCACGACGGTTCCGGTGTCTTCCAGCCGGTGGATGGCCCCGGTCGGGCAGCCGATGAGACAGACCGCATCGGTACAATGCATGCACGCATTGACCACCATGGCGTTCTCGAAACTATTGCCGTGGCGCGCGAAACGGGGATTGTTGTCATGCGCCGTCGCACAGGCGCGCACACAATCATCGCAGCCAACGCAGCGATCGAGGTTGATCACCATGGCATGCTCGCCATTGATGAAGCGGTGGTCAACGAAGAAGTCCATCAGGCCCTGCCGCATTTCCTCGCTGTCGCTGCTCTTGTCCGTGCTTTCTCCCTGGCCTGGAATGTGAGGGATGAGACTAGGCAGCACGTGCTTGCGGATCAGGTAGGTCGGTATGCGTATGATATCGACATAGCCGATCGCACGCAGGCCCGATCTCGCCGCGATGGTGCTGTCGCTGGCTTGCGATTGCGCGATCTCGTCCAGGCCGTAGGTGTCGTTGCGCGAGAGGTATCCGATCGTCCGTTCGCCCTGGTCCACCCGTTCGGTGATGCGCACGAATCCGTTGTTGATCAGCAGCAGCCCGTCGACATGCGTACCCTCTTCGTAAATCTGCTGCTCCTGCTCGATGATCTGATCGGCGCCTTTGCTTCCGATCGCACTCTTGAAACGATGCATCCAGTCGAAACTGCCATAAGTCTCGAACAGCGCCTCTTGCGCAATCTCATCGAGCGCATCCTCCGGCAGGTTCTTGAAGATCGGGCATTCCTGCAGGCGGATGGCCAGTCCGCGCTCTTGATAAAGCCGGTCGATACGCTGCTTGAAGAGCGTCGACCACTCGCGGATATCTCTCAGGCCCTGCCAGCGCAGTTCGAACAACAACGTGTCGTCTTCAGCCGCAAAGATGCTGGTGGTTCTCGGGCTTCGGGTCAGGGCCGCAAGTTCACCGAACATGAGCGGCGCCTGCAATGTAAAGGTCTGATATTTCGCCGCCAGATCATCGACATTCACCCGCACCGAAGCATCCGGCGCGTCGGTCATCGAGGCGAGTGCCTTGTGTTCGCCCCTTCCCGCCGGCCGCGCCGCTCGGTATTCCGGCGGCCTCGTGCGCGCGAACAACTGCATCAGCGACCGCGACCAAGACTTGCGCGTACGTGTCGTCTGCGGCAGCACATCTTCCTCGGCGGCCGAAGAGTCGAGGCCGACCACAGCGCCCTCGAGGATGACGAACAGCGAGTTTCCGTATTCGCCCTTGCGGATTATGACGTCGCCGCGCTGAAAGCTGCGCAGACGGCCGTCGTTGGCGATGATCCCGGTGAGCGGAAGCTGTGGCGGGAAATCGCCCGACTGCACGTCCGCAAAGCCCGGCAAGGACAAGATGCGCGTGACGATGTCCCCGTCCAGCTTTGCTTCGCTGAACGGCTCGTCCCAGCGCCGGTTGCGCTCATCGCGAACTTCTACGTCCAACCCGGACACCCGATCATTGGACCACCTTGCCTTTGTATTTGTCCGGCCCTGGAATGTACTTGTCGATCGCGGCGAGGGTCGAACCGTCATAGCCCGAAGAAAACTTGAGTGCCAAAACGGAAATCTTCCCAGCCGCGTCGGTCAACTCAGCCTCGTTGTTCAGCTTCAACTGCGCCGCGGCGCCAATATCGGCGATCTGCTTGATCTCGGGAGCATCGGGCAGCAGTTTGGCCAGGACGGCCATCACCTTGCGCGCATTGTCCGCCCGCTTGGCCATCTTGAACGCGTAGTCCGCCTTCTCCGTCGCCTTGGCCACGCCGCGCAACGTCATCTCGGATTCAACGATACGGCCCACGATGAACAGCATGCGCTTGCGTTCGATCGAAGTCATCGCGGTTGCTCGCGCCCTTGTTGTACCAGTTGTTGTGGCGCACCTCGCCTTGCGACCAACTGACCAGTTCGAAATCGCTCCCCGCCGCGTGGCCGCCCACGTTGACCAGCTTCTCGTTGGGCACCAAGTGACAAGTGAAGCAGTTCTTCGCCAGCTTATAGGTCATTTTCGGACGGATCATGCCGGCCTCTTCCGACTGCTTCCAGCGCGCGGCGATCTCTTCCTTGGTCTCCTGGCCTTCCTTCTTTCCGCTGAATCCCGAATGGATCTTGTACCAGTTCTTTCCTGCCGAATGGCACGAACTTCGCATGAGATCCCGGCGATCGCATCGTCCTTGCCGCCCACCTGCTGGACCGTGAAATGACACCCTAGGCAAAGACTGTCGGCCTTGAGGCGTTTCACCCCCATCTTCGAGGCGATCGTCCTGGCGTCCTTGCTATGCGGCAACGTCTCGAAGGTCAGGAAATGGTGGGTCTGCTGCCACACCGCCGCTTCCTTCTTGTGGCATTCGGCGCACTTGGTGGGGCCGACGACCAAGGCCGGATCGTTGGCCGCGGCAGCCGGCGCTGCGACCATGAACAAGGCCACCGCGAGCGCAACCTGCCACCGCGCCAGCATCAGACATATCTGCTTGATCGTCATCTCAGGTCCTCGTCTTTCCGATCCCGATGGGACATGTGAATCTTGAAGCGCATCATGCATCCAGTACGATGTCTCCGTCCGGGCAGGCGATGCAGACCAATGCCGAGCCTTGCGCGGGCTTGCTGGACGGTCTGGCGACGTAGGAGACCTTGCCATGTTTCACAGCCGTTGCACATGTGCCGCAGTTGCCAGCCCTGCATCCTGAACTGATTCGCACGCCATTGGCATCGGCCAGCTCCAGCAAAGTGCCGGCCTCGCCGTTCCACACGACGGACTTCCCCGAGCGGGCGAATTCGACCGTTACGCCGGCTTCATCGCCACTCGCCGCAGGCTCGACCTTCTGCACTTTCTTAACCGAAGCCGGGCCGAAAGCCTCGAAACGGATATCCTCTTCGGGCACGCCCCAGTCGCGCAACTGCTTGTTTATCGCTTCCATCATCGGCGGCGGACCGCAGATATAGAACTCGTAGTTCGAGCTCTCCAGATATCGTTTCATCGCGTCGACCGAGATATGGCCTTTCACATCGTAGTCTTTGCCTTCGACGCATTCATCGCTCGGCTCGCTGTACACAATGACCGAATGAAAGTGACTATTGTTCTCGGTAATTTCCCGGATTTCGTCGACCAGGGCGATGTCATTGCTGTTCCTGACGCCGTAGAAGAACCAGATTTCCCTGTGGCTGCCGCTACCGGCAAGCCATTTCATCATCGACAACACCGGCGTGAGCCCTACCCCACCGCCGATCAGGACGGCCGGCCGTTCCGAATGGATGTCGAGATGGAACCCCCCATTGGGCGCCATCACGTCGACGACATCGCCCACCTTCAGGTTCTGGTGGAAGAAGTTCGACACCAGCCCAGCTGGCGTCCCGGGCTCGGCCTTCGGCGGCGGTCCGAGGCGCTTGATGCTGACCCGGTAGCGGTCCCGCTCCAGCGGACTGTCGGAAAGCGAATAACACCGCACCACCGGTGCCGGACAGTCGGGGATATTCAGCTCGAAGGTCAGGAACTGCCCCGGCAAAAACGGAGGCAGGGCGCCGCCGTCGTGCGGCGCCAGATAGAATGAGCAAATATCGCCGGCCTTGTTGACGATGCGCCGTTCGTCGATGCGGAACTTGCGCTTTCCAGCCCATGTGAGTTCGCTGCGCTCGCGATCGGCCTCGGCGCGTTTGATCAGGATGTCCGCCTGCTTCTCGAACAGAGCGAGCTTGCGATCCTCCATCACACGGCTGCGGCGCGCCCCGTTGAGCTGGGCAACAAGCCCGCCCAGCGCCTGCACCAGCGCCGCCACCACGATGAGGCCACCAAACACCTGCAGCGTCAGAACCATCACTTCCCTTCCTTGCGGGATATTTGGTCGGACATAACGTTTATCAGAAACGCGTCCTCAATTCCATGCGCAGCCCCGAACCAAACCCGCCGTGCCGGCGCCCCGACAGGAAACCGTCAACCTGGATGCTGGTGCGATTGTCCAGGGCCTGCAGCCATTGGCCGCCAAATGCCACGGCGTCCTGCTTGGTCCCGGTGGTATCTTTCCGGCCACCCAGTTCGATGGTCACCTGGGTCCTGTTGTCGTTGAAGAACATCTGGTAGCCGACGGCAGCACCGATCACATCGCCGGCCCTGTTCGACAAGGCCGGACCGGCCGTTCCCACTGCCGGAGCCGCAAACAGGATGCCGACTCGCCCGAGTGGGCCGCCGGTCTTGGAGTTGCGCGCGGCCGATGAGTAATTTCCAAGGCCGAGGAAGGCGTTGCCATAAAGGATGTTTTCCGTACCGGTCAGCGTGGCCGAGACCTGAGAGAGGAACAAGGTGCCGGTGTCCATGGCCGGGCCCTTGCCTCCCGTCGCAACTGACTGGTTCACACTGAAGGTCGTATTGACCTCGCCGATGCGCTGTGTCGCCGAGACGCCAAGAAACAGCCCGGGGCCGCCCTGGGGGAAGTCGCTGAAGATGTAGGCCGCATCTACATCGACAGTGCTGATCGTCAGATCCGTTTCAGTGAACACGCCGACCATATAGGCGCTTCCGTCATGGGCATTGTTGTTGCGATCGATGTTGCTGAAGCCGAACAGGCCCGTTACCCGCATGTCCGGAGTGAGCCCCGGAATGATGATCGTGTCTCGAGTTAGCCCGAAGGCATCGATCGTGTCGTTGAACATGACGCCGTCCTGGAACAGGATCGGCTGACGGCCAATGGAGAAACCAAAGTCGAGCCCCTTGTTGTCGTTGGGATCGAGATTGGGGAAGATCTCTCCGAATTCGCCTTCAAAGAACAGCGTGTTGACCTTGAAGTTGAGACCGTTGGCGAACTGGGTGCCGGTCGACTTGCGGTGCACGACGCCTGTATCTTCCGTCCCCTGGGTCAGTGGGTTGATCCCCAGCAGAATGCGTTCGGTCGGTGAAAACTTCAGATTGAAGAACAGGTTGAGAGTGCCGACACCATATGCGCTGCCATTGGCGACATGACCGTCGTAATAGCCGCCCGCCGTGCGGAAATCGCCGAAAATCCATAAGCCTGGCTGCCAGACAGCGCCGGTGGGCAAGGTAAAGCCGGGCATGATGTTCCCGGGCTTGAGGAACGGATCGCCCCATTCAAAGATCGGAGGTGTCGCCTCGGGCTCGTTCTTCTTGGTGATGAGCGGCTTGCTCTTTGTGCTCAAGGTGATGCTGTGACCCTCGTCAGGCAGCCGCTTCTTCGCCTTGACCTCCGCCTCGGTCATCATCGGCTTGGCCTCGTCGCTCAAGGCGCTCGAGCTCCCGGCCCTCGCGTCGGGGCAATAGCCCGCGAACACAAGCACCAGATAAACACAGATTGCCGAAATGACCGCTTGCAAGATGCCCCAGCTCCGCTTGCTTGACTTGAAAATGCCGCTACTTGATCGTGACGTTCAGATGCCTGCTGTAAAGAACCATGCTGCCGCGGACGACAGCGCGTGCGACTTGCGCAGGGCTCATGCCGTAGTCGAACCCGGCGCCCTGGATGGCGGCGATCAGATTGACCGGCACCATCTGCGATATGAACTGGGCCGAGATCGAATAGCGCTCGCCGGCCTGCAGCTTGTTGCCCGAAATCTCGTATGTCGCCGTCCGGCTGCCGAGGGGCTCGATTGTCTGCTTGTGCTTTCGCGCACCCCTCGGGCGACCGTAGATGGTCGTCGCCCGCGCTTCCGGACGCACGAACGGCAGCACATCAGACGAGCTATTAATCGCCAGAACCTGCTCGCGCTCACCGCCCCGTAGCAAACGCACCAGGAACTTGGACTGCAGGTTGAACAGATCCTCGTCGCGCGGAAGCTCGCCATTGTGCACGTAAAGCGAATGCGCATCGCGAAGATCGCCGTTCGGATCCCTGTCACCCGAAACATAGATGACGCGACCGTGACTGTCCTTCACCGTGACCTTCAGGAAGAACAGCCGTTCGGCATCGAAGCCGGTCGGCACGGAATCGCCATCCATCGGGTTGCTCACGGTGACGGCGAATTTTAGACCGCCGCGGTCGCCGCGGATCAGCTTGATCTGGCTCACCTTGAAACCGTTGCGCATCACCTGAAGGCGCAGCTGCTTGGCCTTTGCGAGGCGCTTGAACTGCACCTTGAGGATGTCGCGGGCATCGTAGCGATCGTCGATGGACTGCCACGCCTTGGGGAACTTGTAGCCCTTGGGCAGGTTGTTCTCGAACTTGTCGGTACCCCAGCCGGCTTTGTAGTCGAACTGCAGCCATTCCTTGAGCGTCTTGAATTCCGCCGCCTTGACGTTGTGCGGGAAAATGCCGGGGTGAATGATGGAATAATCCGGGCCGGCGAAGAAATGATTGGTCAGCTTGCGGGTCTTGGTCGGCTCACCGCCGATGATCGCGGCGGGGCCGTAGTCATAGCCTGAAACACGGCCCTGCACCTTGCCCATGTGGCAATCCTGGCAGGTCTCGCCGCGTTTTGCCGCCCCTGACTGCTTGAATTCCGAGAAAGCCTCCTCGAGCCGGAACCCGTTGAGCAGGGTCACGTCATGGCAGGTGCCGCAAAAACCCGGCTTGGTCAGCTCGAAAAACTTAGTGGCCGTGGTGTGGATGCTGCGGCCCGGCTCGTCCTTGGACTTCGAGACGCGGTATTTGCCTGGCTCACTCAGAACGCGCTTGAGTTCGGCGCCGCCCGTCGGACCGTAGACCGTCGAGTAGATGTCGCCCTCTTTCAGAGCGAAGCGCCCGCTGATCTTGCCGTAGTTCTGGTTCACCCTGTGACAGACCACGCAGGTGATGCCTTCGCGCGACGTCGGGGTGCGCGTCAGATTGGAGACGTAGATCGACTCGTTCAGGTTCATGCCCACCGGATTGTGGCAGCGAATGCAGAAGTCGCCATTGGTCGCGCTGGTCACCAGGTTGATGGTCGTCTGCATCGCCATGTAGACCGGGCTCAACTGAGCATAGGCATGCTGCGAAACCGACCATTCCTCATATTGCTTAACGTGACAGGTGGCGCAGGTGTTGGCTGAGGGATACTTGCTTTCCAGGAACAGCTTTTCGTGCGCGGCGTTGGCCGCCTTCTCCCGGGCTGCGGCGGCTTCATCCTTCTTCTTACCGGCGACGGTCTCGCTGGTGGTGTCCTCACCAGGCAGCAGCAAGTCGCCGGCCTTGGGCTGGCTGCTGCCGTTGAGAAGGTCGTCGGCGTTGGCCTTGGGCTGACTGCTACTGTTGAGAAGATCGTCCGCGTTGGCCTTGGGCTGGCTGCCGCTGTTCAGGAGATCGTCGCCGCTGGTCTTGGTCTGGCTGCCGCTGTTGTCGAGCAGATCGCCGGAACTGGACTTGGGCTGAGCCTGATCGCCGGCATTCAACAGGTTGTCGCCGCCGTTGGTCTCAGGGGTCTTCTTTGCGGGAGCAGAAGGTGCCAGCAGGCTGTCATCGGCACCGGCCGCAAGCTTGTATGCTTTAGCGTCGCTTTGATGGACCTGGGCCAGGAAATCCTTCAGACGAGCGCTGAGGGCGTCGTCAAAATGATGAGTCGCCCGGGCTGCGGGCACCCGAGTTTCAGCCATCGCTGAGATTGCTGCCGCACCAGCGGTGACAAGCATCCCAAACGACACAGCGAGGCCAACAAAAACGCGTACCCGGTGCTTACTAATCGCTACGCCCCCTCGATCAACGCCATCCCGCGCTTGGTCTATTTTTTGCCACAACAGCAAATTGGCGCCGCCCCGTCAAGGCAATCAACTGTCCTCGTGAGCCGACGCGAGGAGCGGTTCAGATGAGTTTGCGACGAGGCGCGGGGGCAATATCGGGCAAATTCAAGGCGTTGGTGCCTGACCCAACGTAAGCGCGCGCCGCTTGTCGAGGTTTTCGTCATCAAAGTTGGCGCAACGCCTGTTGCAAAGGGGGCACAGGGTACCCGCGGCGCGTGGGCGAGGCTCGCCACCTACCGTCCGGCCAGGGGGGTCGTGCGAGACGGTCTCAGGCGGTGATGTCGTGGACGTGGAGGTCGTGGGCCGCGTGTTTGACAAGAATGTCGAGCGCTGTCTTTTCTTCCGCTTTGTCGCGCACGTTGACCCACAAGAGGAGCCCGCCGCGCGCCAGCTGCTCAGCCACACGGCTTGCGTGGTGATGGTGCAGCTTTTGTCCAAGCACCCCGCCGAGCACCGCACCGCCGCCGACCGCCACCAGCAGTGGCAGGAGGCCGCCCACGCCGGCCAGTGCCAGACCCGCTACCGCGGCCAGGCCAAGCGGCAGCCCGTATTCGGCTTCCGTTCGCGACACCCGGGTGAAGAAGGTTTCACGCGGCGCGGCGGGCTCGTCCTCCATCTCCTTGACGCTTTGGTAGCAATGGCCGAGCTTTTTCTCCGCCGCCACCTCATCGGCCAGCACGCTGAATGCGGCGCGGTCGAAGCCATGTGAATTCGAGCGCGATGACAGCCGCCTCAAGGCTGTCGGGGTCGTCGAAAACGGCGACGGCTTCACGGATTGTACCGGTGGTCATGCAAGTGTCCTCCTCGATACCCGACTAAATGGAGCATCGCGCCGGAATATGCTACTAGGGAAGGGCTGCGACAGAAGCTCCCGTGGCGAGCGGCCTGGTTCGCTCGCCGGGCCGGGATCGGAGCGCCCTTCCGGGCAACACAGCTCCAATTGCAGCGTTTTTGGACAACAACGCATGCCGAACCCAGGATCCGCATATCCGCTCGACGCCTTGCAGCAAGGCGGCAGGGCGATCGTTGCCAGCTCTCGCCGACTGGTTGTCATATTGCTGCTTGCCCTTGCAACCTTGGTCCAGCCGCTCGCGGCGGCGGCATCGCCCAAGGTCTTCGTCATCGACCTGAACGGGGCTGTCGGGCCGGTGAGCGCCGACTATGTCGTGCGCGGCCTGAAGCAGGCGGCGGACGAGGACGCCAGCCTCGCGGTGCTGCGCCTGGATACGCCCGGCGGCCTCGACAGTTCCATGCGCGAGATCGTGCGCGCCATCCTCGCTTCGCCGGTGCCGGTGGCGGGCTATGTCGCCCCCGGCGGCGCCCGCGCGGCCAGCGCCGGCACCTTCATCCTCTATGCCTGCCAGATCGCCGCCATGGCGCCGGGCACCAATCTCGGCGCCGCCAGCCCGGTCAGCCTGTTCGGCAGCTTCTCATCGCGGCCCTCCAAGTCGGGCAAGCCGGCCCCCGCCGACACCGAGGCGAGGAAGGTCATGAACGACGCGATCGCCTATATCCGCGGGCTCGCCAGGCTCAACGACCGCAACGCCGACTGGGCCGAGGAGGCCGTGCGCTCGGCCGCCAGCCTGCCGGCCGACGAGGCGCTCAAGATGAACGTCATCGACCTGGTGGCGGACAATGTCGATCAGTTGCTGGCCAGGATCGACGGCCGCAGCGTGACCGTCGGGGGCAGCCCGCGGGTCCTCAAGCTTGCCGGGGCCCGCATCGTTCACCTCGAACCGGGTCTGCGCACCCGGCTGCTTCTCATCCTCACCAACCCCAACGTTGCCTTTCTGCTGCTGCTCGTCGGCGTCTGGGGGCTGATCTTCGAGTTCTCCCACCCCGGCATCTTCGCCCCCGGCGTGATCGGCGCCATATCGCTGTTCCTGGGGCTTGCGGCGCTCAGCATCATTCCGGTCAACCTTGCCGGCCTGGTACTGACCCTGCTCGGTCTCGGCCTCATGGTCACCGAGGCGATCGTGCCCTCTTTCGGAGCGCTCGGCCTCGGCGGCATTGCCGCCTTCGTGCTCGGCGCAATGCTGACGTTCGATACGCCCGGCTATCGTCTGGCCTGGCCGGTCGTGATCGGGGCCACCGCCGTCAGCGCGGCCTTGCTGGTGCTGGTGCTGGCAATGCTGGTGCGCGCCCGGCGGCTGCCGGCGGCAACGGGAGATGCGGGTCTGATCGGCGCAGAAGGCAAGGTCATTGCCTGGTCGGGCGGTAAGGGCGAGGTGATGGCGCTGGGCGAGCGCTGGCGCGCCCGCGCCGATCGCCCCTTGATCGCCGGGCAATCAGTGCGCGTTGTCACGCGCGAGGGGCTGACCCTCAAGGTCGAGGCGCAATGATGCCCGCGGCCCAAAGCACGGGAGTTGAAGAATGTTGATCGATTACGCCGTCTATCTGGTGGTCGCCGTTCTGGCGCTGTCCATCCTCGCCTCGGCGATACGGGTGCTGCGCGAATACGAGCGCGGTGTCATGTTCACGCTCGGTCGCTTCACAGGCGTCTCGGGACCCGGCCTCATCCTCATGCTGCCCTATATCCAGCAGATGGTGCGCGTCGATCTGCGAACGGTCGTGCTCGATGTGCCCAGCCAGGACGTGATTTCGCGCGACAACGTCTCGGTGAAGGTCAATGCCGTGCTCTATTTCCGTGTGGTCGATGCCGACAAGGCGATCATCCAGGTGGAGAACTTCCTCGAGGCGACCAGCCAGCTTGCGCAGACCACGTTACGCTCGGTGCTGGGCAAGCATTCACTCGACGAGATGCTGGCCGAGCGCGACAAGCTCAATGCCGACATCCAGTCCATTCTCGATGCCCAGACCGAGACCTGGGGCATCAAGGTGACCAACGTCGAGATCAAGCAGGTCGACATCTCCGAGAGCATGATTAGGGCCATCGCCAAGCAGGCCGAGGCCGAACGCATCCGCCGCGCCAAGATCATCAATGCCGAAGGCGAGCAGCAGGCGGCGCAGAAGCTGGTGGAGGCCGCCGAAATCATGGGTCACGCCCCGGCCTCGATGCAGCTGCGCTATCTGGGCGCCCTGCACGACATCGCCAACGACCGCACGAACACCATTGTGCTCCCGTTGCCCACCGACCTGATGCAGGCGCTTTCGAACGCGGGCAAGGCCGACAAAGGATGAGCAGGCCCCACAGGCCGCTCCATTTTTTTCGGCTTTTCCGAAAAATTGTGATCACCCGGTCGCAACAATGTCACAAGAATGGAGTTGAATTAACTGGACGGGCACCGCCGGCGCTATGATCGTTGTTTCGCCGGTTTGTTTGTACTGCGGGCGCGGAAGCATCGGCGGGCATATTTTTCCGACGTGGCTCGTCATTTGCCGCTGTTGCAGTGACTCGTGCTGGCCATCGCGCGTGGTCTTGATTTGAGTCAACACCAAAGCCTTGCGCGGCGGCTAAAAAAGAACAGTTGGGGAGCGCATTGGGCTGGCTGCCTGCGGGGGAGGCGAGCCGCAGAGGAGGACAGAACGATGACTGATGCAGCAAAAAAGCCTCAGAACCCCGGCAATGGCGGGTTCAAGTTTCCCTCATTCGAGATGATGGCGCCGGCCGGCAATCCCCTGGCGGCGCAGGCTAAGCTGAGCCAGGCGTGGCTCGAAAACGCGGTGGCCTTCAATCAGGAATTCTCGCGCTTTGCCTGCGAGCGGCTGAAGGCCGATGCCCGGCTGTTGCAGACGATGTCGGAATGCAAGAGCGTGGACGAGGCTGTTTCGGCGCAGTCGGATTTCGCCCGCATGGCGATGGAATCCTATTTCGCCGAGATGCCCAAGCTCATGGAGCAGGCGGCGCGCAACTCCGCCAGCCTGTGGACAACAGTAATGGAAACGGCCAAGCCGGAACCACAAGCCGCTACCAAGAATTGAGCGTGAAAAGTGCATGGGCCCGGCGCCCGTGCACTGACTGCCATTGAAGCCCGCCAAAGGCGCTTTTGTCGCGCCGCAAAGAGCGGGCCCTTTGGACTACCCAGGAAGGAACGAAGATATGGAACTGCACAACCGACGGGCACCGCCGGCCACACAACAAGCAAGCAAGGTACCAACCCACATAGCATTTGGATGGCCCATATCCAGATCGAGTCTCGATGCGCTCACTGATCTCGGCATGTCGGATGCGTTGATCGCCCAATATTACGACGTGAACCGGGAAGAGGTCACCGCGCTACGCCGGCGCTACGGCAATGGGGCGCGACCGGCCGAGCACTGAGTTCTTGCGACGGGACCGGGCCATGGTAAGCATGTGGGCGTCCGTAAAGGCGGAGGCCCCTACCATTGAACCGATCCCCGTCGCCGGTACCGGATGCCGACATCAAGAACGCCAACCAGCCTGAAACCGATCTGCAACGCGGGCTCGGCGAGGCCGAAGCCAAGAGGCTCCTGGACGCGCATGGCCCCAACGCAATTGTCGAAAAACACACCAGCCCGCTGGTCAAGTTCCTGTCCTTCTTCTGGGGTCCCATCCCGTGGATGATCGAGGTCGCGGCCGCCCTTTCGGCGGCGGTCCAGCGCTGGGAAGACTTCATCATCATCGTGATCATGCTGCTGATCAACGCCGGTGTGGGGTTCTGGGAGGAGTTCAAGGCCGACAATGCCATCGCCGCGCTGAAGCAAAACCTGGCGCTGAAAGCCCGCGTCCTGCGCGATGCGGCCTGGCGTGACATCGCCGCAAGCGACCTGGTGCCGGGCGATGTCATCCTCATCCGCCTCGGCAACATCATTCCCGCCGATGTCGGCCTGGTGGAAGGTGATTACCTGAGCGTCGACCAGTCGGCGCTGACGGGGGAATCGCTGCCGGTCGACAAGGGCATCGGCGATACCGCCTATTCGAGCTCCATCGCCAAGACCGGCGAGATGAAGGCGGTGGTCACCGCAACCGGCGCAAACACCTATTTCGGCCGCACCGCCAAGCTGGTGGAGGGCGCGGTCACCACCTCGCACTTCCAGCGCGCCGTACTCAGGATTGGCAACTTCCTCATCCTCGTCACCCTGGGGCTGGTCGCCTTGATTCTCATGGTCGCCCTGTTCCGCCACGACCCTCTGGTTGAGACCGTCCTCTTTGCCCTCATCCTCACCGTAGCGGCCATTCCCGTCGCCTTGCCGGCGGTGCTCTCGGTCACCATGGCGGTTGGCGCCGTCAAGCTCGCCCACATGAAGGCCATCGTCTCGCGGCTGGTTTCGATCGAGGAAATGGCCGGCATGGACATCCTGTGCTCGGACAAGACCGGCACTCTCACCAAGAACGAGCTGACCCTGGGAGAGCCGGTTCTCCTCGCCGCCACGGACGCCAAGGAGGTGATCCTCGCCGCCGCCCTCGCCTCGCGCACCGGCAGTCCCGATGCCATCGACGGGGCGATCCTCAAAGGGCTCGACGACACGGCCGTGCTGAAGGACTACAAGGTCGCAAAGTTCACCCCCTTCGATCCGGTGCGCAAGCGCGCCGACGCTAAAATCAGCAGCAAGGATGGCACCTTCCATGTCGCCAAGGGCGCGCCGCAAGCCATCCTCGAGCTCACCGGCGCCGATGATGCTCTGACACAGACGGTCACCACCCAGACCGCCAAGCTGGCGGCGACCGGCTACCGCACGCTGGGCGTGGCGCGTGCCGGAGGCGATGGCAAGTGGTCCTATCTCGGCCTCATCGCCCTGTTCGATCCGCCGCGCGACGATTCGCTTTCCACCATCCACCAGGCCAAGGACATGGGGCTCGATGTGCGCATGGTGACCGGCGACCATGTGGCGATCGCTCGCGAGATCGCCGGCAAGCTCGATCTCGGCACCAACATCCTGGCCGCCGACGACGCGTTCGACCGCGACGGCCGGCGCCATGACGGCGATCGCATCGAGGCCGCCGATGGCTTTGCTCAGGTGTTTCCCGAGCACAAGTTCAAAATCGTCAAGGAGTTGCAGTCGCGCGGCCACATCGTCGGCATGACCGGCGACGGGGTGAACGATGCCCCCGCCCTCAAGCAGGCCGACGTGGGCATCGCGGTGAGCGGAGCGACCGATGCCGCCCGCGCCGCCGCCGACCTCGTGCTCACCGGGACCGGCCTTTCGGTCATCACCAGGGCGATAGAGGAAGCGCGCATGATTTTCGAGCGCATGAACAGCTACGCGGTGTTCCGCATCGCCGAAACCATCCGCGTTCTCCTGTTCATGACCTTGTGCATCCTGGTGTTCAATTTCTATCCGGTCACCGCCGTGATGATCGTGCTGCTGGCGATCCTCAACGATTTCCCCATCATGATGATCGCCTACGACAACGCCCCCGTTGCCGAGCGCCCTGTGCGCTGGGACATGCACCGGGTGCTCACCCTTTCCATCGTGCTTGGCGTGGTCGGGGTGATCGAGACATTCCTGCTGTTCTGGTTCGTCGATGACTATCTCGGCCTGCCAAGGGACATCATCCAGACCATCATCTTCCTCAAGCTGCTGGTGGCCGGACACCTGACCCTTTATGTGGCGCGCAACGAAGGCTGGTTCTGGAACCGGCCGTGGCCCAACTGGAAGCTGATCGCCACCACCGAGACCACCCAGGTGATCGGCACGCTGGCCGCCGTCTATGGCTGGTCCGTCACTCCCATCGGATGGGAATATGCGCTCGCTATCTGGGCTTATGCGCTCGCCTGGATCCCGCTCGAGAACGCGGCCAAGGTCTATGTCTATCGTCTCATGCGCAACGGCAAAGGCGCCCGCTCCCGCCACGTCGGCCGCATCAGCGCCCGGCTGCACCCGCATGCGCGCAACGACGGCTGACGCTCCAAGGGCGAAAAGCCGCAAGGATTCTCATATTGCATTGCACAACGGGCATGCCCATGTCTGATCCGTCACGCGTATCTCCCTTCATCCGCCGCGCTGGATGCGCCCGGCAGTCGCTTTTCGAGAAAGGCTTGCGATGAATATCGGCAGCGACCTGATCGAAAACCGGACTTTCGATGAAATCAAGATCGGCGATACGGCCAGTCTGACGCGCAAGCTCACCCAGCGCGACATCGATTTGTTCGCGGTCATGTCGGGCAACGTAAACCCGGCGCATGTGGACCCCGATTTCGCCAAATCCGACATGTTCCACAAGGTGATCGCCCATGGCATGTGGGGCTCATCCCTCATCTCCACCGTTCTTGGCACCGAGCTGCCGGGTCCTGGCACCATCTATCTCGACCAGAGCCTGCGCTTTCTCGCACCCATCGGGCTGGGCGACACGGTAACCGTCAGCGTCACCGCGCGCGAAAAGAACGAAAAGCGCCACCGCATCACCTTCGAGTGCAAATGCGCCAATCAGGACGGCAAGATCGTCATCGACGGCACCGTGCTGGTCATCGCCCCGACCGAGAAGATCAGGCGCCCGCGTGTGGTGCTGCCCGAGGTGGTGATGGAAGAGCACGGCGCCAAGTTCCGCAACATCATCGCCATGGCGGAGAAACTGGAGCCGATCGTCACCGCCGTAGTGCATCCCGTCGATGCCAACTCACTGGGCGGCGCCGTGGCGGCTGCCAAGGCCGGTCTCATAGAGCCTGTCCTGGTGGGACCGGAAGCAAAGATCCGCGCAACGGCGGAGGAGGCGGGCCTCGATCTGTCGCCCTACCGTGTGGTCGCGGTCGAGCATTCGGAGGCCGCCGCCGTCAAGGCCGTCGCCATGGCGCAAAAGGGCGAGGTGCGGTCGCTGATGAAGGGCAGCCTGCATACCGACGAGTTCATGCACCCGATCGTGCTGGCGACGAGCGGTCTGCGCACCGAACGCCGCCTCAGCCATGTCTTCGTGCTCGATCTGCCCGGCTATGACCGGCCGCTGTTCATCACCGACGGCGCCATCAACATCAGCCCCGATCTCGCCGACAAGCGCGACATCGTGCAGAACGCCATCGACCTGGCGCACGCCTTGGGCATCGCCGAGCCGAAGGTCGCAGTGCTCTCGGCGGTCGAGGTGGTGACGGCGAAAATTCCGTCAACCGTCGATGCCGCCGCGCTGTGCAAGATGGCCGACCGCGGGCAGATCACCGGCGGCATCGTCGACGGGCCGCTCGCCTTCGACAACGCCGTCTCTCCCGCCGCCGCCAAGGCCAAGGGCATCGTCTCGGCCGTCGCCGGCCGCGCCGACATCCTGGTGGTGCCCGACGTCGAGTCCGGCAACATGCTGGCCAAGCAGCTCGAATACCTCGCCGATGCCGATGCCGCCGGCGTGGTGGTGGGCGCGCGCGTCCCCATCATCCTGACCAGCCGCGCCGACAGCATCGAAAGCCGGCTTGCCTCATCGGCGGTCGCCGCGCTCCTCGAACACCAGCGTCTGAAGGGGCGGCCATGAGCGATGCCGTGCTCGCCCTCAACGCCGGCTCCTCCAGCATCAAGTTCGCCCTGTACGGCGCGAACGAAAGCGAGCTTGACCTCATCGCCGGTGGCGAGATCGAGAACATCGGCGAGGCGCCCCGCCTCATCATCCGCAAGCCGGCGGCCGAGGCCGCCAGCACGGACCTTGCGGGCGCGGGCGATCATGCCGCTTGCCTGAAGGTGATCCTGGAGTGGATCGGCGAGCACTCGAAAGGCTTGACGCTCAAGGCGGCCGGCCACCGCGTGGTGCATGGCGGTACCGACTTCACAGCACCGGTCCTCGTCAACGCCGATGTGCTGAAGCGACTGGAAAAACTGGTTCCGCTGGCCCCATTGCATCAGCCGCACAATCTGGCGGCCATCAGGGCGCTGGCGAAGATCGCTCCCTGCCTGCCGCAGGTCGCCTGCTTCGACACCGGCTTTCACTGCAGCAATCAGCCGCTGGCGACGACTTTCGCCCTGCCGCGCGCCCTTACCGATGAGGGTGTGCGCCGCTATGGCTTTCACGGCCTGTCCTACGAATACATCGCCGGGGTCCTGCCGAGCGTTGCCGGGCCACAAGCCAGGGCCCGCGTGGTCGTCGCCCATCTCGGCCACGGGGCCAGCATGTGCGCCATGCGCGATGGCCTGAGCGTTGCCACGACCATGGGCTTTACCGCTCTCGACGGCCTGCCCATGGGGCGGCGCTGCGGCGCCCTCGATCCCGGCGTCATTCTCTACCTGATGAAGGAAAAGGGCATGGACTACGATGCCCTGAGCGACCTCCTCTACAACCGTTCGGGGCTGTTCGGCGTGTCCGGCATCAGCGACGACATGCGCACACTTCTGGCAAACCCCGCCCCTGAGGCGCAGGAGGCGGTCGATCTGTTCGCCTATTGTATCGGGCGCGAACTCGGCTCGCTGGCGGCCGCCCTCGGCGGGCTTGATGTGCTGGTGTTCACCGGCGGCATCGGCGAGCACGCCGCGCCTGTGCGCGAGCGCGCCTGCCGCCATGCCGAATGGCTTGGCGTGAAGCTCGATCCCGCTGCCAATGATGCGGGCCGCCAGTGCATCAGCGCATCCCACAGTCGCGTGCCGGTGTTCGTCATCGCGACCGATGAGGAACTGGTGATCACCCGCCACGCGCTGGCTGTAGCGATGAGGGACGAGGGCGCAAACGCCATGCAAACCAAGAAAGAGCTGGCATGACGACGATGAAGGAACGTTTGGGCGAGGTGGGCGTGCTGACGCGACGCCTGCAAAAGGAGTTTCCCCGCGAGACGGCAGGCTTTCTCAATTTCCTCAAGGAGGCCGAGAGCGGCGATGCGCTGCCGCTGAAGCACAAGGAGTTGATCAATGCCGCCCTGTCGGTCGCCGGCCAGTGCGAATGGTGTATCGCCTTCCATGTGAAGAATGCCCTGCGAGCCGGCGCCACGAGCAGCGAAGTGATCGAGGCCGGCTTCCAGGCCGTCATCATGCGGGCCGGGCCTGCCTTCATGTGGATGACGCCGCTGTTGCAGGCGGTTGATGAATTCGCAGGCCAAGAGCGGTCTAGTGAGGGCCCGCGGCCGGCTTGAACGGCGCCTGCGTCCTCTATCGACTCACGTTCACCTGCCTGACGTCATAGCCGGCGAGGCTGGCATAGCCCCTGACGATCGCTTCACGCTCTTCGTAGCTGGCCACATCTTCGATTTCATCAAAGCCCTCGGGGGCGCGGGCCTCGATGACGTCGATCACCCGCTCGGGCCCGCCCGAACGGTTCTGGCGCACGATGTCGGCGGTGGCCGGACGGCGCTCGGTGTCGTAGGCCTCGAGCGCGGACTCGATCGGTCCTCCGGCGCTTAGGTGGCGCTCCAGCGCCACCGCATCGAGCACCGCCTGGCTGGCGCCGTTGGAGCCGACCGGATACATCGGATGCGCCGCATCGCCCAGAAGCGTCACCCGCCCGTGGCTCCACTGCTTGAGCGGATCGCGATCGCACATGGGATATTCGTAGAATTTTCCCGTCGAGCGGATGAGCTCTTCGGCATCGAGCACGTCGAGGTGGAATACCCCGCGTATGTGGGCGAGCAGTTCATCGAGATCGCCTTCGCGGTTCCAGTCCTCGTGCCGCGGCGGCGGCGCCACCCCGTCGGAGAGTTTCTTGGCCACCGCCCAGTTGATGAACTGGGTGCCCGGGCTCGAGGTCTCGTTGGAGATGGGATAAAGCACGAACTTGGCCGCCATGCCGCCGGCGATGATCATCGAGCGCCCGGTCATGAACGGCTCGCGTTCGACGGCGCCGCGCCACAGCATGATGCCGTTCCACAAGGGGCTGCCCTCGTCGGGGTAAAAGCGGTTGCGCACGCTGGAATGGATGCCGTCGGCGGCGATCATCAAATCGCCCTTCACCTCGACATCCTCGCCCTCGCGGCGGGTGAAACGGGCCGTGACAGCGCCGTCGTCCTGATTGAAGCCGGTGAGCCGGTGATCGGTATGGACGGTACTCTCGCCCAGACGTTCCTTGACCGCCTCGTAAAGCACGCCCTGCAGCCGCCCGCGGTGAATGGAGAACTGGGGGAAATCGTACCCGGCATCCGTCCCTCGCGGCTCGCGCCAGATGGTCTGGCCGAAACAGTTCTGGTAGAGCAGCTCGTAGGTGCGGATACCGACCCGGTCGAGCGCCTCCAACAGGCCCAGTCCGGCCAGTTCCTTGATGGCGTGGGGAAGCGTGTTGATGCCGACCCCGAGCTCGCGGATGGCGCCTGATTGCTCGAAAATCTGCGCCTCTATCCCGGCACGATGGAGGCACAGCGCCGTCGCCAGCCCCCCGATGCCGCCGCCGATCACCAATGCCTTCATACCGCCGATCCCCTTGACGTTGCCCGGTCCCGCGCGCCAACGTGCGGAATTTGATAAGAAATTTCAATCCCGACTATCGAACGGGATGCAGGGGCGATGCAAGTCCGGTGCCGTCACATCCGGGCATCGCGGCGACTGATCTTCATATTTCCTCACATCAAATAAATTTTACCACCATTATTGCAAAGCCACCGCCGAGTCGATACCTTCAGGGATGCCGAAGTCCGGGCGCAACGCGCCGGCTGCGCGGCAATGGCCATAGGGAAGGAATTTTCCACAATGTGCGGCATTGCAGGCATTCTTTATAAGGATACGGTGAAGAAGGCCGGGGTCGGCAAGGCGCTGATCTCCATGCTCGACGGTTGCCAGCATCGCGGCCCCGACTTCGACCGGCTTTTCGCTCTATTACAAGTCCACCCCCGGCCAGCTTCGCCTGCGCTTCATCGTCGGCGAGGGCGCTGCGGCCAATCAGGCGGTTGAGCGGGTGAAGGAAAAGCTCAGCCAGTACCAGGCCAAGATCGTCGAGGAAGAGCGCATCGGCTCATCCTACCGCGTGGTGGTGACCTTCGATGGTGATTTGCAGAAATTCGCCTTCGACATGGAGCATGCCGCCAAGCTCTCCTCCATCGGCGAAAGCCTCGACATCATCAAGGACGTGGGCGGGGCCCACGATGTCGATGACGTTTATCACGTGGCCAAATTCGAGGGCACGCACGGCATCGGACATGTGCGCCTCGCGACCGAATCCGACGTGGCGCCGGAGGCCTCGCATCCCTTCTGGGCCACCGGCTTTGCCGATATCTCCATCGTCCACAACGGCCAGATCACCAACTATTACAAGATGCGCCGGCGGCTGGAGAAGAAGGGTTATTTCTTCAACACCGACAATGATAGCGAGCTCATCGCCGTCTATCTCGCCGACAAGCTCAAGCACGGCGTCAGCCTCAAGGACGCGCTCAAATCCTCCATCGAGGACATGGACGG
Source organism: uncultured Alphaproteobacteria bacterium (assembly GCA_963770075.1). Classification (GTDB taxonomy): domain Bacteria; phylum Pseudomonadota; class Alphaproteobacteria; order Rhizobiales; family Aestuariivirgaceae; genus CAVVDT01. The sequence goes on from CAVYOQ010000025.1 coordinate 28,700, forward strand.
CACTTTTTCCTTCCTGGTCTCCACCAAGGACGAGATCGGCTATGCCAAGGACCGGCTCGCCGCCAAGCCGATGGTGAAGTACGAGGACGACAAGATCATCGCCATTGCCTCCGAGGAGGTCTCCCTCAACCGGCTCTTCCCGGGCAAGGCGCTGGACACCACCGAACCTGCACCGGGGACCTACGAGACATGGCAGCTATCGACCTCAGCGTAATTCCGGTCCGCGAGGCCAACGAGCTCATCCGCAAATATGGCGCAGACGGTGAGGATGTCGACATCCTCAACCCCGATGCACGCCATCACATCGGCGTCGGCCTCACGCATCCGATCAATGTCCGCATCAAGGGCTCTGCCGGTTATTTCTGCGCCGGGCTCACCGACGGGCCGCGTTTCATCGTCGAGCGCAATGTCGGCTGGGGTCTTGCCGACAACATGCTGCACGGCTCCGTCGTGGTGAACGGCAATGCCTCTGCCATTCCCGGCGTCGCCATTCGCGGAGCCGAGGTGGTGGTGAAGGGCAACATCGGCTCGCGCGCCGGGCAGGTGATGAAAGAGGGCACGCTGCTGGCCTGCGGCAATGCCAGCTTCATGGCCGGTTACATGATGTATGGCGGCCGCCTCGTCATCCTCGGCGATTCCGGCCCGCAGGTGGGCGAGGACATGACTGGCGGGTCGATCTACGTGGCCGGCAAGATCGCCGATCTCGGCACCGACGCCATGCTCACCGATCTGCCGCGCGAGGAAGTGGACGATCTCCTCGCCTTCCTCGACCGCTATCAGATCCCCTTCAAAGGCACCTTTCAGAAGATCGTCAACGCCGGCAAGAAGCTGCGCTATCCGCGCACCGAACCGCGCGTCAGGCCCATTCCCTTCTTCGAGGCCTCCGGCGACAGCGCCTACTGGAACCCCAAGGTGCAGGAGGACATCCACGTCAAGGCGCAGATCGGGCGCTACCGCATCCGCGGCTACGGCGCCGCGCGCGCCATGCCGCATCTCTCAGATCTCGCCTTCAAGCGCGACCTCTCCGGCATTCCGGCCGATCCGAACGTGGTTTCCGAGGTCGACCTTTACACCGAGGTCGGCGGGCGCAGCGGCGGTACGCCCCTGAAGCTTTCCATGCCGGTGATGATCGCGCCGATGTCCTATGGCGCCTTGTCGAAGTCGGCCAAACTGGCGCTCGCCATCGCCTCGCGCCTGTCCGACATCTCCGAGAACACCGGCGAAGGCGGCATGTCGAAGGAGCAGCGCGAAGAGGCAAAGCAGATCATCTACCAGTGCCTCGCCGGTCGTCTCGGGTGGAACATCCACGACATGAACAAGGCCAACGGCCTGGAAATCTATATCTCACAAGGGGCCAAGCCCGGCCTCGGCGGCCAGCTCATGGCCAAGAAGGTAACGCCAGCCATTGCCAAGATCCGCGGCATCCCGGCGGGCATCGATTTGCGCTCGCCCTCGCGCCACCCGGACGTGCTCGGGGCCGACGATCTCGTCATCAAGGTGGAGGAGTTCCGCGAGGCGACCGGCTATCGCATCCCCGTCTCGGTGAAGCTGGGTGCTGGCCGCGTACGCGACGACATCAAGATCGCCTGGAAGGACGGGTTCGACTTCGTCGAGCTTGACGGCATGCAGGGCTCGACCGGTGCTGCCGGTGTCGAGGTGCTGGAGTTCGTCGGCATCCCGACGCTTGCCGCCATCCAGGAAGCCGTCGATGCCCTCAAGGAAGTGGGCGGCTATGAGGACATGCCGATCGTTCTCATGGGCGGCATCAAGGATGGCATCGACACCATGAAAGCGCTGGCGCTGGGAGCGAAGGCCATCGCCATGGGCACATCGGCCATCATCGCAGGCGGGTGCATATCGTGCCTGCAATGCCATGTGGGTTCCTGCGTCACCGGCATCGCCACCCAGGACCCCGAGCACGAGAAGCGCTACAACGTGCCCGTCGAGGCACAGAACATCCACCGCTTCCTCGAAGGGGTGCGCTGGCAGATCGCCTCGATCACCAGGGCGCTGGGCTATTCCAACCCGCACCAGATCAGTCGCGACGACCTCGTGGCCCTGACCCCCGAGGCCGCCGCCATCACCCGCCTGCCCTATGCGCCGGAATACCGTGCCATGCAGGAAGAATTCTTGCGCAAGGCGAGCTGACACGATGAGCACTCTGACCAACGTCTACGACATCAATCGGGTGCGTCCGATCAAGGTGCCGACAAGCTTCAAGGACGACGTAGCGGACCGCCATTTCGTGCCGGCGCCGTGCCAGGTTGCCTGTCCGGTGGGCACCGATGCGCCCTCCTACATCGCCTATATCTGGGAAGAGAAATGGGCCGAGGCGTTCGAAGCCATCACCGCCACCAATCCCTTTTCTTCCATCTGCGGGCGGGTATGCGATGCGCCGTGCGAGCCCGCATGCCGGCGCGCCGACAGTGACGGGCCGCTGGCGATCCGCAACCTCAAGCGCTTCGTCATGGACAAGCTCGGGCGCGACCACCATCTGCCACCGGTTGAGGTGACGCGCAAGGAGACGGTCGGCATCATCGGCGCCGGCCCCGCCGGCCTCACCGCCGCGCAGGACCTCGCCGAGGCGGGCTTCGAGGTGCATGTCTACGAGATGATGTCGAGGCCCGGCGGCATGATGGTGTGGGGCATCCCCGCCTTCCGCCTGCCGCCCGGCATCATCGAAGAGGACATGGACAGGCAGCTGAAGCACTGCCCCGGCATCACGATCCATACCAACACCGCGCTTGGCCGCGACGTCACGCTGGATGAGCTCAAACAGCGCCATGCTGCCGTCCTCCTCACCATTGGCTCGTGGTGGGGCAAGGCCATGGGGGTTCCGGGCGAGGAACATCCGGACGTGGTCGACGGCGTCGGCTTCCTGCGCCAGATCAATGGCGGCGAACGACCCGCCATGCCGGAAACGGTGCTTGTCATCGGCGGCGGCGATGTCGCCATGGATGCCTGCCGCGCGGCCATGCGGCTTCCCGGCTGCAAGACGGTGAAGGTCATTTACCGCCGCGGGCCGAACGAGATCCCCGCCCGCAAGGAAGAGCTAAAAGGGGCCATCGAGGAAGGCATCGAAGTCATCTACAACACCCAGCCGGTGAAGGTCGTCACCGACGGCAATTGCTTTGCGCTGAGGTGTGTCGAAACCGAGCTGGGCGAGCCCGGTCCCGACGGCCGCCGCCGCCCGGTGAACATCGCCGGTTCCGAGCATGACATCGAATGCGGCATGGTCATCTCCGCCGTCGGCCAGCAGGCCGAATCGGATGAGCTCGATGCCGCCGGCCTCATGGCGGGCGACCGGGTGAAGACCGACTGGGAGGGCATGCGCACCGCCGATCCAAAGGTGTTTGCCGCCGGCGACGGCGCCTTCGGCGGCTCCACCATCGTCATGGCGATGATGCACGGGCATCGCGCTGCCTATTATCTCAAGGCCTTCCTCGACGGGGTCGAAAAGCCGCTTGCCTACCGCACGCCCTACCGCACCCGCCGGGTGCCGGTGGCGCAGGACATCAACTGGGAAATCTTCCCGCGCCAGGAGCAGCACTTCAACGGGCTCGGTGAGAAGCCGGTGGACTTCCCCGAGATCGAGGATACCTACGACCTCAATACGGCCAAGGACGAGGCGGCGCGCTGCTATCGCTGCGACGCCGAGACCGGCTCGTCGGACTATTCGGTGCGTACTCGCGAGGACATCTTCGTCATGGCGCGCACGCGGCCCGACGATGCCGTCACCCAGCGCGCCATCCTCACCAAGCGGCTGGTGCCGCAGCCGGCGGCCTGGGACGAGCACCACAAAGCCAGCCTCGACGATCTCGTCTTCCTGCCGGCTAACCTGTCGCGCCTCGTCATCGATCCTTACCGCGATGCCTGCAACACCGCGACCGACATCGCCGGTATCCGCATCGAGCTGCCCTTCATCGCCGCAGGTCTCGACGAGATGCCGGAAGAGGTGGCGCGCGCTGTGGCGCAGGGTCTGGGCGAGGTCGGTTCGGCCTATATTGCCCGTTCAGGTGTCGAGGGAGCAAAGGCGCCGTGGCTGCAATTGCTCACCATCGGCGAGGGCCAGCCGAGCGCCGATGCGGCTGCGCATCTCTACGGCTTCGATGGCGCCTTTCATACTTTCAAGCCGCAGCACCTCGCGGACAAGCCCCGTGGATTGGTCAGCCGCGCGGCCGATCTTGAAGCCGCGATCCCCTTTGCCCTCGACAACGGCTTTTCGTTCATGCTGCTCGACGCCACCCCGGGCATCGGAACAGGCTGGAGTGAGCTCGGCGCCGCGCCCGACTTCACTGTCATGCGCGATGCCCTGGTGATCCTGCGCCGCCTGAACCGCGAAGAGGACATCGACCTTGCCTATTTCGGCGGCGTGCGCTCGGGCACCGACGGGGCCAAGCTCATCTCGCTCGGCGCCAAGGCGGCGGTGCTCGGCGTCTCCATGGCGCTGGCACTGGGCGGAGAGATCACCGGCGGCGAAATCCACTTCCGCGGTGATCGCTCGATCGAGGAGCGCATCAATCAGGCGCGCGCGCTCATGGGCGCCTTGTCAGCCGAATCCTCGATCATGGCCCGCTGCACCGGCAAGACCGATGTGCGCAACCTCGAGCCTGAAGATTTGCGCGCCATCACGCTTGCCACGGCAAATGCCACCGGCATCCCGCTGGCCGGAACCCGCAAGCTTGTCAAACCGGCCGCCGAATAGCACCATCCCCCCTAGTTGAATGGAGGCGAGGATGACGACGGTCGGATTCATCGGTCTGGGGCGCATGGGCAAGCCCATGGCGTCCAATCTGCAGAAGAAGGGCTTTCGGCTCCAGGTGCACGATGTGCGCAACGAGCCGGTGGCCGATCTGGTGGCGCTCGGGGCGGTGAACGGCGGCTCCATCAAGGGCGCGGCCGAAGGGGCGGATGTTGTCATCACCGTGCTGCCTGGCCCGGCCGAGGTGGAAGCCGCGGTGCTTGGGCCTGACGGTATCGCGGAAGCTGCCCGACCGGGTCAGATCGTCATGGACATGAGTACGGTCAAGCCGGAGACCACCGACAGGATGACGGCCGCGTTGGCCGAGCAGGGCGTCGGTTTCGTCGATTGCCCCATCGGCCGGCTTGCCAGCCACGCCGACAAAGGCGAAAGCCTGTTCATGGTCGGCGCCTCCGACCAAGACTTTGCCACCGTCAAACCGCTGCTCGAAGCGATGGGCACCACCATCTATCACTGCGGCGGGCCCGGCACCGGCACCCGCACCAAGCTCATCAACAATTTCCTCGCCATCACCTCCTGCCAGATGAACGCCGAGGCGCTCACCCTCGCAAAGGCCTTCGGCCTCAATCTGGAAAGCACGCTCGATGTGATCCACGGCACTACGGCCACCAACGGCCAGCTGAAAATCAATTACGCCACCAAGGTATTATCGGACGACACCGCCCCCGGCTTCACCGTCGATCTGGCGCACAAGGATATGTCGCTCATCATCGAGGCGGCCAATGGCGTCAAGGTACCCATGCCGATTGCCGCCGTGGCGCGAGAGGCGCTGAGCCTTGCCCGCTCGACGCCCTATCACGCGCTTGATTTCTCGGCCCTCCTCGATCACTGGTGTGAGCGCGCCGGCCAGCCGAAAGTGCGTTTTGCCGGCAAGGACAAGACATGAGCGACGGGCCGGCCGATTGGCAGGGCGATATCTGGCGGGCGTTGAAGAAAGGCGGCATCGCCCAGATCGCTTATGTGCCCGATGCCGGACATGAAAAGCTCATCAGCACCGCCCATGCCGACCCGCAGATCAAGGCGAGCGTCCTGACGACGGAAGAGGAAGGCGTCGGCCTCCTGGCGGGTGCCGATCTGGGCGGCGAGCGTGGCGTTCTGCTGATGCAGTCCTCCGGCGTCGGCAACTGCGTCAACGCCTTCTCGCTCCTCAAGACTTGCGGCTTTCCCTTCCTTACCCTCGTCACCATGCGCGGCGAATGGGCCGAGTTCAATCCATGGCAGATGCCCATGGGACAGGCAACGCCGGAGACTTTTTCCCGAGCGGGCTTCCTCGTCTATCGCGTGGACAATCCGGAAGATGCCGGGCCCACCGTCGCCGCCGCGCTTGCCAATGCCTATGACAGCCAGTGCGCCAACGCGGTGCTCCTCTCCCAGCGCCTGATCGGCGCCAAGGTGTTCTGAAGGCGCCGCGATGCTCGACCGCCGTAAAACCGTTGCCCGCCTGCTCAGCCGTCGTGACGACGATCTGCTCATCGTCTCGGGGCTGGGATCGCCCACCTATGATGTGGCCGCAGCAGGCGATCATTCGCGCAATTTCTATTTGTGGGGCGCCATGGGGCTTGCCGTGCCCATCGGCCTCGGCCTGGCGCTCGCCCGCCCGCGATCCCGTGTCCTCGTCATCACCGGCGACGGCGAAATGCTGATGGGGATGGGATCGCTCGCCACGGTGGGGGCCCGCCGCCCGGCCAATCTCGCGGTCTGCGTCCTCGACAACGAAGCTTTTGGTGAGACTGGCGGCCAGAAGAGCCACACCGGGCTCGGCACCGACCTTGCCGCCGTGGCGCTGGCGAGTGGCTTTGCCGCTGCCACGACCGCCGGCGACGAGAGCGAACTCGAAGGTGCCGTCGACTTGTTACGCCACACCGACGGGCCGGTGCTCGCCGTGCTCAAGATCGGGCGTGATCCCGTACCCAGGGTGCTGCCCGAACGCGACGGCCACGCCATCCGCCAGCGCTTCCGCCATGCCCTTCTCTATGACGACGCGATCGGCTAATGACGGAACCAAGAATGACCATCACCGACAAGGAGGAACATCACCCATGACCATCCGGCGCATCGGCTCGGGAAAGCGCATGAGCCAGGCCGTCATCCACGGCAACACCGTCTTCCTGTCGGGGCAGGTATCAGAGACCAAGTCGGGCAAGCCGGTGGGCGAGCAGACGCGCGACATTCTCGGCCAGATCGACAAGCTCCTTGCCGAGGCCGGCACCGACAAGACAAAACTTCTGCGCGCCAACATCTGGCTCGCCGACATCGCGACCTTCGCCGAGATGAACGAGGCCTGGGACGCCTGGGTGGCGCCCGGCTGCGCGCCTGCCCGTGCCACCGTCGAGGCCATGCTCGCCGCGCCTGAGTTCACCGTCGAGATCATGGTCGAGGCAGCGCTCGACTGATCGGGCGGCAAACCGCGCAAGCGGAGAGGGCTGAACCATGAAGGCGATCGTGATGGGGGCTGGCATCGTCGGTGTGACCACCGCCTACGAGCTCAACCGCGACGGCTTCGAGGTGACAGTGATCGACCGCGAGACGGAGGCCGCATCGTTCACCAGCTACGCCAATGCCGGCCTGTTCGCGCCTGGCCATGCCTATGCCTGGTCGTCGCCGGCCGCCCCCGGCATTCTCTTGCGCTCCTTGTGGCGCAACGATCAGGCCCTGCGCTTGCGCCCAAATCTCGACCCCGCCTTCTGGCGCTGGATGTGGCGTTTCTGGAACGAATGCAACGCCGAGCGCGCCCTCATCAACACCACGCGCAAGGCGCGCCTGTGCGGCTATTCGCAGACAGTCTTCCACGACACGCTGGAGCGCGCGCCGGTCGATTATGACGGGTGCAGCGGAGGGCTGCTCTATCTCTATCGATCGCCCGCATCGTTCGAGGCCGCGCGCAACAAGTCGCGCATCCTCATCGAGGCCGGCTGCCCTATCGAGGCGCTGGATGGCGACGGGATTGTCGCCGTCGACCCGGCCCTGGTGCCGGTCAAGGAGCGCTTTGCCGGCGCGCTTTATGCACCGCGCGATGAAAGCGGCGACTGCCGCATGTTCGCCCGCAACATGGCGGCGTGGCTCAAGGGCGAGGGAGTCGATTTCCGCTGGTCGACCGAGATCAAGGGGTTTGATCTGGAAGGCGACCGCATCGCCGCCGTCATCACCGACAAGGGCCGGCTGACGGGCGATGCCTACGTGCTGGCGCTGGGGGTGTTTTCGCCCCATCTCGCCCGCAGTCTCGGCGTCGACCTGCCCATCTATCCGGTCAAGGGCTATTCCGTGACCGTGCCGACCGAGGGGTACAACAATGTCCCCACCATCGGTGGCGTCGACGAAGAAACACTGGTGGCCTACTGCCCCATGGGCAGCCGCATGCGCATCACCGCAACGGCGGAATTTTCCGGCTATGACCGCTCTCACCAACCGTCCGACTTCCGCACCATGCTGGGCGTGATGAAGTCGCTGTTCCCCGATGCGGCCGATTACGGCAAGCTGGATTACTGGGCGGGCTTGCGGCCGATGACCCCGGAAGGCACGCCCATCTTCGGCCAGGCCCGCCACAAGAATCTTTGGTACAACACCGGGCAGGGCCACATGGGCTGGACCATGAGCCACGGTGCCGCGCGCATCACCGCTGACCTTATCGCCGGCAAGACCCCGGCCATCCCGCTCGACGGCATGCTGGTGGCGGCCTGAGGCGAAAGCCTGCTCTCAAGCAGCCTCACTCAACCGTGCGACGGCTTCAAGTGCGGCCTGCGCCTCACGGGCGATAACGGAGATGTGGGCGGAGGGATCGTCGAGTTGCCCGGTGCGTGCCAGGGTCTCCAGCTCGTTGCATGCCGCGGCGGCCCGTGCCGCACCGATATTGGCGCACATCGACTTGAGCGCGTGCACCGCATCTGCAAGCGCGGTCACATCGCTGCCGCCCACCGTTTCTTCGATGGCCTCCAGCGCTCCCGGCACATGGTCGGCGAACAGCCGGCTGACCCGCTCGACGAGATCGGAGCCGGCCCCGCCAAGCTCCTGCAGAATGGACTCATCGAGCAGCGCAAGCTCATCGTTGGCGCTGTCGTCAATGTCGGGCTCCTGGGCAGGCGAGGCAGCCTCCGCCGCCGTTGGCAAAGCGGGAGCCGGGGCGGCGGACGCAGCCGGTTCGCCCAGCCAGCGCGCCAGGCAATGCGCCAGGGTCTTCATCGTGAAGGGCTTGATGACATAGTCATCCATGCCCGCCTGGCGCCAGCGGTCCGCATCGCTGCCGGCCACGTGCGCCGTCAGCGCGACGACCGGCGTGTGCCCGCGCCCGCCTTGCTCGGCTTCCACGCAACGAATGGTCTCGGTCGCCTTGAACCCGTCCATGACCGGCATCGAGCAGTCCATGAACACCAGCCGGTAGGCCCCGCTCTTCCACGCCTCTACGGCCTCTTGGCCGTTGGTCACCACGTCGACGACGACATTGAGCCGCCTCAGGGCCTCGATGATGACTTCGCGATTGACCGCATTGTCGTCGGCCACCAGAATGGGCGCCGCGGCGAAATCGGGCATCTCCACCTCGCCGGCAGTTGCCGTGAGGGCGGCGAGCCCGCGCCGCTCGCCACGACCCAGACGCTCGATCATGTCGCGCATCTCGCGGCGGCTGACCGGGCGCATGATGATGTCGTCGGCATGTCCTGAATGAACAGCCTCTTCGCCGCCCATATCGCCAATCTCGGCGACGACAACGCGGTAGAGATCGGCCGACGCCTGTTCCATCGCGCCGAGCCTGGCGAGCGCCCGCGGCTCGGCGAAGATCGCCTGGCAACCGGAGAGCGCCTCGGCGGTCAACTCCTGCGGCGCCACCATCGTCGCCTCGATGCCCATCACCCGCAGGTAGCTGGCGATGGCGACCGGAGTTGCCGTGCCGGAGACCGCCACGACGGCCCGGCCGAGCGGTCCGATCTGGTCGGGGCTCAGCCGTTCGCATTCGGCATCCGCCCTCGCCGTGATGCGGAAGATGAAGCGCGAGCCCTTGCCCTCAGCGCTTTCCACCCTGATTTCGCCGTCCATGGCTTCCACCAGCCGCTTGCAGATGGCGAGCCCCAGGCCGGTTCCGCCGAACTTGCGGGTGGTCGACTGGTCGGCCTGCGAAAAGGCCTCAAACAGCTTACCCACCTTGTCAGGCGGAATGCCGATGCCGGTGTCGATGACAGCGAACTCCAGATCGACCTGATCTCCTTTGCGCTCCACGGCGCGCGCATAGACGGCGACATGGCCGGTCTCGGTGAACTTCAGTGCATTGTTGACGAGATTGCTCAGCACCTGGTTGAGGCGCACCGGGTCGCCGATGATCTGGTGCGGTATATCGGGCGTCACGAAGGCGGCGAGATCGAGTCCCTTGGATTGGGCGCGTTCCCAGTACAGGCTCATGACATCGTCGATCACCCGGCAGGGCGAGACTTCGACCTGTTCCAGCTCCAGCTTTCCCGCCTCGATCTTGGAGAGGTCGAGAATGTCGTTGATGATGGTGAGGAGGCTCTGGCCCGAGCGCACGATCACCTCGGCATAGCGCTGCTGGCGCGGCTGCAACTCGGCCGCCGCCAGCAGCTCGGCCATCACCATCACACCGTTCATCGGCGTGCGGATCTCGTGGCTCATGGTGGCGAGAAAGTCGGACTTGGCGCGATTCGCGCCCTCGGCGGCATCGCGCGCCTCGCGCAGCTCGTGGGTGCGCTCTTCCACCGTCTGCTCCAGCGTCTCGCGATGGCGTGCAAGAGCACTGTCGCGTTCGGAGATCTGGGCCAGCATGTCGTTGAAGGCATCGACCAGGTCGCCGGTCTCGTCATCGCTCTCCTTGACCACGCGCTTGGAGAAGTCGTGGGTCATGCGCACCTGGTTCATGGCCTGCGAGAGGTCGGTGATCGGCATGACGATTTTCTTGCGCATGCTGCCGGCAACGGCAACGCCCACCAGCGAGGCCACGCTGGCGACCAGGAGAGTGAGCAGCAAGCCGTATCCCAGGCGCTGGCGCAGATCGGAAATGTCGGCCAGGAAGATGAGCGAGCCGACCCTTGTGCCGGCATCGATTACCGGCACACGCACCGGCAACGCCTCGGTGCGCAACAGCTCCAGCAGGCCGCCGCCCGTCGCCTTGTCCCCAGCCGTCGCCTTGCCCTCGCCCGACGTCAGCAGGACGGCCGTTCCAAGCGATGCGAACGGTTTATCGTGTGCATCCAGCACCACGATATAGGGAATCTGCGGCAGCCTGGCGATGGCCCTCAGTGCCGCCAGCGTCCCGGCCTTGTCCTTGCGGGCCAGCGGCCCGGCGACCACTGAGGAAAAGACATTGGCGGTGATCTCCAGTTCGGTCTTGCGCGACACGAAGTCCTGCTTCGTCTGCCGCCACAGGAAAAACCCTGTCGCTCCCGTCACCGCGATGAACACGGCGGCGATGATGGTAGCCATGATCTTGCGGGCTATGGACTGGCGCCGGTTCTTCACGTTTCCTGGCCGCAGCGGGCGATCCCTGGCTGTTTCGCCGCGGCCGGTGCCGCGCCCCAAACGGAGGGGTAACCTAGGCGGCAATGGTTAAGGTTCGCCTTCGCCGTCAACCATACTGCAAAAGGCTAGATTAACCTTTCCCGACTAGTTTCGGGAACTTCGGGGGAGAAACCTGGTCAGCGAGCACGCATGTCGGCAAGCAACGGTTCCACGCACGAAAGCGCAATCAACAGGCGCTTTCTGGTCGCCGATGACGATCCCATCATGCGCGAGATGATGCGCTCGCATCTGGCCAGCGAGGCGACCACGGTGGTGTGCGTGGAGAACGGGCGCGAGGCCTGGGAACGGCTGTCGCGCGAGACCTTCGATCTGGCGGTGGTGGATCTCGGCATGCCCGAGCTCGACGGCTTCGGGCTCATATCGCATCTGCGCCAAACGCCGCGCACCATCGACCTGCCCATCATCGTGGCCACTGGCCGCGACGACAGCGAGGCCATCGAGAGGGCTTTTGCGGCCGGCGCCACCTCGTTCGTGACCAAGCCCGTCAACTGGCCACTGTTCGCCTATCAGGTCAGGTTCGTCCTGCGCTCGGGCGCCATCGACCAAGACCTGCGCCAAGCCCGCGCCGCCGCCGACATCGCCAGCCGCACCAAGGACAGCCTGTTCCATTTGCTCGGTCACGAATTGCGCACGCCTCTGAATGTTCTGATGGGATTCGCCGGTGTTCTCGAACGCGAGCTGGCGGACAAGCTCTGCGAGGAGCAACGCCGGCACATGCGCGACATGACGGCCGCGGCACGCGATCTGAACGAGATCGTCGGCAATGTCCTCACCTATTCCCGCCTGTTCGGTGGCGACCATTCGCTCAGGAAAGAATCCGTCGACATCAGAGAGCTGCTCGACAACGTCGACTCCAAGCTCAAGGTCAAGAGCAGGGCCAAGAACGTCCAGCTGGTTGTTCGCCAGCTTCCCGCTCCGGTCAGCGCCCAAGCCGACAACCGCTGGCTTACCGATGCCCTGACACGCCTGGTTGACAACGCCATCAAGTTCTCCTCGGCCGGCGGCACGGTCGATCTCATGCCCATGCTGCAGGAGGACGGCTCACTCGCCCTCACCGTGCGCGACAACGGGCCGGGCATGGACTTGCGCAAGCTGGATGAATATTTGCAGCCCTTCTTCCAGGCCGACATGTCGTTCACTCGCCAAGCCGAAGGGCTCGGCATGGGCCTGCCCATTGCCAAGAAAATCATCGAGTTGCATGGCGGAAAGCTGATCTTCCGCAGCGCTCCCGGGCAGGGAACGGTTGCCGCTTTGTGGCTGCCGGCGCATATGTGCAGCCGGAACGCCATGGCCCGCAGCGCCTGATGCGAAAGCCGCCGGCCGGTTTCATTGTCGGCAATAGATTACAATTTTAACAAATTCCATATAGGAATTTTCAAGTCCCTCCATGTAGTGTGCACATTGCAAGCAAGAGGGTATAACATGATTTGCCTACGCTTGAAGGATAAAATTGCCAGATTTCTATTCAATCAGGGAGGTGCACTGGCTATATCCTTTGCCATCGCAGCACCCGCCCTGATGGTTGTTGCCGGCATGGCCACCGATTACGCGTTCATGATGCGCTACCGCACCGAGCTGCAGACCATCGCCGATGCCGCCGCCATCGCCGGGGCACGCGAGATGACCTTGGCGCAGAGCAATGCTTCCCAGGTCGATGCCGTGGTCCAGAGCTATGTTGCGGTCAATGCTAAGAAGAACAGCAGCACCGTCACCACGACGACGCAGGTCAACAGTCAGGATGCTTCCGTCGATGTCTCGCTCAGCCAGGCGTGGGCGCCGTTATTTCTCCATTTCATGGACGGCGGGGTAACGCCGATCGTCGCTAGTGCGACGGCCAAGACCGTCGGCGCGGAAAAAGTCTGCGTTATCGGACTGGACGAGACCGCGAGCGACACGGTCTATCTGACAGACAAGGCCAACATGACCGCCAACAATTGCGCGGTCTATTCCAACTCGGTGGCAAGCAATTCGCTCGAGGCGGGCTCGAGCGCCTTTCTCAAGAGCAGCCTGACCTGCACAGCGGGTGGCTATGCCGGAACATCCGGTTCGTTCGATCCGCAACCCGTTACCGATTGCCCGAAGATCTCCGATCCCCTGGCCGACCGGGCGGCCCCTTCGGTCGGTTCGTGCGACTTCTCCAAGTTCAAGGTCTCCAGCCAGACGGCGACGCTTTCGCCTGGTGTCTATTGTGACGGGCTGAACATCACGAAGGGCTCCAGCGTGACGCTCAACCCCGGCATCTACATCATCAAGAAGGGTGCGCTTACGGTGGATGGCGCCTCGAGCCTGAACGGAGATCATGTCGGCTTCTATCTGACCCAGAACGCCACGTTTTCCTTCACCAAGGATTCGGTCATCAATCTGAGCGCTCCCAAGGACGGAGAATTGGCGGGCCTGCTGTTCTTCGAGGATCGCAATAACAACCCCGGCCTCAACAACAAGATCACCAGCGACAATGCCCGTTACCTGATCGGCACCATCTACCTGTCACAAGGCACGCTGATGATCGATTCATCGAAGGCGGTGGCCGATCAGTCCGCCTACACGGCGATCGTCGCAAGGGCGTTGAAGCTCAAGTCGGGACCGAACCTCGTCCTCAACTCCAACTATGATACAAGCGACGTTCCGGTGCCTTCGGGCCTGATGAGCCTGGCGGGCGGGCGCATCGTGCTCACCAACTGAGTACCTGTGCCGGCCAGCGTGTCGGGTGGGGCGGCAGAACAAAATGCCGTTCTGCAGGGCTTGCCAGCCACGGCGCGGTTCGCCAAAGTCTCCTCCACAACGCATTCGTGGGGAGGCCGGGCATGAAGGTTGTCTTTTCCGAGGACCACAGAAAGCACTTTCCGCAAGGAGAGCTGTGTGGGGGTGAACTGGTCACGCCGTTCGAGCGGCCCTCGCGCATGGAATACATCCTGCGCGAGTTGAAGGCGCGCAAGCTCGACGACATCATGCCGCCGTCCAGGCTCCAGATGAAGCCCATCGAGCGCATTCACGACAAGGGCTATATCCGCTTCCTCAAGACCGCCTGGGGCGAATGGACGGCGGCCGGCTTTCGCGGCGAGATCATCCCCACCGGCTTTCCCATGCGGCGCATGCAGCTCAGGGTGCCGCGCAACATCGACGGCAAGGCCGGCTATTACGCGCTTGCCACCGAGACGGCGATCACGGCAGGCACCTGGGAGGCGGCCTGCGCCTCCGCCGCGGTGGCCCAGACGGCGCAACGCCTCGTCGCCGAGGGGGCGTCTTCGGCCTTCGCCCTGTGCCGGCCGCCCGGCCATCATGCCGCCAGCGACATGTATGGCGGCTATTGCTTCTTCAATAATGCCGCCATGGCCGCCCAGATGTTCATCGATCAGGGGGCCTCGCGCGTTGCCATCCTCGATGTCGACTTCCATCACGGCAACGGCATCCAGGATATCTTCTATGACCGCGAGGATGTGCTTTATGTGTCGCTGCACGGGCGCCCCGAGGATGCCTATCCCTATTTCCTCGGCTATGCCGACGAGAAGGGCAAAGGCAAGGGCGAAGGCTTCAACGTCAACTATCCCATGCCCTCCGGCAGCCCTTATGCGGTATGGGGCAAGGCGCTGGAAGGCGCCTGCCGCAAGATCAAGCGCTATGGCCCGGATGCGCTGGTGGTCTCGCTCGGCGTCGATACCTTCAAGGAGGATCCGATCAGCTTCTTCAAGCTCGAATCGGACGACTTTCTCACCTATGGCGCCCGCATTGCCCGCCTCAAGCTGCCCACCCTCATCGTCATGGAGGGCGGCTATGCGGTCGAGGCCATCGGCGTCAACACGGTCAATATGCTGGAAGGCTTTCTCGGCGGCTAGATCAGCCTGCAATTCGGCGGAATCGCCCAATTGCAGAAAAGCTGATCGATTCTGAGAGTTTGAACATCTCGGCTATTGGAATAAGCATTGTTGACGCAGGACAAATGTTGAAGTGTCATGGCGGCCAAGAGCGCTGATAACGCTCGTTGAGGGAGGAGTTCCGATGTCGATACGCAAGCTCGTGATTTCATTGGCCGCCGTCGCGGCCATGCTGGCGCCCGCAGCGGCGCTGGCCAAGACCGTCAAGGTCGGCGTGGTGCTGACCTTTTCCGGCGGTGCCGCCCAGTTCGGCGACCTGATCGAGAAGGGCATGAAGCTCTACATGAAGGAGCACCCCGATGCCTTCGGCGACAACACCGTCGATCTCATCAATCGCGATTCGAAGAACCCCGGCGGCGCCGTGGCCAAAACCATGGTGCAGGAGCTGATCACGCGCGAGGGCGTGCAGATGCTCGCCGGCTTCGTGTTCTCGCCCAACGCCATGGCCTCGGCGCCGCTGGCCACCCAGGCCAAGGTGCCGATGATAATTATGAACGCCGGCACCGCCTGGATCACCAATCTGTCGCCCTATATCGCACGCATGTCCTTCACCATGTGGCAGACTGGCTATCCCATGGGAACCTACGCGCATGACAAGATGGGCTGCAAAACGGCCGCCGTCGGTTATACCGACTACCCGCCCGGCAAGGACAGCCTTGCCGCGTTCAAGATGGGCTTCGAGAAGGCCGGCGGCAAGCTGGTCGATGCCGTGCCCATGGGCGGACCGCGCGAGGTGCCTGACTTCACCCCGTTTCTGCAGCGGGTGAAGGACGCCAAGCCCGATTGCTTTTACGTCTTCGTGCCTTCCGGCAATCATGCCGCCGCCGTGGTCAAGACCTATGGCGATCTCGGCATGGCCGATGCCAGCATCAAGCTCATCGGCCCCGGCGACCTGACGCCCGACACCCAGCTTCAGGGCATGGGGAACGCCGCCACCGGCCTCACCATCATGCATCACTATTCCGCCGACTACGATACCCCGGCCAACAACGCCTTCGTGAAGGCATGGAAGGCGGCCTACGGGGCGGATTCGACCCCGGATTTCATGGCCGTCGCCGGCTGGGACGGCATGGCCGCCATCGCCCATGCCATCAAGGTGCAGAACGGCGATGTCACCGCCGAAGGCACCATGAAGGCGCTGGAAGGGTGGAAGTTCGACTCACCGCGCGGCCCCATCATGATCGATCCCAACACCCGCGACATCGTCCAGGACGAGCATGTGGAAAAGATCGTCTCCGAGGGCGGCAGGCTCAAGGTGAAGGTCATCGACACCATTCCGCAGGTGAAGGATCCGTGCAAGGAACTGAAGGTCGGCAAGTGCGGCTCCTGAGCGACCGCATCGCCGAAGGTTGAGAACGCGGGGCGGGCTGCGGCCTGCCCCGCTTCGTCGTCGAGGGACTGGAAATGGGTGACGTGCTGGTTGCGACCGTCAGCATCGCCTTCGACGGGTTCGCCTATGCCATGCTGCTGTTCATGATCTCGGTGGGCCTGTCGGTGACCATGGGGCTCATGGGCTTCGTCAACCTCGCCCACGGCGCCTTCGCCATGGCCGGCGGCTATGTGCTGGTCAGCCTGATGAACACACTCGGCGTGCCGTTCCTGCCCGCCCTCGTCATCGCGGCCATCGTGGTGGCGGTCTTCAGCGTGCCGTTCGAGCGCGTTCTCTACCGCCCACTTTACCGGGCGAGCGAGCTCGAGCAGGTGCTCTTGTCCATCGGCCTCGTCTATATCGCCGTCGGCGGCATCACCTACATCTACGGGCCGCAACCACCCCATATCGTCTTGCCCGGCTTCCTCGACGGCATGGTCGATCTCGGCTTCAAGTCGTTTCCCGCCTATCGCGTGTTCGTCATCGCTCTCGGGCTGGCGACGGCGCTCGGCCTGTGGCTGGGCCTTGAGCGCACCATCGCGGGTGCAAAGATTCGCGCTGCCGTCGACAACCGCCGCATGGCCCAGTCGGTGGGCATCAAGGTGGACCGGCTGTTCATGTTGACCTTCGCGCTGGGCTCAGGCCTTGCCGCTATCGGCGGCGGGCTTGCCATCGACGTTCTCGGCCTCAACCCGCGCTTTGCCTTCATCTACCTGGTGTTCTTCCTCATCATCGTCGTGGTGGGCGGCATGGGCTCGGTGCGCGGCGCCTTCTTCGCCGCCATCCTGCTCGGCATCATCGACACCGGCGGCAAATACCTGTGGCCGGAAGGCGGTGCCTTCTTCATCTACGTGGTGACCATGGCCATCCTTCTGGTGCGCCCGCAGGGCCTGTTCGGTAAGCCGGCATGAGCGATGCGGCCAATGCCATCGCGGCGCTGGGGCGGCGCGGGCGTCTGCATTGGGCCGAAGCCTTGCCGTGGCTGGCAGGACTCGCCGTCTTCTTTGTCTTTCCCGGCTATCTCGCCTTCGGCACCCAGGTGCTGATCTCCATCCTGTTTGCTCTCTCGCTCGATCTGATCCTCGGCTATGCCGGCATCGTGACGCTGGGCCATGCCGCCTATTTCGGCTTCGGCGCCTATGCGGCGGGAATGCTGTCGGCGCATCTGGGCTGGAACGAGCCGTTGAGTGGCCTCCTCTTCGCCGGTGCCATCGCCGGCGGCTTCGGCTTCGTCACCGGTCTGGTGCTTTTGCGCTATCATGGGCTGGCGCTCATCATGCTCACGCTGGCGCAGGCGATCATGCTGCAGGAATTCACCAACGTCGCCGAGGGCTGGACCGGCGGCTTCGACGGACTCATGGGTATCACCATCGACCCCGTCCTCGGCATCTTCGACAACGACCTGTGGGGCAAACACTATTATCTCTATGCGCTCGCCGTGCTGTTTTTCTGCTTCGTCATGGTGCGCCTCGTCATCAATTCGCCGCTTGGCGCCTCGCTGGTGGGAGTGCGCGAGAACACCCGGCGCATGCACGCTGTCGGCTCGCCGGTCTATTGGCGGCTGGTCGCCGTCTACACTGTCGGGGCGACGCTCGCCGGTATCGCCGGCGGACTTTTTGCCCAGTCCAACAGCTTCGTCACCCTGGACGTTCTCAGCTTTGCCCGCTCCGGCACGGTGCTCATCATGCTGGTGCTCGGCGGCACCGGCCGGCTTTACGGCGCCTTCCTCGGCACCACCGTCTACATGATCATCGAGGACCGCCTGGCCACGGCCAACCCCGAACTGTGGGAGCTGGGCGTCGGCATCGGCCTGGTGCTGGCGGTCATGTTCTTCCGCGGCGGTTTCATGGGGCTCATCGACCGCCTCACGGCTCGATCAGGTGCGCGGCCATGAGCGCGATACCCGCCCTTGAGGCGCGCCGCCTCAACCGCCACTTCGCCGCTCTCCACGTCACCCGCGACGTCAATCTCGAACTCGCCCCCGGTGCCCGCCATGCCCTCATCGGGCCCAACGGCGCCGGCAAGACCACGCTGGTCAACCTGCTCTCCGGCGCGCTCAAGCCAGACGACGGCGAAGTGCTGCTGGGCGGGCGCGACATAACCGGCCTGTCCCAGGCAGGCCGCGTCAAGGCGGGCCTGGTCAGAACCTTCCAGATCAACCAGCTCTTTCTCGGTCTTCCCGCCATCGACAATGTTATGCTCGCCGTGGCCGAGCGCCGCCGCGTGGCGAACCGGCCGTTTCCATCTCGCCGCTTGCGCGAAAGCCTTGCCGCCGAGGCGATCACCTATCTCGATCGCCTGGGGCTGACGGAGCATGCGCTGAGCCCGGTGCGCGAACTCCCCTATGGCCGCCAGCGCCTGGTGGAAATCGCCATCGCCCTGTCGCTGGAGCCGCGTGTCCTGCTGCTCGATGAGCCGGCAGCGGGGGTGCCTTCGGCCGAAAGCCATCTCATTCTCGACCAGATCGCCGCCTTGCCTGCGGAGATGGCGATCCTCATCATCGAGCACGACATGGACGTGGTGTTCCGCTTCGCCCGCACCATCACCGTGCTCGTCAGCGGCCACGTCCTGCGCGAGGGCGTGCCGGATGCGATCGCCGCCGATCCGGAAGTGCGGGCCGTTTACCTGGGCGAGGCGCGCCATGGCTGAGGCCGGCCTCATTCTCACCAACGTTGCCGCCGGCTATGGCCGCACGGTGGTGATCGAGAACATCGACCTGAAGCTCGATACCGGCGAGAGCGTCGCCATCATCGGCCGCAACGGCGTCGGCAAGACGACGCTGCTTGCCACCCTCATGGGCCACACCGACCTGCATAGCGGCTCCATCGACTATCACGGCCGCCCGCTCGGCCGTGCCGCCATCGAGGCCCGGGTCGAGGCCGGGTTCGGTTATGTACCGCAGGAACGCGAGATCTTCCCGTCTCTCACGGTGGAGGAGAACCTCGCCGTCGCCGCGCGCGGGAAGGGCGGCTGGACGCTGGAACGGGTCTATGGCCTGTTTCCCAATCTCGGTGCCCGCAAGGCCAATCGCGGCAACCAGCTCTCCGGCGGCGAGCAGCAGATGCTGGCCATCGGCCGTGCCCTCATGGGCAACCCGTCGCTTCTGCTCATGGACGAACCGAGCGAAGGCCTTGCGCCCGTCATCGTGGAGGAATTGCAGCGCGCCCTTGCCCGTCTCCGCGACAATGAGGGCATGGCCATGATCCTCATCGAGCAGAACGCCCGGGTTGCCCTCGATTTCGCCCCGCGCTGCCTGGTGATGGACCGTGGCCACATCGTCCACGACGGTTCCAGCGCCGACCTGAAGGCCGACCAGCAAAAGCTTGCCGGCCTCATGGGTCTGGAAGGCAAGGGCTAGCCCAGGCCGAGATAACCGCGCATCGCCTCGTTGCGATTGCCGCCGAGCACGTCATCGGGCGTTCCGAAGGCCTCGACCCGACCTTCATGGATGAAGGCGACATGGCTGGCGATGCCGCTGACATCGTCCGGCTCATGAGTGACGAGGAGGACGGTGAGGTCGCGCTCGTCCCGAAGCTCTGCCACCAGCGCGGCCATCTCGCTTCTCAGCGCCGGGCCGAGGGCGGCGAAAGGCTCATCCAGCAGCAGCACCGGGCGATCCCTGACGAGAGCCCGCGCCAGTGCCACCCGCTGGCGTTCGCCACCGGAAAGCTGACGCGGCAGTCTCGCTGCCTTGCCTTCGAGACCGACCCGCCTGAGCGCCGCAGCCACTTGGGCCTTGCCTTGCGCATCGAGCGCTAGGCGCGGCGAGATGCCGAGGCCGACATTGTCGGCAGCGCTCAGATGGGCAAACAGGTTGTTGTCCTGGAACAGCATGGAGACCGGACGCGCCGCCGGCGGCTCGCGCGTGACATCGCGCCCGGCGATGAGGACGCGACCGGCCTGCGGTATCTCGAAGCCGGCAATGAGATCGAGCAGCGTCGACTTGCCGGCACCGCTCGGTCCGACCACTGCGACCAGCGCCCCGGCCGGCACCTCCATGTCGAACAGGCAGGCATAGCCGCTGCGCGCAAACGCTACCACTTCCAGCCTGATCCCCGCCGCCGTCATGTCAAAGCCCGCTGTCGCGCCGCGCCGCCCGCTCGGCCAGCGTCATGATCGCAAGGCACAAGGCCCCGAGGAAGAGGGCAAGACCGGCCGCGTCATTCACCCGGTAGCTGCCGAGCCGCTGGTAGAGCAGCAGCGGCAGCGTCACCAGATGTTCACTGCCAAAGAGCGCAATGGCACCCAAGTCGCCTAGCGACAGGGCCAGTGCGAAGGCGAGCGCTACCGACAGGGGCCGCCTCAGCACCGGCCAGTCGATGAGGCGCAGGCGGGCAAGGCCGGCGATCCCGAGGCTTGCACACAGGCGGTCGTGGCGCGCGCGGCTCTCGCCAATCGCCGGGCCCAGCACCCGGGTCACGAAAGGTATTGCCATCAAGGCGTTGATGACGATGACCACGCCAAAGCCGAAGTCGATACCACCCGGCACCCATAACAGCAGCACGAACCAGCCCGCCCCCAACACTACCGGCGGCATGACGAGGACAAGACTGGACGCCAATTGCGAGGCCCCGCCGAGGAGCCGCAAGGAGCGGCCGACCGATGGCTGGCCGCCGCTCGCGGCCAACTCACCCAGCGGCCAGGCCAGCGCGATGGCCAGAACAGCCGCCGCCGAGGCGATGGCAAGACTGGTGGCCGAAGCCTGCCATACGCTTGGTTCGAGCGCCAGGCGCACCAGTGGCGCGGCGAGCCCGCCTGCAAGGATTGCGGCGAACACCGGCACGGTGATGACGAGCGCCACGGTGATGGCGAGAGCATCGATAAGGCGTGCGCCGGGCGTGGCGCCGTCCGGCCGCAATATCCGCCGGTCGAGCCCGCTGCCGGTCTCGGGCGTTTGCGTTATGCGCACCCCAGCCAGCACCAGGGTCCCTGTCAGCACCAGTTGCATGAGGGCAAGGCGCACCGCCAGGCCCGGATCGAAATCGAAGCGCAGTGCCTGATAGATCGCCACCTCGATGGTGGTGGCGCGCGGTCCCCCGCCGAGGGTGAGTACCACGGTGAAGCTGGCGACGCACAGCATGAACACAAGGCCGGCAACGGCGGCAAGCTGGGTCCTGAGCACCGGCCATTCGATCAGCCGCCACACCGCGCGTCCGTCAAACCCCAGTTGCGCCGCCAGCCGCCAGCTCTCCCCCGGCACCCGTTCCAGCGCCGAGACGAAGAGCCGGCTGGCAAGCGGCAGGTTGAAGAAGACATGGGCGATGAGGATGCCCGTCAGGCCGTAGATGTCGATGACGGGCCCCAACCCGAGGAAATCGCCCGCCCGGTTGACAAGGCCCTGCCGGCCCCAGATCTCCACCACCCCCAGCACCGCCACGATCTGCGGCAGCGCCAGCGGCAGCGCGAACAGGCGCAAGGCGAGACGGCGGCCCGGAAAGGCGCGCCTCCGCGCCAGCGCCCTGGCAACAATCAGCGCCGGGATCACCGAAAGAACGGTGGAGGCCGCCGCCTGCACCAGCGTGAAGCGCACCACCCGGCCCACATAGGGCGTGAACAGCGCCGCCGTGCCGTCATGGCTGGCGGCGGTGGAGACAAGTGCTGCGAACGCCGCAGCGGTCAACCCGACGACGACGGCGAGCGACAGCCCGCCCGCACGGGTGGCGCGGCCGGGCGTCATCGCCGCCTCATTTGCTCATCGCATCGAGCCATTCGGCGATCCACGCCTTGCGCTTGGCGGCCACCTCTTCAGGCGGCAACATCAGCGTCTTGGTCGGCTTGACGAGTTGGTCGAAGGCCGCCGGCAGGGGCTTCGATGTCTTGCCCGCCGGGAACATCCAGTTGGTGGTGGGGATGACATCCTGGAAGGCGGGCCCGGTCATGAAGGTGAGGAACTGGCGCGCCAGGTCCTTGTGCTGCGAGGAGGCGAGCATTCCTGCCACCTCGACCTGCAGGTACTGGCCCTCCGAAAAGGCCGCCGCTTTGTAGCGCTCGGTTTTTTCCTCCATGATGTGGTAGGCGGGCGAGGTGGTGTAGCTCAGCACCATGGGCACCTCGCCCTTGGTGAACAGGCCATAGGCCTCGCTCCAGCCCGGCGTCACCGTGAGCACGCGCTTGGCGAGCTTGGCCCAGGCAGCGCCCGCCTTGTCGCCATAGACCGCCTTCATCCACAGCAGGAAGCCGAGGCCGGGGGTTGATGTGCGCGGGTCTTCGAGAACGATCTTCTGGTTCGGATCTCCGTTCACCAGTTCATCCAGGCTCTTGGGCGGGTTCTTGATATTGTCGCTGTCATAAACCACGGCAAAATCGCCATAGTCGTAAGGCACGAATGTCGCATCGGTCCATTCGATCGGCAGCTTGACCGCCGACATGTCTATGCCATGCGGCTCGAAAAGCCCGGTCGCCTCGGCTTCGGCGATGAGGTTCTGGTCGAGGCCGAGGGCGATGTCGGCGCCGGACTTGCCACCTTCCAGCTTCAGCCGGTTGAGGATGGCCACGCCATCTTCCAGCCCGACGAAGTTGATGGTGCAGTCGCACGTCGCCTCGAACGCCTTCTTCACCAGCGGGCCCGGCCCCCAGTCGGCCGTGAAGCTGTCATAGGTATAGATGGTGAGCGTATCCTTGGCCGCGGCCGGCAGGCCGGTGAGGGCAAGGGTGATGAGGATGAGGAACAATCTGCGCATCAGCGCCTCCTTCAAACGATGGTTGAACGGGGGTAGTCGCCGATGGCTGGCTCCTACTCCCTCCGCCGGCATGACCCGGATCAGGTTCAGCGGGTTGGCGAAAATTCGCCTCTCAGTCCTCAAGGACACCCCGTAGAGCAACAACAATGCTTATATAAGTGCGGGCGCGCGCGCAAGGATCCGTGCCGCCGCCAGGCGAGACGACGTGCCATGAGCAAGTTTGCCATTCTCCTGGGTGGAGACCTCCATATCACCGAGCGGCTGAAAACCCAGCTTGCCGGCGCACGCATCATCGCCGCCGATGCCGGCATGCGCCATGCAGCGCTCCTGGGGCTCGAGGCCGAGCTGTGGGTGGGCGATTTCGATTCCGCCGCGCCGGCGCTCCAGGCCTCAGCCGCGCATGTGCCGCAGCGCCGCTTTTCCACCGACAAGGATGCCACCGACGGCGAACTGGCGATGTGCGCCGCGCTCGAACGCGGAGCCAGCGAGGTGATCCTCGCCGGCGGCCTCGGGGGCCAGTCCGATCATGCCTTCGCCCACCTGACCCAGGCGCTTGGCCTTGCGCGGCGCGGCATCGCATCCTTTGTCACCAGCGGCTCGGAGGAGGGTTGGCCGCTGTGGCCGGGCGAGCACCGGCTCGACGCGCCGGCCGGCTCGCGCCTGTCGATCCTTGCCTTCAGCGATCTGGAAGGTCTCAGCCTTGCAGGTGTGCGCTGGCCGCTCGATGCGCGCGACGTGCCTTTGGGCTCGACGCTGACGCTGTCCAACGAGGTGATCGGACCGGTGCGCATAGCTCTTGCCGCCGGCAGCGGCATTGCCATGCTGACGCCGCCCTGACCGGTGCGGCAATCACTGCATGAGGTGGCGGCTGGTCAAGCGTTCATAAAGCGCGCAATGCAGGGCCCGGGCACCGTCGAGCGCCAGCCCGAGCCCAGCCGCTGCTGTCGCGGCGGGCCCGCGCGGCGGCGGGCTGGCCTCGGCATGGCCCGGCCGCAGCCGGGTCCAATTGCGCCTTAGGCTCTGGGCAAAGCGTACCGCCCCCTCGTGCTGCTTCGTCCATTTGATGGCTGCGAGCCTTGCGCTTTCCACAGTCTTCACGACATAACCTTTCAGGCTCAACGGCCGCTGGGTGACGAGGAGCTCCATCACGTTGACCTTCCAGTCGCGCTTGTAGGGCTCGTCACCGCATGAGAGGTCGAACACCTGCCGGCCGGAGCGGGCAGTGATCTCCATCAGCTTGATCATCATCAGCGTACCTGCAGAACATTGCTGAAACGTTTCCGGATCATGCGCGGTGATGAATAGGTTGAGGTCGCGGCGTCCGACCAGGCACAGCGCCGCTGCCACGACCGTTGCATCGACCTCCAGCACGAACAGGCGCGGGGCCCCATGCTGTCCAGCGCCGGTGCTCGTGGCGGCAAGGAAGCGCTCGAAAGCGCCATCGGCAAACGGATTGCTGTCTCCGCTGGCCTGCAGTTGCCGGCTCTTCCAGGAAACGAGCCGCTGCAGCACGGTGCGTTGCTCGTTTTGCTGCCGCACCCGGCGCAGGCGAACCCGCCCCGACTTGCCGAGACGCTTCATCTTCTCGCGCAGACGCCGCCTCGACTTGGCGCTGCGCAGCGCCTCGTAGGACTGGGGCCACGGTCCCGCGAACGGGACGGCATAGGCGCGACAGGTGTCGGATGTCGCCGCCAGGTGGCCGAAGGGATTGGGGCAATCCTCAAGCAGCGCCGGCTGGCGCTGAATGTGCACATAATCCACTGCTGGCAACTCGGCGAGGATGTGCGTCCAGACGATCTGCATGCGTTCGGGCGTGAGGGTGCGTGCCCATGCCAGGTCGATGATCGGGGCGTTGTAGTCGTTGACGTCGTGGCCGAGCCAGCGGAGATATGACGCGCCCCACCGGCGTTCGACGGCGAAGGGCACAATCATCCGCAGCTTGTCGTTTGACGAAACGACAACGATGGCAATCTCGCGCCGCTGCAGCGGGTCTGAGCCCTGTACATAGGCGGCGAGCCAGTCAAAGGACTGAAAGGGGGTGCAATAGGTGCTGGTCTCCAGGGCGCGCCAGGCGCCTTCGACCGCTTGCAGCGATGTCGCCACTCTCACTTTGACGGCACTCCCCGCCTCGACGACGCCGTTGAGGGGTGTTGATCGACGGGTTTGCATTCGCATGGGGCTATTCCGCTTTCGCTCGCATCCAGGACAATTCATGCAAGTCTGCGGCCACAGGTCCGTACGCGGCCGGGGTCAGCCGGAAAGTCCCGTTGCGGGCGCGGAAATGCCGGATTTCCGCAGCTTTTCCGCCTCCGGCAGGAACGAGCGGCGGGCGCCGCGCCAATGGCGGCGAATCCGCCTTCGATGGCCTGCGCGCAACCCGTCCCGGTGCCCCGGTATGGAACAGGTCCATTGCGTCATTTTGGAGCGACCTGTTCCCGATTGGGACTAGCTCTAGATCAGCATGCAATTGGGTGCTTCCACCCAATTGCAGAAAAGCTGATAAATTCTAAGGAGTTGAGCATGATGTTGCCCGAAAAATGGCTCCCACTTTTCGGCATCATGCTCTAGGAAAGACCGACGATCGGGATGGCCGCGCCATGGATGGCTGAGGCAGCGGGCGAAGCCAGGAAGACCATCAGGTCGGCGATCTGGTCGGGCGTGACCCAGCGCGCCGGATCGGCTTTCGGCATCGCCGCGCGGTTGTCGGGTGTGTCGATGATGCTAGGCAGGACGCAGTTCACATTGATATTTTGGCCGCGCAGTTCCTGCGCCATGGCCTCGCTGAGGCGGATGACGGCGCTCTTGGCGGCGGAGTAGGCGCCCATATTGGTCATGCCCTGGCGCGCCGCGCCCGCCCCGACCGTTATGATCTTGCCGCCGCCCCCATCGAGCATGAAGGGCACCGCGGCGTGAACGGTGTTGATAAGGCTTGCCACATTGACGTCGATCATCGAGCGCCAGGCCGCTTCGGGCGTCAAGTGTACCGGTTCGCCCATGTGAAAGCCGCCGGCGATGGCGCACACGACATGAGGTCCCCCGAGCCGCTGGTTGACACAGGCCATCGCCTTGTCCGTCGCTGCCCGGTCGATGAGGTCGACGGCGATCTGCATGCTGTCCGCGACCGGCTCGCCGAACGCTGCCGACAGCTTGCCGGCACCGCGGCCAAGAAGGGCCGTGCGGGCCCCGAGGGCGGCAAAGCGGCGGGAAACCACCTGGCCCAGATTGCCCGTGGCACCGGTGACAACCACGGTCTTTCCGGAAAACTCCGCCATCCTCGCACCTCCTTCGCTCGTGCCATGCGGCTCAGCCTAGCCTCTATATAGCCAATGCAATAGCTTGAGGCCCTGTGATTCATACCCGGCGTCCATGAAGCCCCTCACTATCCTCAATGTCGCATCGCCCTATGTACCCGTCGGCCCCGGCTCGGTGGGCGGGGCGGAGCAGATCGCGCATCGCATCGATGCAGCGCTCGTTGTATCCGGCAATCGTTCCGTAGTTGTCGCCAGCGCCGGATCGCAAGTCGCCGGCACCCTCGTCGCCACCCCGCCCGCCGCCCTCGCGGATGCGAAAGCCAATGCCCGCGTGTGGAACATTCATCGTGCGGCGGTCGCGCGTGCTTGCGCCGAACATGACATCGATCTCGTCCACATCCACGGGGTCGAATTCCATCGCTATCTGCCGCCGGCGGGTGTGCCGGCACTGGTCACGCTGCATATGCCGGCCGACTGGTATCCGGTGGATACTCTTCGCCATCCTCCGCCAGGCCTGTGGTTCTCTTGCGTGTCGGCTACCCAGCGCGCTGGCTTCGAGGCATGCCCGGCCATGCTTGAACCCATTGCCAACGGCATCGACGTGGAAGCCTTTGGCGGCCCCCATGCGAGGCGTGGATTCACCTTCTTTCTCGGACGCATCTCGCCGGAAAAAGGCGTGCATCTGGCGATCGAAGCAGCGCGCCTTGCCGAATGTCCCCTGCTCATCGCCGGCGAGGTCTTTGCCGGGCGGCAGGCGCAAGTCTATTTCAGAAAAGAGGTGGAGCCGCGCCTCGATCATCGCCGCCGTTTCATCGGCCCTCTGGACCCCGACCGCAGGCGCCGCTTGCTTGCCGCGGCGCGATGTCTTCTGGTGCCGTCGCAAGTCGCCGAGACCGGTTCCCTCGTGACCATGGAGGCCATGGCCTCCGGCACCCCGGTCATCGGCTTTTCAACCGGCGTCTTGAAGAACTTCATCAGCCACGGCCGCACCGGCTTTGTGGTCGACGATGTCGCCGGGATGGCCGCCGCCATCGCCCGCTGTGGCGAGATCGATGCGGCCGTCTGCCGACGAGAGGCCGGCGAACGCTTCTCGCTCGACGCCATGACAGGGCGCTATCTCGCCGCCTACCGCGACCTCATCCGGCCCTAGATCAGCATGCAATTCGGTGGAATCACCCAATTGCAGAAAAGCTGATCAATTCTGAGGAGTTGAGCATGATGTTGTCCGAAAAGTGGCTTCCACTTTTCGGCGTCATGCTCTAGCCCGGTGCTTTGCGCCGCGCATGCAAAGATGCATGATGGCATTTCCCACGAAGGTCGCGAAGCCGAGGAGGAGACCATGGAGAAGAAACCGCACAAGCTGGTCGTGAAGAACATCGGCCTCATGCTCTCGGGAGCGCTGGAGGCCCCCATCATCGATGGCGATGCCATCGTCGCTGTGGGCGGCCGCATCGCCGGCTTCGGCCGCTTCAAGGACCTCGATACCGAAGGCGCCGACGTGGTGGTCGATGCCAGGGGCGTCACCCTCGCCCCCGGCCTCATCGACAGCCATGTGCACCCCGTCGCCGGCGACTGGACGCCGCGCCAGAACCAGCTCAACTGGATCGAATCCTGCCTGCATGGCGGCGTCACCACGATGGTCTCGGCCGGCGAGGTGCATGTGCCCGGCCGACCGCGCGACATTGTCGGCCTCAAGGCCATGGCGATCGCGGCCCAGCGCATGTTCGACAATTTCCGCCCCTCTGGCGTCAAGGTGGTGGCCGGCGCCCCGGTCATCGAGGAGGGCATGGAGGAAGAGGACTTCAAGCAGATGGCCGAAGCCGGCGTAAAGCTCCTCGGTGAGGTGGGCCTCGGCTCGGTCAAGGCCGGCGACACCGCACGCGACATGGTGGCCTGGGCGCGCAAATACGGCATCAAGTCCACCATCCACACCGGCGGGCCGTCCATCCCCGGTTCCGGCCTCATCGACAAGGACGTGGTGCTGGAGGCCGACGCCGACATCATCGGCCATATCAACGGCGGCCACACGGCGCTGCCCGACGACCAGATCCTGTGCCTTTGCGAGCAATGCCAGCGCGGGATCGAGCTGGTGCACAACGGCAACGAGCGCGCAGCGCTTGTGGCGCTCAGGGCCGCGAGCGAGCTCGACCAGTTGCCGCGTGTCATCCTCGGCACCGATGCGCCCGCCGGCTCCGGGGTGCAGCCGCTCGGTATCCTGCGCATGATCGCCATGCTGTCGAGCCTCGGCGAAGTGCCGGCCGCCACGGTGGTGTGCTTTGCCACCGGTAATACAGCGCGCCTGCGCGATCTCGACTGCGGCCTCATCGAGGCCGGCCGCTCCGCCGATTTCGTCCTCCTCGACCAGGCCCAGCACGCGCCGGGCAAGAACGTGCTCGAAAGCATCGAGCAGGGGAACCTTCCCGGCGTCGGCATGACCATCATCGACGGGATCGTGCGCACCGGGCGAAGCCGCAACACGCCGCCGGCCACCCGTCTGCCGGTAATCGAGGGCATGGACGCCGTCGGCGGCGGTCACTGACCCTCACGCAAGGGCAAAAATTGACATGGCGCGAACCTTGGCGATTGGACATAATGGTCGAAGGGGCGCGGTGCGCCCCGAGTGACATGGCCCGGCAGAAACTCTTGTGACCGATGAGGGTCAAGGGGCACGACTGGGCGAGGGAGGACAGCATGCGTAGTTTCCTAGTGTCGGCGGCAGCGCTTGCCGCCATGGCGAGCCTGATGAACATTCAGGCATCCGCCGATATGATGACCAAGCTCGGGCCCGGCGAGGGCGAGGTCGATATCGTCGCCTGGCCCGGCTATATCGAGCGCGGCGAGACCGACAAGGCCTATGACTGGGTGACCGGCTTCGAGAAGGCGACCGGCTGCAAGGTCAACGTGAAGTCGGCGGCCACCTCCGATGAAATGGTGACGCTGATGAACCAGGGCGGCTTCGATCTGGTCACCGCGTCCGGCGATGCCTCGCTGCGTCTGGTGGCCGGCAAGAAGGTGCAGCCCATCAACGTCGATCTCATTCCCAACTGGAAGAACGTCGATCCGCGCCTGCAGAATGCCCCTTGGCACACGGTGGACGACGTCCATTACGGCACCCCCTATCAGTGGGGCCCCAATGTGCTCGCCTACAACACCAACGTGTTCAAGGAAGCGCCCAAGAGCTGGTCGGTGGTGTTCGAGGAGCAGGCGCTGCCCGACGGCAAGTCCAACAAGGGCCGCGTGCAGGCCTATTTTGGCCCCATCTACGTGGCCGATGCGGCACTCTATCTGATGCACAAGCGCCCCGAACTCGGCATCAAGAACCCCTATGAGCTCAACCAGGAGCAGTATGCGGCGACCATCGAGTTGCTGAAAGGCCAGCGCGCGCTGATCGGGCGCTATTGGAGCGATGCCATGGTGCAGGTGGACGACTTCAAGAACGAAGGCGTTGTCGCCTCGACGTCGTGGCCCTATCAGGTCAATCTGCTGCAGGCCGACAAGCAGCCGATCGCCTCGACCGTCCCCGAGGAAGGGGCAACGGGTTGGGCCGACACTACCATGATGCACTCCGCGGCTGCCCATCCCAACTGCGCCTATATGTGGCTCAACCACTCGCTTGAGCCCAAGGTGCAAGGCGACGTTGCGGCATGGTTCGGCTCGGTACCGGCGGTGCCGGCAGCCTGCAAGGGCAACGAACTGCTGGGCGACACGGGCTGCGAGGCCAACGGCTACGGCCTGTTCGACAAGATCTGGTTCTGGCGCACTCCGACGGCCAAGTGCGAGCAGGAGGGCAAGTGCGTCCCATACTCGCAATGGGCCAAGGACTATATCGCCATCCTCGGCCAGTAGCCTTCATGGCTCCGCCCCGGCCTCGCCGCCGGGGCGGTGACCGTCGATCCGTCATGACCCCAGCCGTCCGTTTCCAGCACGTATCGCGCCATTTCGGCAGCGTGCGTGCCGTGGACGATGTCTCAATCGACATCGTACCCGGCGAGTTCTTTGCCATGCTCGGGCCCTCCGGCTCGGGCAAGACCACCTGTCTGCGCCTCATCGCAGGCTTCGAGCAACCCACCGCCGGCCACATCGAGATCTTTGGCGAGACCGCCGAGGGGCTGCCGCCCTACAAGCGCAGCGTCAACACCGTGTTCCAGGACTATGCCCTCTTCCCCCACATGACGGTGGGCGAGAACGTCGCCTATGGCCTGATGATCAAGGGCGTGGCGCGAGCCGAGCGCCGGGCTAAGGCGCAAGACGCGCTCGCCATGGTCAAGCTTTCCGGCTTCGATGAACGCAAGCCCGGCCAGCTATCGGGCGGCCAGCGTCAGCGCGTGGCGCTGGCGCGCGCCCTCATCAACGAGCCCAAGGTGCTGCTGCTGGATGAACCGCTCGGCGCCCTCGATCTGAAGCTCAGGGAGC
The DNA here is from genome assembly GCA_963770075.1 of uncultured Alphaproteobacteria bacterium. Classification (GTDB taxonomy): domain Bacteria; phylum Pseudomonadota; class Alphaproteobacteria; order Rhizobiales; family Aestuariivirgaceae; genus CAVVDT01. The sequence goes on from CAVYOQ010000025.1 coordinate 59,563, forward strand.
AGATGCAGGAGGAGTTGAAGGCGCTGCAGAAAGCGCTCGCCATCACCTTCATCTTTGTCACCCACGATCAGGGCGAGGCGCTGTCCATGGCCGACCGGGTGGCCATCTTCAACGAAGGGCGCATCGTGCAGGTGGGCACCCCGGCCGAAGTCTACGAGCGCCCACGCTCGCGCTTCGTCGCCGACTTCGTGGGCTCGTCCAATGTCCTCGATCCCAAATTCTCCAGGGCGCATGGCGGGCCCGACGCCTGGATCAGCCTGCGGCCGGAACGCATCGCGGTACTTGCAGCAAGAACCAGGCCGGGCAAGGGCGAGGCAAGCGCCGACGCCGTTATCACCGGCGTCCATTACCACGGCGCGGTGACGCGAATCGTAGCCCATGCCGGCGATACCCGCCTCACCGCCACCGTCCCGACCGAGGCTGTGGCCGACCTCAAGCCCGGCGACAAGGTGCGCCTGGCCTGGCCGCTCGACGGCGTGACCGCCATGGAGGCGAGCTGATGACGGCGGCGGCCGCGCGGGGCCGGCTGACAGCTCTGTCCGATCTCTTCTTCCGCCGGCCGGGCACGCTTACCGCGCTGCTGCTCGCGGCGCCGCTTGCCTGGATCGGCATCGTCTATATCGGCTCGCTAATGGCGCTGCTGTTACAGAGCTTTTATTCGCTCGACGATTTCTCCGGCCTCGTCGTGCACAAGTTCACGCTCTCCACCTATGCCCAGCTCGGCGAGCGCGCCAATATCGACATCATCGTGCGCACCGCTGTCATGGCGGCGCTGGTGTCCCTGACCGACGCCGTCATCGCCTTTCCCATCGCCTATTTCGCCGCCCGCTATGCCAGGGGCGCAGGGAAAGCGCTGTTCTATCTGGCGGTAATGCTGCCCTTGTGGTCGAGCTATCTGGTCAAGGTCTATGCCTGGAAGCTGATCCTCGCCAAGGAGGGCATCATCACCTGGCTCGCCGTCCAGACCCACATCACCTGGCTGCTGGATGTGATCCTCGGCTTGCCCACCATCGGCGGTCCGTCGCTCTCCTTCAGCTATACCGGCACCTATCTCGTCTTCGTCTATATCTGGCTGCCCTACATGATCCTGCCGATCCAGGCAGCGCTGGAGCGGGTGCCGAAGAGCTATATCGAGGCCTCGGCCGATCTCGGCGCTCATCCGCGCCAGACCTTTCGCACCGTCATCCTGCCGCTGGCGCTGCCCGGCATCGCCGCCGGCTCCATCTTCACCTTCTCGCTGACGCTGGGCGATTACATCATCCCGCAGATCGTCGGCAATTCGCGCTTCTTCATCGGCCAGGCCGTCTACACGCTGCAAGGAACCGCCGGCAATATCCCGCTGGCGGCCGCCTTTACCGTGGTGCCCATGGTGATCATGGGCTTCTATCTGGCCGGCGCCAAGCGGCTGGGGGCCTTCGATGCGCTCTGAGGCTCAAAGGAGCGCCGGACTGGGCTTGCGGCTGGCGGCAACCGCCGGGCTACTCTTCCTGCACCTGCCCATCGTGCTTATCTTCATCTACGCCTTCACCAGCGAGGACAAGAGCTTTCAGTTCCCGCCGCCGGGCTACACGGTGCGCTGGTTCGCCACCGCATGGTTCGACCGCCCCGACATCTGGCCGCCGTTCTATCTGTCACTGAAGGTGGCAGCCGTCGCCACCCTGCTCGCCCTCATCTTCGGCACGCTTGCGGCCGCCGCCCTGTCACGCAGCCGCTTCTTCGGGCGCGAGTCGATCTCGCTTCTCTTCGTCCTGCCGATTGCCCTTCCCGGCATCATCACCGGCATCTCGCTGCGTTCGGCCTTCGACATCATGGGCCTCAATTTTTCCTTCTGGACCATCGTTCTGGGCCACGCCACCTTCTGCATCGTCGTCGTCTACAACAATGCGCTCGCCCGCTTCCGCCGCGCCTCCAAGAGCATGGTCGAGGCCTCCATGGACCTGGGCGCCGACGGCTTCCAGACCTTTCGCCATGTCATCCTGCCGCAGATCGCCTCGGCGCTTCTGGCCGGGGGCATGCTGGCCTTTGCCCTCTCCTTCGATGAGGTGATCGTCACCACCTTCACCGCCGGCCAGCAGGCGACGCTGCCCATCTGGATGCTCAACGAGCTCATCCGCCCGCGCCAGCGCCCGGTGACCAATGTGGTGGCGGTGTTCGTGGTGGCGGTGACGTTCCTGCCCATCCTCGCTGCCTACTACCTGACACGCGAGGGCTCCGAGACGGCGGGCGCGGGCAAATAGCCCTCTCAAGGATCTCAGCCAAACAGCTCGGACACGGCGAGCACCGCGCCGATCATCATCAGCGCCACGGCGACCACCACCAGGCGCATGCTGAGCTCGCTATAGGCGAGACGCGCCAGTATCGGGTTTCGCAGTTCGTCCTTGAGCCAGAACAGGGCCCAAATCAGGCCAAGCAAGACCGCGCCGATGAGGATGAGGATCATGGTGAAGGGCTCTACCCCAATCCGGCGCGAGGGGCGACAGGTTTTGCATCCGCTGCTTGCGCAAGCCGCCTGCGGCAGTTTGCGCAAGGTCCGGTCAACCCTTTTTGATGCGCGCTCCTTGATTTCATAAGCTTGCTTATAATATACATAGCTTATGAATACTGACCCATCCGACCGCCTCGGCTTCCTGCTCAATGACGCCACCCGCCTGTTGCGCAAGCGCTTCAAGGCGCGCGCCACCGAATATGGCTTGTCGGTGGCGCAATGGCGGCTGCTGTTCCGCCTGGTGCGCGAGGAAGGCGTGCCGCAGGCCCGGCTGGCGGAACTGTTGGAAATCGAGCCGATCAGCGTCTCGCGCCTGCTCGAGCGCATGGAGCAGGCCGGCTGGATCGTGCGTCAGCCTTCAGAAACCGACCGGCGCGTGCGCATGGTCTATCCGACCGACAAGACGCGCTGCACCTATGCCTCGATCAGGACGCTGGCCGACCGCATCTATGACGAGGCCATGGCGGGCCTCGACGAGGCCCGGCGCAAGGCCCTCCTCGATGGACTGCGCATCGTGGTGGACAACCTGTCGGCGGACGATGAGGCCCGCGAGGCCGAGATGGCCTTGGCCGTGGGTGACGAGCGATGAACGCCATCACCAAGGTTGCGAAAGTCGTCGACAAGGTCGACGGCAAGGACGCCATTCCCCCCGAAGGCGGGACGGCCATGCCTGAACCAGCCAAAAGCGAGAGCCCGCGCCGCAAGCGCCGCTTCGTGGGGCGCTTCCGTTTCCTCCTCATGTTCATCGTCCCGCTGGCCTTGCTGGCAGGCGGCATCTGGTGGTGGGTGACCGGCGGGCGCTACCAGTCGACCGAGGATGCCTATCTGCAACAGGCCAAGATCAACGTCGCCTCGGACGTTTCCGGCCGCGTGGTCGCTGTGCCCGTCGCGGATAACCAGACGGTCAAGGCCGGCGACGTGCTGTTCCGGGTCGATCCCGAGCCCTACCGCATCGCCGTCAGGCAGGACGATGCCGACATCGCCAGCGCCCGCCTCAAGGTCGAGCAGCTCAAGAGCGCCTATAGCCAGGCCGTCGCCGCCGAGAAGGCGGGGGCCGACGAAGCCACCTATTACCGCAACGAGTTCGAGCGCCAGTCGCAGCTCGCCAAGACCGGCATCAGCGCCCAAGCGACGCTGGACCAGGCGCGCCACTATCTCGACAAGGCGCACATGCAGCTTGTGATCGCCAGGCAGCGCATCGACAGCGCCCGTGCCGCGCTCAACGGCAATCCCGACCTTCCCGTCGACAAGCATCCGCTGGTCATGGCCGCGCTGGCGGCACGCCAGAAAGATGCCTATGACCTCAAGCGCACCACGGTGAAGGCGCCGGCTGACGGCGTGGTCTATCAGGCGGCCTCCTTCAAGCCCGGCCAGTATGTTACCTCCGGCACGCCGCTGTTCATGCTGGTGGAGACCGGTGATACCTGGATCGATGCCAACTTCAAGGAAACCCAGCTCGATCACATGCACCCCGGACAGACGGCGACCATCGCGTTCGACACCTATCCCGAGCACAGCTTCAAGGCGACGGTCGAAGCCATCGGTGCTGGCACCGGCGAACAGTTCTCGCTGCTGCCAGCCCAGAACGCCACCGGCAACTGGGTCAAGGTGACCCAGCGCATCCCCGTGCGGCTGAAGTTCAAGACCGACCAGGCGAACCTTGCCCTGCGCGCCGGCATGAGCGCCACGGTCAGTGTCGACACCGGCCACGAGCGCGGCTTCGGCTCGCTGCTCGCCTTTGCCCACGCCGCCCCGTAGCGGGCGCCGGCGCCTGGAACGGCAGTCCCATGAACGCCCCGGCCATCGGCCATATCGAAACCCCGCATCGCGGGCTCATCACCGTCTCGATCATGGCGGCGACGGTGATGCAGGTGCTCGATACCACCATCGCCAATGTCGCCCTGCCCGACATGACCGGCGATCTCGGGGCCTCGCGCGACACCATCACCTGGGTGCTTACCTCCTATATCGTCGCCGCCGCCATCATGACGCCGATGACCGGATGGATCGCCGGCCAGCTCGGGCGCAAGCAGGCCTTCCTCGTCTCCATCGTCGGCTTCACCGCCACCTCCATGGCTTGCGGACTGGCGTGGAACCTCGACGTGATGGTGTTCTTCCGCCTGCTGCAGGGCATGTTCGGCGCCGCCATCGTGCCGCTGTCGCAGACCTTCCTGCTCGACATCAATCCCAAGGAGCGCCACGGCTCGGCCATGGCCATGTGGGGCGCTGGCATCATGGTCGGCCCCATCATCGGCCCGACGCTGGGCGGCTGGCTCACCGATGCAGTCAACTGGCGCTGGGTGTTCTTCATCAACCTGCCCGTCGGCATCATCGCCTTCCTCGGTTGCGCCGCCTATCTGCCGGTCATCGCCAAGCGGCTGCGCGACTTCGACTTCTTCGGCTTCGCCATGCTGTCGCTGGGGATAGGCGCGCTGCAACTGCTGCTCGATCGCGGCGCCGAGGTGGACTGGTTCTCGGCCCCTGAGATTTGGATCGAGATGGCCCTTTCGCTGAGCGGCTTCTGGGTCTTCGCGGTGCACCTGATGACGTCGAAGAATCCCTTCATCGATCCGCATGTCTTTCGCGACCAGAATTTTGTCACCGGCCTCGTCTTCATCTTCATCGTCGGCGTCATCCTGCTCGCCTCGATGTCGCTGCTGCCGCCGATGCTCTCCAACCTCTTCGGCTATCCCACCGTCACCGTCGGCCTCGTGCTGGCGCCGCGCGGGGTGGGGACTATGATCTCGATGATCGTAGTAGGCCGCCTCATCCGCTTCGTCGATGCCCGCCTCATGGTCGCCCTCGGCCTGGCGCTGGTCGCCCTCTCACTCTACCAGATGACCGGCTTCTCGCCGCAGATGGATTCGAGCATCATCGTCTGGAGCGGCGTCGTTCAGGGCCTCGGGCTGGGGCTTGTCTTCGTGCCCTTGTCGACCGTCGCCTTCTCCACCCTCGACATGCACCTGCGCACCGATGCCACGAGTCTCTTCAGCCTGATGCGCAATATCGGCTCGTCCATCGGCATTTCCATCATGTTCGCCACGCTGTCGCACAATGCCCAGATCAATCATGCCGAGCTTGCCGTCAATGCCTCGCCCTTCAACGCGGTGTTGAGGGCGATATGGCCGGCCGCTGCGGCGGGCAATCCCACCGCGCTGGCGCAACTGGACGGACTCATCAACCGGCAAGCGCTGATGATCTCCTATGTGGACGATTTCAAGCTGATGATGCTGGTGACGCTCAGTGCCATCCCCCTTGTCCTGATCCTCAGGAAGCCCGGCCACCGGCGTGCAATGGCGCCCGCGGCGGCGCAGGCTGAATGAGGCGGGTGCGGCCTCGGCAGGCCTTGTGCCGGCGCGCGGCGCGCGCTAGATCAGGCGCTCGTAACTGTCCTTCATGTCGGTGAAAATCATGTCCGTTAGCAACGGCCGCGCCTTTCTTGCCATCCCCGGTCCCACCACCGTGCCCGATAGGGTGCTGCAGGCGATGCACCGGCCGGCCATCGACCTTTATTCCGGCGACCATCTCGAGCTGACGCAAGGGCTTCTGGCCGATATGCCGAAGCTTTTCCGCACCAGGGGCCAAGCCTATATCTACGCCGCCAACGGCCATGGCGCCTGGGAGGCCGCACTCGCCAACGTGCTGTCGCGCGGAGACAAGATTCTGACCCTCGCGTCAGGGGTCTTCGCAACCGGCTGGGGCGACGTGGCCGAAGTGATGGGCGCGAGCGCCGAGGTATTGCCGGGCGACTGGCATTCGCCCGTCGATCCGCAGAAGCTGGAAGACCGGCTGCGCAAGGATAAAACCGGAGAAATCAAGGCGATACTGGTGGTTCAGGTGGACACCGCCTCCAGCGTCGCCAACGACATCGCGGCGATCCGCGCCGCCATCGACGCCGCCGGCCATGACGCCCTTTTGATGGTCGACGCGGTGGCCTCGCTCGCCACCATGCCATTCGAGATGGACGCTTGGGACGTGGATGTGGCGGTCACCGGCTCGCAGAAGGGGTTGATGACGCCGCCCGGCCTCGGCTTCGTCGCCGCCAACGACAAGGCGCGCGAGCGCCGGCGCCTGAACGGCAATCTCGTCACCCGCTACTGGGACTGGACGTTCCGGGACGGCAATGAACACTACATGAAATATTGCGGAACACCGCCTGAACACCTGTTGTTCGGGCTCAGAACAGCGCTCGATATGATCTTTTCCGAGGGTGTTGAGAACGTCATCGAGCGCCACCGCATCCTCGCCAATGCGGTGCGCGCCGCGGTCGGCCGCTGGGCAGAAGCAGGGGCGCTGTCCTTCAACATCACCGATCCCGCCTACCGCGCCAATTCGGTCACGACGGTGCGCACCAAGGGCTTCAACCCCAAGGCGCTGCTCGATTACGCGCGCGAGAAATGCGGCGTCACCATCGGCATCGGCATCGGTGGGCTGGAGGACACGGCCTTCCGCATCGCCCATATGGGCCATGTCAATGCCCCCATGGTGCTCGGCACCCTGGGTGTGATCGAGGCCGGCCTCAAGGCCCTCGACATTCCGCACCGCAAAGGCGGGGTAGAAGCGGCCATCGACAGCATCTCGAAGGCGGTGAAGCCTTAGGCCCCATTGTCATCCTCGGGCCAAGGCCGAGGGTGACACGGAAGAGGCATTCCCTCATCAAGCCAGCTTGCGCAACAAGGCAAGGACGGTCCTGCGCTCTTCGGGCGTGAGCGGTGCGAGCGTTGCCTCGGTGATCTCGCAGCCGGCCTCGACGGCCTCGGCGATGACGCGGGCGCCTTCGTCCGTCAGGTCCAGTATCACCCGGCGGCGATCCTGCGCATCGGGGACGGCGGCGATGAGGCCGCGCTTGCGCAAGCGATCCATCACGCCCTTGACGGTGGCGACGTCCATGGCGACGAGCCTTCCCAGCCGGTTTTGCGAGGTAGCCCCCACCTCGGCCAGCTTGGCGAGCGCGGCGAATTGTCTTGGCGTGAGCCCGTGGGTCATGCGGGCAGCGAAGATGGCGGTGTGGCGCTGGCTCGCCTGGCGCAGGATGAAGCCCACCTGATCGTCGAGGACATAGGGAGGTTTGGCCATCGCTCACAACGCCAGGTAATTGTCGCGCAGGGTATCGTCCTCCATCAGGCTCACCATCGTGCCCTGGAAGCGGATCGCGCCGCGCTCGATGATGGCCGCCCGGTCGGCAACGGCACGGGCAAAGCGCAGGTTCTGCTCCGACACGAGCACGGTGAGCCCTTCGGCCTTGAGCACGGAGATGGTACGCGCCAGTTCCTTGACGATCACCGGGGCGATGCCTTCGGACGGCTCATCGAGGAGGATGAGGGCAGGATTGCCCATGAGGGTGCGGGCAATTGTGAGCATCTGCTGCTCGCCGCCGGACAGTTGGCCACCGAGGTTGTGCCGCCGTTCGCCAAGATTGGGAAAAAGCTCGACAAGCCGCTCAATGCTCCAGCGCGGCACCCCCTCGCGCGGCGCCCTCACCCCCACCTCGAGGTTCTCCATCACGGTGAGGTCCTTGAAGATGCGCCGCTCCTCCGGCACATAGCCGATGCCGGCGCGGCATATGCGATAGGGTTTCTGGCCCGCCAGATCGCGGCCCTCGAAGACGACGCGCCCGCTCCTCGGCCGCACCAGCCCCATGATCGACTTGAGCGTCGTCGTCTTGCCCGCCCCGTTACGCCCGAGAAGCGCCATCACTTCGCCGCGCCCGACCGCGAGCCCCACGTCGTGCAGGATATGGGCGCCGCCGTAAAAGGCGTTGATGCCTTCGAGCTCAAGCATCGCCGCCCCCGAGATAGACGTCCTGCACCCGCGGATCGGCGCGGATGGCATCGGGTAGGCCTTCGGCGATCAATTCTCCCCGGTTGAGCACCAGCACCCGGTCGGCATGGCCGAAGACGATGTCCACGTCGTGCTCGGTAAAAAGGGTGGCCATGCGCCGTTCGCGCACGATGCCGGCAACGAGGTCCATGAGCGCCCCGCGCTCGCCCGGCGCCATGCCGGCGGTGGGCTCGTCCATGAGCAGCAGCCCCGGCTCGTTGGCAAGCGCGATGGCGAGCTCCAGCCGCTTCAGGTCGCCATAGGCGAGGATGCTCGCAGCGCGTTCGGCCTGATCGGCCATGCCGACAAGATCGAGCAACTGCAGCGCCTGCGCCCGCGCCACATTCCTGGCGAACATGAAGGGCGACAGGCTGCGGCGGCGATGCGAGATCAGCGCCATCTGGACGTTCTCGATGACGGTCATGGATGAAAAGGTGGCGGTGATCTGGAAGGTGCGTCCCACTCCCAGGCGCCAGATGTCGCGCGGGCGCATGGCGGTGATGTCGCGCCCGTCGAGACGCACAGCGCCGGCATCGGGACGGATGAGGCCGAAGAGCATGTTGAAGCAGGTCGACTTGCCGGCGCCGTTGGGTCCGATGAGCGCCAGCATCTCGCCTTCAGCGACCTCGAAGGAAACCCCCGCCACCGCCCTGACGCCGCCAAAGCTCTTTTGCAACCCATCGACCACGAGGTGGCTCATGATGCCTCGTCCTCGCTGTGCGTGTGCCCGAACAGGCGGGCGATGCGATCGCCGGCGCTCGCCAGTCCGCCCGGCAGGGCGATGACGATGGCGATGATGACGAGCCCGAGAATGAGCCGCCAGTAGTCGAAGCGCGAGATCTGGTCCTGCAGGATGGTGAAGGCCGCAGCGCCCGTGATCGGCCCGGTGAGCGACTGCACGCCGCCGAGCAGCACCATGATGAGGGCATCGAAGGAGCGCGCGATCTCCATCTCGGTGGGAAACACGCTGCCCTTGGCGAAGGCGATAAGCCCGCCGGCGAGCCCCGCCATGGCGCCGGCGAAGGCAAAGGCCATCCACTGCACCAGCTTGACGTTGATGCCGATGGCCTCGCTGCGCAGGTGCGAATCGCGCGCCCCCCGCAAGGCATAGCCGAAGGGGGTGTGAGTCATGGCGTTGAGGGCGACGATGCCGCCCACCGTCAGCACCAGCACCAGGTAGTAGTAGACGCGGCCTTGCGCCCAGGCCGACGGCCAGATGCCGAGGATGCCATCGTCGCCGCCGGTCAGGCTGGTCCACTGGAACACGATCGACCACAGGACCTGCGCGAAGGCGAGCGTCAGCATGGCGAAATAGACCCCCGTCAGGCGCACGCAGAACCAGCCGATGACGATAGCCAGCAGCCCGGCGCCGAGTGGTGCGAGAAAAAGGGCAAGCTCCATGGGGGCGGAAAAATGGCTGACGGCAAGGGCTGCCACATAGGCGCCGCCGCCGTAATAGGCGGCATGGCCGAAGGAGACGAGCCCGCCGGTGCCGAGAATGAAATGCAGGCTCCTGGCGAACAGGCACAGGATGAGGATGTCGGTGGCGAGCACTGTCCAGAAGGAATCGCCGATAAACGGCAGCACGGCAAGCCCGGCGAGGACGGCGAGGACGACGAGACGCCCCCTCGCGCCCATGGGCCGCAAGGGGGCCTCGGGCGCCGTTACCGCGCCCGTCTGGCCGGCCAACTCCGGCTTGCCGAGAAGGCCCCATGGCCGCACCGTGAGCACCACCGCCATCACCACGAACATGAGGACGAGGGTGCTTTGCGGCAGCAGCAGGACACCGAAGCCCTGCAGCACCGAGACCAGCATGGCGGCGATGTAGGCCCCGGCGATCGAGCCCATGCCGCCGATGACGACGACCACGAAGACGCTGGCGAGAATGTTGAAGTCCATCAGCAGGTTCGCCCCCCCCTTGGGCACCTGCGCCGCCCCGCCGATGCCGGCAAGGAACGAGCCGAGGAAGAATACGGCGGAAAACAGGAGCGACTGGTTGACCCCAAGCGCGCCCACCATCTCGCGGTCCTCGGTGGCGGCGCGCACGAGGACGCCCCAGCGGGTGCGGTTGAAGCCAAACCACAGGGCCGCCAGCACCACCAGTGAGAGCACGATGAGCACAAGGTCGTAGGTCGGCACCGGCTGGCCGAGGATGCGCACCACGCCGGTGAAGCCGGGCGCGCGCGGTCCCATCAGGTCTTCCGGTCCCCAGCCGAGCAGGGTCAGGTCCTGGATTACCAGGATGACGCCGAAGGTGGCGACGAGCTGGTAGAGTTCGGGCGATTTGTAGATGGGCCGCAGTACCGCCAACTCGACGATGAGCCCGCACAGGCCGACGGCGAGGCCCGCCACCAGCATGCCGGCCCAGAAGCCAGCCGCGCCCGGCATCGCCTCCATCGCCGAGACCGCCACATAGGCGCCGATCATGTAGAAGGAGCCGTGGGCGAAATTCACCACCCGCGTCACGCCAAAGATGATCGACAGGCCTGAGGCGACGAGGAACAGCGCCGCCGCGTTGGCCATACCGGTCAGAAGCTGGGCGATGAAGATCCCCATCGGCGCCTCATGTCAGCGGCCCGCCCCGGGGGACGGGCCGCACGCGTTGCGTAGATTCGCCGCGAGCCGACGCTGTCACTGCGGCCGCATGGCCTTCACTTCGGCGTCCGACGGCTGGTAGTTGGCGCCATCGTCGTATTTCCAGTCGACCATGATGCCCTTGCCGTCCTTCAGGGCCGTGGTACCGACCCAGGCGCCCATGGTGGACTGGTGGTCGATCTTGCGGAAGGTGATCTTGCCGGCGGGAGTATCGACCTCAAGCCCCTCGAAGGCATTGACAAGGGCCTCGGTGTCGGTGGAGCCGGCCTTGGCGAGGGCCGCCGCGATCGACATCATGGTGTCGTAGCCGACCAGCGAGCCGGTGCGTGGGTCCTCGTTCCACTTCTTCTGATATGCCGCAACGAAGGCTTTGTGGGCCGGATCGGTGATGGCGTACCAGGGATAGCCGGTGACGATCCAGCCTTGCGGCGCCTCACCTTTGAGGGGATCGAGATATTCCGGCTCACCGGTCAGGAGTCCGACCACCAGCTTTCCCTTGAACAGGCCGCGGGTCTCGCCTTCGCGCACGAACTTGGCGAGGTCGGAGCCGAAGGTGACGTTGAAGATGGCGTCCGGCTTGGCCGCCTCCAGCGCCTGCGCCTCGGCGCCGGCGTCGATCTTGAACAGCGCCGGCCACTGATTGGCGACGAATTCGACGTCGGGCTTGGCGGCCTTGAGGGCCTTCTCGAAGGCCGCGACCGCCTCTTTGCCGTAGGCATAATTGGGAGCAATGGTCGCCCAGCGCTTGGCCGGCATGGCAGCGGCCGCCTCGGCCAGCATCGCCGACTGCATGGAGGTCGAGGGGCGCAGGCGGAAGGTGTAGCGGTTGCCCTTGGCCCACACGATGCTGTCGGCCAGCGGCTCGGCGGCGAGATAGAGACGCTTCTTCTCACCCGCGTAGGAGGAAAGCGCCAGGCCGATGTTGGACAGGAACGAGCCGGTGATCATCGCCACGCCGTCACGCGAAAAAAGCTCTTCGGCGATCTTGACCGCCTCGCCCGGCTTGCCCTGGTCGTCGCGCGAGATCACCTCGATCTGCTTGCCCATGACGCCGCCCTTGGCGTTGATCTGTTCCAGCGCCAGGTCGAGGCCCTGCTTGTAGGGCACCGAAAAGGCGGCGGCGCGCTTGTAGCTGTTGATGTCGCCGATCTTGATGGTATCGGCCGCCATCGCTGCCACCGAGACCGTGAGGACGGCGGCCCCCGCGGCGAGCGCAGCAATGCTCTTCCAAAGTTTCATCGCTCTTCTCCCTTGTTGCAAGTTGTCGGACCGTTCAGCGCAGGCCGTCCTCGCCCGTGATCTCGTCGGCCTTGAGGCCACCGACGCGCGGCAAGGGCCGGCCGGAATCTGTCACCGCCACCGCCACCATGATCTCGTTCGCCCTCGGGGCATCGTTAAGTCGCACCTCCATGCCGTCGAAATGCGAGCGCACATAGGCCGCATCCTTGTGGCCGAGCGGGATGTCGAGGACCTGGCCGGGCGATCCCATCTTCTTGGAGGAGGGAACAAGCGCCGCCCCTTTCTCCACCGCCTTGCGTAACGGGGCGCCGAGCCTGGGATGGAGGATGGCAGCGGCATGCTCAAGTTCGCCGTTCTCGCCCACCATCGCCGCCTTGCCGAAGCTCTGTGCCTCGCCGGGCTTGATCCCGAGCGCAGCAACGCAACGCTCGCCCAGAAAGCCGCCCAGTTCGGCGCCGATGTCCATGAGATCGGTGAGGTCTTCCACATAGCGCCCGGCAAACGGGTTCTCGATCACCGCCACGGCGGCGGCGCGGCGGGTGGGGGGCGAGATCTCGCGGTTCATCTCCAACATGGTCTCGTCGGTGATCACCATGAGTTTTCTGATCCTGGCTTTCATCTTTGCCCGTCCTTCCTCTTCGTGCCGGTGCCGTTGGGCCGCATCCTCATGCAGCTTCAGGCATGCATGGCCTCCAATCCTTGTATCTCGATCGCGCCGGGCAGCCGGTATGTTGCACTGCTGCCCACCGCTTCCGCAACCATCGATCGCCCGCGCAGGAAGAGTGCCGCAGCGGCAATACGCCCGGCTGCCCGCATGTCCTCGGCCGACTTGAGGCCGCGCCCCAGGGCGGAATCGATTTCGTCCGTCGCCAGTTCGCCAAGGCCGGTCACCACAAGGCGTTCGCCGAGGTCGCTGTCGGCTCTCAGGGACGTGGCCGGCTGCCGCTCCACGGCAGCATGACCGGGCAGGTCGACGGCGTTGGCAAGAAGGGTGGCGGCGGCATCGGCCATGGCGGCGCTTTTTGCCAGCACGGTGACGGAATCGGCGATGCCCATGGAGAGGCTGCGCCCGTGCCGGCCCGAGGTGGCGATGCCGCGCACCCGATCGCTCGGCCCGATCGTCACCCGCCCGTCACCGACCGGCACGGTGCCGAGGGTGATCATGGCCACATCGAAGCGGTGACCGTCGCCCAGATGCAGCGCGATGTCGCCGCCATTGTTGACATAGGCCTTATCGAGGTCTGCTGCCGCCAGCATGTGATCGAGCACCTCCTCGGCCACCGCGCCGGCGACCGCCGCCATGGCGGTGACGAACAGGCCATCGGCGGCGAAGGGCCGGACGGCGGCCAGCATGCGTTGGGCGACAGCGCCTTCGACCGGGAGCCCGGCGGACGGGCAGGGCTGGCGCAACGCAGTGAGCTCGGCTACCAGCTCATCGAGAATGGTGTTGAAGCGGGTAATCGCGGCCCGATGCGCCCTGTCACGCTCGCCGGCCTCGCCCCATGTCTCGATGATGAGGTCGATGGGGCCATGCTGCAGGTGCAGGCGGCGCCCGCCGGGGAGGAAGGCTGCAACGGGAGCGTTCATGGCGTCTCGCTCCCCTCCTGCCCCCAGCGATAGAGCCGCCGTGCAGTGGGCCAGGCCGTTCCCCCGTGCCCGCTTTCGCGCCGGCCGGCCTTCTTCAGCGCCTCGGAGGCTTCGATGATGGCGCCCATGTGACCGCCGAGCGCAGCATAATCCTCGCGCCGCATGGTGAACTCGATGGGCGCGACGATGGCGGGGGTCGGGACATAGCCGAAGGCATTTTTCGGCATCAGGCTGACGTCAGCCATCAAGGTGATGCCGCCGCCCGGCCACACATAGGCCGGCGCCCCGCCGCAGGAGACGTAAGTGAGCATGTCCTTGACCGAGCGGGTGAGCTTTACCGGGTTCTCCGTAGCGCCCGCCCTGAGGCTGCCGCCAGCGCCGGCCATGAAGAGGACGGTGGAAAGCGCCGGCTCACAGTTCTCGGCGATGCGCTCGACCGAGGGTTTGAGGGTGACCGGCAGCTCATGCTGGACCGGCCTCAGTTCGTCGTCGAGCACGTAATAGCCAAATTGCTCGCCGGTGGTGGAGACCATCAAAAGGCGCAGGCCCGGCCTTGCCACCTTGGGGTTGAACGGCCCGAGGATGGTGAGCGGGTCGGAGATATCGGTGCCGCCCCAGCCGGTGCCAGGCTCGGCCACCTGGAAATAGCGCCCCGGGGTCGAACGCCGCCCCTTTATCTTGATGCCGGTCTCCTCGACGCCCAGAACCTTGCCCGCCTGATGCTCGGAAAGCACGCCGGTGATGTGGTCGTCGACCACCACCACCTCATCGACCAGCCCGTACCATTGTTTGGCAAACATGCCGATGGTGGCCGAGCCGCAGCCCACCCGCATGCGCTCTTCGGCCACCCCGTTGATGACGGGCGCCTGGTTGGCCGCCATCACGATGGTGGAACCGCCGTCGATGCTGAACTCCACCGGCTCGCCGTTGCACAGGTTCATCAGCATGTCGCAGGTAACACGGCCTTCCTTCTTGGAGCCGCCGGTCAAATGCCTGACGCCGCCGAGAGAGAGCATCTGCGAGCCGTATTCGGCCGTCGTCACATGGCCCACCTGTTCGCCTTCGGACCTCACGGCGGCGCATTCGGGCCCCAGGTGGCGGTCGGTGTCGACCTTCACCTTGACGCCGCAATAGCTGAAGATGCCTTCGGTGACGACGGTCACCATGTCGACGCCGTCGATTTCCTGCGAGACGATGAAGGGGGCGGGCTTGTAGTCGGGATAGGTGGTGCCGGCGCCGACGGCGGTGACGAAGGTATCGCCGGGCGAGATGATGTCGCCCTGCCAGCTCGCCTCCTTGCCGCTGAAGAAGGGCACCACCTGGGCTTCTGCACGCGCTCGTTCCAACACCAGTAGCGGATCGATACGGATGAGTTCGCCGTCGTGATTGGCATAGCGGTCGCAGGCGCCTGCTTGCCCTTCCGCGATGTAGCACATGACCGGGCAGGCATCGCAGCGGATCTTCTCCGGCTTGTGCGTGGCGGCTTTGCTCATGGCTGTCGCCTCGCCTCGGCAGCCTTGATAGCAGCGCGCACGCGGTCGGGTGTGGCCGGGACCTTGTGCAGCACCGCGCCGCTGGCATCGCGGATGGCGTTGAGGATGGCCGGCGCCGTGGGCACCAGCACGTGCTCGCCCAGCCCCTTGGCGCCGTAGGGCCCGTGCATGTCGGGAACCTCGACGATGAGCGTTTCGACCGGCGGCACGTCGCCGATGGTGGGGATGAGATAGTCGTGCAGGTTCTCGGTGCGGCCGGGAAGGAATTCTTCCATCAGCGCCATGCCGAGGCCTTGCGCGATGCCGCCTTCCACCTGGCCTTCGACCAGCACCGGGTTGATGGCGCGCCCGACATCGTGGGCGGCGGTGAATTTTACGAGTTTCACCGTGCCCAGTGCCATGTCGACCTCGAGCTCGACCATCTGCGCGGCATAGCCGAAAACGGCGTAAGGCACGCCCTGGCCCTTGTCGTCGAGCGGTTCGGTGGGCGGATCGTAGGTTCGTTCGCTGGCGAGCACGTAATCATCGCGCTCGATGGCGAGGGCGCCGAGATCGACATGGCGCCGCGCGCCGCCGGCCTCGGTGAGGATGATTTCGCCCAGCCCGATGCTGAGGCTTGCCGTGTCCGAAACATTGGCCAGGCGCAAGATTTTCTGGCGCAGTGCTCCACCCGCCAGCCGCGCCGCATTGCCTGACACATAGGTCTGGCGTGAGGCCGAGGTTTTTCCGGCATCGGGTGTTATGTCGGTATCGGGGCCGATGAGTTGGATAGTGTTCAGCGCCACGCCAAGGGCATCGGCAAAGATCTGCGCCACGACGGTATTGGCGCCCTGGCCGATGTCGACCGCGCCCTGATGCAGGTGGACGCTGCCGTCGGCGCGGATGCCGCAGCGGATGGTGGAGGGATTGGGCAGCGAGGTATTACCGCAGCCATACCAG
Organism: uncultured Alphaproteobacteria bacterium; assembly: GCA_963770075.1. GTDB lineage: Bacteria > Pseudomonadota > Alphaproteobacteria > Rhizobiales > Aestuariivirgaceae > CAVVDT01. The sequence continues at coordinate 75,721 of CAVYOQ010000025.1, forward strand.
CCTGCCGCCAGCCCGACGCCGCGGCGCCTACCGTTCGCAGTTTCATTGGCCTTGCTGGCGGCTTTGCGCGCCTTCAGCCAGCAGGGCCTCAGCACCTCCAGGCACTTCTGGATGCCCAGCCCGGTCTCGAACACCTGCCCCGTCACGGTGGGTGTCTTGCCGTGAAGAGCATTGATGAGGCGGAACTCCAGCCGGTCGATGCCGAGCCGGTCGGCCAGTTCGTCGAAGGCCGTCTCCTGGGCGATCGCGGCCTGCGGAACGCCGAAACCGCGAAAGGCCCCGGACGGGGAGCAATGGGTGTGGATGGCGCGCGAACGGGCGCGGTAATGCGGCACGAAATAAGGCCCCGAGGCGTGCACGGGGACGCGGTTGGCCACCGTCGGCCCCCACGAGGCATAGGCGCCGGTGTTGAAGGTGCCGAAGAAGTCGAGGCCCGTCAGGCGGCCGTCGCGCGATGCCCCCACCCTGACCTTCATCGCGGCTGGATGGCGCTTGGTGGTGGAGGCCATGGAGGCCCGGCGCGAATAGGCAAGCCGTGCCGGCTCCCCCGTCGTCCAGGCGGCCAGTGCGATATAGGGCTGCAACGAGATGTCGAGCTTGGAGCCGAAGCCGCCGCCGGTGGCGGTCGGCACGATGCGCACCTGTTCGGGCGCGAGCCCCATGATCTCGGCCACGCCGTCACGGTCCATGTGCGGCGCCTGGGTGCAGGCAAAAATCTCCAGGCGCTCGCCCACCCGCCGGGCAAAGCCTGCTTCCGGCTCGATATAGGCATGTTCGACAAAACTGGTCTCGACCTCGCGCTCGACGATGACCTCGGATGCGGCAAGCGCCGCCTCGACATCGCCGCGCTCCACCAGCCCGCGGGTCAGGAGATTGCCCGGACGCGCCTCATTGACGAGCGGCGCACCGTCGGCCTCGGCCTCGGGCGGGATCAGCACCGCCGGCCGCACGTTCCAGGCGATGGGGAAATCCTCATCCGCAAACGCCTCAACCGCAGCGGCCTCACCCACCACGGCAGCGACCGCCTCGCCGCGAAACCGCGCGGTCGATTTCGGCAAAGACCGGCTGGTCGGCAAAGGGCGGAATAACGCCAAAGCAGTTGCGTCCGGGAATATCGGCGGCGGTGAGCACCAGCCGCACGCCCGGATGCGCCGCAAGGAAACCGTCGAGATCGGCAAAGGCAAAGCCGGCATGATGGTGGGGCGAGCGAATCACCCGAACCGAAAGACAGCCGGCAGGCGCCACGTCGTCGCCGAAGCATTCCGTCCCGTCGACCTTGGGCACGCCGTCGATACGCTGAACGCTGGTACCCACCGCCTTGCCGGCCTCGGCGCGCGGTGCTTCGCCGGCAAGCTCGCCTGCCTCCATCACCGCGCGCACGATCTTGCGATAGCCGGTGCAGCGGCACAGGACGCCGCTCAGCGCGTCCATCACCTCGGCTTCGGAGGGGTGCGGGTTCGCCCTCACCAGGGCAAGCGCGCTCATCAGCATGCCCGGGGTGCAAATGCCGCACTGGGCCGCGCCGAGGCGCAGGAACGCCTGTTGCAGGCGCGTCAATAGCGAATCGCTACCATTGAGTCCACCGAGCGTCTCGACCCTGGCGCCCGCGACCCGCGCCGTCGGCACCATGCAGGCGCAGGCCACCTCGCCGTCGATGAGCACGGTGCAGGCACCGCAATCGCCGGCATTACAGCCGACTTTGACGTCGAGGGCGCCGAGATCGCTGCGCAGAGCCTCGGACAGGCGCTTGCCCGGTGGCCCGTCATAGGCGACGGTTGCGCCATTGAGGTTGAACAGCGTGCGCGGGGCGCTCATGTGCGGCCTTTCCCGATGCAGGCGGCAAGGCTGCGGCGCACCAGCTCCAGGGCGGCCTCGCGGCGATAGCCGGCCGTTGCCCTGATATCGTCGATGGCCGTTAGCGGCGCCAGATGCGCTGCGGCCGCAACTGTTGCCGCTTCGGACCAGGGCGAGCCGGTGAGCGCGTCTTCCAGCGCCTTCAGCCGCACCGCCACCGGCGAGCACGCGCCCACCGCCACCCGTGCCGATGCGATCCGGCCCTTGCCGGCGGGCGAAAGCACCACCGCCACCATGGCGATGGAGATGACCAGATAGCGTCGCGCGCCGAGCTTGAGAAAGGCCGAGCGCGTCCCCTCCGGCTTGAGCGGCACTTCGACGGCGGTGACAAGCTCGCCGGGCTGAAGCGCCGTGCGCCTGACGCCGGTGATGAAATCGCCCAGCGGCAGCCGCCGCGATCCGGCCGGGCCGGCCGTCTCCACCACCGCATCGAGCGCCATCAGCGCCGGCACTCCGTCGGCGGCGGGCGAGGCGTTGCACAGGTTGCCGGCGACGGTTGCCACGTTCTGGATCTGGATGGAGCCGACCTCGCGCGCCGCCGCCTTGAGCCCGTCGAACTGGGCCGGCAGATCGGCCCTGACGATATCGCTCCAAGTGGTGAGCGCCCCGATGCGCAGGGCGCCATCGCTTCGCGCGATGCCGCGCAAGGCCTCGATGCGCGTGATGTCGACAATTTCGCCGTCGAGCGGCCGCTCGCCCAGGCCGGGATAGACATCGCTGCCGCCGGCGATGACGCGCGCAACACCCGAAGCAATGAGCCCGAGCGCTTCGTCGAGATGATCTGGCAGATGGTAACCCACCAATCGTGCCTTCCCGGTCTTCCGTTAGTGTACTAACAATTGAATAACTGCCGGTGGGCCTTGTCAATGGCGCAAGCAACGGCCCGGCGTTGCCGACTTTCCGTTCGGCCGGGCTTCATGGTATGCCCGTCGCCATGGCGAATCCCGTGCAGACAACAGGAACGCGATCGAGCGAGGTGCCGTCCGCCCACGCCAAGAGCGAAGCTCTGCTCATCATCGCTCATGGCGATCGCGGGGGGATGCGCGCCAACCGTTTGGCCAAGGAGGTCGCCCGGCGCATGCGCGCTTCGGGGCGGTTCGCGGATGTCGGCGTTGCCTTCGTGACCGGCTCTCCCGATATCAGCAAGGCCGCGCACCGCCTCAAGGGCGCGACGGTGCGGGTATGCCCACTGTTCATGAGCGACGGCTATTACGTGCGCACGGCCATCCCCGAGCGGCTAGGGCTGGACAGCGGAGGAACCGCTGCCGGGCGTCGCTACACCCTGATGGCGCCTACCGGCCTCGACCCGCGTCTGCCGGAAATCGTGGCCGATATCGCCGCCGAAACAGCCGGCGCAGCGGGCCTTACGGCCGCCAGCGCACGCCTCCTCATCGTCGCCCATGGCTCCAGCAAGGATCCGGCCTCGCGCCTCGCCGCCGAGGCGGCCGCCAGGGCCATCGCCGCCATGCGTCGGTTCGCCGGCGTCGATACCGCCTTTCTGGAAGAACCACCCTTCCTCGACGAGCGCTTGCGCGCATTGCCGGGCCCGCTGATCGTTACCGGGTTCTTCATCGGTGAGGGCATGCACGGGGCCGAGGACATGGGCGCAGCGGTCGCCGCCACCGGGCGCGGCGATCTTTATCCGGCACCACCGCTTGCCCGTGCCGAGGCCCTTATCGCCACCATCTGCGCCGATATTCTGGCACCGGCTAGCGCCTGACGCGGGTCCCCTCAAAGCAATGGGGAGGCGACCCGCCCGGATCGTCTCCCCATCAAATTCCGCCGGGTACGCAATACCCCAATCCCGACGTTGCCAGACGTCAAGCAATGGTTGTGCCACGCGATCCGGCACAAGATATGGCATTCTTCGTGCAACCTTGCGGCAGATGTGGAGATCGCCCGCCTCGCGATTTGCAAAGTGCAACGATCAGCCTTTGCACAATGCGAATCCTCTCCCTCCAGCGACCCCGCAAATCGCCGACCAGGCAATTCCCTTCGGCAAGGGAATGCGCTAGGTGTCGGGCGCGGCGGGCAGTCGTGACGGCGGGACGGGGCGTACGAAAGAATAGGCGAACGGGTACCGGACCTGGAATGTCAGTGCATCATTTTGTCAGTCAGTCTCTTGGCCGTCGCGCACGGCTGACATTCACCACCTTCGCCCTTTGTTTCCTGGCGCTGGCTTCGGTCGTGCGCGCCGGACCGAGTCTTGCCATCGATGCCACGACCGGCCAGGTGATCATGGCCGAGGATGCCGGCGCGCCGTGGTATCCGGCCTCGCTCACCAAGCTGATGACGGCCTATCTCACCTTCGATGCGCTGCGCGCCGGCAGGCTGAATCTCACCGACAGGATCCCGGTCACCCGCGATGCCGCCGAGGTGGTGCCGAGCAAGATCGGCCTCAAGGCCGGCACCATGATCAGCGTCGATTTCGCCTTGCGCGCCCTGCTGGTTCATTCGGCCAATGACATGGCGCTGGTGCTGGCCCATGCCGTGGGCGGGGACGTGCCGGATTTCGTTTCCGCCATGAACGTCACGGCCCAGAAGCTGGGCATGACCGCCACCCATTACGCCAATCCGCACGGGCTCTACGATCCGCGCCAGGTGACCACCGCGCGCGACATCGCCATCCTTGCGCTTGCCATCCAGAACGGGTTTCCGAAATATCGCCACTACTTCTCCGAGCCCTATGTGCGGGTGGGAAAGAAGAGGCTGCGCAACCGCAATCTGCTGCTGCGCCAGATGCCCGACGCGACCGGCATGAAGACCGGGTATATCTGCGATTCCGGCTTCAACCTGGTGGGCAGCGCCACCATCGACGATCATCGCTATATTGCCGTGGTGTTCGGCGCCAAGACCGCCAAGGCACGCGCCGACATCGCACAGGTGCTGCTGGAGACCGCCGCCCAACGCCGCGGAACCTATAAAGGCGCTGCGCTGGTCACCCAGATTCCCGATCGCGTCGGGACCCCGCCGGGCAATATGAGAGATATCGTGTGCAAAGGCGGCGACCGGGTCGACTGGGCCAAGCCCTCGCAGCTGGAAGGCTGGGGCGCCTCGTTCGGCCGTTTCAACAACGCCAATACCGCCGATACGCTGCTCGCCGGCCGCCTCGCCTCGACCAGCGACATCATTTCCGGCGGCGACAGCGGCGTGGTGCGGGTGCCCGGAACCAAGGAATACGTCGCCTTGGTGTGGTCGCTGAAGCAGGCCGAGACCCTATCGCTGTGCGCCTTCCTGCGCCGCGCCAACGCCCATTGCGAAGTCATACCGCCCGATGCTTTCGCCGCGTTTGCCAGTCACGCCAGCGCCGATCGTCCGGAACCCAAGGCGCACCGCCACAAGGGCTCGAAGACGGACAGAAAATAGCGATGCGAAGGGGCAGCGGCGGCTGATGGCAACCAAAACACGCCCCTTCGCCGGGATAGCCCTGGCGCTCCTGGCCGCCGGCGGCTACGGATTCATTCCGCCTCTGGTGCGCCTGGCGTTCGAAAACGGCGTGCCGGCACCGGAATCCACCTTCTTGCGCACCTCGATGCTGGCGCTGGTGTTCGCCATCGTCATCGCCGCCCTCGGCCTCAGGGTGGAGGTGCCGCGCGGGGCCACCCTTGCGCTGCTGGCGCAGGCGGCCTCCACCGCGCTCATTTCCATCGCCTATCTCACCTCGGTGCAGTTCATCCCCGTAGGCCTGGCGGTGATCATCTTCTTCACCTTTCCGGTGCTCATTCTCATCACCGCACCCTTTGTCGAGCATTCCCCTCCGGGCTGGGGCCGGCTAGCCATCGCTCTCACGGCCTTCGCCGGGCTTGTCCTTGCCATCGGTCCGAGCCTGGAGACGCTGGATTCACGCGGCATCGCGCTTGCAGCAGCGGCGGCCGTCGGCGGAGCGGTGCAGTTCTTTTCCGGCCGCGCCCTGTCGGGAAGGTTGTCGCCGGTGGTGTTTGGCTTCCTCGGCCATCTGATGATGTGGCCGGTGACGCTCATCGTGGCCTTGTGGTGGTCGGATGGGGTGATCCGCTTCTTTCCCGGCGGCGGCGTCACCGCCGTCGGCTATGCCGCGCTTCTCGCACTAGGCATGATCTATGTGGTGAACTATTTTGTGCACATGCAGAGCCTGGCCTTCGCACCAGCCTCGGTGGTGGCGCCCTTTTTCAACCTGGAACCGGTGATGACGACACTCGTGGCCGCATTTCTTCTGGGTGAGCGCCTCAGCGCCAACCAGTATGCCGGGGGTGGTCTGGTGCTCATTGCCCTCATCTTCGCCGGCCTCGAAGGGCGGGCGAGGCGCATGTGGCCGCCGCGCCAGCGGGCGCTCAAGGGTGCGATTACATGATGCCTTCTCAGCCCATCCCGGTGAGCGTCGTGACCGGCTTTCTCGGCGCCGGCAAGACCAGCCTCCTCAACCGCATCCTGACCGATCCGGCCATGCGCAACATCGCCGTGGTGATCAACGAGTTCGGCGAAGTGGGCCTCGATCACCTGCTGGTGGAAAAGACCGACGACAACATCTTCGAGATGTCGTCCGGCTGCCTGTGCTGCACCATCCGCGGCGAGCTGGTCGATACCCTGATCAAGCTGATCGAAAAGCGCGACCGCGGCGAGGTGCTGGGCTTTGAGCGCCTGGTGGTCGAGACCACCGGTCTTGCCGATCCCGCGCCCGTCCTCCACACGGTGATGAACCATCCCTACCTGGTCGAACGCTACCGGCTGGAAGGGGTGATCACCGTGGTCGATACGGTGAACGGCGAAGCAACGCTCGATTCCCATGCCGAGGCCGTCAAGCAGGTGGCCGTCGCCGACCGCATCGTCATCACCAAGGCCGACCTGCTGGTCGGGCGCGAGGGCGAGGACCGGCTGCATGCCATCATCGCCCGGCTGCGCAAGCTCAACCCGGCCGCCCGCCTTCTGGAGGTCGTACGCGACGTGACGCCGGAACGCCTGTTCAACACCGGCCTCTACGATCCCGCCAGCAAGACGCCCGAGGTCGGCCGCTGGCTGGCGACGGAGGCCTATGAGCCCGATGCCCGCCGCGGCCGGCGCCACCGCCATGGCCACGATCACGGGCATGACCACGCCCATGACGTGAACCGTCACGACGATCATATCCACGCCTTCTGCGTCACCAGCGAGCGGGCGATCGAGCCATGGGGGTTCGAGCTGTTCTGCGACCTCGTACGCAGCTATCACGGCCCCAACCTGTTGCGCATGAAGGCCATCGTAAAGCTGTCCGACGACCCCGAGCGGCCGCTGGTGGTGCATGGCGTGCAGCATATCTTTCACCCGCCGGTCAGGCTCGCCGCCTGGCCCGATGCGGATCATCGCTCGAAGCTCGTCTTCATCACCCGCGATATCGACAAGGCCGAGATCGACAAGCTGTTTTCCGCCTTCACCGACCCGGTGACCGGCGGGGCCGACGCCTTCGCCGACGATACCCTTTCGCTGAGGAGAGGCAAATGACGCTCACCGTCTATGGCCTGAAGAAGTGCAGCACCTGCCGCGAGGCAACCGCCTTCCTCAAGGACAAGGGCATCGACCATCGTCTTGTCGACGTGCGCGCCGAAGGCATCGATCAGGCCTCGGTCGCCCGCTGGGCGCACGCGGTGGGCCTCGACAAGCTCCTCAACCGCCGCGGCCTCATGTGGCGCCATATCGCGGCCGATGAAAGGACCGGGCTCGACGAGCAAGGCAACATCGCCCTCATGGTGCGCTACCCCTCCCTCATCAAGCGCCCGCTGTTCGACAGGGGCGGCGCCATCAGGGTGGGATTCACGCCCGAGATTAAGGACTGGCTGACGGGTTGACCGCCACTCCATGCGCTGTCGTCACCCCGGCGTATGCCGGGGTCCAGGGCCAAAGGCGCAGACGCCGTGCCGTGGGCTCTGGATTCCGGCCCTCGCCGAGCCGGTGAGGGCGCGGGGTTAGCCCGAACGTAGGTTCCCGTTGCAGCAGTAACGTAGGTCCGGCCCGGTCTGGATTGGGCCGCCCGGCCAAGGCACAGTCTACGCGGGGGACCGACCGATGGCCAAGCGCCGAATGCATCCGCGCGGACTGCCGCCCTGGCGTGGCAGGCGAATACCGAGAACGACCACGATGGCGCCTACCGGGTGGCTCCCAATCTCTACTCGCAGATGCGGGGCCTCAATCGGTCCTGGCTGATGCGCTGGGAGGCACAGGGCAAAGCCAACTGGATGGGCCTTGGCGCCTATGAGGACGTGCCGCAGGAGCGGGCCGAGGAGTTGGTCACCAAGTACCGGGCGGTGGTCAATCCTCGACCATAGCTTCACTGCTCTCTGTATGGTTGGCGATTAGCAGTCGAGAAGCCCCCTGACCTCGGCCAAGCTCAACCCGGTCACGAGGTCGGTTTTCGGAATCTCCGACGCTGGACCTGTCCCGGCCTTGTTTGCGGCCGCGTCATTCATTTCCATTTTCCTTGATCCAGGCGCCAATGCCGGGCCAGACATCCTTGAGCGTGTTCGATCCCATGAAGAGACCGATATGGCCACCAGGCGCGGTGCGCCTGACGATTCTGTCCTTCGGCGTGCCGAGCTTCTTCTCGGCCGCGAAGACCTGCGCGGGCGGCGTGATGTCATCGGCCGCGCCGCCCAGAAGGTAGACCGGACAGGTGATGTCGCCCAGCGCCAGCTTGCGGCCCAGACCCGAAAACCTGCCCTTGTAGAAGAGGTTCCGCTTGAACAGCAGGTCGATGGCCTGAAGGTAGAAGCGCCCCGGCAGGTCGATGGGGTTCTCGTACCAGCTTTCGAACGCCTCGGTGCGCTTGAGATATTTTTCGTCCGTGACATGGGCGTAGAGATCGATGAACTTGCCGAGATAATTCTCGCCCGGGTGCATATTCTTCCAGCCGGTCAGCATGAACTGGCCCAGCATGCGCCCTTCGCCGGCCGCGACCATCTCTTCGTAGAAGCTCAGCTGCGTGTCATGGGCAATCATCTTCAGCGGCCCGTCGCCAGCATCGGTGTCGATGGGCGAGCCGGCCAGCACCAGCGACGCGACCTTGCCCGGAAAGCGCGCGGCATACATCGCCGACATCCATCCGCCCTGACACAGCCCGACAAGGTTCACCCGGCCGCCCAGATCGTCCACCACCGCGTTGATCTCGGCCAGATACTTGGCGATGTCGAAATCGCGCATCTCGGGCGTGGCCGCCTTCCAGTCCATCGCCAGAACCCGGGGCAACCCGCTCTCCAGCAGCGTCTCCACCAGGCTCTGACCCTTCTGGTAATCGGCGATGGTCGAGTGGTGACCGGCATAGGGCGGATCAACCAGAACCGGCAGGGCATCGTCCGCTGCCCCGGTCGAAAAGTCGCGCAGAAGCATCGTGTCCATGTCCAGCAGAACGCGGTTCTTCGTGGCCCATTTCGGGGGCGGTGGTGCCTCGATCTTGGTCATCTCGCCAATCGCCTTCATGTTCTCGGCGAAGACATCAAGCCCGGCCTCTTCGGCCTCTATCGCATAGGCCAGAGGCCAGAACCACGGCACCGAATGGTCGAATTTCGGCTTGTCGATTGTCTTTCCAGTCATGTTCGTGATGCTTTCCCGTTCATGTCATCCGGGGCAATGCGCAGCCGTCACCGCGCCGTATAGCCCCCGTCGATCACCAGCTCCGTTCCGGTGGCGAACTTGGACTCGTCGGATGCGAGGTAGAGCACCGCATAGGCCACGTCGTCGGGCTCGCCCAGATGGCCGAGCGGGTGGCGCGCCTCCAGTTCGCGGCGTGCCCTTTCGACGTCACCGCCTCGATATCCATACCGGCGCCGACACCGGCGTTGTTGACCAGGATCGACGCCTTGTCGAAACGCGTCACGGTTTCGGAAATCACCCGGTCCCAATCCTCGGGCGCGCTCACGTCGTGCTCGAGGAATATCACCTCGCCGCCGTCATCGGCGATCTGCTTCATCACCTCTTCGGAGCCGTCGGCCTTGCGGTCGGTCAGCACCACTTTCGCACCTTCACGTGCCAGCATCGCGGCTATCGCCGCGCCCAGACCCCGCCGTGCGCCGGTGACCAGCGCAACCTTGTCCTTGACCCTGTCAACCATCTCGGCCCCCTGTCCGTTAGAGCGTTTCGAGCGCCAGCGCGATCCCCTGGCCCCCGCCGATGCAGAGCGTCACGACCCCGCGGCGGATGCCGTCACGGCGCATCGAGTGCAGAAGGCGGGTGGTCAGGATGGCTCCGGTCGCGCCGATCGGGTGGCCGTGGGCGATGGAACCGCCCTCGACATTCACACGCTCGGGGTCGATCTTTAGCTCGCGCATCACCGCCAGAACTATGGCGGCGAAGGCTTCGTTGATCTCCCAGCGATCCACATCGCCGACCTTCCAGCCCGCGCGCGCCAGCGCCTGTTTCACCGCCGGCACCGGGCCGAGGCCGAAATAGCCCGGCTCGACCGCGCCGACGCCATAGGACACCAGCCGCGCCATCGGCGCGAGTCCCTTCTTCTCGGCCCAGCCGCGTTCGGCCACCACCATCGCGCTGCCCGCCGAGTTGAGCCCCGGCGCGTTGCCCGCAGTGATGGTGCCGTCCTTGCGGAAGACGGGGCGCAGCCTGGCCAGCGATTCCATCGTCGTGTCGGGGCGGTTGTGCTCGTCCTTGGCGAAACTCACCATGCCCTTGCGGGTCTTGGTCTCCACCGGTGCGATCTCGACCTCGAACTTGCCGGCCGCCTGCGCCTTGGCGAAACGTTCCTGCGAGCGCAGCGCCCAGGCGTCTTGTTCTTCGCGCGTGAGGCCGAATTTCGTCACCAGATCCTCGGTGTGCCAGCCCGAATGCTGGCCCGAGAAGGCGTCATTCAGGCCGTCGATCAGCATCGAATCGTAGATCTCGGCATTGCCCATGCGGTAGCCCCAGCGCCCGCCCGACATCAGATAGGGGGCGCGGTCCATGTTCTCCATGCCGCCGCCGATGGCGCTGTCGAGATTGCCCAGCCACACCTCCTGCGCGGCGCTGGCGATGCCTTGCGCGCCCGAGCCGCAGACCCGGTTGACCGTCATCGCCGGCACCGCGACCGGCAGGCCCCCGCCGATCGCGGCCTGGCGCGCGGGGTTCATCTTGTTGCCGGCCTGGATCACGTTGCCCATGGCGACCGTGCCGATATCGGCGCCATCCAGCGCCGAGCGCTCCAGCACCGCGCGGATCGCCACCGCGCCAAGCTCGATCGCCGGCGTGCCCTTCAGCGTGCCGTCATAGGTGCCGATCGCGGTGCGCACTGCGTTGGCGAGAATGACTTCTCTTGTGGACATCTTCCTGTTCCTTTCGCTCAGTTTGACCCGGCGTCGGCGGCATAGGTATCCGCCGCGTCCAGGAGCCGTTCCATGTACATGAAGGCGGATCCGCCATGCATGACGACCGCCTGGAAACTAGCCTCGACGATCTCGGCTCGCGTCGCGCCCAGCTTGCCGGCATTGCGGACGTGAAAGGCGATGCGCCACTCGCATTGCGCGGCGACCGACAGGCCAACGTTCATCAAGTCTTTAGTCTTGGCGTCGAGAGCACGCAACACGCCCGATAGTGGCGGTGTCGATGCGAGTCGGTACCCCGCGGGCGGGACGGGCCAGTCGGGCTTGCGACATTGACACCACCCAGACCGGAACGACCCTCACAGCTGGCACGTGTCGCGCGAAGCTGGTCGGCTTGGGGCCATGATGGCTGGCGAGGGCCGTTGGGGCTGTGTGGGGCAACAAGGGCAAGCCGCTAAAGTCAGTGCGCGCTCCGTTGGCGCATTCGCGCAGTTCCATCAGCGTCGAACCGTCGATACCTTCGCCAAAGCGACCATAGGATCAAGGCCGATGAAGGCGGATAGAGCATGATCTAGACCCGGCAGCACCGGATCATGCAAGGCGTGGGAACTCCGGGGGGCCGATGCGGTCGCCATCCATACCCCCCGACGCCACGGTTTGCGGTGCATCGGACTACTGCACCAGCTCAAGCTCTCCGGGCTTCCACGTCTTGTCGAACCACGACTCCAGCGGACCGTAGAGGCGCAGGACGACGTTCCAGCCCTTGCCCGGCACCGTCTGCACCCAGTTCGTCTCGTGGCCTTCCGGCGCGGTCGGTCCGAACCAGACATCCACCGAGGAATCGGCGTTGACGACGATGTCCTTTGTGTTGCTGCCGATGCTCGGGAATTGCTGGTCAGTCTGCAGCATCGAGCGGGTCTGGTTGTCATAGACGACGAAGGACCAGAAGTCCTTGGCCGGAATGTTCGGCGGCAGGTGGACCTTGTAGGTCTTGCTGCCGTCGAGTGGCTTCTTGTCGCCGTCGGTGGTCGCGATCGCATATTGCGAGCCGACGCCGACCCGCTTGAGCGCCATCGCCGGCGTGATTCCGGTCGCGTAATAGTGGAATAGCATCCGCGCATCGAGGAAGCGAACGCCGGGCTGCAGGAGGAACTGGTAGTTGCCGCCGACGAAGCCGGTGAACCAGGCGCTGTCCGGGTAGTAATAAGCCTCCTTGAGGCGCGTCTTGAAGGTGATGGTGCGCGCTGTCGCGTTGCCGACGGCCACGGCATCGGTGAGAATCTTCTTCATCCGCTCGTCGGGGGCGAAGGGCTTGCCCTTCTCGATGCCGATGGCGGCGAGCTGCCCCAGCACCTCCGGATGGTAGGCCTCGTTGGGCTCGTACTGCACGATGTCGTTCACTTCCGAATAGAAGTGGAAGTCGTTGGCGTGGATGGTGTTGAACTCCTTGCCGGAGACATTGATGAACGTCATCGGCGGCGGATTGTCGGCTTCCGACAGGGGATAGACCTTGGCGTATTTCCTGGTGTTTTCGACGGCAGTCTTGGTGCTGCCGTTATCGAGGAATCCGCGCCAGAAGAACAGGTTGCCATAGGTCGAGGACCGCAGCACGAAATAGCCCTCCGGCACCTCGCCGTCATAGCCGGGCGGCAGCAGCAGGTACTTGCCGCCCTTGCCCTTGTCCGGTCCCGCATTGCCGACGTCGCCGACATATTCGAACCAGTGGGTGTCGATGATGCCGAGGATGTTCGGCGGCGTCTCGATCACCAGGGGCCCCGCCTTGGTGTCGAGCCACATCAGGTTGTAGATGCTTTCGGTGTTGCCGGTCAGGAACAGCGAATGCGAGTCCATCAGGTCTTCAAAGATCAGGACGGTCTGGTTGTTGTCCCCACCCTCGCTGGCAATGCCCACCCGCAGTGCCTCGGTCGATGCCCCCGGCATGGCGTTGAGGAACGCCTCAACGCCACGCATGAAGTCGAGGTTGTCGTAGAGCAGGTCCGAAGTGGCGTCGTCGGGAATGCCGTCGAAGAATTTCAGCGTTCCGAGGCGCGTGTCGACACTTTCCGGAGTTTCGATCGCCTCGGGAATAGGAGTCGTCATCTTCATCTTCGGTGGCGTCCCGGCGGAAACGTCGCCCACGCCCGTCAGCACCATCACAACGGCGGCGCAAAGCAATCCAGTCGTACGTTTCATCGCCTTTCCTCCAAGTCCTGACCGACGGCCACAGGCCTGCCGCACGTCGTTCCCCGCAACTCTTCCGGCACAGTCGATGCGCCACTAACCGACATCCACCCGATGAGCGGCTTGTCGAGTTAATATTGCTGCCATGGGCGGGCCTTGACAAGCTCGGACCTCCGCGGCGGGGGCTGCCGCGCATCAAATTCGGCGACGCCGGCGCTTTCCGCGCCGAAAGTTTCTCTATCGCTTTCATCAAGTCGCACCTCTCCCTTGGTTTTCGCTGGAACGCATGACAACCGTACGCGTCATGTCGGTGCTGGTGGTGGCTGCGGCTGCCCGGCTCTACTGGATGCAGATCGGCCTTGCCGCCGTCGACGCGGGCCCGCTGCTGACATATGCGCGTCTGCGGCCACCTACCTCACCAAGGCCCGGATAGCATTGATATTGTGCGGTCTGGGCTCCGCCAAAGAGGCGTCCCGCTCAAGTCGAGCCTCACAGCCGGCACGTGCCGCGCGAAGCCGGTCGGCTTGGGGGCATGATGGCCGGCGAGCGGCAATTCGCGACGTTGGGGCTGTGTGGGAAAACTGCATCGGCTGCACCGCAGCCTGGCTGCCGTCCGAGGCACCTGCAACATGTCAGGCGACCGTCGGCGCTGACACCGCCTGCCATGCCAGTGCTTCTCGCCCGGTGCGAACCAGACGATGTCGCCCGGCCGGATCTCTTCCTTGGGTCCACCCTCGCGCTGGACCCAGCCGAGGCCCGAGGTGACGATGAGGGTCTGACCAAGCGGGTGTGTGTGCCAGGCAGTCCGGGCCCCGGGCTCGAAGGTCACGATGGCGCCGCTGACTCTCGCCGGCTCACCGTGCGGGTCACCGAATTGCTCGACGTCACGCCGAATCCTGGCGACGTTATCTAGGGTCCGTTCTGCGGCTCCAGCACAGTGCTGATCCCCTACGAAGATGTCCACGCTCTTCATCCCCGCTGAAATTGGCATCGTCGCGGCTCTCAGCGGTGGCAGCCGGGCACCAGCACGACCTGCTCGCCTACGATGGCCGTCCTGAAGCGTCGAGGGCGCCCCAAGGCGCCTGCATGGTCAGTGACGTAAGGTGCAGCTAGGCGACCAGCGAGTAGGTCGTCGCCATCTTGTGCCGGCCGTGGCGCGTGCTGCCCGCTTGCGCCCACCGACCGCCACGCCTCCGAGAACCGAGCCCCACAGGCGCCTAACGGCGCGACTTACCGGACTGGCTGGGGTGGTATAGCGGCCTGGAGCGCCCCAAAGCCCGCCGTTGCCCGCCTGTGCCTTCTGTGGGGCTTTAGGCTATTCAGGCACGGGTGGCACCGAGCCAAGGCGATCCTAATTTCACCGGAAAGCGCCCATCCGCAGGTTCAGAATTCCACCAACCGTATGTCAACCCTCACGAAACCGGCCTGTTCTGCGGCCTCACCAGACTTCGCCGGAATGACGCCTCAAAACCGGCAGCCGAAGCCCTATTCCGCGCAATCACTTGACATGAGTTTTCCTGATGACGAACACCAGCTCGTCGCCATCGCGCGACTGGTTGACGAGCTCGTTCCCGCTTTCGTTGCAATAATGCGGGAAATCGATGACGGCGGCCGGATCCGTCGCCCTGACGGTGAGATGATCGCCGGGGGCCAAGGATTTCAGGCGTTTGGACGCCTTGAGCACCGGCAACGGGCACAGGAGTCCGCGGACATCGATTTCCTCATTGCGGCCGGCCATGGCTCACCCCTTCTTGACGCACGCCCATTTACTCCTTAAACGCAGATTTATCAGTAAAATGCCGCATTTGGAACAGCCGGCGGCATCTCATTACGCTAACCAACGGGCTATTTGCGAAAGCACCCGCGGCCAGCGCAAGCCCAGCACATGGCGACAGGATCATGACACAGAAATCTTCCGGCAACACCTTTTCACCCGTCCGCCCGGGCGGACGCGGAAGGGGCCGTGCACGCGCCTTCTCCAAGGGCCGGCAGGTGGACGAGACGGCGCTCGCCGAGGTCCAGAAGCTGCTAGGCAAGGCGCCGCGCCGGCGTGACCTACTCATCGAATTTTTGCATCTCATCCAGGACCGCTACGGCCATCTCACGGCCGCCCATCTGGCCGCCCTTGCCGCCGAGATGCGCCTTGCCCAGGCCGAGGTCTACGAGGTGGCGACCTTCTATCACCATTTCGACGTGGTGAAGGAGGGCGAGGCAGCACCGCGCGCCGTCACCATCAGAGTGTGCGATTCACTCTCCTGCGAGATGGCCGGTGCGCAGGAGATTTTGCAGAAGCTGGGCGACAAGGCGCCCAAGTCGGTGCGCGTCGTCCATGCCCCCTGCATGGGCCTGTGCGACCAGGCGCCGGCGGCGGCGGTCGGGCACAATTACCAGGGAGGCGTCACGGTCACCTCGCTCCTGAAAGCGGCACGGGCCGGCGAGACAAAGCCGGAGATGCCGCGCTATCAGTCCCTCAAGGCCTATTGCAAGCAAGGCGGCTACGAGGTCTTCAAGGGCCTGCGCGCCAAGGGTGGACGCACCCCCGAAGAGGTGATGGAGACATTGCAGCAGGCGGGCTTGCGGGGTCTCGGCGGTGCGGGCTTTCCGACCGGCCAGAAGTGGAAGTTCGTGCGCGCCGCCTCCGGGCCGCGCTATCTTTGCGTCAACGCCGACGAGGGCGAGCCCGGCACCTTCAAGGACCGCTATTATCTGCGCCAGCGCCCGCACCAGTTCCTCGAAGGGGCGTTGATCGCCGCCTGGGGTGTGGAGGCCAAGGAGATCTACGTCTATGTGCGCGACGAGTATCCGGCGGTCATTTCCATCCTGAAAAAGGAAATCGCCGCCCTCGAAACGGAAGGCCTTGCGCCCGCCGGCTATATCCATGTGCGGCGCGGCGCCGGTGCCTATATCTGCGGCGAGGAATCGGCGATGATCGAATCGATCGAGGGCAAGCGCGGCCTGCCTCGTCATCGCCCGCCCTATGTGGCGACCGTGGGGCTGTTCGGCCGCCCGACGCTGGAGCACAATGTCGAAACGCTCTACTGGATGCCGGCGATCCTCAGCAAAGGCGCTGAATGGTTTGCCGCGCAAGGCAAGGACGGCCACAAGGGCCCGCGCTCCTATTCGGTCTCGGGACGGGTGAAGACCCCCGGCGTTGTCGTCGCGCCGGCCGGCACCACGGCCAACGAACTGATCGCGCTGGCAGGCGGCATGGCCAAGGGCCACACCTTCAAGGGCTATCTGCCGGGCGGCGCCTCGGGCGGCGTGCTGCCCGCAACGCTTGCCGACATTCCGCTCGATTTCGGCGGCAAGCTGGCCGATCTGGGCGCCTTTGTCGGCAGCCACGCGGTTGTCATCCTCTCCGACAAGGACGACATGAAGAACGTGGCCGTCAATCTGCTCAAATTCTTCAAGGACGAGAGTTGCGGCCAGTGCACCCCCTGCCGCGTCGGCTGCGAGAAGGCGGTGAAGCTGATGTCGAAAAAGAAATGGGATACCGGGCTCCTGGAGGAGCTTTCGGCCACCATGGCCGATGCCTCCATCTGCGGCCTCGGCCAGGCCGCGCCCAATCCCATCCGCACGGTGATGACGCATTTCAAGCGGGATATCTCGTGACGCCTTTTTTTGGGCGATCAAGGGAAATCCCCGGGAGGAAAATCCATGTCTGACGGCAAGATCACCTTCAATCTCGATGGGCGCAACATCACCGCCGAGGCGGGCGAGTTCGATCTGGCAGGTGGCCAAGCGCCACGGCACCACCATTCCGCACCTGTGCTGGAAGGATGCTCCCGGCTACCGCGCCGACGGCAACTGCCGTGCCTGCATGGTGGAGGTCGAGGGCGAGCGGGTGCTGGCGGCCTCGTGCCTGAGAACGCCGTCTCAGGGCATGAAGGTGAAGACGGATACCGATAGGGCAAAGTCCGCCCGCCACATGGTGTTCGAGTTGTTGATGGCCGACCAGCCCAAGGAAAAGGACGCGCACGACAGCCAGTCGTCCTTCCTCAAGTGGGCCAAGGCGATGGATGTGTCGCTGTCGCGCTTCCCCAAGGGCGACAATCCCAAGCCCGATCTCTCGCATCCCGCCATGGCGGTGAATCTGGATGCCTGCATCCACTGCAATCTTTGCGTCAGGGCCTGCCGCGAGGTGCAGGTGAACGACGTGATCGGCATGGCCGGGCGCGGGCCCGACGAAAAGATCGTGTTCGATTTCGACGATCCCATGGGCCAGTCCACCTGTGTCGCCTGCGGCGAATGCGTGCAGGCCTGTCCCACTGGCGCGCTCATGCCCGCAACCATCATCGACGGCAAGGGCCGTGGCGGACGCGTGGCCGACCGCCAGGTGCAGTCGGTATGTCCGTTTTGCGGCGTCGGCTGCCAGATCACCTACAACCTCAAGAAGGACCCCAAGAGCGGCAAGGAGACGATTGCCTGGGTGGACGGCGCCGATGGGCCGGCCAACGAGAACCGGCTGTGCATCAAGGGCCGCTTTGGCTTCGATTACGTCTCATCGCCCGAGCGCCTGACCAAGCCGTTGATCCGCAAAGCCGGCAAGCCCAAGGGTCTCAACATGGACCCCAAGAAGCCGCTTGCCCATTTCCGCGAGGCGACTTGGGCCGAAGCGCTCGATCTCGCCACTTCCGGGCTCAAGGCGGCGCGCGACACTCACGGCGCCGAGGCGCTGGCCGGCTTCGGCTCGGCCAAGTGCTCCAACGAGGAGGCCTATCTGTTTCAGAAGCTGGTGCGCGCCGGCTTCGGCACCAACAATGTCGACCACTGCACGCGCCTGTGTCATGCCTCATCGGTTGCCGCGCTGATGGAGACCATCGGTTCGGGCGCGGTGACGGCACCGTTCACGGCGGTAAAGGATTCCGATCTCATCATCGTCATCGGCTCCAACCCCACCGGCAACCACCCCGTCGCCGCCACCTTCTTCAAGCAGGCCGCCAAGCGTGGCGCCGAGCTCATCGTCATGGACCCGCGCGCTACCGCGCTGAAGCGCCACGCCACCCACATGCTGCAATTCAGGAACGGCGCCGATGTCTCGCTCCTCAACGCCATGATGCATGTGATCGTCGAAGAGGGCCTTTACGACGAACAGTACATCCAGGCCCACACCGACGGTTTCGACAGGCTGAAAAACCATTTGAGGAAGTTCAAGCCGGAGGACATGGAAAAGATCTGCGGCATCAAGGCCGACGAGATCCGCACCGTGGCGCGCAAATACGCCACCGCCAGAGCCGCCATCATCTTCTGGGGCATGGGCGTGTCGCAGCACACCCACGGCACCGACAATGCCCGCTGCCTCATCTCGCTCGCCCTCATGTGCGGCCAGACCGGCCGCGCCGGCACCGGGCTCCACCCCTTGCGTGGCCAGAACAACGTGCAAGGCGCATCGGACGCCGGCCTCATCCCCATGGTGTTCCCCGACTACATGAAGGTGGGCGACGACAACTTGCGCGCCCGCTTCGAGGATCTTTGGGGGGCCAAGCTCGATCCCAAGCCCGGCCTCACCGTGGTCGAGATCATGGACGCCATCCACGCCGGTACCATCCGCTCCATGTACATCATGGGCGAGAACCCCGCCATGTCGGACCCCGACGTGGCGCATGCGCGCGATGCGCTCAGCAAGCTCGATCACCTGGTGGTGCAGGACATCTTTCTCACCGAGACGGCGATGTTCGCCGATGTCATCCTGCCCGCCACCGCCTGGGCGGAAAAGGACGGCACCGTCTCCAACACCAACCGCCAGGTGCAGATGGGCAGGAAAGCCCTCGATGCCCCCGGCGAAGCCCGGCCCGACTGGTGGATCACGCAAGAGATCGCCCGCCGCATCGGCCTCGACTGGAATTATTCCGGCCCGGCGGATGTGTTCGCCGAGATGAAGAAGGCCATGCCCTCGCTCGACAACATCACCTGGGAGCGGCTGGAAACGGAGAACGTTGTCGCCTATCCCTGCCCGGCGCCCGATCATCCGGGCCAGGACATCGTGTTCTCCGACCGTTTCCCCACCGCGACCGGCCTCGGCCTGTTCGTTCCCGCCGAGGTCCTGCCACCCGACGAGCAGCCGGATGCAAAATTCCCCTTCGTGCTCTCGACCGGCCGCCAGCTCGAGCACTGGCACACGGGCGCCATGACCAGGCGCGCCAGCGTGCTCGACGCGATGGAACCGGAACCGACGGTGCAGATGAACTCGCGCGACATCGCCAAGTTCGGCATCGCGCCGGGCGACATGGTGAAGGTGACGACACGTCGCGGTTCCATCACCCTCAAGGTGCGCCAGGAAGGCATGATCCCGCCGGGCATGCTGTTCATCCCCTTTGCCTATGTGGAGGCGGCCGCCAACATCCTCACCAACCCCAAGCTCGATCCCTTCGGCAAGATCCCCGAGTTCAAGTATTCGGCCGCCAGGGTGGAGCCGGTGAAGAAGGCAAAGCTCGAAGCTGCCGAGTGACGAAGGCGAAGGCTCGCGGCAGTGCAGCATTCGGGTCGCGCTTGGTGCAAGGTTCGTGTATAGACCGGCACGCCATGCCGCACGAGCCCGACATCGTCACCTTCGGCTGCCGCCTCAATAGCTATGAGTCGGAAGTGATCCGCGAACGCGCCCGCGCGGCGGGACTGCGGCGAGCCGTCATCTTCAACACTTGCGCCGTGACCGCCGAGGCGGCGCGACAGGCGCGCCAGGCCATCCGCCGGGCGCGGCGCGAGGACCCGCAAGCGCGCATCATCGTCACCGGCTGCGCGGCGCAGATCACGCCTGAAATGTTCGCAAAGATGCCCGAGGTCGATCAGGTGCTCGGCAATGCCGAAAAGCTGCAGACGGCCTCCTATGGCGATTTCGGCCTAGGCGGAGAGGCGAGGGTCAAGGTCAACGACATCATGTCGGTGAGAGAGACCGCGCACCACATGATCGACGGGATGACCGGGCGCACGCGCGGCTTCGTCGAGGTGCAGAACGGCTGCGATCATCGCTGCACCTTCTGCATCATCCCCTATGGCCGCGGCCCCTCGCGCTCGGTGCCGGCGGGCGAGGTGGTCGAGCAGGTGCGCCGGCTGGTCGATGCCGGAACAGCGGAAATCGCGCTCACCGGCGTCGACATCACCGCCTGGGGCGCCGACCTGCCCGGTACGCCCAGGCTCGGCAATCTGGTCGCCCGCATCCTCAAGCTGGTGCCGGAGCTGAAACGCCTGCGCCTCACCTCGCTCGACATGGTGGAGGTGGACGACGAGCTGATGGACGTGATTGCCCATGACGAGCGGCTGATGCCGCATTTCCACCTGTCGCTGCAGGCGGGTGACGACATGATCCTCAAGCGCATGAAGCGCCGCCACAGCCGCGCCGATGCGCTCGCCTTCTGCGAGGCGGTGCGCCGGGCGCGGCCGGACGCAGTGTTCGGCGCCGATCTCATCGCCGGCTTTCCCACCGAGACGCAGGAAATGTTCGCCAACACCCTGTCGCTGGTGGACGAGGCGGGCATCACCTATCTGCATGTGTTTCCGTATTCGCCGCGGCCCGGCACGCCGGCGGCGCGCATGCCGCAGGTCGAGTCCAGGCTGGTGCGCGAGCGCGCCCGGCGTTTGCGCGCGGCGGGCGAGGCACAGCTTCGCGCCTTCCTCGCAAGCGAAGTGGGCGAGCGGCGCAGCGTCCTGATGGAAACCGGCGGCATGGGCCGCACGCCCCACTACGCAGCGGTCGACCTCGATATCCCCGCACAGGCCGGACATATCGTGGAGGTCGAGGTCACCGGGGCGAGCGCGGACCGACTCGAAGGCAGACTCGCGTCATGAGCGGGTTTTTCAAAAGACTGTTCAACCGCGTCGTCGGCCGCGAGGAGGCCGAGCCGGAGACGCCTGAAGCAGAAGCGCCTGAGCCCGAGGCAGCCGAAGCCGAGGCTCCAGCAGCGAAGGTCGCAGCTCCGCAGCAATCCGAGCCCGAAGGGCCTGAGCCACAGCCGGCATCGCCGCAGGCGGTGGAGCCCGTGGTGGCGGAAAAGCCCGCCCCGAAACCTGCAAAGCCCGAGCCGAAAGCGCCGCCCGCCAAGGCGAAGGCTGAAAAGCCGGCACCGGCAAAGGCAAAACCTGTTGCCGAATTGCCGCCGGCAAAGCCGAAGCCCACTCCGCAGCCGGCGCCGGCAAAGGCCAAGGCTCCGCCTCTGCCCGAGGAACCGGAACAGCCGGTGCGGCCGGCCGAGTGTGCGCCCGAGGCACCATTGCCGTTCGCCATCCAGGACGAGCCGCTGCCGCTGGCGCGTACCCTGACGCAGGAGGAGATTTCCCCACCGCCACCTCCGGAGGCCCCGCCCGAGGAGGCGCCGCTGCCGGAGCCGCCTGCGCGGAGCGGCTGGTTCGGCCGCCTGCGCAATGGCCTGTCGAAATCCTCACGCTCGCTCACCAGCGGCATCACCGACATCTTCACCAAGAGGAAGCTCGATGCCACCACGCTGGAAGAACTGGAGGACGTGCTCATCCAGGCCGATCTCGGCATCGACATGGCAACCCGCATCACTGAAGCCGTGGCCAAGGGGCGCTACGACAAGGAGATCGACCCCGACGAGGTGCGCCGCATCCTCGCTGCCGAGGTGGAAAAGGTGCTCAAACCCGTGGAGGTGCCCTTCACCTTCGACGAGGCGCAAAAGCCCTTCGTCGTCCTGGTGGTGGGCGTCAACGGCTCGGGCAAGACGACGACCATCGGCAAGCTCGGCGCCATCGCCGTGGACGAGGGCTTTTCGGTGCTGCTGGCGGCCTGCGACACGTTCCGCGCCGCCGCCATCGAGCAGCTCGCCGTGTGGGGCGAGCGTATCGGCGCCAAGGTCGTAAGCCGGCCGACCGGAGCGGATGCGGCGGGGCTTGCCTATGATGCCCTCGACGAGGCCAGGCGGACCGGCACCGACATCGTCTTCATCGATACCGCCGGGCGGCTGCAGAACAAGGCCGAACTCATGGCCGAACTGGAAAAGATCGTGCGCGTGATCAAGAAGCAGGACGCGACCGCCCCGCACGCGGTGCTTCTGGTGCTCGATGCAACGACCGGCCAGAACGCCGTGTCGCAGGCCGACGTCTTCACCCGCATCGCAGGCGTCACCGGTCTCGTCATGACCAAGCTCGACGGCACCGCGCGCGGCGGCATCCTGGTTGCCATCGCCGAGCGCTTCAATCTGCCGGTGCATGCCATCGGGGTGGGCGAGCAGGTCGAGGACCTGCAGCCCTTCGATGCCGCAGCCTTCGCCCGCGCCATTGCCGGCCTCGAAGAGGAAACCGCATGAACGAGAATCACGACAAGGCCTTGCGCGCCATGCCGCCGCTTCTCAAGGTCGCGGTGGAGGCGGGGCCGCTGGTTGCCTTCTTCATCGCCAACGCCAAGGCGGGCATCTTCTGGGGCACCGGCATCTATATGGTTGCCGCCGCCATCGCGCTTGCCATTGCCTGGATCATGACCCGGCGCGTCGCCATCGTGCCGGTGGTGACGCTGGTCTTCGTCATCGCCTTCGGGGCACTGACGCTGGCGCTGCACGATGCCACCTTCATCAAGATGAAGGTCACCATCATCAACGCCCTGTTCGGCGCCATCCTCATCGGCGGCCTTGCCTTCGGCCGCTCGCTGCTCAAGCCGGTGTTCGGCGAGGCGATGGCGCTCGACGACGAAGGCTGGAAGAAGCTGACGCTGCGCTGGGGGCTGTTCTTCCTTGCCGTCGCCATCCTCAACGAAATCGTCTGGCGCTCCGTTTCCACCGACACGTGGGTGAATTTCAAGGTCTTTGGCATCCTGCCCCTGACCTTCATCTTCGCCCTTGCCCAGATGCCCTTGATGCAGCGCCACGCCCCGCCCGAAGAGGCGGGGACGGACTAGCCCGCATTTCTCACACTCGCTGTGCCCTACGCCATTTTCAACCGGCCCGACGGGTCGCCTTGCGGCGCAGGGCGCAGCGAGTGTGAGAGATGCGGGCTAGGGTCTGTTGAGGGTCACCGACTGTTATACCGGCTTGCGCGAAGTCTGACTCACGGCGGGGCTTTGCAAATCGCCTGAACTCTGAATCAGTGTGGCGAACACAGGAGGTTCGCCATGGCTGCTGCGATAGGGTTGCGCAACGATTTCGAAAGTTCAGATTTGCGGGCGCTGGCCAAGACCACCCGCGATGCGTCGCAGGCTCGTCGCGTGCTGGCCTTGGCGGAGATTTATGACGGCGGCAGTCGCACGGATGCTGCCCGGATCGGCGGTGTCGGCCTGCAGACGGTGCGTGATTGGGTTGTGCGGTTCAACACGCTTGGCCCGGATGGACTGATCGACGGCAAGGCGCCAGGCAATACCGCGAAACTGAACGCCGAGCAGCGGGCTGCACTGGCACAGATAGTTGAGCATGGCCCGATCCCGGCCGTCCATGGCGTCGTGCGCTGGCGGCTGATCGACCTGGCGCAGTGGGTTTTGGACGAGTTTGGCATTGCGGTGAGCGAGGCGACGATGAGCCGCGAGTTGAAGGCCCTTGGCTACGCGAAGCTGTCGGCGCGCCCGCGCCACTACGCCCAGAACGAGCTGGCGGTCGCTGATTTTAAAAAAAGGGATTTCCAGCCGAGTTGGCGAAGATCCGCGCCAGGCTCTCGGCGGGCACAGATATAGAACTGTGGTTCGCCGACGAGGCCCGCATCGGCCAGAAGAACAAGATCACCCGGCGCTGGGCCAGACGGGGGACGAAGCCGCGAGCCCCGCACGACCAGCGCACCAAGTGGGCCTACATATTCGGTGCGATCTGCCCGGCCAAGGGCAAGGGCGCGGGCCTGGTCATGCCGTGGTGCGACACTGAGGCCATGCAGGCGCACCTGGCCGAGATCAGCATCACAGTTGATCCCGGTGCCCACGCCGTGCTGATGGTCGATCAGGCCGGATGGCACTTGTCGCCGAAACTGAACATCCCGCACAACATCACCCTGCTACCGCTGCCGCCCCGCTCACCGGAACTGAACCCGGTCGAGAACATCTGGCAGTACCTGCGCGCAAACTGGCTGTCGAACAGGGTCTTCAAATCCTACGACGACATTGTCGCCCTGTGCTGTGACGCTTGGAACAAACTCATCGACCGACCGTGGAAGATCATGTCCACCGGGTTGCGCGACTGGGCACATCAGTGTTGATCACCGCAAGCTGGTTCTCTACATAAGGGTGCTGCGTCAAGTGTTTTCTGGCGATCTGTCACCTCTGCCCGCATCGAGCTTGCCATGGTTCTCTTCGACGTCCGGTTTGTCGCTCGGCGTCATCATCCGGGGCTATTGAGCTCGAACAACCAACGGGCCGGCGCACTGTATTAAACGCAGGGGTTTGGCCTGCAACCAACTGTCTCGCGCTCGACCTGCCGGTCCGGCGGCCTGGCGGAGGAGCTCCGTCAGGTCAGGGATTGGATCATCGCTTGCCGGCTCATGCGGCGAAGTGGGTCTCCTCTTTCCATATGCGGCACAGCAGTACCGCCATCTTGCGGGCCAGCGCGGTGCGGGCCTTCTTGGCGCCGGCCCGCTTCATCAACCGCAATCCCCAGCTCTTGAGCGGTGAGGATGCGCGCACTGTCGTCAGCAGACAATTGGCGGCCTCGTAGAGATAATGCCGGGTCATCGCGTCGCCCTGGCGGGAAATCCCGCCCGAAATGTCCCGCTCGCCGGACTGATAGCGCCGCGGTGTCAGCCCGAGATAGGCACCGACATCGCGGCTGCGCCCGAACCGGCGCGGGTCCTCGATCGTTGCCATGAACGACAGCGCCGTCACTGGACCGACGCCTGGCACCGACATCAGATGCCAGCATGGCTTGCTCGTGCGCACGATCTCCCGGACCTTGGTGTCCAAAGCCGCGACCTGGCTCTCGATCGCGCCGAGTGCTTCAAGAAGTGCCGAAACGCAGGCATAAAGAAGGTCGTCATGGGCGCAGCACGCCCTCGCCGTCTCGTCGAACCGCTTGCAGCCCATTCGCGCCTTCACCGTGATGCCAAACGGGCGCAGCAGGCCGCGAATCTGTCCGCACAGCATGCGCTTGTTGGTGACCAGTTGATCGCGCGCCCCAAGCAGCGCGCGATGGCGATGGCTGTCTTCGCTCTTGACGTGAACCTCCCCGTACCAGCCCGTCTGGAGCATCTCGGCAAGCGCCCGGGCATCCGCCTTGTCGGTCTTCACGCTGCGCGCCTTCACCGCATCCGCCGCCCGCCGCGCGTCCATGCACACGACAGGCAAGCCAAGTCCCTTCAGCGACCGATAAAGCCAGGGGGTAATCGATCCCGTCTCGAGCCCGACAAGCGCGAGCTCGCCCGAAAACCGCGCCAGCCGATCGGCAATCATCTCAGGGTGCGTATCCGCGACCCCCTCCCAAACCGCGCAACCGGTCTCATCAACCACGCAAATCCGCGTCGCCTTGAGGCTCAAATCCAATCCGACATAATATCCCACAGCTGCTCTCCTCTTCTTCAACCAGCATCGAGATCGTTCCATCTCGACGAGGGGGGCAGCAACCCTCATGTATGGGATGTATTAGCCATGCTTTTGGAACGGAAGATAAACATCGGCATGGCATAAGCTTTGTGCAACTCTAGGTGGGTTCGCACAGATGAATAACAACCTTGACATGTCGAAGCGCCGGGCGGAGGCGGCGGTCGAAGACGGTTCGCGCCCCGGCGATGCGCGCGCACTGCAGGCCCAGCTTGCCGGGGCCCTGGACCCCGCACCGCAACCCCCTGCCAAGGCCGATCCGCCGGCCGATCGACCGCAAGTCGGCCCGCCGGTCGAGCGGCGCAAGGCGGCACGGGCGGCAGTCTGGTTCAAACGCCTCATCAAGAGCCTTGTGACGCTGTTCATCCTCGCCGCCGTCGTCTGGGCGCCGATGCAGGTGTTTCTTCAGGCATCGAGCGTGGAGGCGGTCGTGAACACCAGGCAGATCATTCTGAGATCGCCGATCGAAGGCCGCGTCACGGCGGCCGACATGCCTGCCGTGGGCGAGCTCGTCAAGGCCGATGCCTCGTTGCTGAAGGTCGACAACCCGCGCATCGATCACGGCCCGGTCGAAAGGCTCGAACGGCAGATCGACGATCTTTCGGCCGACCGCCACGCCCTCGAAACGAGGCTGAGCGCTGCCCGCGCCGAGGCCACCGCCCTCAAGGCGCAACTGGAAGCCTTCCGCAAGGCCCGCATCGCCGTGCTCGATGCCGATGCGGCGATGCTCCACCAACGGATCATTGCCGCGCGGGAAAGGAGCTCGCTTGCCACCAGCGACGCCTCCCGCGCCGGCGCGCTGCAAGCATCCGGTGCATCATCGGCGGTCGCTGCCGACAAGGCGGCGCATGCGGCCAATATCGCCGCCGCCGCGCTCGCCGAACTCAAGCTCCAGCATCGGCGCATCGCGGTTGAGCGCCAGGCGCTCAGCACCGGCGTCTATGCCGGCGACAGCTACAACGACCGGCCGCAATCGGCCCAGCGCCTCGATGAGGTCGAGCGCCGTATCACCGATCTGCAGGCGGGCCTGGCGGCCGATATCGAGCGCCAGCGCGGCCTGCGCCTCGCCCTTGCCCAGGCGAGGCAGCAGGAAGCACGCCTTGCCGAGGCCCACATTAGCGCCCCGGTCGGGGCCCGGGTGTGGGAGGTGCTGGCAACGCCGGGCGAGCAGGTGAACCGCGGCCAGGATCTCGTCCGGCTCCTCTCGTGCGGGGCAGCCGTTGTCACGGCGAACGTGAGCGAGAGCGTCTACAACCGGCTTCATGCCGGCATGCCGGCCCGTTTCTTGCCGCGCGGAAAAGATGAGGGCCTGCCCGGTACCATCGTCAATCTCACCGGCATGGCAGGCGCCTCTTCCAACTACGCCATCGATCCCTCCGCCCTGCGCAAGGAGCCCTACCGGGTAACCGTCGCTGTTCCCCGGCTCGCCGTGACGGATGATTGCGCCGTCGGGCGCACCGGGAGGGTGGTGTTCGGCACGGCCGGGGCGCCCTCGGCCGCCTCGCAACTTGTCGAGACCTTGCGCAGCTACTTCCAGTGATGCTCGACCCCGGCCTCATCCTCGGCGATGTCTGGCCCGGCATTGCGGCCGGCGCGGCAGCAACGGCGATCCTTCCGTGGCTGCGTCGGGAAAGCGAGCCGGCGCGCGCTGCAATCATGGCAGTCGCCATCGCCCTCACCCTGCACTATGTGGCCTGGCGCGGGCTCGCCACGCTGCCGCCGCCGGGGCTGACGCTCGACTTCATCACCGGCCTCACCTTCTACGTCGTGGAGGCGGTGACCCTCATCGGCGCGGCGCTCAACTTCTTCTTTCTCAGCCGCATCAGCAACCGCACGCCGGTGGTGGAGCGCAATTTGAGCTGGCTCCACGCCCAAAACCCGCTGCCGCTGGTCGATGTGCTCATCTGCACCTACAACGAGGAGCGCGACATCATCGAGCGCACCATCATCGGCGCCCAGGCCATGACCTATCCGGCCCTCCGCCTGTGGGTGTGCGACGACGGCCGCAGAGCCTGGCTCGAGCAAATGTGCAAGCGCCTCGGCTGTGGCTACATCACCAGGCCCGACAATACCCACGCCAAGGCCGGCAACATCAACAACGCACTTGCCCATATCGGCCGGCTCGCCGTCAGGCCGCAATTCATTTCGATCCTCGATGCCGACTTCGTGCCGCGCGCACCTTTCCTCGAGCGCACGCTGACGCTGTTTCGCGATTCCCGTATCGGCATCGTGCAGACACCGCAACATTTCATCAATCCCGACCCGATCCAGTCGAACCTCTCGGCCGCGGCGGTGTGGCCGGACGAGCAGCGCTATTTCTTCGACGTCATCATGGCCTCCAAGGACGCCTGGGGAACGGCCTTTTGCTGCGGCACCTCGTCCGTCATCCGCTACGAACCACTTATTGCCATGGGCGGCTTTCCCACCGAATCGGTCACCGAGGACTATCTTGTCACCCTGAGGATGAAGGAAAACGGGCTTCAGACGGCCTATCTCAACGAGCCGCTGACCCTTGGCCTGGCGCCGGAAGGCTTGAAGGAATACATCACCCAGCGCGGCCGCTGGTGCCTGGGCTTCATCCAGATATGCCGCGGCAGGAGCGGGCCCTTTTCGCACCGCTCGCCGCTGTCGCTAGCCTATCGAATCTGCCTCATCGAGGGCTTCATCTCGTGGGCGTTTGCCTATTCCTACCGGTTGCTGGGCATGCTGGTGCCGATCGCCTTTCTCCTGTTCGGCATCAAGGCGGTGGAGGCCGACCTCAAGGACCTTCTGCACCATTTCCTGCCGTTTTATGTGTGGACCACGGTCACGGTGAAGTGGATCGCCGAAGGGCGGATCATGCCGGTCATAACCGACGTCTGCCACCTCATTGCCGCGCCGACCGTGCTCAAGTCGGTGATGACGGGCCTGCTGCGCCCCGGCAACCAGCGTTTCCGGGTAACGGCCAAGGGCGGGGATCGCAGCGTACGCTTCATCGAATGGCCACTGATGCGCATGTTCGGGCTGCTGCTACTGCTGACGATCGCCGGGATAGCGGGCGCATGGCTAACGGATGCACGGCTCGAGGACGGCCACATCCAGGTCATGGCCATTGTGTGGAGCTGGTACAACATGGTGGTGCTGACCGTGGCGTGCTTCGTGTGCATCGAAACCCCGCGGCTGCGCCGCGCCGAGCGCTTCGAGGCCTCGGAAAGGGTGAGCGTCGATTGCGGCGGCATAACCCGCATCGTGCGCCTCGCCGATATCTCGATCCTGGGCGCTCGACTTGCGGGGCCTTCGCCGGGCGCCGTCGGCGCGCGGGCCAGATTGCGGTTGCCGGGACTGAGCGTCGACGGCGAGATCGTGCGCGCCACCGATGAGGAGTTCGCGCTGCGCTTCGATGACGATCCCGACAGCCGGACGGCCATGATCCGCTATATCTATGGCGGTCCTTACCGGCACAAGTTTGCCGATGTGCAGGCCGGCACACTCGGCCTTGCGGTGACCCGGCGCCTGTTCCGCTAGCCTTGAACTGTCTCACACCACATCGCCGCGCTCGCCGGGCGGGTTGGTGAAGGGGGGAAAAACCGTCGTGTCATCGAGAGTCTGCAACTGGGTCACCGCCCAGCGCACGGACGGAAAGGCCAGCTCGTTCCATGGGACCTGTTCGAGGTCGAAAAACCTCACCTCCTGGCTCTCGATGCCCGGCGCCACATGCGGGGACTTCAGATGCGCCAGGTACATAACCTGCACCTGGGCGATACGAGGGATGGAATAGACCGCGAACAGGCGTTCGATGGCGATGTCGGCCTCGGCCTCCTCGCGCGCCTCGCGCCTTGCCGCGTCTTCCGCCGTCTCACCCAGCTCCATGTAGCCCGCCGGCAGGGTCCAGAAGCCGATACGCGGCTCGATGGCACGCCGGCACAGCAGGATGCGCCCCGCCTCCAGCACCAGCGATCCCGCCACCACCTTGGGATTCTCATAGCGGATAAAGCCGCATTCAGCGCACACCTCGCGCTCGCGCGTATCGCCGTCGGGGACGCGGCGCACGAAATTCCCCTTATTGTCAGCAGGCGTCATGTTGATCAATTCATTCAATTTGAGCCAATTTGGTCAACCATTGGTTTATCACCGCAAGGAGCAATGATCGACAAGCGGGAGTGCATCCACCATGGTGAACAACTGCGTAACGAATTCGCGCGCCTTCACGTCAAGTTCGCGATTTCAGCACGCGGAAATATGATATAGGCTCATATCGGGCGGGGTGAGAGGACTTCAGAGGCGGGAGAGTTTGTTCGCGTACGCGATTCCCAAAAACGAAGACTCCTCCGGGCGATGCGGCACAAGGACCCGGGAGATGACAAAAGAGGCGCAGGCCGGAGCATTCGGCAAGTCACCATATTATCTGCTCAAGCGCGCGGCGCAATTCGCCGCCGCGTCCTATGCGGCCCACGTCGGACGCAGCGGGCTGACCGCCCGGCAGTTTACCATATTGAGGGCGGTCGAAGGCAATGACGGCGCCAGCCAGACGGCGCTGGTGCAGGTCACCGGCATCGACCGCTCGACCATGGCCGACGTGGTGGCGCGTCTCATCGACCAGGGCTACCTGCATCGGCGGCGGCGCAGCGACGATGCCCGCGCCAATACCGTGCGGCTGTCCACGGCCGGCCGGCGCGCCGTCAGGACCAACGCGCCGGGCGTGGAAGGCGTGGACAAGGACATCCTCCAGGCTCTGCCGCGCAGCCATCGCAAGCCTTTCATCGAAGCCCTCGCCATCCTCGCCGCCAAGATGGACACGCCCGAGGAAAAAGTCCCCGTCAAGCCGCCGCGCAAGCGCAAGAAGTCCGCGGCCTGACGCTAAGGGCTCGGCTCAGTTCAGCGGCTTTTCGGCCTTGGCGATCTGGGCCAACACCGCGTTCATGGCCCCTTCGGTCACGATCGGCCCGATCTGCTTGAAGCGGATAAAGCCCTTGCCGTCGACGACGAAGCTTTCCGGCACGCCGTAGACGCCCCAGTTGATGGCAACACGGCCATTGGTGTCGGCACCGATGGCGCTGAAGGGAACACCGAGGGAGCCGAGAAATCGGCGGGCATTTTCGGGGTCGTCCTTGTAGTTGATACTGACGAGGCGCACGCCGTGGTTGTTTGCCATCTCCATCAGCCAGGCGTGCTCTTCGCGGCACGGCACGCACCACGAGGCCCAGACATTGACCAGCGTAACCTTGCCGGTTCTCAGATCGGCTGAGGACAGGCCAGGCAATGGTCCATCCGGCCCGTCGATGCCGGCCACCGGCGGCAGGTTGAATTCGGGAACCGGACGGCCGATGAGCGGGGACGGCACCTGCGAGGGATCGCCGCCCTCGATGAGTTGCTTGATGAACAGGCCCGCCAGCGCCACGAATAACACCAGCGGGATGACGGCAAGCCAGCCGCGTTTGCGCCGCGGAGCGCCTTCGGTCTTGCCGGTTGCCGCCGTTTCCTCGCTCATGCGCTCACACTCCTCCGCGTTGCCCGGCGCCTGGGCGCCTGGCGTCCTTCCAGTTCGGCCAGCCGCCGCGCCATCGCCTGCGCCCGCCGCACATTGAGCGCGATGGTCACGGCAAGAACAATCAAGCTCAAGCCGTAGGCGGCATAGACAAAGCCCGCATGCGGGGCGGTCAAATCCATCGATTGCGTCTCCTCAAGTCCCTTGCGCCTCGGCGATCTCCATCTGCCGGATGCGGCGCGCCAGAACCTCCGAGCGCAACGCCGAGAACTCCAGCGCAAAAAACATCACCGTATAGCCCAGCCCCATGACCAGCAGCGGCCACAGGATGGTCGGATAGATCGTCGGCCCGTCCATGCGGAAGACGCTCTCGCCCTGATGCAGCGAATTCCACCAGTCGACCGAGAATTTTATGATCGGCACGTTGATGAAGCCGACGATGGCCACGATGCGGGCGATGGCGGCGGCCCGCGTCGGTTCCTCGATCGCCTGCCACACGGCGATATAGCCGAGATAGAGCAGGAACAAAACGAAGGTCGAGGTGAGCCGCGCATCCCACACCCACCAGGTGCCCCACATGGGCTTGCCCCACATGGAGCCGGTGGCCAGCGCCAGAAAGGCGAATACCGCCCCGAACGGGGCCGCCGCCTTGGCCGCCAGGTCGGCCAGCGGATGACGGAAGACGATGGCGATGATGCTGGAGACGGCCATCAGCGTATAGGCCATCATCGCCGTCCACGCCGCCGGCACGTGGATGAACATGATGCGCACCGTCTCGCCCTGCTGGTAGTCGGCCGGGGCGACGACGAGGCCGAGATAGAGCCCTATGGCGATGAGGAGGGCGGCCGTGCCCGCCAGCCACGGCTGCAGCGTCTGCTGCAGGGCGAGAAAGCGGGTCGGGTTGGCGTATTTCTCGATCTTCATGGGCGTCTTGGTCTCAATGCAGATAGGCTCTCAGCGCCGCGGCGGCGGCGAAAGGTACCGTGACCAGCGCCACCAGCGCAATCGCCGCCAGGATCATCAGCGACGGAGTGGCGATGTTGACGCCGCCGGCGCCACCGCTGGCCGCCACTCCGAAGATCACCACCGGCACGTAGAGCGGCAGAATGAGCAGCGACACCAGCAGCCCGCCGCGCCTGATGCCGACCGTCACCGCCGCCCCCAGGCTCGCCAGCAGCGACAGGGCCACAGACCCCAGCCCCATGGCGAGCACCAATGGCCCGATGAGCGCTGCATCGAGGTTCAACAAAAACCCCAAAAGCGGCGCTGCGATGGCAAGCGGCAGCCCGGTGGTGAGCCAATGCGCGAGCCCTTTCATGGTGACCACGATCTCCAGCGCCGCCGGCCCCATGGTCATGAGCTCCAGCGAGCCGTCCTCGAAGTCGGCCTGAAAAATACGGTCCGCCGACAACAGCACCGACAAGAGCAGTGCGATCCACAAGGCGCCGGGCGCGATGCGCTGCAACAGCGCCTGGTCGGGGCCGATGCCGAGCGGCAGAAGTACCATCACCGTGAGGAAGAAGCCGAGCGCCGTGCCGGCGCCGGTCCCCTGGCGCAACGCCAGCGTCAGGTCGCGACGCACCAGTGCGCCCAGCACCTTCATGCCGCTTGTCTCCCAATGGCACCGAGATCGAGCTCGGTCGCGGCCTGAACGCCGATCTCCACATGGGTGGAGGCGACCACCAGGCCGCCACCCTCGAGCTGGCCCCTGATGAGGGCTTTGAGGCGTTCCAGCGAAGCCGCATCGAGCCCCACGCTGGGTTCATCCAGCAGCCATACCGGCCGCGGCACCAGCGCAAGGCGCGACAGCGACAGGCGGCGGCGCTGGCCGGCCGAAAGATAGGCTGACGACGTGGTGCGCAAGCGTTCCAGCGCCAGCGCCTCAAGTGCTGCCTCGACGTCGCCGCCGCCGAGGAAGCCCGCCCAGAAGGTGAGGTTTTCCTCAACCGTCAGCGCCGACTTCACCGCGTCCTGGTGCTGCACCAGATGGCAGTGCTGGCCGAGGGTGAGATCGGCGTGGCCGCCCTCCAGCTTCAGGCTGCCGCCCGACGGTTCGGCAAAGCCGGCCAAAAGGCGCAACAGCGAGGTCTTGCCGGCGCCGTTGGGGCCCTTGAGCAGCAACAGTTCGCCCGCCCCGACCGTGAAGTCGAGCCCGGTGAACACGTTGCGCCCCCCGCGCTCGCAAGCGAGATTGTCCGCCACCAGTTTCATGGGCGAACCGCTTACAGCATCGCGAGCCTTGCGCAAAGATGCTGCTGGGTTGCGAAATTCTTGCATTGCCGCACTGGCGCAACGGCAAAAGACATTCTAGAAATGCCGCCGGGGTTCGAGCGATGCCGGCACCTTCAATGCCGCGGTCGCCAAAGATCAGGAGCATCCGCAGCCATGACCTCCCTTCCTCTCGACAGCTTCAAGTGCCGCAAGACCCTGAAAGTGGGCAACAAGTCTTATGTCTATTATTCGCTGAAGTCCGCCGAGAAGAACGGGCTCGACGGCATCTCCGCCCTGCCGTTCTCGCTCAAGGTGCTCCTGGAAAACCTGCTGCGCCACGAGGACGGGCGCACGGTGACCAGGGACGACATCCTGGCGGTGGCCAAATGGGTGAAGAACCGCGGCAAGGCGGGCCGTGAGATCGCCTTTCGGCCGGCACGGGTGCTGATGCAGGATTTCACCGGCGTTCCCGCCGTCGTCGACCTCGCCGCCATGCGCGATGCCATGACGGCGCTGGGCGGCGATGCGAAAAAGATCAATCCGCTGGCCCCGGTCGATCTCGTCATCGACCATTCGGTGATGGTCGACTTCTTCGGCAACTCGCGCTCATTCAAGCTCAATGTCGGCAAGGAGTACGAGCGCAACGTGGAGCGCTACACCTTCCTCAAATGGGGACAGGACGCATTCGACAATTTCCGCGTGGTGCCGCCCGGCACCGGCATCTGCCATCAGGTCAATCTCGAATATCTCGCCCGCACCGTGTGGTCGAAGAAGGAAAAGGTCCGCACCAACGGCCGCGCCACGACGGTTGAAACCGTCTATCCCGATACCCTGGTCGGCACCGATAGCCACACCACCATGGTGAACGGGCTCGCCGTGCTCGGCTGGGGCGTGGGCGGCATCGAGGCCGAAGCCGCCATGCTTGGCCAGCCCATCTCCATGCTCATCCCCGAGGTGATCGGCTTCAAGCTCACCGGCAAGCTGAAACCCGGCACCACCGCCACCGATCTGGTGCTCACCGTCACCGAGATGCTGCGCAAGATGGGAGTGGTCGGCAAGTTCGTGGAATTCTTCGGCCCCGGCCTTGCCGGCCTGTCGCTGGAAGACCGGGCCACCATCGCCAATATGGCGCCGGAATATGGCGCCACTTGCGGCTTCTTCCCAGTATCGGCCGAAACGCTGGCCTACCTCAACGGCACCGGGCGGTCGCCGGCGCAGGTGGCGCTGGTGGAGAAATACGCCAAAACGCAAGGCATGTTCTCGACCAAGGCAACACCCGATCCGGTGTTCACCGCGACCCTGGGCCTCGACCTCGGCGACGTCGTGCCGTCGATCGCCGGGCCCAAGCGGCCGCAGGACCGGGTGCCACTGGACAAGGCAGCCGGCGAGTTCGTCAAGGCGCTCACCGAGATCACCGGGGGGCCGCGAAGCAAGGCCGAACCGTCTGCAACCAGCGACGGTGCGCGCTTCATGGCCGAAGGCGCCCAGCAGGAGCAGGCGCCGCCCCGCCACAAGGTCGACGGTGCCAACTACACTATCGGCGACGGCGACGTGGTGATTGCCGCCATCACCTCGTGCACCAACACCTCCAACCCCTCGGTGATGGTGGCAGCGGGGCTGCTTGCCCGCAACGCCAACAAGCTGGGGCTCAAGGTGAAGCCGTGGGTAAAAACCTCGCTTGCGCCGGGCAGCCAGGTGGTGACGGAATATCTCGATTCGTCCGGCCTGCAGAAGGAACTCGACAAGCTCGGCTTCGACCTCGTCGGCTATGGCTGCACCACCTGCATCGGCAATTCCGGACCGCTGTCCGAGGAGATTTCCGAGACGATCAGGAAGCACGACCTCGTGGCCTGCGCGGTGCTCTCGGGCAACCGCAATTTCGAGGGCCGCATCAATGCCGATGTCCGGGCCAACTATCTGGCCTCGCCGCCGCTGGTGGTGGCCTATGCGCTGGCGGGTTCGCTCAATGTCAATATTGCCAGCGACCCTCTCGGGCACACCAAAAAGGGTGAACCCGTCTACCTCCGGGACATCTGGCCGGCGCCTGCAGAGGTGGCCGAGACGGTGCGCAAAAACGTCACCCGCAAGGCGTTCAAGAAGCGCTACAAGGACGTCTTCGCCGGCGATGCCCAGTGGCGCAAGATCAAGGTGACCAAGGGGCTCACCTATGACTGGGACGGCAAGTCCACCTATGTTCAGAATCCGCCCTATTTCGATGGCCTCACCATCGAGCCCAAGCCGGTCGAGGACGTGGTGGGCGCGCGCGTGCTCGGCCTGTTCGGTGACTCGATCACCACCGACCACATCTCGCCGGCCGGCGCCATCAAGCTCGATTCACCGGCAGGGAAATACCTCACCGATCACAAGGTGGACCGCCTCGACTTCAACTCCTACGGCTCCAGGCGCGGCAACCATGAGGTGATGATGCGCGGCACCTTCGCCAATATCCGCATCAAGAACCAGATGGTGCCCGGAACCGAGGGCGGTGTCACCGCCTACCAGCCCTCGGGCAAGGTGATGCCCATCTACGATGCCGCCATGCGCTACATGAAGGACAAGGTGCCGCTGGTGGTGTTCGCCGGCAAGGAATACGGCACCGGCTCGTCGCGCGACTGGGCTGCCAAGGGCACCAATCTCCTCGGCGTGCGCGCCGTCATCGCCCAGTCGTTCGAGCGCATCCACCGTTCCAACCTGGTCGGCATGGGCGTCCTGCCCCTGCAGTTCAAGGAGGGCGAGAGCTGGCAGAGCCACGGGCTCAAGGGCGACGAGACGGTCACCATCCACGGTCTAGGCGCCGGCCTCAAGCCGCGCGGTGCGCTCACCGTCGAGGTGACGCCGGCCGGCGGCAAGGCCAAGGCGATCGAAGTCTTGTGCCGCATCGATACCGTCGATGAGCTGGATTACTTCAACAATGGCGGCATCCTCTCCTATGTGCTGCGAAACCTGGCACGGGTGGCCTGAGGCTGCCTTTCCCGCCCGCTTCACTGTCGTGTCACCTGAATTTAACTCGCAGGTGATGGATGCTTGCGGCATATAGCGGAGATGGATCCCTCTTTCCGCATCAGCCGCCGCACCGTTCTGACGTCGGCAGGAGCCGGCGCCGTGACCGCCCTTGCCGGGCTCGTTCCGGCGCTGGCCTCGCGATCGGCACCGGTGGTGGTCGAGCTGTTCACCAGCCAGGGCTGTTCTTCCTGCCCGCCGGCCGATGCCTTCATGCACGATCTCATCAACCGGCCCGGGGTGATCGCGGTCTCCTACAATGTCGATTACTGGGATTATCTCGGCTGGCGCGACACGCTGGGCTCGCCGGTTTTTTCACGCCGCCAGCGCGATTATGCCGCACGCCGGGGCGACGGGCAGGTCTACACCCCGCAGATGGTGATCGACGGCCGTTACCACGAAGTGGGCTCGCAAAGGGGCGCCGTCTTGCGGGCAATCTCTGAGGAAGTCGCCAAGGCTGGCGATGCGACGGTGCCAGTTCGTGCGAGTGAAACGAAGAGCGAGGTCGTCATCGATGTCGCCGGCGCGCCCACCGACCGGCTCAGGCAGGATTCAACCGTTTGGGTGCTGGTTGTCGCCCCGCGGATCAGCGTTGCCATCGCCCGCGGTGAGAATGCCGGAAACCGTATCACCTACTCCAACGTGGTGCGCCGCATCATCCCTGCGGGAAGCTGGCACGGCGACGCCGTGACCCTCAAGCTTCCCAAGGCCGATCTCATGGCCGACCCTGCAGATTTCTGCGTGGCGCTCCTGCAGGTAGGCGGCGTCGGCCCCATCATCGGGGCAATGCTCTACAAGGGCTGAGCGTTTCACCCGCCGGCGAATACTTGTTCCAGGAGCTTTGCAATGCGGCGGGCGTGACCCTCGCTGTCGGCCGGGGCTTCGCCTTCGAGGATATGCGCCTGATCGAGCAGGAGGTGGGCGGCATCGGCGAGTTCCTCGCTGGCACCCCCGCTCTTGGCACGCTGCGCCAAGGCCCTGATCAGCGGATGAGCGGCATTCACTTCCAGCACCGGCGCGCTCACCGTAACGTCGGAATCGTGCTGGCGGGCGAGCAGCTTTTCCAATGTGCGGTCGAGCCCGGCCTTGTCCGAGGCAAGGCACACGGGCGACGATGTCAGGCCGGTTGACTTGACCACATCCTTCACCTCCTCGCCCAGCGCCTGCTTGAGCGCGGCAAGGAGCGTGCCGAAGGCGGCCGGATCTTCTTCGGTTCCCGCCGCCTCGACTTCAGTGGTGGCGATCTTGGCGAGGTCCTCGGCACCTTCCTCGACCGAGCGGAAGGGCTTGCCGTCGAAGCCCAGCGCCGTGCGCACCCAGAAGCTGTCGACCGGATCGGTAAGCAGCAGCACCTCCAGGTCGCGGGCGCGGTAGCCTTCGAGCCTGGGATTACGGGCGGCACGGGCCGCATCCTCGCCCGTCAGGTAGTAGATGGCCGTCTGGTTCTCCTTCAGCCGCTCCACATAGTCCTTGAGACTAACCGACTCGCCATCCGATTTGGTTGAGCGGAAGCGCACGATGTCGAACAGCTGGTCGCGCCGCTCCATGTCCTCATAGAGGCCTTCCTTGATGACCGCTCCAAAGGCCTTCCAGATGCCGGCATAGCGCTCGGCGTCGCTCTCGGCGCATTTCTTCAGCTCCGACAGGACGCGGTTGGTGACCGCCTTGCGGATCTGGGCAACGGTGGAATTGTGCTGCAGCATCTCGCGCGAGATGTTGAGCGGCATGTCCTCGGAATCGATTACCCCGCGCACGAAGCGCAGATAGGCCGGTAGCAGGTCGGCATCGTCGGTGATGAAGACGCGGCGCACATAGAGCTTCTGGCGCCCGCTGCGGGCCGGGTCGAACAGATCGAACGGCCGCTCGGCCGGCACGAACAGGAGCACGGTATATTCGTTGCGGCCCTCGGCGCGGTAGTGGATGGTGAGGGCCGGATCGCCATAGAGCCCGCACACATGGCCGGAGAATTCCTTGTACTGCTCGGGCGTGATCTCGGCCTTGGGCCGCGCCCAGATGGCGCTGGCGGAGTTGATCTGGCGCCGTGTCTCCTTGTCGATGCCGAGCATGATCGGATGCGCCACATGATCGGAATAGGCCTTGACGATGGCCTCGATGCGCTGGTCGTCGAGGAACTCATGCGCATCCTCGCGTAGGGTGAGGCGGATGCGGGTGCCCGCATCGCTCAAGCCCTCGCCGTCGCTGGCCTCGACCGTGTAGTCGCCGGTGCCTTCGGAGATCCATTTGTGCCAGCCCTCGCTGCCGGCGCGGCGCGAGATGACTTCCACCTTCGAGGCCACGATGAAGGCGGCATAAAAGCCGATGCCGAACTGGCCGATGAGGGAGAGGTCGCCCTTGGCCTCGGCCGCCTTGGCGAGAAAGGCCTGGCTGCCCGAACGCGCGATGGTGCCGAGATTGTCGATGAGCTCTTGTCTGTCCATGCCGATGCCGTTGTCGGCGACGGTGAGGGTGGCCTTGTCCTTGTCGGCGGTGATGACGATCTCGAGCGCGCTCTCGGCCGCCATCGACGCATCGGTCAACGCTTCATAGCGGCGCCTGTCGAGCGCGTCGGAGGCATTGGAGATCAGTTCGCGCAAGAAGACGTCACGGTCGGAATAGACCGAATGCACCATCAGGTTCAGGAGCTTGGCGACCTCGGCCTGGAAGGGAAATGTCTCGCCGCCCTCGGCTTCTGCCGCTTTCTTCTTGGTGGGTTTCGCTGCTTTCGCCATCCTCGCCTCGTTCCGGTAAAAAAGTGTTGCTGGCAAGCGATATGGGACAACGAGGGTAAAGATCAAGAGCGCAACGCGGGGCGCCAAAAAACAAGGCGGCCGCGCCTCGGTGAAGGAGCGGCCGCCTGAGAAACTTATTGACGCCTACTGACTTACTAGGTCTTGCGTATATTGGCCCGGCTTCATTAACAGGACGCACCGGGGGGCTGGGGGGCTGAGTTTCCGATACATCCTCAGAAGCCGGGCCATAGAGGCAACGGTGATAATCTGCCGGGCGATTGCGGAGCCACAAAGGCCGGGGTGCGGCGAAATTGGGGCGTTTTCGACCTCGTTTCGCAGCACCCAGCTTGCCAAAGCGGCCGCGATGGGCCATCATTTCATTCATGCAGTCAGTCAGTAGCGGCCCCGGGCGGACGGAG
Organism: uncultured Alphaproteobacteria bacterium; assembly: GCA_963770075.1. Taxonomy (GTDB): domain Bacteria; phylum Pseudomonadota; class Alphaproteobacteria; order Rhizobiales; family Aestuariivirgaceae; genus CAVVDT01. Next base: position 115,281 of record CAVYOQ010000025.1, read on the forward strand.
CCGGGCAAGAGAGGGGCGAGGTGAGCGAAACGGAACCCATAGTTCCGCTTCGGTCGTACCGGTCTGGCGGTGCGACCGGGGCCGGAGTCACCAGATCGGCACATGCTGCCGTGCGCGCACCCATCTCATTCGACCGCAAGGAGCTCAACCTCATCCTCGGCGTTTACGGCGCCCGGGTGGCGGAAGGTGAATGGCGCGATTATGCCATCGACTTCCACCGCGACCACGCGGTGTTCTCGATATTCCGCCGCACCAGCGAGATGCCGCTGTTTCGCATCGAAAAGCACCCCAGACACGCCCGCCGGCAGGGCGCCTATGCGGTGGTGGCGGCCGGCGGCACCATCCTCAGGCGCGGCCACGACCTGGCCCAGGTGCTGAAAGTGCTGATCCGCAGCCCCAGCCTGGTCAGCGTTTGAACGGCGCGCAAAGCAAAGCCCCCGGACCTTGCCGGTCCGGGGGCTTTTTTTGTTCAGGCTCGTTCGACGCTCAGTTCGAGCGCATGATCCCCAGAATGTTGAGGATGTGGATGAACAGCGTGATGAAGGCACCGTAGAGCATGAAGGCGCCGAAGATCGCCTTGCCCTGGGCAACGCCGGTGGAGTCGCCCTGCACATACATCGCCTTGATCATCTGCGTCTCATAGGCGGTGACCGCCGCAAAGACCACGACCACGATCATCGAAGTGATGAGGCTCATGAAGGTCGAGTGGAAGAAGATCGCGTTGGCGACGATGGCGATCAGGAGGCCGATGGTGGCCATCATGAAGAAGCCGCCCATGCCGGACAGGTCGCGCTTGGTGACGTAGCCGGCAAGGCTGGTCGCACCAAAGGTGACGGCGGTGAGGCCGAGCGCCTGGACGATCAGCGCCCCGCCGTTGATGCCCATATAGAAGGCGATCATCGGCGCGATGAACACGCCCCACAAGGCGGCATAGCCCCAATAAGCGGCATGCGCCATCATGGCGTTGCCGGAAAAGATCAGGCGCGGCGCCAGGAAGCCGAGGCCGAGGATGCCAAAGAACAGGACCCATTTGGCCGGCCCCAGCGCGATCGCCGAGAGCACCGCCGGATTGCCGGCGACGAACAGCGTCACGATGGCGGTCACGGCAACGCCCAGCGCCATGTAGTTATAGACGCGCAGCATGTAGGACCTGAGCCCCTGGTCGATATCGACCCCGGCCCTTGTGCCTACGGCGGTGCGATATTTCAGGTCAGCCATGGATAAGAACTCCTCCGAGTGACACGTTCTGGTAAACCCTGACCGAATATGGGCACAACGTCCCGGCTTCGCAAGCAAAACCGGTAACAGGGTTACGGTGATTTAATGTTCCTTAACCGGCGCCAGCGCCGGCCAGCCGGTTCATGGCGTGGGCCATCTTGATGTCGAGTTCGCTCACCCCGCCGACCGAATGGGTGGTGAGCACCACGTCCACCGTGCGGTAGACATTCGACCACTCGGGATGGTGGTCCATCTTCTCCGCCAACATGGCCACCCGTGTCATGAAGGCGAAAGCCGCGCTGAAATCGGCAAAGGTGAAGGTCTTGGTCAACGCATCGCGCCCGTGCACCTCGTGCCAGCCCTCGAGGCCCGCCAGGGCCGCGTGGCGTTCGTTGTCGCTCAATTTTGCAGATCCGCTCATCCGTCCTCCAGTGTGGCGTAATCGGCCGGGATCAGCCGCCGGTCCTCCCCCAGGCGATAGCCCTCCTCGACCGCATAAGGCCCGCCGCCGCGCGACGGCCGCGATGAAAATAGCACAAAGCGCGAAACCTCGATGGACCGGCTGCGATAAAAGCTGTGCGAGGCGATAAAGGCCTGCACCCCGACGGCATCGGCCGCCCCCAGCCGCGCGAGCGTGACATGGGGGGAATATTTGCGGCCCTCCGCCGCCAGCCCCAGGCGCTGCAGCAGACGCTCATGCGCGGCCTGCAGGCGCATCAGTTCGGGGCATTCGGCAAGCCCTGCGAAGATCACCCGCGGCTTCTTGCTCCCGAAGGCGCCGGTGCCCTTGAGGCGCAGCTCGAACGAGGGCGCCTTCACCGCGTCCAGCGCATGGGCGATATCATGGGCGAGCCCGTCGCCGATATCGCCGATGAAGCGCAGGGTAATGTGATAGGCCTCCGGCTCGATCCAGCGCGCGCCGCGTACGCCGCCGCGCATCATCGAAAGCTCGAAGGCGACATCGCTGGGGATCTCGATACCGGTGAACAAGCGCGGCATAGGGACCTCCGAATCGTTACACCCGAAAGATTAGGCACGATTGCCGCCGGGCGCAAAACCTATCTCGCGACTGCGTCGACGAAGCGGCGAACCGCCGGCAATATGTTGTCGACGATCACCTCGACGCCCTCAGGTGTGGGATGCATGCCGTCCGACTGGTTGAGGCCCGCCTGGGCGGCAACGCCCTTGAGGAAAAACGGATAAAGCGCCACATCATAGCGTTTCGCCAGGGTGGGGTAGATGGCATCGAAGCGTGCCGCATAATCCTTGCCCATGTTGGGTGGCGCCAGCATGCCGGCAAGCATCACGGCGATGCCGCGCTCTTTCAGACGCTCGACGATCTTGCCCAGCGCCACTTCGGTGACCGCCGGGTCGATGCCGCGCAGGACATCGTTGGCGCCGAGTTCCACGATCACCGCCTTGATGTCGCCCGACACCACCCAGTCGAGGCGGGCAAGACCGTCCGTGGCGGTATCGCCGGACACTCCGCCATTGACGACGGTGATATCGTAGCCCGCCTTGCGCAGCCGCGCCTGTAGCCGCGCCGGAAAAGCCTCGTCGGCGGCAAGGCCGTATCCAGCCGACAGGCTGTCGCCGAGAACCAGAAGGCGAAGCGGAGCGGCGCGAGCCGGCGCGCCGGAAAGGGTGAGGGCCAGCAAGAGCGCCGCCGCCAATTGCAACAAGGGCCATGTGCGCATAGGCTTTCTTTAGCCCGCTTGAACCGCGCTGCGAAACCCCGATCGTCCCCAAAAAGCCACGCGGCACGATTGCCGAGCGACCAACGAAGAGGCAAGCCGATGCAACGGCAGATCATAACGCTGACCCCCAATCCTGCGCTCGATCTGTGGACGACCACCGATCATGTGGAGCCGGAGCACAAGCTCAGATGCAGCGCGCCCAAGCTCGATCCGGGCGGCGGCGGCATCAATGTGTCGCGCGTGGTCAAGCGACTGGGCGGCGACACGGTGGCACTGTTCGCGGCGGGCGGCGACGTCGGCGACCAGCTGGTTGCCGTGATCGGGCGCGAAGGACTCGCCTACCAGCGCATCGACATCGCCGGCGAGACCCGCATGAGCATCCATGTGGACGAGGAGCGCACCGGCGCGCTCTACCGCTTCGTCATGCCGGGCCCGGCGCTGAGCGCTGCCGAAGGGCGGAGCCTGCTCGATCGTTTCAGCTCACAGGCGACACCGGGTGCACTGGCGGTGGCGAGCGGCAGTCTGCCGCCGGGGCTGGACGATGGCTTTTGGGCCCGTCTTGCCGATGAGGCCGAACGTGCCGGTTGCCACCTGCTGCTCGATACCAGCAGCGGCATCGCAGCGGCGCTGGACAAGGGCGTGTTCCTGCTGCGCCAGGACCATGACGAAACGATCCGGCTGAGCGGCAAGGACATGTGCTGGCCGACAGAGACGGCCGACTGGGCATCGCGGCTGGTCGAGCGCGGGGCCTCGGAGATCGTGATCATCACCAACGGCGCCGAGGGCGCGCTCATGGTGACGGCCAACGAGCGCATCGCACTGGCGCCGCCTAGGGTCGAGGGCATCAGCGCCGTCGGAGCCGGCGACAGCTTCATGGGCGCCTTGTGCTTCGATCTCGCTCGCGACAAGGCGCCGGCAGATGCCTTGCGCCACGCCGTCACCGCCGCGGCGGCCGCCATACTGACACCGGCCACCGAACTGTGCCGCAAGGCCGACGTCGAGCGCCTGCTCGCTGTCTGCCCCGCTCCCCAGCCGGTGTAGTGAGCGCTATTCGTGCCGCAGCGCGTCGATGGGATCAAGACGGGCGGCGCGGCGCGCGGGGAAGTAGCCGAAGATCACGCCGACGGCCGCCGAGAAGCCGAAGGCAACGAGGATGATCATCGGATCGACGGCGAAGGGGATGTGCATCCCGTTGGCGACAAGCACCGCCAGGCCGAGGCCGGTGAAGATGCCGATGATACCGCCGAACAGCGACAGCACCACCGCTTCCACCAGGAACTGCATCAGCACCTGGCGCTCCTGCGCCCCGATGGCAAGGCGGATGCCGATCTCGCGCGTGCGCTCGGTGACCGAGACCAGCATGATGTTCATGATGCCGATGCCGCCTACCAGCAGGCTGACGCCGGCGACGGCGCCGAGCAGGCCGGTGAGCGCGGTGGTGGTGGCGGTCTGCGTCTGGGCGATCTCGCGCATGTCGCGCACGGTGAAATCGTCTTCCTTGCCGGCGGTGATGTTGCGGCGTTCGCGCAACAGGCGCTCGATGTCGGCCTGCACCTTGCCAGTTTCAGAGCTCTTGCGGGCCGAGACATAGATTCGGCTGATGTCGGTATTGCCGGCAATACGGCGCTGGAAGGTGCGCAGCGGCACCATGATGATGTCGTCGCGGTCGGTGCCGAAGGCCGACTGGCCCTTGGCCGCAAGCACTCCGATCACCTCGCAGGGAACCTTGTTGACGCGGATCCTCTGGCCGACCGCGTCGGTGCTGCCGAAGAGCTTGTCGCGCACCGTGTCACCGATGATGCACACGCCACGCCCACCGCGGATCTCGCCTTTCAGAAAGTTGCGGCCCTTGGCCAGCTGCCAGTCCTGGGTGATGAAGAAGTCGTTGTCGGTGCCGGTCGCCGCGGTCACGCGGCTTTCAGGGCCGTAGATGGCGGTGACCGACATCTGCGACACTGGCGCCACCGCCTGGGCGCTGTGGAGCTGCGTCTTGAGCGCCTCGATGTCGCGGGCATTGAACGGCTTGGCCTCGGCGCTCGATCGCCCGGGACCGAACTGGCCGGGCCGCACGAACAGGAGATTGGAGCCGAGCTTGGCCATGTCGGCCGCCACCTTGGCGGTGGTGCCGTTGCCGATGGTCACCATGGCGATGACGGCGGCAACGCCGATGACGATGCCGAGCACGGTGAGAAACGAGCGCAGCGAGTTGCGCGCGATTGCCTTCAACGCCAGCCGCAGGGCTTCCCAAAGCATCAGGCGGCCTCCCGGTTCGGTGCGTCCTTGGCGATCCTACCGTCGAGGAACTGGATAATGCGCCGGGCGTAAGCGGCCATGTCGGGTTCGTGCGTCACCATGATGACGGTGATCCCCTCGTCGCGATTGAGCTGCTCGAGCAACTGCATGATCTCGTGGCTGGTCCTGGTATCGAGATTGCCGGTGGGTTCATCCGCCAGCACCACATGCGGCCGGGTGACGATGGCACGGGCGATGGCGACACGCTGCTGCTGTCCGCCTGACAGCTCACCGGGCGCATGATGTTCGCGGCCTGTAAGGCCAACGCGCGCCAGCGCCTTGAGCGCACGGCCATAGCGCTCATCGGCGCCCATGCCACGATAAATCAGCGGCAGCTCGACATTTTCCACCGCCGTGGTGCGGGCGAGCAAATTGAAGCCCTGAAAGACGAAGCCGAGGAAGTGACGGCGCAAGAGCGCGCGCTGGGCGCGGCTGAGCCCGCCGACGTCGATGCCGCGAAATAGGAATTGACCGCTCGTCGGGGTGTCGAGGCAGCCGATGACGTTCATGGCGGTGGACTTGCCAGAACCGGAAGGCCCCATGATGGCGACGAACTCACCTTCATCGATCAGCAGATCGACACCGTCGAGCGCGCGCACCTGCGCAGCGCCGCTGCCATAGAGCTTGGAGACGGCCTTGAGTTCGATCAGCGCGGATTCTGCAGGCGGTTGTTGCGGCATGGTCTTGCGGACACTCAACTGGCGCCGGTGGAGGCGTCGATGATGACCGCGTCTCCGTCTTTGAGCGCACCGCCATCGATCTGGGTGCGCTTGCCGTCGCTGGCGCCGATCTTCACCTTGACCGGCACCGCCTTGCCGTCACGCAGCACCCACACCTTGCGATCGGGACCCGTCTGCTGGTTGCTGCTGGGAGCACGGAAGCGCGGCCGGGTGGGGATGAGGCGCATCAGGAAGCTGCGGTTGTCACTGACCGTCTCGGTCTGCGGCGGGGTGAAGCGCAGTGCCTCGTTGGAGACGGTGAGCGCGTTCTTGACCTTCTCGACCGTGATCTCGGCGGTGGCCGTCATGCCGGGGCGCAGCAGCAGGTGGGGATTGTCGGAAGTGAGAACGGCCTTGTAGGTGACGACGCCCTGCACCACTTGGGAACCGAAGCGCAACTGCTTGATGGTGGCTTCGAATTTGCGTTCGGGATAGGCATCGACGCTGAAGACGGCAGGCTGGCCCTCGCGCACCTTGCCCACATCAGCTTCATCGACGTCGACCTGGACTTCCATCTTTGTCAGGTCTTCGGCGATGGTGAACAGCACCGGCGCCTGCAGCGAAGCGGCAACCACCTGGCCGGGATCGACATTGCGCATCAGCACCACACCGTCGATGGGCGAGACGATGCGGCTTTTCTGCAGGTTGGTTTCGTCGAGCCTCAGATCGGCGGCGGCGGCCTCGACGTCGGCCCTGGTGCTGTCGCGAGCAGCGAGGGCGCGGTCATAGATGGCCTTGGCGATTTCCAGTTCCTGGGTTGACTTCACGTTGCGCTCGGCGAGGCGCTGCTGGCGCAGATAATCCTGTTGCGTCTGCACCACGGTTGCCTCTGCTTCGGCGACCTTCGCCTTGGCAGCGGTGAGGTGGGCGCGCGAGCTTTCGACCGTAGCGTTCAGCTTGTCAGTGTTGAGCTCCGCCAGCACTTCACCCACTTTGACGCGCGAGTTGTAATCGACATTGACGTCGTGCACGATACCCGACAATTCGCTCGAGACGTCGACCTGATTGGTAGGCTGCACGGTGCCGGTGGCGGTGACGAGGACAGTGATGTTGCCGAGACTAGCGGGATCGGTGCGATAGGTGACGCTCGCGGACTTGCCACCGTTTGCGAGGAAGTAGTAGCCGCCGCCAGCGACAAGCAGCACGACCGTCAGGCCGATCAGCCATTTGAGCGCGCGTCGCAGCCACGAGGCCTTCTGGTGGGCGATGCCGAGGATATCTTCTAATTCGGCCCGGGCTGAACCGCCTTGTTGTTTGCCGTGCATGGCCAGAACCGAACCTCGCTGAACGTCGTCATTATGGCCAGCTTTTCGCCGAAAGGGCCGATAGCCTGCAGCAGGCCCTCTAGTGCCCCAGCTTGAGCTCTCGTCACTGCGAAATTCCTGTTGGCCCGCTATTCAAGACGTAATTGGGGCACCGTTTCCGTCGCCGTGGCCCGACTGAAGCGCTCTCAGGCGCAATATGAGCGCTATGGCTGATCATATGATACCGCCAATCAGTGCCTTCAAGCTGATCGGGCGCAAGGCCGGATTTGAGCGCCTGGACCTAGCGCCACTCAATCGCGCCCAGCACTAGGCTGATGTGACCATCTCCCCACATCGGCAGCAACAAGCGGGAATAGCCGCGGCCCGAAGCGGCCGCGCCCTCGTCGTGCTTGAAGAAAGTGGGAGCGGCGCACTCCAGCGTGGCGCTTGCCTGCGCGCGGAGGAACTCGAACGGGGTCTTCGGCTCGAACTCGTCGGCGAAGCGCCCGACGATCTCAGGCGCCCCGATGGCCTCGCCCACGATATCGAAGCGCAAGCGCTCGGGCTCGGCAAAAACTTCGATCACCAAGAGCTGTTCCCTGAGTTCGGGAAGGGCGTTCAAGTCGAGGTCGTCGGCAAACGGCATCTCGGCGACACCGCGCAACAGGCCGCGCCAATAGGCTTCGATGCGGGCGAGGTCGGTGTCGAGGGTGTGCGGAAGGCAAAACGGATGCGAGGAATGTTTCATCTGGCTCAGTGTCGGCTGGGTTGCTGCTGTGCGCAAGGCTTAGAGCATGATGCCGAAAAGTGGAAGCCACTTTTCGCATAACATCATGCTCAACCTCTTAGAATCGATCAGCTTTTCTGCAATCAGGCGAGTCCGCCCAATTGCGGGCTGATCGCGCAATTAGCGGTACAATTCAATCACATCGCCAGATGCAAGAGGGCCGTCCGCCGGACAAGACCGCCGAGGGGTGGCCACCTCGGCAGCCCGGGCGGGCAGCGGATAAAGGTTCAGACCGCCACGCAGATCGGCGAGAACATTTTCGCCGTCGGCATCGCTCTCGGCCAGCAGGTGTACATGGATCTCGCACCGGCCCTCCCGGGCAGGCTCGCCCTGCGAGGCGGCAAGGCTGAGCGCAAAGGATTTTGCAAAGCGCCCCACCGCCACCGGCTTGCGCTCGCCGCCAAGGCCTCGCACCACCGACACATAGATGCCGCCGGGCAACGGCGGACAGGCGTCGGCTTCGTAGACGGTATGGATGTAGCGCCGGCCCGAACCGCCGGTCCAGTAGACGAAGCGGGAGGCGAAATTGCAGTCGAAGCTGAGACGGTCGGGCACGGGGTTTGCTCCAGTCCTGTATAGAACAAAACTAGAACATTATATTCAATCTGTCAAGACGCCCATCCCACTTAGCTGCACTTCGAATGCCCGCAGGCAAGGCAGGTGGCGCAACCTTCCTGATAGACCAGCGAGGCCTCGCCGCACCGGGGGCACTGGCCGAGCGTGGCGCCGCCGACGGCCGCGACCGCGCGATGTTCGCCCGCTGCCGCTTCGCCGGTAGCCGCTCGCTGCAGGAAGCCAGTATCGATCATGTGGCGCTCGATCACCCCGCCGATGGCCGCCAGAAGGCTCGGCACGTAGCGCCCCTCCATCCACTGGCCGCCGCGCGGGTCGAACACGGCTTTCAGTTCCTCAACCACGAAGGAGACATCGCCGCCGCGCCGGAACACCGCCGAGATCATGCGGGTGAGCGCCACTGTCCAAGCATAGTGCTCCATGTTCTTGGAGTTGATGAAGATCTCGAACGGCCGGCGGCGGCCGTCCTGCATGATGTCGTTGATGGTGATATAGATGGCGTGATCGGAATCGGGCCACTTGAGCTTGTAGGTGAAGCCGGGCAGCACCGGCGTGCGCTCCAGCGGCTGCTTCATGTAGACGACACCCGCCTCACGCTCCGCGGCGGCCGTCGGCGTCGGCGGGGCCTCCAGCGGCAGGGCCAGTTCGACTTCGATCGCAGGTGCCGCCACCTCCAGAACCGCTCCGGTCACCTCGTTGGGCCGATAGGTGGTGCAGCCCTTGAGGCCGAGCCGGTAGGCGTCCTCATAGACGGCGCGGAAATCTGCGAACGAGATGTCGGCCGGACAGTTGATCGTCTTGGAGATGGAGGAATCAACGAAGGGCTGCATGGCCGCCTGCATGCGAAGATGGTCGGCTGGCGCCAGCTCCTGGGCGGTGACGAAGGAGCCTGGCAGCGGCTCTTCGGCGCCGAAGCGGGCGCGAAAGACCCTGACCGCATAGTCTTCCACCGTCTCCACCCGCCGGCTGCCGTCGGCATTGAGGATTTTGCGCTCGTAGCGGCAGGAGAAGATCGGCTCGATGCCACTCGACAGGTTGCCGGCGAACAGCGAGATGGTGCCCGTTGGCGCAATCGAGGTCAAAAGCCCGTTGCGCAAGCCATGGCGAGCAATCGCCTTGCGGATACCGGCGGGCAGGCGTGCTATGCCTTCGCTCGCCAGAAGTGCGTTGCGGTCATAGAGCGGGAACGGCCCCTTTTCGCGCGCCAGCCCGGCACTCGCCTCATAGGCCGCCTCCTCAATGATCCGCATCCATTCGCCGGCGGTGGCAGCGGCTTCGGGCGCGCCATAGGCGAGCCGCAGCATGGCGAGGGCATCGGCAAGGCCGGTGAGACCGAGGCCGATGCGGCGCTTGGCGTGGGCTTCCTGGTGCTGGGCATCAAGCGGATAGCGCGAAATGTCGATGACATTGTCGAGCAGGCGCACCGCCGTCTTCACCGTGGCGGCGAGCCTTTGCGTATCGAGACGCGCCTCGGGGGTGAAGGGATCGGCGATGAAGCGGGTGAGGTTCATCGAGCCGAGGAGGCAGGCGCCATATGGCGGTAGCGGCTGCTCGCCGCACGGATTGGTGGCGCGGATGTTCTCGCAGTAGTTCAGGTTGTTGCGGGCATTTATGCGGTCGATGAAGATGACGCCGGGCTCGGCCACGTCATAGGTGGCGCGCATGATGCGCTGCCACAGATCGCGCGCCTTGACCGTTCTATAGGTCTTGCCGGCAAACACCAGCGGCCAGTCCTCGTCCGCCTCCACCGCGGCCATGAAGTTGTCACTCACCAGCACCGACAGGTTGAACATGCGCAGGCGCTGGGAATCGCGCTTGGCGTCGATGAAGGCCTCGATATCGGGGTGGTCGCAGGAAAGCGTCGCCATCATGGCGCCGCGGCGCGAGCCGGCCGACATGATGGTGCGGCACATGGCATCCCACACGTCCATGAAGCTCAACGGGCCCGAGGCATCGGCCCCCACGCCCTTGACCGGCGCACCGCGGGGCCTGAGCGTCGAAAAGTCGTGGCCGATGCCGCCCCCCTGCTGCAGGGTGAGGGCGGCTTCTTTGAGGTTCTCGAAGATGCCGCCCATGGAATCATCGATTGAACCCATGACGAAGCAGTTGAACAGCGTCACGTTGCGCCCGGTCCCCGCCCCGGCGAGGATGCGCCCGGCGGGCAGGAATTGGTAGTCGGCGAGGATCTCTTCGAACGCCTTGGCCCAGCGCTTGCGCTCGCCCGGCTTTTCGGCATCGGCAGCGGCATGCGCCACCCGTGCCCAGGTCTCGGCCACCGAGGCCTCGACCGGTTCGCCGCCCTGGTCCTTCAGGCGGTATTTCATGTCCCAGATTTCCCGGGCGATGGGGTCGAGATCGCTCATTGGCTCGCTGGCCATGGCCAAAATTA
>CAVYOQ010000026.1:0-82417 GCA_963770075.1 uncultured Alphaproteobacteria bacterium
GCATCGACGTGCGCCAGGCCGACCTTGCGGCGTTGAGGGGCCGGCTGGCGCTGGTGTCACAGGATCCGGCGATCTTCTCAAGCTCGATCCGCGAGAACATCCGCTTCGGACGGCCCGATGCCTCCGATGCCGAGGTGGAGCAGGCCGCGCGCGCGGCGCGTGTGGATGAATTTGTGCACCGCTTCCCCGACGGCTACGATACCAAAGTGGGCGAGCGTGGCGTCACCCTGTCGGGTGGTCAGAGGCAACGGCTCGCCATGGCGCGCGCCATCCTGCGCGATGCACCGGTCCTGTTGCTGGACGAGGCAACGAGCGCGCTGATGCCGAGAGCGAAGGCTACGTGCAGGCAGCACTCGAAGCGGCTGAAGAAGGGCCGCACCACCCTCATCATCGCGCACCGCCTTGCCACCGTGCGCAATGCCGACCGTATCGTGGTGATGGAAGCCGGCAAAATCGTCGCGCAGGGGTCGCACGGCCAGCTCATCAAGACCGGTGGGCTCTACGCGCGCCTCGCCAAGCTGCAAGTCTCCGCCGCGGCGGAATAGCATCTTTCACCGCAAAGTGTCATTGCGGCGCGGGTGGCCGGTGTCTCATGTCTCTTTTGGTGTCATCATCGGGCTTGGCCCGGGGACCCAGAGGCACACGGCAAGACTTGCGCGGTTGGCTCCTGGGTGCTCGGGTCAAGCCTGTATGAGGGCGAGGGGGCAGCGACGAATTCCTCACCGCTGGGTCAGCTTGAACTCGATGCGGCGGTTGCGCGCTTGGCTTCGGGCGTGTCGCCGGTGTCGATGGGCTGAATTCGCCGAAGCCGGCGGCCACCAGATGCTCGGGCGAGACGCCGTGAGATCAGATACGCACCACGGCGATGGCGCGCGCCGTCGACAGCTCCCAGTTGGAGGGGAACTGCGGGGTGCTGATCGGACCGTTGTCGGTATGGCCATCGACCCGCAGCACCCAGTTCGATGTCGGGCGGGATCTCGCTTTCGAGCTGTGATCGGCGTCGCCAGCTCGTCGAGCTCTTGCTGGCCGGCGGGCTGAATCGGCCGGAGCCCGGGGAACAGCACTTCGGACTGGAACACGAAGCGGTCGCCGACCACGCGGATATCGGTGCGATTGCCGAGGATGCGGCGCAAGCGGCCGAAGAATTCCGAGCGATAGCGCGTGAGCTCCTGCACCCGCTGGGCCAGCGCGGCATTGAGGCGGCGGCCGAGATCGGCGATCGTCTTGGAGTTCTGTCGCGCGCTTCGGCCGCTTCCAGTGCCTCATTGAGCGCGGCGATCTGGCGGCGTAAGGCGGAGACTGCTGGTTGAGCAGCTCCACCTTGGCGAGGGCGTCGGAAGCCAGCGATTTCTGCCGCGTGATCTCGCCTTGCAGGGTTGCGAGGCGGGCGCTGGCCGAGCCCGTCTGGTTCTGCTGCTCGTCGAACAGGCCTTGCAGGCGCGCGGTCTGTGCCCGTGCCGCCTTGAGGTCGTTGGTGATGGCCGAAAGCGTGATCTCCAGCTCCTGCTTGTTGGCCTTTTGCAGCGCGAGCTGGTTGGTCAGCTCGGCGATCTGGGCGCGCAGCCGCGACAGCACGGTGTCCTGGCCGGTGATCTGGCGCGCCAGCAGGAACTGGGCGATCATGAATACTGACAGCATGAAGGTGATGACCAGCAGAAGCTGCGCCATCGCATCGACGAAGCCCGGCCAGTAATAGGCGGTGTCGCGCGAGCGCCCGTAGCGGCGGCTGGCAAGCGCCATGGACTAGTCCTCGTTGCGGCGTGGGGTGCGCACGGCCGAGCGTAGCCGGCCGCTGGCCGCGGTGGGCGCGACGGGCCGCGTCTGTCCGGTGAGGGCGCGCTTGAGCTCGGCGTTCTGATCGGCTTGCGACTGGGCCAGCTGGCGCACCATGCGATGCTCCTCGCGCATCTGGTGGACGAGGTCCTCCACCGCGCCGGCGAGCTTGTCGAGGGCGGCCGAGTTCTCCTCGCTCGGCTCGACGTTCGCCGGTTCGGCGAGCGCCAACTCGAGCGTCTTGTTGATGCGCTCGATGCCGTGCTGCACGTTCGATATATCCAGGCGCAGATATTGCGGCACGGCAAGCTGGCCGCTGTCGCCGGCGGCAATATCGGTGATGGAGGACAGCCAGTCCTCGAGCTCGTTGTAGAAACGGTTCTGCGCCTGGCTCGCCTGAAGGTCGAGAAAACCCAGCACCAGCGAGCCGGCAAGACCGAACAGCGATGACGAGAACGAGGTGCCCATGCCCGCCAGCGGCGCCTGCAAGCCCGCCTTCAGTTGTTCGAAGATGGTGCTCAATTCGGCCGTCGTCACATCCAGCGCCTTGATGGCATCGCCCACCGAGGTCACCGTTTGCAAAAGGCCCCAGAAGGTGCCGAGCAGGCCCAGGAAGATGAGCAGGCCGATAAGATAGCGCGAGATGTCGCGCGCTTCATCGAGGCGCGAGGCAAGCAAATCGAGCAGCGAACGCATGGACAGGGGCGACAGGATGGTCGCTCCCTGGCGATCGCGCAGAAGCGTTGCCATGGGCGCAAGCAGGCGCGGCGTATAGGGGATCTCCAGCCCCGGGTCGGCGATGCGGAAATGGTTGATGAAATTCGCCTCGGGAAATAGCCGCCAGACCATGCGGAAGGCATAGGCGATGCCGAGCAGGAGGGTGAGGATGATCAGGCCGTTGAGGCCCGGATTGTTCATGAAGGCATGGCGGAATTGCGGATAGAGCACCGCCGCCAGGATGGCGACGAGGAGGATGAACACCACCATGCGCACCAGATAGACGCGCGGCAGGGAGAGAACATTGTTGTCCTTGCCTTCGGCCATGGTCCTTCTTTCGCCTCTGAGGTTGCCTCGATGCTAAGGATACCCGATCCGGGCGTGCTGTCACCAGTGGGGCACTGCCAGCAGCGCGTGCGCGTCCTCAGGCCGCAGTGCGCCGATCAAGCCGTCTCACCGGGCGCTCCCGGCGCTTGCGTCGCGGCGGCCGCCAGCTCCTTCTCGAGCTGGCGGTAGAGCTCGTCATTGCCGGCCAGCACGTTGCCGGTCGCAAGCACGTTTGCTGCGCCGTCGACATCGCCGACGGTGCCACCTGCCTCGCGCACGATCAACAACCCGGCGGCGATATCCCATGGCTCGAGGCCGCGTTCCCAGTAGGCATCGACGCGGCCGGCCGCGACCCAGCACAGGTCGAGGCTCGCCGCGCCGAAGCGGCGCAATCCGGCGGCGGCCGCCTGCACGCGTGCCATCTCGGCGCGGAAGCGTTCATGGTCGCCGCGGCCGTGATGGGGAATGCCACAGGCGACGACGGCCTGCGACATCGTGCGCCGGGCCGCCACGCGCAGGCGACGGCGGTCGTTGAGGAAGGCGCCGCGCCCGCGCTCGGCGGTGAACATCTCGTCGGTGATGGGGTTGTAGACGAGGCCGGCGATAATCTCAGCCCCGCGCTCCAGCGCTATCGAGATGGCGAAATGGGCGATGCCGTGGATGAAGTTGGTGGTGCCGTCGATGGGATCGACGATCCAGCGGTGCTCCTTGTCGCTGCCGGCGCTTGCGCCCGATTCTTCCATGAGGAAGCTGAAGCCGGGCCGCGCCTTGCGCAATTCCTCCGCCAGGATCTCCTCTACCCGCTTGTCGGTGCGGGTGACGAAGTTGGCAGGACCCTTCATCGAGACCTGCAGGTTCTCGACCTCGCCGAAGTCGCGCCGGATGGCGCGGCTCGCCTTGCGCGCCGCGTTGGACATGACGGTGAGGAGGGGTGATGGGGCCATCAGGTCAGTCGGCCCGCCGGATGTAGGTCGCCTCGTTGGTGTCGACCACCACCCGCTCGCCAGCGCCGATGAAGGGTGGCACCATGATCCTGATGCCGTTCTCCAGCTTGGCGGGTTTGTAGGAGGACGATGCCGTCTGGCCCTTGACGACCGGGTCGGCCTCGACGATCGCAAGCGTCACCTGGCCCGGCAGCGAGATGCCGAGCGGCTTGCCCTCGTAGCTTTCCACCGTCACCTGCATGCCGTCCTGGAGGAAGGCGGCGCGCTCGCCGACGAAGTCGTGCGCCAGCTCGATCTGCTCGTAGGTCTCGGTGTCCATGAACACCAGCATGTCGCCCTGCTCGTAGAGGTACTGAAAATCCTTCTGCTCGAGCCTGACGCGCTCCACCGATTCGGAGGCGCGGAAGCGCTCGTTGTACTTGGTGCCGGACACGACGTCGCGCAGCTCCACTTGGGCGAAGGCGCCGCCCTTGCCGGGCTTGACGTGGTCGCACTTCACCGCCAGCAGAAGCAGGCCGTTGTGCAGGATGACATTGCCCGGCTTGATCTCGTTGCCGTTGATCTTCATTCTGAAACCTTGGTCAGATTGTTGGTGCCGTCCGGGGTCGGCATTCTGACGATGCCTCGCTGCCCTTGCGGTCGCGGCGTTACTAGCAAGTCTCACGCTGCCGTGCACCCAAAATCTGTGGGCAGGCTGGCGGCGGCCAAGCGCGCTTCAGTTCTTCGGCGACTCGACGGGCTTGAAGGCATCGGCTCTGGCTTGCGCTTCGGCCCGCTGCACGGGGTCGAGCTTGGCGAGCAACTGATCGAGGTCGGGATCCTTGCGTCCGGCGCGGCTGGCGAGGATGTTCCATTTCATCGCCTCGACCGGATCGGACCTCAGGCCGCGGCCCATGGCGAGCAGGCGCGCCACCCGGTTCTGGGCCACGGGGTTGCCG
This sequence comes from uncultured Alphaproteobacteria bacterium, assembly GCA_963770075.1. Lineage (GTDB taxonomy): Bacteria > Pseudomonadota > Alphaproteobacteria > Rhizobiales > Aestuariivirgaceae > CAVVDT01. The sequence goes on from CAVYOQ010000026.1 coordinate 4,700, forward strand.
CGCCGGGCTGCCACCAGCAACCATTCGGCGCCGATCTTTTCGTCTTTCTGCACGCCTTCGCCGCGAAACACCATGACGCCGTAATCGAGGGCGGCATCGGCAAGCCCTTGCAGGGCGGCGCGCAGATAGAGGTCGGCGGCCTTGATCTCGTCCTTGTCCACGCCCTTGCCCTCGGCATAGAGGATGCCGAGATTGTACTGCGACTCGGCAAAGCCCTTTGCGGCTGCCTTGGAGAACCAATAGGCCGCCTGCTTCCAGTCGGCCTCGCCGCCGGCGCTGCCGACATAGACAAGGCCGAGATTGTGCATGGCGGGCACATAGCCGGCATCGGCGGCCTTCTGCAGCCACATGACCGCCTGGTCGCGGTCGAAATGGCCGGCCGAGCCGTCGAGAAAGATGTTGGACAAGGCGAACATGGAGGGCACGCGGCCCTGCTTGGCGGCGGCTTGGTACCAGTCGATGGCCTGGCCCGGATCGGCGGTAACGCCATGGCCGAACTGGAACATGGCGCCGAGCATTTCCTCGGCGCGCGCATCGCCCGCATTGGCGAGAGTGGAGGCGATATCGTAGGCGGCCTTGTAGTTCTTGTCCTGATAAAGCGCGGCGGCTTCCTCGAAGCTCGCTGCCGACACCGTAGCCAGGGCCGAGAAAAGCAGGAAGAAGGCGGCCAGCGCGGCGCGCTTTGCCGACCTCATCGCTCCACCTCCGCGATCGTCTGCATCAGCGCCGTCACCTCCTGGTGCGCCGCTTCGGGCGAGGCCCACATGGTATCCGGCACCACGGCGAAGTCAGCCCCGTCCCCGATCGCGCCCGCGGCGGCATCCGCCACGCATGGAACCTCGAAGAGCTCGGCACACCAGGCAACGAGGCTTTCATCGCCATCGCCGCGGTCGATCCGCACATAATCGGCGCCGGCTTCGGCCATCTCCATGGCGCGATGGCGCGAGGTGCCGCAGCGAGCCCCCACGATGATATCGGCGCCGAGACGGTCGCGGGCGGTGGCAAAGTGCGCGGCGTCGGCGTCGATTTCCACCCCGTCGGTCTTGCGCGCGAAGGCGAGCTCTTCATCCTCATCGCACAGAACCGCGACGCCAGTGCCCTGAGCGGCAGCCTGGACGGCATCGAGCAGGCTTGATTGTTGCGATCTGTTTCCAGTCACCTTGAGAGCTGCCACATCGCCGGCCGCCAGCGCCGCCTTGAGGCAGGCGCCAGCCGTTTCGGCATCGAGCCCGGAGGGAACGACCAGAAAGAGGCGGCACTTTGGCATAGCTGTCCGGCCTGGCTCCATATTTACGCGCGCCCCTTGGTGGCCCAACCCCATCCCCCCGTGTCATCCTCAGGCTTGACCCGAGGATCCAGGCCACATGGGAAGGCTTCCGCTTGTGGCTCCTGGGTCGTCGGGTCAAGCCCGACGATGACACAAGTAGGTCGATCCGCTCAGGCGGCCTTTTCCAGTGCCTTGGCCCAATTGCCAGCCGCCGCGAGGCCGTTCATGCGGGCGCGGTGGCTGAATGCGGCCTGCGCCTTGGCGATGTTGCCGGTCTTGCCGCCCCAGGCCTTCAGCGCTGCTGCCTGCAAGGCGCGGCCATAGGAAAAGGTGAGCTGCCAGGGCAGTGGACCCATCTGGTTCATGAGCGAGAGATGCTCAGTCGCTTCGACATCCGATTGGCCGCCCGACAGGAATGCGATGCCGGGAACTGCCGAAGGCACGCAGCGTTTAAGGCATTTCACCGTCATTTCCGCCACCTCGGCGGGCTTTGCCTGTTTTGCGGCATTCTTGCCGGCGATCACCATGTTGGGCTTGAGCACCATGCCTTCGAGGTTGATGCGGGCATCGTAGAGCTCGGCAAAGACCGTCTTCAGCACCCACTCCGTCACCTCGTAGCAGCGCGCGATGTCATGGGCGGCGACGGGCCCGTCCATCAGCACCTCGGGCTCGACGATGGGGACGATCATCTGCTCCTGGCATAGCGCGGCATAGCGTGCCAACGCATGGGCGTTGGCCTTGACGCAGCTCCATGTCGGGATGCCGTCGGCGATGTCGATGACAGCGCGCCACTTGGCGAAGCGAGCACCGAGCTTGTGATATTCGATGAGGCGCTCGCGCAAGCCATCGAGGCCTTCGGTGATCTTTTCGCCCGGATGGAAGGGCATGACCTTGGCGCCAGTGTCGACCTTGATGCCGGGCACGGTGCCCGCGGCCTTGATGATGTCGACAAGCTGCTTGCCGCTGTCGGCCTCCTGGCGGATGGTCTCGTCGTAGAGAATGACGCCGGAGATGTGATTGTTCATGCCGTCCTCGGCGCTGAACAGCATCTGGCGGTAGTCGCGGCGGCTGGTGGCGGTCGATTCGATGTTGATGGAATCGAACCGCTTCTTGATGGTGCCGCCACTTTCGTCGGCGGCGAGAATGCCCTTGCCCTTGGCCACCATGGCCTCGGCGATGTCTTCCAGTCGTTCAGTCATTGCTCGTTTCCTCGTTCAATCAGGCCGCCGCTCCGCCCGCGCGGCCGTCAAAACACCTATACCCCTACGTCATCAGAATGGCCACGCCGGGCAGGGTCTTGCCTTCGAGCCATTCGAGAAAGGCACCGCCAGCCGTCGAGACATAGGTGAAATCGTGCGCCACGCCGGCCCGGTTGAGGGCAGCGACAGTATCGCCTCCGCCGGCCACAGAGACGAGCTTGCCTTGCTTGGTGAGCCGCGCCGCTGCCTGTGCCGTCGCCACCGTGCCGGCATCGAAGGGGCTCAGCTCGAAGGCGCCGAACGGGCCGTTCCACACCAGCGTGCGGGCGCCGGCAAAGGCTTTTTCCACCGCCGCCACCGAGGCCGGGCCGATGTCGAGGATCATGTCCCCGGCGCCCACCGCGCTCACATCGATGGTACGATGGGCGGCCCCGGCGGCAAACTCCGCCGCCACCACCACGTCGCTCGGCAAAAGCAGGGTGCGATTGCGCCCGGCGGCATCGCGCATGATCTGGCGCGCGGTATCGTAGAGGTCGGCCTCTATCAGCGACTTGCCCACCTCGTACCCTTGCGCGGCAAGGAAGGTGTTGGCCATGGCGCCGCCGATGATGATGGTGTCGGCGATGGCGAGCAGGTTGCCGATGAGATCGAGTTTGGTGGAAATCTTAGCCCCGCCGACGACGGCGGCAAGCGGTCGTTCGGGCTTTTCCAGCGCCTTGTGCAGTGCCTCGATCTCGGCCTGCATGGCCCGCCCGGCCGCCGACGGCAACAGGCGGGCGATGCCTTCGGTCGAGGCATGGGCGCGATGGGCGCAGGAAAACGCATCGTCCACATAAAGATCTCCGAGCCCGGCCAGTACGGCGGCGAACTGTGCATCGTTGGCTTCCTCGCCCGGATGGAAGCGGGTGTTCTCCATCAGCGCCACGTCGCCGGCGGCCAGCGACGAGAGGGCCTCAGCGGCCTTGCCGTCACGCCAGTCGGTGGCAACGAAGCGCACCGGCGCACCCAGCGCCTGCGACAGGGCCGGTGCTAGGGGTGCCAGCGACATTTCCGCGACCACCTTGCCCTTGGGCCGGCCGAAATGAGAGAGCACCACCACCGATGCGCCCTTGGCGCGCAGCTCGCGCAGCGTCGGTATCGCCCGTTCGATGCGGGTGGCGTCGCCGACTTCGCCGTCCTTCACCGGTACGTTGAGGTCGAGGCGCAGGACCACGCGCTTTCCCGCAACGTCGAGCGTGTCCAGTGTTGCAAGCGAGGCCAAGACGATCAGTCCCCTTCGGCGAGCGCAGCCAGCTGCGCCTTGACGGCCGCCACCGTGGCCTCGGGCGTGATGCCGAAATGCTCATACAGCGCCGGGGCAGGGGCGCTGGCGCCAAAACCCGACATGCCGATGAAGAGGCCGTCGGTGCCGATGAAGGCATCCCAGCCCATGCGCACGCCTGCCTCGATGGCAACGCGCACCGGCTCCTCGCCGAGGATCAGCTTGCGGTAGTCGTCGGGCTGGTTGGCGAACAGCTCCATTGAGGGCACGGTCACCACGCGGGCGGAGATGCCCTCGTCGGTGAGCGCGGCGTGGGCGGCGAGTGCCACCTGCACCTCGGAGCCGGTGGCGAAGATCACCACCTGATTGGGGCCGTCGGCCGAGCCGCTGTCCAGCTCATAGGCGCCACGGCTGGCATAGTTCACCTTGGAATGGCGGTTGCGCACGGGTGCCAGCTTCTGGCGACTGAGCGCCATGACGGTGGGCTTGTCGCGCTGCTCGATGGCGGCCTGCCAACACTCGGCCGTTTCCATGGCATCGCAGGGGCGCATGACGACAAGGCCGGGCATGGCGCGCAGCGAAGCCAGATGCTCGACCGGCTGGTGGGTGGGACCGTCCTCGCCGAGACCGATGAAATCGTGCGTCATCACGTAGATCACTCTCAGCCCCATCAATGCCGACAGGCGGATGGCGGGACGGCAGTAATCGGTGAAGACGAGGAAGGTGCCGCCGTAAGGGATGACGCCGCCATGCAGCGCCAGCCCGTTCATCACCGCGGCCATGGCATGCTCGCGCACACCGTAGTGGATGTAGCGTCCGCCATAGTCCTCCGCCGTCAGCAGCGGCAGATTCTTCGAGCGGGTGTTGTTGGAGCCGGTGAGATCGGCCGAGCCGCCGACGGTATCCACCACCAGTGGATTGATGACGTCGAGGACGTTCTGCGATGCGCTGCGGGTGGCAAGGGCAGGGGGATTTTCAGCAAGCGACTTGCGGTAATCCAGCAGGGCGTCCGCCAGGGCGTGCGGCAGGTCGTCGGCGACGGCGCGCTCGAATTCCCCCTTGGTACCGTTGCCGATCTTGTCGAGCCGGGCCTCCCAGCCTTTGCGCTCCTTGCAGCCGCGCAGGCCCGCCAGCCGCCAGGCATCGCGAATGCCGGTGGGGATGGCGAACGGCGCGTGCTCCCAGCCCAGCGCGGCGCGGGCCGCTGCCACCTCTTCCGGTCCCAGCGGCGAGCCGTGAGCGCCGGCGGTGCCCTGCTTGTGGGGGGCGCCAAAGCCGATGACGGTGCGGCAGGCGATGAGGCTCGGGCGGTCGCTTTCCTGGGCGGCCGCGAGGGCGGCGCTGATGGCGTCGGGATCGTGGCCGTCGATGCGCGATGTGGCCCAGCCGCTGGCGGCGAAGCGGGCGAGCTGGTCGGTATTGTCGGCCAGCGTCACCGGCCCGTCGATGGAAATGCCGTTGTCGTCGAACAGGACGATGAGGCGGTTCAGCTTCAAATGGCCCGCCAGCGTCAGGGCTTCCTGCGAGATGCCTTCCATCAGGCAGCCATCGCCGACCAGCGCATAGGTGCGGTGATTGACGATATCGTCGCCGAAACGGGCATTGAGGTGGCGCTCGGCGATGGCCATGCCGACGGCGTTGGCAAAACCCTGGCCGAGCGGACCTGTGGTGGTCTCGATGCCCGATGCATGGCCAAATTCGGGATGACCGGCGGTGCGCGAGCCGAGCTGGCGGAAATTCTCGATATCGCCCAGCGTCATGTCCTCATAGCCGAGGAGATAAAGCAGCGAATAGAGCAGCATCGAGCCATGACCGGCGGACAACACGAAGCGGTCGCGGTCTGGCCATTTGGGGGTCTGCGGGTCGAAGCGCAAAAAGCGGGTGAACAGGACGGTGGCGATGTCGGCGGCGCCCATGGGCAGGCCGGGGTGGCCGGATTTGGCCTTTTCCACCGCATCCATCGACAGGGCGCGCAGGGCGTTGGCCATTTCCTTGTGGCGCGCCGGATCGATCTTGCCCGGAGCCGCAAGGCCCTTGGCCGCAGTTGGTGTGTTCATAACCTGTCCGCCTGTTGAAAACGGTGGCCAGTCATCACATCCGGCCTCGGCCTGTCAATGGTCCTGGAGTCGGTTTGTGGTGAGCCGCGTTCACAGCGAGTTTACGCTGGTTGGCGCAACCGAATTCCTCGCTTCTCAATGGTTCCCTTTGCTCGCGTTAGGCTTTATGTTTCCCATGGGCGGCGATGAAGGGGGTATGAGTCGGGCTCGCCGCGTCCTGTCAGAGGTGGACGATGGCTGAAGACTCCAGAATCTCCGGGGCACTGGACCGCTTCGAAGGCGCACTGCGCCGGCTCGAGGCCGCCATGGCCCAGGCGGGGGAACGCGAGACGACGCTGGCCGGTGCCCGCGGCGAAGCAGAAGCTTTGAGGCAAGACCGGGCCAGACTGGCGGAAGAACTGGACCAGGTGCGCGCCAAGGCCAGCGAACTCGACGAGGTCAATCGGCAAGCCCAGCGCCGGGTCGACCTGGCGATGTCGCGCATCCGCAAGGTGTTGGGAAAATAGCCGCGCCGGCGCTGACGCCGCAATGTGGTGAAAGAGGTGAAAGCCATGGGACAAGTCGTGGTCGAGGTCAATGGCCGTCCCTATACGATGAACTGCAGCGACGGCGAGGAAGAGCATCTCATGGAGCTCGCCCAGTTGCTCGATTCCGAGGTGACGACGATCAAGCGCGGCGTGGGCCAGGTCGGCGATATACGCCTGCTGATGATGGCGGGCCTGGTGATCGCCGACCGCCTGTCGGATGCCTTGCGCAAGATCGAGGGCCTGCAGGACGAGGTCGGAACCCTCAAGGCCGCGCGCAACGGCATGATGAAGCAGGACGCCGAGCACGAGGACGTGGTAGCCGAGCGCATCGAGGCCGCCGCCAAGCGCCTGGAGGCGCTGGCGCGCGAGCGCGCCGAGCAAGGCCAGCGCGAAGAACAGGGCTGAGAAGACCGGCGACCGCGGCGATTGCCTGCGGTCCTGACAAGCGGTCCTGTGGGGCGAGCCTCCATCCTTGGCTCGATGGAGACATCCGGCACGAAACGGCGGCGGCTGACAGGGCTCATAGTTCGAGCCCGGCGCGACCGGCGCCGGTTTTCTTTGTGCGGAATAACTTTACACTGACTATGCGAGCGTAAATCAAGACCGCTCTATAGCGACTAAATTAAAGGCCTTATAAATAAGCAAAAATTTAATCCGTTCACAAATTTAATTCTATTTTCGAGTCAAAGAGTCGTGAACATAAGTGAAAAGAAGGCAGCATGTCGCATGTTTGCCACATTTATTACGCAACCTTCAAACATCTAATTCTTAAAGACGGCGACACGTTTGTGCGGAAAGCATTATCTTTGCGATAATGCTTATGCATTGGCATTGTTGATTATCCGCATCCTTGACAGGTTGCGGGAAAGACCGGTTTTGCTTGAAAAAACCCGAACGTCTTGGAGGACACATCATGGCCCTGGAACGCGTAGACGCCGCCGCCCTGCAATCGGCAATTCTGAAGGCCGGAGAAAGCTGGCAAGCCGGACTGACGAGCGTGTCCGAGCTTTCGGATGAGGAAAAGAGGCTTCGGCTGGGTGCCGTTCCACCTCCGGGCGAGGCATCGCTGGAGACCCGCGAGCAACTGGCGGCGAGCCGCGTCGGCGAGACGGCTGCCGCGGCAGCGGGGGCGCCCGCGGCCTACGATCTGAGGAATGTGGGCGGCAAGAACTTTATCACGCCGGTGAGAGACCAGGGCGGGTGCGGCTCCTGCGTGGCCTTCGGAAGCTGTGCGACGGTTGAGGGCACCTTCAGGCGTCAGCGCAACGACCCCAACCTCGCCGTCGACCTGTCCGAGGCGGAACTGTTCTACTGCATCGCTCGCGCGCAGGGGCGCAATTGCTCCAACGGATGGTGGTGCGACAAAGGGCTGGATGCCTTCAAGACCGACGGCGTGTGCGACGAGACATGCTACCCCTACACGGCGGGTGACCAGAACTGCAGCAACCGCTGCGCCGACTGGCAAAATCGCCTCACCAAAATCAGCAACTGGCATTCGATCAAGTCGGCTGCCGACATGAAGACGTGGATCTCGACGCGCGGGCCGCTGTCATGCGCCTTCACCGTCTACAACGACTTCTTCTCCTACAAGAGCGGCGTCTACAAGCACGTCAGCGGCGGGGTGGCCGGCGGCCATTGCGTCTCCTGCGTCGGCTACAACGATGCGGGCGGATACTGGATATGCAAGAATAGCTGGGGTGCCGGCTGGGGCGATGGCGGGTACTTCTGCATCGCCTATGGCCAATGCGGCATCAATTCGGAGATGTGGGCGGTCGACGGCATCGTCGAGAGCGGCTGGCTCAAGGGCCGCAAGGTGATCGGCCTGTGGGCGATCGACCAGAACCGCAACGCCTGGGCCTATCTGGACGGCGGTATCGGCTGGCGCCGCATCGCCTATGACAACGACAACATCTTCTTCGACCTCTTGACCCAACTCGCCGCGGCAAAGACCGGCAAGTCCACGGTCAATGTCTACCAGGAGAACAAGATCATCAAGCAGGTCTATGTCTTCTAGAAGGAGGGGCACCATGGCCAAGGACAGCAAGAGCCGCAAGGCGCAAGGCGCCGCGCCGCCAGACGAACCCGAAACCGCGGCGGAAACGGTGGCGCCCGGGCTCGAGCCGCCAAAGAGTTCAAACGACAGCAATGGAGCGAATGCCATGACCGATATCATGCCCAGCCAAGAACCGCCTGCCGCAAGCGCTTCCGAGGTGAGTTCCGGCGGCGCCGAGGCGATGCCGACCCTTTCGCCCGACGATGCCGGCGCCGGCGCTGAAGCCCAGGGCGGTGTCGCCGCCTGGCTCAACAACAAGCGCGTGGGCGCCTTGTGGGGCATCAACCAGAACCGCAACTCGTGGGTCTATATCACCGGCGTCGGCTGGAAGAAGCTGGCCAACAACTCCGACACCGCCGTGGTGGCGCTCACCATGCTGGCGGCCAGTGCCAAGCACACCCAGACAAACTATAATTATCGCGAAGAAGCCGATGGCATGATTCACGAAACCTACGTCTGGTAAGAAGGCCGATGTGGCGGAAATCGTTCTGACGCAAGCCCATAGGGGCCAGAAAGTGCAGGCAAGGCCGGGCGACGTGGTCGTCATCCGCTTGGCGGAGAACCCGACCACAGGCTACCGCTGGGAGGTCACCGACGGGCCGGTCCTTTGCGGCGATGAATTTGCCGGTGCCGGCGGGGCACCGGGCGCGGGCGGCGAGCGCGTGCTGCGCTTTTCGGTTGCCGGGCCCGGCACGACATGGTTCAGCGCCGTCCTCAGGCGTCAATGGGTGACGGACGCAGTGCCTCAGGCGCGCTTCGATGTCACGATCGAGGCGCAATAGGCGCCGGTCTCCAACCGTCCCCAGAGCGCCGAACAGGGTCAGAACACGCCCTGAACAGGCCCTGGAACATCAGCCGGAAGACGCTGAACGGGCTCGCGAACAGCGCGCCGGCACGGCTGTTCCGCCCCCCCCCGTCAGAAGATGAAATCCGCGCCGGTGATGGCGTGGCCGGCGCCGAAGTCGCTTTCAGTAAAGCCCTTGAGCAGGATCGTGTTGTTGCCGGCGAAGATCTCCGCAAAGCCGGTGACGCCATCGGTCATCAGGTGATGGTTGGTGAGGTCGGCGAAGCTGGTAATGGCGCTCACGCCCGACAGATCGATCTTTTCGGTGTTGGCGGCGGCGAAGCCCGTAATGGTGTCGTGGCCGAAGCCGTCGGAAAACTGGAAGCGGTCGGCGCCGCCATTGCCGACCAGCAGGTCGTTGCCGGCGCCGCCGATGAGCGTGTCACTGCCCAATCCGCCGAAGAGGCGGTCGTTGCCGTCGCCGCCTTCGATATTGTCGCTGCCGCCATCGCCATAAAGCGTGTCATTGCTGGTCCAGCCGCCCGCGGCCGCCTCGCTATCAATGCCACCATCGCCCCTGATGTTATCGGCGCCGCCACGCCCGTGGATCAAGTCATCGCCGAGATTGCCACGCAGCCGGTTGTTGCCGCCATTGCCGGAAATGATGTCATCGAAAGGCGAGCCCCCGACCGCCTCGATGTTGGTGACCGTATCCTGATTGCCACGGCCGTCGTCGAACACCTTGTGCTGGGCGAGGTCGACATTGACGCCCGAGCCGGCGCCGGCGAACTCGACCTGGTCGAAGCCGCCGCGTCCGTCGATGGTGTCGTCACCGGCCTGGCCGCGAAAGCGGTCGTCGCCACTGGAGCCGAAAATCTGATCGTCGAAATTGGAACCGCGGAACACCGACACGAAGCCGATGAAGGTGTCGTTGCCGATGAAGCTGTCGCCCGGATTGAGATCGGTCGCCGTGCCGGTATTGAGATCGGCGTTCACGGCGCCACCGGCGCCCTGATAACTGATGCGCCCGGCAACGCCGCCGGTAAAGGTCACCTTGTCGTCACCCGCCGACAGGTGTACCTGAAGGAAAGCGCCAAAGCTCGTCTGATAGGTCGAGTCGACGGAGATGGTGTCGCTGTGGCTGCTGTCGTAGAGCACATGGACGCCTTGCACAGTGTCGGTGCCGCCGAGGCCGTCGAACACGCTCAAACCGCCGGAGCCGTCGGATGAAACGGCGATGCCCGCCGTCGAGCTGTGATAGCTCACACGGGCGAAGTCGAAAAAGGAGCCATCGTCGGTGGCCATGATGAGGTCGGAGCCGGCACCGCCGATCATCAGCACATCGCCGTCGGTCGCCACCAGCGTGTCATTGCCGGCATCGCCCTGGAGGGTGTCCTGTTCATTCAAGAGATAGCTGTTGTTGAGCGTATCGATCGCGGAGATGGCACCGCCGCTTTCCAGGTAGTCGTTGCCGTCGCCGCCGAACAGGTGGTCGGCGCCGGCGCCGCCAAAAATCCTGTCGTTGCCGGCATCGCCATAAAGCGAGTCATTGCTGGTCCAGCCGCCGGAAGCCGCTTCGGGTTCGATGCCGAAATCGCCATTGATGGTGTCGGCGCCACCCCTGCCATGGATCTTGTCGTCACCGAGATTGCCATTGAGCAAGTTGCCGATGCCATTACCGGCAATGGCATCGTTGAAGTCCGAACCGGTGACGCCCTCTATATGGGTGACGGTGTCGTGGCCGCCTTGACCGTCGTTGAATACCTTGTGCTTGGCGAGATTGACATTGACGCCCGAACTCGCGCCGCCGAATTCGATGCGGTCGAAACCAGCGCGCCCGTCGATGGTGTCGTTGCCGCCATGGCCGCGAAAGCGGTCATTGCCGGACGAGCCGAGGAGTTCATCGCCGAATTTCGACCCGCGCAACACGCCGACCGTGCCGATGAAGGTATCGTTGCCGATGAAATTGTCGGCCGGGTTGAGGTCGGTGGCGGTGCCGGTTGCGAGATCGGCATGGACGGCGCCCTTAGCCCTCTGATAGCCGATGCGCCCGGCAAAGCCGCTGCCGAAGGTGACCATGTCGTCGCCGCCCGACAGGCGCACCTCGAGGAAGCTGCCGAAACTCGTCTGGTAGGTGGTATCGACGGAGATGGTGTCGTCGTGGCTGCTGTCGTAGAGGACATGAACGCCGATGACCGTATCGGTGCCGCCGAGGCCGTCCTGAACTGTGAGCCCGCCGGACCCGTTCGCGGCCACGTTGATGCCCGACGTCGATGAGGTATAGTCGACCAGCATGAAATCGAAATAGGACCCGTCATCGGTCGCCTTGATGAGGTCGTCGCCGGCCCCGCCGATCATCCTGACTATTCCGCTGGAGGCAACCAGGGTGTCTCTGCCGCCGCCGCCGTCCAGGCTGTCGACCCCTTCGAAAAGATAGGTGTTGTTGACGGAATCGAAGGCCGCGACATTGCCACCGCCGTCCAGGAAGTCGTTGCCGCCACCGCCGTTCAGTGTGTCCGATCCCGCCCCGCCGAAAAGCCTGTCGTTGCCGGCATTTCCATTCAGCGTGTCATCGCCAGTGAAGCCAAAAATTCTGTCAGGGCCACTCGTGCCGGGCAGGTTGTCGTCGCCGGGCGTGCCGTTGATGGTCGTTGCCGCCATAACCTTCTCCCCCGATGGTTTGGTTTTCTAGCGCAAGAGCAGACACAATTTAACGTAGCGGAATGCTAGTTGGTTGCAACAAGCGACGCAACCTGCTTTTTTTTGATTGTTGTTTGCAATCTCATGTCAAGAACAGTGGCCTGTTTCATTGTTATAGCGCCCCGGAGAGAGACAGGTGGGCGGCGGTGAGCGTCGGCAATGGCCGCAGGGATTTTGCCGCGGCTTCGGCCCAGGCAGGCAGATGACGCGATGTCCTGGGCGTCAGGTGGAAACTTTCCCCCGGGTAGTGGTTTTCGTGGCACAGCGAATGCGCCCGACACTACGCGGGCGCGGCTGTTCTGCAGGCCGTCAGAAAATGAAATCGGCGCCGGTGATGGCGTGGCCAGCGCCGAAGTCGCTTTCAGCATGGCCCTCCAGCAGGATCGAGTTCGCGCCATCGACGATCATGGCAAAGCCGGTGCCCGCATCGGTCGTCAGGTGATGGTGGGTGAGGTCGAAGAAGCCGGCGATGCCGCTCACCCCCGACAGGTCAATTTTTTCGGTGTTGACAGCGGCAAAGTCCTTGATGGTGTCGTCGCCGAAGCCGTCGGTGAAGACGAAGCGATCGGCGCCGCCGCCGCCGCTCATCCAGTCGTTGCCAGCGCCGCCGACGATGCTGTCGTTGCCGGCCTCGCCGAATAGCGTGTCGTTGCTGGTAAAGCCGCCGGCGGCCGCCTCGGCATCGATGCCGTTGTCACCGATGATGGTGTCGGCGCCCTTCAGGCCGTGGATCTCGTCATTGCCGAGATTGCCGACGAGCAGGTTGCCGGCGCCACTGCCGGTGATGGTATCGTTGAAGTCCGAGCCGGTGACCCCCTCGATGTGCATCACAGTGTCATGGCCACCGAGGCCGTCGTTGAACACCTTGCCCTTGGCGAGATTGACATTGACACCGGAGCTGGAGCCGTTGAACTCGATGCGATCGAAGCCGCTGCGCCCGTCGATGGTGTCGTTGCCGCCCTCGCCGCGCAGGCGGTCATTTCCGGACGAGCCGAAAAGCTCGTCGCCGAAGGCCGAGCCGCGCAGCACAGCGACTGTGCCGATGAAGGTGTCGTTGCCGATGAAGTTGTCGCCCGGGTTGAGGTCGGTCGCGGTGCCCGTGGCGAGGTCGGCATGGACGCCGCCGCCGGCGCCTTGATAGCCGATGCGCCCGCCAAAGCCGGTGAAGGTGACCATGTCATTGCCGCCCGACAGGCGCACCTCGAGGAAGGTCCCGAAGCTGGTCTGGTAGCTGGAATCGGCGGAGATGGTGTCGTCATGGCTGCTGTCGAGCAGCACATGAACGCCTTGGACCGTGTCGGTGCCGCCGAGGCCGTCGGCGACGGTGAGACCGCCCGCGCCGTCGCTGGAAACGGCGATGCCCGACGTGGAACCGCGGTAGCTGACACGGGTGAAGTCGAGGTAGGAGCCGTCATCGGTCGCCATGATGAGGTCGTTGCCGCCACCGCCGATCATCACCACGTCGCCGTTGGTGGCGTTCAGCGTATCGTTGCCGGCATCGCCCTGCAGGGTGTCCTGCTGATAGAACAGGTAGGTGTTGTTGGCGGGATCGGACCTGGCAAAGGTCGTGCCGCTTTCCAGGTAGTCGTTGCCGCCGCCGCCGTACAGGTGGTCGGCGCCGGCGCCGCCAAAAATCCTGTCATTGCCGGCATCGCCATAAAGCGAGTCATTGCTGGTCCAGCCGCCGGAAGCCGCTTCCGGTTCGATGCCGAAATCGCCATTGATGGTGTCGGCGCCACCCCTGCCATGGATCTTGTCGTTACCGAGATTGCCATTGAGCAAGTTGCCGATGCCGTTGCCCGCAATGACATCGTTGAAGTCCGAACCGGTGACCCCCTCGATATGCATTACAGTGTCATGGCCGCCGAGGCCGTCATTGAACACCTTGCCCTTGGCGAGATTGACATTGACGCCGGAGGAGGAGCCATTGAATTCGATGCGATCGAAGCCGGCGCGCCCGTCGATGGTGTCGTTGCCAGCCTCGCCGCGTAAGCGGTCATTGCCGGAGGAGCCGAGAAGTTCATCGCCGAATTTCGACCCGCGCAACACGCCGACCGTGCCGATGAAGGTGTCGTTGCCAATGAAATTGTCGGCCGGGTTGAGATCGGTGGCGGTGCCGGTTGCGAGATCGGCATGCACGGCGCCCTTAGCCCTCTGAAAGCCGATGCGCCCGGCAAAGCCGCTGCCGAAGGTGACCATGTCGTCGCCGCCCGAAAGGCGCACCTCAAGGAAGTGGCCGAAACTCGTCTGGTAAGTGGTATCGACGGAGATGGTGTCGTTGTGGCCGCTGTCGCGGAGAACATGGACGCCGATGACCGTGTCGGTGCCGCCGAGGCCGTCCAGGACTGTGAGCCCGCCGGAGCCGTTCGCGGCCACGTTGATGCCCGACGCCGATGAGGCGTAATCAACCTGCGTAAAATCGAAAAAGGACCCGTCGTCGGTGGCCATGATCAAGTCGTTGCCGGCCCCGCCGGTCATCAAGACACCACCGCCCGTGGCAACCAGGGTGTCGTTGCCATTGCCGCCGTCCAGGGCGTCGAATCCGGAGAATAGATAGGTGTTGTTGACGGAATTGAAGGCCGCGACATTGCCACCGCTGTCGAGGTAGTCGCGGCCGTTGCCGCCATTCAGCTCGTCGGAACCTGCCCCACCGTACAGTTTGTCATTGCCGCCATTGCCGTTAAGCGTGTCATCGCCAGCGAAGCCGAAGATTTTGTCGCCGCCAGTCGTTCCAGGCAGGTTGTCGTCGCCGGGCGTGCCGTTAATGGTTGTTGCCGCCATATCCTTCTCCCTCCTAAGTTTTAGTCTCTTGGCGCAGATGCAAACTGGAGTTATCGTCTGGGAATGTTAGTTGGGCGCGATACTCTGTGCAAGCTAAACGTTCCGGTTGATTGTTTTCCGCACAGTTTCCTGCTGGAATGGTCGGTCGTTTGCTTATTATTACGTAACGGAAGAAGACAGGCGGGGCCCGGCCATCGCGTCACTGCCGCGAATAGCCGCGCGAGGCTGGCAACGGCCATATGGATTTTCGCCTCGCTTGCGCCTAAGTAGGCAGGTGACGGGCTGCCCGGTGCGTGAGGAGCAAACTTTCCCTGGGGCCGATACGATCCTTAATGGGAGCTGTCACTGGTTCGGGCCGTGGCCCGCGTCAAACGGCGCCCACCTACAATTGTAGGGACCCGGGATCGAGGTCTCCCACGGCCAGGGCGGCTCGTCGTTGTGACAACAAGAGGCAAAACCCATGCACGACCGCGCGGGCGCCGTGTCGTTGGCGAGCGAGAAGAAACTAGCGCGCAAGGCCGCCGCCAGCGTCAGGGAAAAGGCCCACCGGGCCGACCGGGGCGCGGCCGGCGCAGCGCTCGCCATGCTGGGCCTGGAGTTTCTGGACCTTGAGCCAGGCAGCGTTGTTTCCGGCTTTCTTCCCTATCAGAGCGAGATCGATGTGCGCCCGCTCATGGCGCGCCTGTCGGCAGCCGGTATGGTGACGGCGCTGCCGGTGGTTGCCGAGCGCAATGCGCCGCTGGTGTTTCGCGTCTGGCGGCCGGGCGATCAGACCGAACCGGGGGCGTGGAACATTCCCGTTCCCCTTGCGGCCGCGTCCGAGGTGGTGCCCGATGTGCTGCTGGTGCCGATGCTCGCCTTCGATTCGGGCGGCTACCGGCTCGGCTATGGCGGCGGCTTTTACGACCGCACGCTGGAACACTTGCGCCAGAAGGGGCATCCGGTCGCGGTGGGCGTTGCCTATGCCGCACAGGAGGTGCACCACGTGCCGCACGCCGCTCACGATCAGCCGCTCGACTGGATGCTCACGGAAATGGGTGCCCGGCGGGTGGATGCGATCGGGGGGAAGGGCTGATGCGGCTGATGTTCTTCGGCGACGTGGTGGGGCGCTCCGGGCGCAAGGCGTTCCTGCGCCACCTGCCGGACCTGAAGGCGCACTTTTCGCCCGATTTCGTCGTGGTGAATGGCGAAAATGCCGCCGGCGGCTTCGGCATCACCGAGGAGATCTGCAACGACTTCCTCGATGCCGGCGCCGATGTCATCACACTCGGCAACCATGCCTTTGCCCAGCGCGAGGCGCTGGTGTTCATCGAGCGGGTGCCGCAACTCTTGCGCCCGGTCAATTATCCGCCCGGCACGCCGGGGCGGGGGTCGGGTCTCTACGAGACCGCCAACGGGCGCCAGGTGCTGGTGATGAACATCATGGGCCGGGTGATGATGGAGCCGCTGGACGATCCCTTCCAGGCGCTGGAGCGCGAGCTCGAAGCCTGCCCGCTGGGCATCGGGGCGGACGCCGTCATCGTCGACATGCATGCCGAGGCGACATCGGAGAAGATGGCCATGGGCCATGCCGCCGACGGGCGCGTGAGCCTGGTCGTCGGCACCCACACCCACATCCCCACGGCCGACCACCAGATCTTGTCGCACGGCACCGCCTACATGAGCGATGCCGGCATGTGCGGCGATTACGATTCGGTCATCGGCATGGACAAGGCCGAGCCGCTCACCCGCTTCCAGCGGCGCATCTCGGGCGGGCGCATGGAGCCGGCCGAGGGCGCGGCGACGGTGTGCGGGGTGGCGGTCGAAACCGACGATGAGACGGGGCTGGCGCTGAACATCGCGCCGGTCAGGATCGGCGGCCGGCTTCAGCCGGTCGAGCCGGATTTCTGAGCCGTCTCGGGCGCCCGGGCCGGCCGGTCGGCGGCGGCCGTGGTGAGGCGCAGGGCATTGATCAGGGCCAGCGCGCGGCCATGTTCGAGCGCGGCGGCGGCATCGTTGCCCTGGGCAACCGCCTCGGCGGCAAGGTCGAGCGCGCCCGCGATGCGCCGGGCGAAGCCGGTAAGATCAGTCATTTCGGCCAGGGCCGCCGCAGCGGGTGGCGCCGTCATGAGGGTGCGCACCCGCGTCAGCGCCGCCGCGCAGGCGGCTGATGCCAGGTCGCAACCGGCAGGGATGAAGTCGTCGAATTCGCTGGTGGAGGCCTGGCTATGGCTCATGGCTGTCGCTCCTCGTTAATCGCTGATTAACAGTTTGAATTGGGAGGCCTTAACGGCGGGTAAAACGGGCCGCTACAATTGTCGCCATCGCGCAATCGGGGCGCATTGCCCCTTGTCTGGTCTCCATTCGGGCTTACCATGGCGCCACCCAAGAACCCCGGAGAAGAGAGCAGCTTTCCCGTGGATGATCAGACATCGCCGCAACCGCCGGCCGTCGACGACGAGACCTTTGCCGGGCTCCTCGCCCAGGTGAACCGTTTTGTGCGCGAGCGGCTGGTGCCGCTCGAACGCGCCGTCGACGAGGCCGACGAGGTGCCGCTCGAGATTGTCGAAGAGATGCGCCAGCTCGGCCTCTTCGGCCTGTCGATCGCGCAGGAGTATGGTGGCATCGGGCTTTCCGTCACCCAGGAAGCCGTGATCGCCAAGGCCTTTGGTTGGACCTCGCCCGCCTTCCGCTCGGTGTTCGGCACCACCATCGGCATCGGCTCGCAGGGCATCGCCATCGACGGCACGCCCGAGCAAAAACAGGACTTCCTGCCGCGCATGGCCGCGGGCGAGCTCATCGGCTCGTTCTGCCTCACCGAGCCCGATGCCGGCTCGGATGCGGCATCGCTGCGCACCACGGCGTTGCGCCAGGGCGATCAATACGTGATGAACGGCACCAAGCGCTTCATCACCAATGCGCCGCGCGCCGGGGTGTTCACGGTGATGGCACGCACGGATCTCAGCGAGCCCGGCGCGCGCGGCATCTCCGCCTTCATCGTCGATGCCGCGACACCCGGCATCAGCCTGGGCAAGCCCGACCGCAAGATGGGCCAGAAGGGTGCGCTCACTTGCGATGTCGTCTTCGACAACGTCGCAGTGCCGGCCGAACGCATCATCGGCGGCAAACCAGGCAGGGGCTTTGCTACCGCCATGAAGGTGCTCGACCGCGGGCGCCTGCATATCGCGGCCTTCTGCACCGGCACCGCCCGCCGGCTCATCCACGCGGCGGTTGCCTATTCGGGCGAGCGCAAGCAGTTCGGCAAGGCCATCGGCGAGTTCCAGCTCATCCAGGCCATGCTCGCCGATTTAGAGGCGGAATGCTATGCGGCCGAATGCATGGTGGCGGACGCGGCGCGGCGCTACGAGGCGGGCGAGGCGATCACGCAGGAAGCCTCGTGCTGCAAGATGTTTGCATCGGAAATGGTGGGCCGGGTGGCCGACCGGGCGGTGCAGATTTTTGGCGGCGCCGGCTATATCGCCGACTATGGCATCGAGCGCTTCTACCGCGATGTGCGCCTGTTCCGCCTGTATGAGGGCACCACCCAGATCCAGCAGCTCATCATTGCCCGCGAGATGCGCAAGCGCCAGGACGGTTAGGGTGCGCGGGCGCCAAGTTTCTTGAAATTGCACCCCTGTAGGGGTGAGGAGAACGGTCTCAGCCCGGCAGACGATCGAAGGGCTATGGAAGGCCAAAGCCGCCCTTTGTTGCGGGTCAGTTCGCATGATCCGGACCCAATTCGATTGCGGTTCGGCTTTGATCAAGATCAATGCCAAGACGCGGTATTGTCGGTATTTATCGAGCGGAACTAAAGAGGAAATAGGATTGTTGCGTTTTATCTAATTAAGTAGAAAAGCAAATAGAAATAAATAAAAGCTCAGGAAAAAATGCGAACCAACACGTTCGGCATTAACCTGAAGACCCCTCGCTTCCGGTGGGATTTGGGGATGGCAGTTCTGCGCCCTGCACGAGATGGCCGGGGCGCGGTATCGCGATCCGCAAGACCCGGTCAACGAAATTGTTGAACGAACGCGTGCAATCGACCATCCGGTGCCAGGCACCTCGGACAAATTCAGGTACGCATCGAGGCGGGCGACAAGGAAACCGGCAAGGCACCATTCAGGCCGCGCAAAACGGAAGCAACGAGATGATGGCCCGGATAGCGTGCTTCCGGCGTGCCTGTCTAGACAAGCAGCTTTGGATGACGAAAAGGACGATGGTGCCTTCGGAGGGCGCTGGCAACAGCTGCATATACGAGGTCGCGCGAGTGCAGGCGGACGACAGACCGGCTGCCGCAGGCGCGGACCCTATAGCCAAAGCGGATAGCCTTTTGCCAAAGGCCGCTGCGCCCGATCTCGGAGAGACGGGCCGCTCTGGCCAGCGAAACCCAAGGAGGAAGCATCATGGCCACTTACACCGTCACCACCACGTCCGATGTCGTCAACGCGAGCGATGGCGTTCTCTCATTGCGTTAGGCCGTGCAGTTGGCCGACGCCGGCGCCGGGGCGGACACCATCGTGTTCGATGCGGGCCTTGCGGGCCACAAGATCACTCTGACGGGCGGTGAACTTGAACTCACCAACGATGTCACCATCAATGGCGATGTGAACGGTGATCACAAAGCCGATGTCACCATCTCCGGCAACAATGCCAGTCGCATCTTCTACATCAAGGGCGGCGGCACCGACGTCCATCTCGCCAGCCTCATCCTCACCAATGGCGATGCCGGAACCGGTGACGGCGGGGCGATCAAAACCTCCGCGATCAACTCACTCGAGATCACCAATACAACCATTGCCAACAACTCGGCCCGAAGCGGCGGCGGCATCGATGCCAGCAACACCGCCGTCAGCATGAGCAACTCTCTGGTCCAACATAATCACGCCGACATAAGTGGCGGCGGTTTCTACACCTTCTTCGGCAGCACCACCATCAACAACACGGTGGTGGCTGGAAACAAGTCAGGTGGCCACGGCAACGAAGTCAATAGCTATGTCGACAGCGCGACCAACAGCTTCTTCGGCACCTATGTCCCAATCTATGCGGGCGCTAACAACACGAACGGTGGCGGCAACCCGATGCTGGCGCAACTGCTCGACAACGGCGGCACCGTCCTCACCCGCTCGCCGCTTGACGGCAGCCCGCTCATCGATGCCGGCAGCAACGCAGCGCTGCCCGCCGATGCCACCGACGTCAACCATAACGGCAACACCGCCGAAACCCTGCCGCTCGATGCACGCGACGGCCTGCGCATCGTCAACGGCACCGTCGACATCGGCGCGGTGGAGCAGATCCTCAACGAGAGCATCAACGGCACCAACGGCAACAACCTCATCATCGGCGGGCTCGGCAATGACACGCTGGCGGGGCTCGGCGGCAACGATACCATCCATGCAGGTGCCGACAACGATATCGCCGAAGGTGGAACCGGGGCCGACCAAATTTGCGGCGGCAGCGGTCGCGACATGCTCTCCGGTAACGGCGGTGCCGACCACCTTTGGGGTGGGAGCGGGGCCGATCGCCTGTTCGGAGGCAACGGTAACGACACGCTCTCCGGGGGCACCGGGAACGATCGGCTGAACGGCAGTGGCGGGCGCGACGTCATCAATGGCAACGACGGCAATGACCATCTGGTCGGCGGGGCCGGCAATGATGTGCTGCGCGGCAACGTCGGCGACGACACGCTCCAAGGCAATGCCGGCGACGACCATCTTGCCGGCGGGGCCGGCAGCGACCTACTCAACGGCGGCGACGGCAATGATTTTTTGAGCGGTGGCGGGGGGCATGACACCTTCGTCTTCAGCGATGGCTTCGGCCATGACACGATCAGCCACTTTGCGCCCTCGAACCTGGAAAAGATCGACCTCAGCGGTGTCAGCGACATCAATAGTTTCTCCGACCTCGTCGGTCATCTTTTCGATGGCGGAGGCGGCTCGACCTTGCTCGTGGACGGGGGCGACACGATCCTGCTGCAAGGCGTCAGTTTCAGCGACATCGGCACGAACGCCGGGCAGCATTACGGACCGGGCGACTTCCACTTCTGAGCCAGGGGTATCGGGCCCGGACTGTTGCGGCAGGCCGGCGGCTCTGGATTCTGCCGGTGCGGCACACTATAAGGGCGCCCGTCCAATATCGAGTTGCGCAAGCGCCTGAGAGCGCCGGGCAAGAGCCCGCCGCCCGGCCGCGTGGCGCTCAAGGTTTATCAGAGGCAGGCCATGGCCGGTCATTCACAGTTCAAGAACATCATGCACCGCAAGGGGCGCCAGGACGCAGCGCGCTCCAAGCTGTTTTCCAAGCTTTCCAAGGAAATCACCGTGGCGGCCAAGCATGGCCTGCCCGACCCCGCCGCCAATGCGCGCCTCAGGCTGGCGGTGCAGAACGCCAAGGCGCAGTCGATGCCCAAGGACAATATCGAGCGCGCCATCAAGAAGGCGCAAGGCAGCGATGCCGATGTCTACGAGGAGATCCGCTATGAGGGCTATGGGCCGGGCGGGGTTGCCGTCATCGTCGAGGCGCTGACCGACAACCGCAACCGCACGGCAGGGACGGTGCGTTCCTGCTTCACCAAGTTCGGCGGCAATCTGGGGGAGACCAATTCGGTCGCCTTCATGTTCGAGCGGGTGGGCGAGATCGTCTACAAGCCGGAAGCCGGCGATGCCGAGACGGTGATGCTGGCGGCCATCGAGGCGGGCGCCAGCGACGTCGAATCGGGCGAGGACGGCCATTACATCACTTGCGCCTTCGAGGACATCGGCGAGGTCTCTTCCAAGCTCGAAGCCGCACTCGGCGAGGCGGACTCGGTCAATGTCGTCTGGAAGCCGCAGACCATGACGCCGGTGGATGAGGAAAAGGCGGAAAGCCTGATGAAACTCATCGCAACGCTCGATGACGACGACGACGTTCAGAATGTCTTCGTCAATTTCGAGGTCTCCGACGAGGTGATGGCGCGCCTGACTGCGGCCTAGGGCGTCAACCGACCAGCTGCCACAGCGGCAGGCTGATGACGGCCGCCAGCGCGATAAGCCCGTAGGCGATGCGCCGGAAGGTTTTTTCCGAAGCGCGCCCGAACAGGCCGGTGCCGGCCCAGATGGCGGCGCCGTAAACCGGCAACAGCGCCAGCCCCTCGACAATGAGGTTGCGTGTCAGAAGGCCGTGGGCGGCATAGGAGAGACCGCCGACGATGCTGGTGAAGGCGAAGAACACAATGAGGTTCGCTCTCACAGCCACCGGCCGCGATGGCCCGCCCAGCCAGAACAGCACGATGGGCGGTCCGTAGAAGCTGGTGAGGCCGCCGAGGAAGCCGGAGGTGCCGCCCACCGTGCCCGACAGGGCAGGGCCGGGATTGCCGGCATAGCGCCAGCCGCTGGCCAGCAATGCGACGGCGGCGAGAGACAAAAGCGGCATGGCCCAGCGCAATGCTGTGGGATCGGTGCTGGCCAGGAACCAGGCGCCGAGGGGGATGGTGAGGCCGGCGCCTACGGCCAGAGGCAGCACCTCGCGCCAGGCGCAATGGCGCGCCGCGCCCGGCACCAGCGCCCAGGCCGGGATGAGGTCGATGACGAGGATGAGGATCACCGCCGCCGGCGGCCCGACCACCATGGCCGCGATGGGCACGAAGGTCATCGCAGCGCCGAAGCCGGAAAAACCGCGCACCAGTCCGGCAAGGAGCGCGGCGAAGAGGAGTGGGACGAGGATGTGGGGCTGAAGCATCGCCGGATCTGAAGAGGCCTTTCTCGCGCCGGTCAAGACCTTTAGTTTCAAGCCATCATGGCGGCTGCGATTCGCATCATTGGCATCGACCCGGGCCTGAGGCGCACTGGATGGGGCATCATCCGTGCCGAAGGCAGCCGGCTTTCGCATGTGGCTGACGGCACGCTTTGCTCCGACGAGCGCGCCTCGCTGGCCGAGCGGCTCAAGCAGCTGCACGACCAGCTTCTGGAAGTGTTCGCGGCCTATGGGCCGGACGAGGCGGCGGTGGAGGAGACCTTTGTCAACAAGGATGCCCGCGCCACCCTGAAGCTCGGCCATGCGCGCGGCATCGCGCTACTGGTGCCGGCGATGCGCGGGGTCGCGGTGGCCGAATACGCCCCCAACATGGTGAAGAAGACGGTGGTGGGCGCCGGCCATGCCGAAAAGGCCCAGATCGCCGCCATGGTGAAGATCCTGCTCCCCGCCGCGCGCCCTGCCGGGCCGGATGCGGCCGATGCGCTGGCGATCGCCATCTGCCATGCCCAGCATCGCGGCAGCCAGGCACTGGCCCGCGCCTTGCGGGCGGCGGGATAGGATTCAGGCGCCGTAGCGGCGCTGGCGCTGCTGGAAGGCTCTCAGAGCGCGCAGGAAATCGATGCGGCGGAAGGCCGGCCAGTGGACGTCGGTGAAGTAGAACTCGCTGGAGACGCTCTGCCACAGCAAGAAGCCCGACAGGCGGATCTCACCGCTGGTACGGATGATGAGGTCGGGATCGGGCAGGTCGGGCGCATAGAGCGAACGGCCGATGGCTTCCGGCGTCACCATGTCGATGGCGTCCTTGAGCCCCGCGCCGCGCTTCAACTGTTGTTCAAGCAAGCCGCGTACCGCATCGACGATCTCCTCGCGCCCGCCATAGCCGGCGGCGATGGTGAGCTGCAGGCCGTCATAGCCGGCGGTAGCGGCCTCGGCAGCCTTGAGGCATTTAAGCGTCGAGGCCGGCAGGAGCTCGGTGCGGCCGACGGCACGCACGCGGATGTGACGCTTGTGCACCTGTGGGTCGAGCGCCAAAGCCTCGACTTTCTTTTCCACCGCGGCAAAGATGCCGTTCACCTCGTTGGGCGGCCGCTTCTTGTTGGCGGTGGAGAACACCCACACCGTGATCGCCGGCACACCGGCCTCGATGCACCATTGCAGCAGGTCGTCGAGCTTGTCGGCGCCGGCCATATAGGCATCGGCCGGGCCGCTCAGCTTGTGCTGGCGGCCGTAGCGGCGGTTGCCGTCGAGGATGAGGCCGATGTGACGCGGCGCCGGCCGGGCGCGGATGTGCCGCAGCAGGCGTTGCTCGTAAAGGCCATAAAGGGGTGCGAACACTGCGTCGCGGCACTTGCGCAGAAGCGTCTTCAAAATCTTCCCATGGCCATCCGTTTACCCGATTGTGTTTTTATTGACCGCTGCATGCTTGCGGACACGGTTCACATAGTCGGCCCGGCCGAGCTCGAACAGGAGCTGGAACAGGCCCGCCTCGCGGCCTCGGGCGATGAGACGGGTCTGTTCGGACCCGACTCCGTCACCTGGACGGTCAACCGCGAGGCGGCGATCTTCCTCGGCGCCGGCCGGGCGCTCCTGTTGCAGCTTGCCCATCCCTGGGTCGCGGCGGCCATTGAGCAGTATTCCGATGCCGTTCACAACCCGGTCGGGCGCTTTCATCGCACCTTCTCCATCATGTTCGCCATGGTGTTCGGCTCACTCGATGAAAGCTTTGCCGCTGCACGCAGGCTGCATCGGCGCCATCAGACGATCACCGGCACCCTTTCCGCAGCAGCCGGGCCGTTTCCCGCCGGCTCGCCCTATTGCGCCAACACGGTGCCTGCCTTGCGCTGGGTGCTGGCCACGCTCACCGAATCGGCGCTGATGGCCGATGCGTTAGCGCTGCCCGGGCTCAATGATTGCGAGCGCGAAGCCTATTACGCCGATGCCCGGCTGCTCGCCCGCCTGTTCGGCATTCCTGAAGCCGCCATGCCGGCCGACTGGACGGGGTTCAGCGCCTATGTGGCGGCGATGCTCGCATCGGACACCCTGACCGTCACCCCGGCCGCGCGGCGCCTCGCCGATGCGCTGTTCGCGAGAGCCTTTCGCCACGTTCCCTTCGGCACCGCCTACAAGGCGCTCACCGCAAGCCTGCTGCCGGCCCGGCTCAACGAGGCCTACGGGCTTCCTTATGGCGAGCGCGAGGCGGAAGCGACCGAGCAGCTGACCCGCCGCATCCGTCGCGTCTATCCGCATTTGCCGCACTGGCTGCGCCATGTCGGGCCTTACCAGGAGGCGGCACAAAGGCTGGCCGGCCGCGACGGTCCCGCGCTCGTCACGCGCATGAGCAATCGCTTGTGGATGGGCAGGCCGAGCCTTGCCGAGCAGGGCAGCGGCCGGGCGCTTCGTTCTTGACTTGTTCCAGCCGGGCGGCCAATTGTGTCGCTCAGCCGAACTCGCTCAAGGATGTCTCCCATGCGCGTGAACAGCAAACTCGCTCCTTCGGACACCCGGCCATGATCGCGCGGCTGAAGGGGATCGTTGATGAGGTGGGCGAGGATTTTGCCGTCATCGACGTGAACGGGGTGGGCTATCACGTCTCCTGCTCCACCAAGACGCTTCTGGGCCTGCCGGCGCACGGGGAGCCGGCTTCGCTCTTCACCGAGATGCTGGTGAGCGAGAATGCCATCCGCCTGATCGGTTTTGCCTCACGGGCCGAGCGCGACTGGTTCGGCCTGCTCGACAATGTGCAAGGGGTGGGGGCCAAGGTGGCGCTCGCCATCCTCTCGGCCCTGTCGGCCTCGGAGCTTTCGACCGCTGTCGCCATGGGCGACAAGGCGATGGTGGGCCGCGCCAGCGGGGTGGGCCCGAAACTCGCCCAGCGCATCGTCACCGAACTGCGCGACAAGGCGGCGATGGTGGCGGGGGCCGAGCCGGCGCTTGCGGCCCTGTCCGCCCAGCTCGAGGCCGGCCGGCCCACGGCGGCGGCCGATGCCGTCTCGGCGCTGGTCAATCTCGGCTACAATCACAGCCAGGCGGGTACGGCCGTTGCCGCCGCCATGGCGAAGGCCGGCGATGACGCGACCCCTGAAATCATCATCCGCCTGGCGCTGAAGGAATTGAGCCGGTGAATGACCGCCTCGTAGATCGCGAGCTTCGACCGGAGGATGAGTTCGACACCCACCTTCGGCCGCAGAAGCTGGCCGAGTTCATCGGGCAGGGGCGGGCCAAGGCCAATCTGAAAGTGTTCATCGAGGCGGCGGGACAGCGCGGCGAGGCGCTCGACCATGTGCTGTTCGCCGGCCCCCCCGGCCTCGGCAAGACGACGCTGGCGCAGATCGTGGCGCGCGAACTGGGGGTCAATTTCCGCGCCACCTCGGGGCCGGTTATCGCGCGCGCCGGCGACTTGGCGGCGCTCCTCACCAATCTGGAGGAACGCGACGTCCTGTTCATCGACGAGATCCACCGGCTCAACCCGGCGGTGGAGGAAATCCTCTATCCGGCCATGGAGGACTTTCAACTCGACCTCATCATCGGCGAAGGCCCGGCGGCGCGCTCGGTCAGGATCGACCTCGCCAAATTCACCCTCATCGGCGCTACCACCCGCACCGGGCTCCTGACCAACCCCCTGCGCGACCGCTTCGGCATCCCCGTCCGGCTCGATTTCTACAGCGAGGACGAACTGCTCGACATCGTGACGCGCGGTGCCCGCGTGCTCGGCATCGCGGTGAGCGATGACGGCGCGCGGGAAATCGCCCGGCGCTCGCGCGGCACCCCGCGCATCGCCGGGCGCCTGTTGCGCCGGGTGCGCGATTTCGCCGCCGTCGACGGCATTGCGCGCATCGATCGTGGTGAGGCCGACAAGGCGCTCTCCAAGCTGGAAGTGGACAATCGCGGCCTCGATGCCCTCGATCACCGCTATCTGTCGTGCATCGCGGTCAATTTCGGCGGCGGCCCGGTGGGGATCGAAACCATCGCGGCCTCGCTGTCGGAAGCGCGCGATGCCATCGAGGAGATCATCGAGCCCTTCCTCATCCAACTCGGTTTCGTCAACCGCACCCCGCGCGGACGCATGCTGACGCCGCATGCCTTCCGGCATCTGGGGCTTGCCGTGCCGGGTGGCCTGTCGGCGGTGCAGGGGCAGTTGTTCGGGGAGGAGGGCGAGTGAGGCGCGGCGCAGAGATCGCCCGCTTTCAGTCTTGCCCTGTTATCAACTGTTGGCGTCTGGTTAATGCGATGCAGGCAACGCGCACCCAAATAATTGTAATTGCCTAACCTCGTTGCGTCACGGTTCTCAAACCGTTGGCTGCTAACCTCCACGTCAGACTGCGTGAGGACCAAACAGTGAAGCATTGTCAACGGCATGCAAATCGATTTTTCCGCGACAAAGGCGGGAATGCCGCAATCATATTCTCCGTTGCAATGGTTCCTTTGGTTGGAGCTGTCGGGGTCGCATTTGATTACGCTCGCTGGCATTATCAGCAAAGCCGCATGCAAAGCGCGGCCGATGCCGCAGCGCTCGCCGGTGTAAACACCTATGTCAACAGTCTTTATGCCAAGAAGAAGGGCAAGACGACAGCCGAATCGATTGCATTGACGACGGTGCAGAATTATGTGACGGCGCAAGGTCAGACCCAGAACCAGTCGACCAGCGCCAACTTTTCGGACACACCGCCTACGGTTGGGGTTGAGATCGACGGCGTCGGCAAAGCCACGTTCACCAAGTTGCTCGGCGCGACGGACGCGAATATTTCCGCCAAGTCCGTTGCGGTCACAAGCGCCAACACCACGGCGGCCTGCGTCATCG
Organism: uncultured Alphaproteobacteria bacterium; assembly: GCA_963770075.1. GTDB lineage: Bacteria > Pseudomonadota > Alphaproteobacteria > Rhizobiales > Aestuariivirgaceae > CAVVDT01. Next base: position 31,831 of record CAVYOQ010000026.1, read on the forward strand.
GGCTCGAGACGAGCGCTTCGCCCGCCGTGAACTTCCAGCTCAGCGGCAATTTCACGGCCAATGACTGCGCGGTATGGTCCAACTCGACCCAGAGCATTGCGCTGTCAGGCAGCAGCAGCGGCACGGCCACCGCCACCAAGTTCTGCGCCGTTGGCGGCGTAACCCAAAGCTCGACGGTGTTTTCGGTGCCGCCGGAAGGCAATTGCGATCCTGCGGACGATCCGCTGGCCGATGTGGCGATGCCCACGATCGGGCTATGCGACTACAATAATTACACCATCAGCACGTCGGGTACGGTCACCCTTGATCCGGGAGTGTATTGCGGCGGGCTCAAGTTCAGCTCGCAGGCCCAAATTCAGCTTAATCCCGGCAGCTATATCATCAAGGATGGCCCGTTCTCGATGGTTGGCGGTTCGTCGGTCACAGGAACCGGGATCACATTCTTTCTCACTGGTACCAATTCCGGGCTCAAGTTTGGCGGCGCTTCCGTCATCAATATCACGGCGCCTACGAGCGGCACCTATGCGGGGATTGCTATCTTCTCGGATCGCAATTCGCCAGTGGACACATCGAGAACTCATCGGTTCCACTTCGCTGGACATCGAGGGGGTGGTCTATCTGCCCAACCAGGACCTCATTTATAGCGGTAGTAGCTCGTCACTCATGCCGGCCGCCTTTACCGTGCTGGTTGCGCGTACCGTATCGTTCCAGGGTTCGTCGGACACGGTCATCCGCAGCGACTTTGCGTCCAGCGACGTGCCTGTTCCAGAAGCGATCCTGCAAGAACGCATCTTCGCGCGGCTGATCAAGTAGACCAGGTTTGCCGACGGCTTTCCCTCACGACGCCGCCGCGCGGAACGAGGCGAGGGTGCATATTTCGCCCGGTGGGCACGACCTTAAGCCGTTCCCCTTTCATGACCGTGAAAACGGGCATCCATTGGCCTTGCCGGCTTTACCAACAGGCGTGATTGCGATGGGAAATGCCATTGGATTCCTGCGTTCGCAGGAATGACGATGTGGCCGCAGGGGTGACGCAAAATTACGCAATCATGGTGTTCGTGATACTTTGCCGCGTCGACGAGGCGGAGTGCCGATCGAACTTGAGGGTTGAAAGGGCATGGGCGAGAAGTGGCCCGACATCGCCGGGCGGATCGAGGAGCAGGTGCATGTGCTGCCGATCCGCGTCTATTACGAGGACACGGATTTTTCCGGCTTTGTCTATCACGCCAATTACCTGAAATTCTGCGAGCGCGGGCGGTCTGATTTTCTGCGGCTCATCGGCATCCATCACCACGAGCTGCACTGGAGCGACTCAGGCGGGTCGATGGGGTTCGTGGTGCGGCACATGGTGTGCGATTTCATCAAACCGGCGCGTATCGATGACCTGCTGGAGGTGGAAACCCGGCTCACGGGGCTCTCTGGTGCGCGGCTAAAAATCGACCAGCGGGTGATGCGCGATGGCGAGCTTCTGTTTTCCGGGGTGGTGACGGCGGCGCTGGTCGATGCAGGCGGGCGGGTGAAACGCTTTCCGCCCGCGATGGTGAAGGCGATCCGGCCGCTGCTGGCGGAAGGGTGAGGCGGGGCTCGGGCGTGGCGCCTTGCTCCCCTCCCCGTTATGGGAAGGGGGTTCACTTCCAAGAAAGTCCGCGCGGCTTTGCCTTGTTGCCTTGCCGGGCAAGAGGCGGTGCGGTGATGGCAGGTCTTTGATATAGGCCAACCCCCACCCCCAACCCCTCCCCACAAGGAGGAGGGGAGCTCACCGCGCCCGGCCACCGCGATAGTAACGGCCTGTTAACCATAGGCTGATTGTGTGGCAAACGGCCTGCCAGAGGGTGCGCTGGCGCTTGGGCGGGTGGCGCCTCGAGCGGGTGTAGCGATGCCGCGGCATGGGCACAACGCCGCAGTTTCGACACACTTGCCGCAGATGGAGGCGGCCCCGGATTGCCTTGCCTGACGGCGGCAGCAGGCGGATTTTCTTGGCGAGGCCCATATGGACGTGCAGACCACTCAGATCGCGGCGCAGCAGGGCTTTTCGTTCCTGCACATGTTCTGGGAGGCCCATATTGTCGTCAAGATCGTCATGCTCGGCCTCATCGGCGCCTCCATCGGCTGCTGGGCCATCATTTTCGAGAAATTCTACATCGTCGCCCGCGTCAGGCGGGCCACCGACCGCTTCGAGCAGCTGTTCTGGTCGGGCCAGTCGCTGGACGATCTCTACCTGACGCTCGGCGCCCGTGCCAGCGAGGCCATGGCCTCGCTGTTCATGGCGGCGATGCGCGAATGGAAGCGCAGCCAGGACGCAGCCGCCAGGGCCGGCTTTCACGGCGTGCAGCAGCGCATCGAGAAGGTGATGGACGTGCAGTTGCAACGCGAGATGGCAAAGCTCGAAAGCAAGCTCCTGTTCCTCGCCACGGTGGGCTCGACCGCGCCGTTCATCGGCCTCTTCGGCACGGTGTGGGGCATCATGAACTCGTTCCGCGCCATCGCCGTTTCCAAGAACACCAACCTGGCGGTGGTGGCGCCGGGCCTTGCGGAAGCGCTGGCGGCGACGGGCCTCGGCCTTCTTGCCGCCATACCGGCGGTTATCTTCTATAACAAGTTCGCCAGCGACATCGGCAAGATCGGCGTCAGGCTGGAGAATTTTGCCGACGAGTTCTCCGCCATCATTTCGCGCCAGCTCGACGAAAACGCCTGAGGATCAAAGCCCCATGGCTTCGGCCGTACAACAAAAGAGCAATGGAGGCGGCCGCCGCGGAGGCCGGCGGCGCTCGTCCTACATGCCGATGAGCGAGATCAACGTCACGCCTTTCGTCGATGTCATGCTGGTGCTGTTGATCGTGTTCATGGTGGCCGCCCCACTGCTCACCGTCGGTGTGCCGATCGAATTGCCCGAGACCAAGGCCAAACCCTTGCAGGGCGACAACGAGCCGCTCACCGTGTCGGTCAATGCCGACGGCAAGGTCTATTTGCAGAATACCGAAGTGGAACTCGACACACTGGCGCCGAAATTGATTGCCATAGCCAAGAACGGCTACCAGGAACGCATTTTCGTGCGCGGCGACCGCAGCGTCGATTATGGTTACATCATGAAGGTGATGGGGGTATTGAACAAGGCGGGTTTTCGCCGCATCGGGCTCGTCACCGAGACGCAGCGTGACTTGAAGCAGTGAGGTGAGGACGGTGCGCCTGAGCCTGCCCATATCCTTTCTTGCCCATGCCGGCATCCTTCTCGCCGGCGTGATCGTCCTGCCGTCGCCCGACAGCTACAAGGTCGAGGAACAGCCCTCCATCCCTGTCGACATCGTCGAGATCAGCGACGTCTCCAAGCGGGTGGCGACGCAGAAAGATGCGCCCAAGAAGACGGTCGACAAGCCCGCGCCACCCAAGGTCGATCAGGCCAAGATCACAAAACCCGCGCCCGAGCCCGCCAAGGAGGTGAAGGTGGCGACAAAGGAGCCGGCACCGGCGCCTGAGCCCAAGGTGGCGGAAAAGCCCGCCCCCAAGGCCGAGCAGCCGCCCGATCCCAAGCCGCTGGAAGAGCTCATCAAGAAGACGGAAGTGACGCCTGAGCCCAAGCCGCAGCCGGAGCCCAAGAAGGCCGAGGCCAAGCCGGTGCCGCTGCCGCGGGTCAAGCCCAAGCCGCCGGCGGATTTCGTCAGCAAGGAGAAAAAGAAGAAGGAGCCCGCCTTCAATCCCGACGACATCGCCGCCCTGCTCAACAAGGTGCCCGACAAGCAGCAGGCCCAGGCTAAGGTCAGCGATGTGACCGGCACGCCGTTGCCGGGCAAGTACACCTCGTTCACCGGCTCGAGCGACCGGCTGTCGGCCGACCTGGTGGACTGGCTCAGGCAGCAGGTGGAGCGCTGCTGGACGCCGCCGACGGGCGTGCGCGAGGCGCAGAAGCTGGTGGTCAGGGTGCACTTTACCCTTAACCAGGACGGCTCGGTGCTGAGCGGGCCAGACGTGCTCAACCCGGTCGCCGATCCGCTCCATCAGGCCGCGGAATTGAGCGCGACGCGCGCCGTGCTCATGTGTGCGCCCTACCAGGGCCTGCCGCTTGACAAGTACGATGCCTGGCGCGACGTCATCCTCAATTTCGACCCGAGCCACATGCTCGCCACCAACTGAGCCCACCAAGCAACCAAGAACGAAAAAACGCCCAATGCCTCTCCACAAGACCCTCACCCGCAGATCCGGCATGCTTTACGGTCTGGCGACGGTTGTCGTTGCCTCGGGCCTTGCGGCACCGCTGGTGCCCCCGGTGCTTGCGGCGCTGGAGATCGATATCACCCGCGGCCAGGTCGCGGCCATGCCGATCGCGCTACCCAATTTCATCGGCTCGACGCCGGACGAAGCCAAGCTCGGGGCCGACATTGTCGGAGTCATCGGCAACAATCTGCAGCGCTCGGGGCTTTTTCAGCCGCTGCCGCAGAACTCCTATATCGAGCAGATCAAGGATTTTTCCCAGCTTCCCCGCTTCGGCGACTGGCGCACCATCCAGGCCCAAGCACTGGTGACCGGGCGCATCATCCTGCAACAGGACGGGCGCATCCGGGCCGAGTTCCGCTTGTGGGACGTGTTTGCCGAGCAGCAGACCATCGGGCTGCAATTCGTCACCACCCCGCGCAACTGGCGGCGCATCGGGCATCTGATCTCGGATGCCATCTACAAGGCGATCACCGGCGAGGAAGGCTATTTCGACAGCCGCATCGTGTTCATCAAGGAATCGGGGCCCAAGGACAAGCGCGTCAAGCAGCTCGCCATCATGGATCAGGACGGCGCCAACATGCGCAAGCTGACCGACGGCAAGGACCTGGTCATCACTCCGCGCTTCAGCCCCAATTCGCAGGAAATCACCTATATGTCGTTCGCCGGCGGGCTGCCGCGCGTCTATCTCTACAATATCGAGACGGGTCAGCGCGAAATCGTCGGCGACTTCCCCAATATGAGTTTTGCGCCGCGCTTTTCGCCCGACGGCCAGCGGGTGGTGATGAGCTTGCAGCAAGGGGGCAACTCCAACATCTTCGTGCTCGATCTGAGAACCCGCGCGACGCAGCAGCTGACCAACACCCAGGCCATCGATACCGCGCCCTCCTATGCGCCCGACGGCAAGCAACTCACCTTCGAAACCGACCGCGACGGCTCCCAGCAGATCTACGTGATGAATGCCGACGGCTCGAACCAGCACCGCATCTCCTATGGCAACGGGCGCTATTCAACCCCGGTGTGGTCGCCGCGCGGCGACTACATCGCCTTCACCAAGATCGCCAAAGGACAGTTCGGCATCGGCGTCATGCGCCCGGACGGGTCTGGTGAGAGAATATTAACCGAAGGGTTCCACAATGAAGGCCCGACATGGTCACCAAATGGCCGCGTAATCATGTTCTTCCGCGAGCAGCCGAGCTCTACCGGAGGACCGAGGCTCTATACGGTGGATCTGACCGGGTATAACGAACAACTGATCGATACAGGGGGATTTGCCTCCGATCCGGCTTGGTCGCCCTTGCTGAAGTAGCGGCAAAGGGTTAACAAGCGGCCGGATCGGCCGGGTGGCCTGCAGCCGCCCGAAGGCGCATGAGCGGCCGCCGGCGTGGAAGACGGGACGCCGGGCACGATTGAACTGCTGGCGGGGTGCGGGGGCAAAACGATTGAAGCGGTCCGGCAAGGCTGGAACGCAGTGGGACTTTCGAGGAGTGGGACTAGATGGTGCGTCTGATCGCAGGTCTGAAGATTGTGGCGGTTTGCATGGGGCTGGTGCTGGTGGCCGGCTGTTCGTCGAACCGGCCTGATGTGGTGCCGCAAGAGCAGGCGGCAATTCCCGGCTCACAAAAGGACTTTCTGGTCAATGTGGGCGATAGGATACACTTCACCGTCGACCAGTCGACGGTGTCGCCGGAGGCGCAAGGGATCTTGCAGCGCCAGGCGGCCTGGCTCAAGCAGTATCCCAACGTGACGGTGCAGATCGAAGGCCATGCCGACGAGCAGGGCACGCGCGAATACAACCTGGCGCTGTCGGCCAGGCGCGCCACGGCGACGCGCAACTTCCTCGCCTCTCTCGGCATCAACCCGTCGCGCATGTCCACCATCGCCTATGGCAAGGAGCGGCCGGTGGCGGTGTGTCCGAACGAATCGTGCTGGTCGCAGAACCGGCGCGCGGTGACGGTCATTACCGGCGGAGCCGTGCCCGGCTAAGGGCCTGTCGAGCACCGCGACCGTGGTGCTCAACAGATGCTTGCGGCCGCATTTTGACCGCGTTTGGGGGGCAAGTCTGTAGGCGTTCAACAGGACGGCCCAGGTGAAGCGGATGGCGCATCGCTCTATCCGCGTTACCCCCGTTCGCGACGGCAACAAGCAATTCTTGAGGATGACCTTGAAAGTGTGGATCAAGTCAGTCCTGCTGACAGGGGTCGCGGCTAGCGGCCTCGCCTTCTCGCTCGCCATTCCCCCCGCCGCGGCGCAGTCCGACCAATGGAACGCGCTTTATGATCGCATCATCCGCCTGGAGGCGGAGGTGCATGCGCGCAATGCTGCCCCCGGCCAGCCGGCGGACACCGGCCGGTTGAGCGCCATCTCGGCCCAGCTTAACCAGCTCATCTTCCAGCTGCAGCAGATGCAGCGCCGGCAGGATGACCTCGATGCGCGCCTGACGGCTATCGAGCAGGGCGGGCAAAAGCAGGGTCAGTTGCAGCCGCGGGCCGATCAGCAATATGCCAGGCAGCAGGTGATCATCCCCGACCAGCAGAACCAGACCACGGTGCAGCAGCCCGGTGTCGATCTGTCGCAATACCAGGAACAGCAGCTTTCGCAGCTTGCCAATCAGCCGCCGGTTTACCAGAACCAGGGCTCCGAGCAGCAGGGGCAGGGCCCGCAGGTGCTGGGGCAGGTTTCTGTCAACCGGCAGCAGCCGACCGCGCAGTGGCAGCAGCAGCCGCAGCAGCCGACCTACCAGTTCCAGCAGGGGTCGGAATACCAGCAGCAGCAGTCCCCCTTGCAGAACAATGCCCCGCAGCAGCAGAACCCGCAGGCCACCGACCAGTTCGCCCCCCAGCAGCCCGGCAGCCTAGTGCCCGACAAGGTGGAGAGCGCCTCGCTCGACGGCAACCAGATGACCGGCTCGGAACTGGCCGACCAGACCTACCAGAGCGCCTATCAGAGCCTGCTTGCGCGCCAGTTCGGCACAGCCGAGGCGGGCTTTCGCACCTTCCTTGCCAAATATCCGCAGCATGTGCTGGCCGGCGATGCCTATTACTGGCTGGGCGAGACCTATTTCGCCCAGAGGCAGTACAAGGAGGCGGCGCAGAATTTCCTGCAAGGCTATCGCACCTATCCCTCCAGCAAGAAGGCGCCCGATTCGCTGCTGAAGCTCGGCATGTCGCTCGCCAAACTGGGCCAGAAGCCCAAGGCCTGCGGTGCCTACGCCGAGGTGACGCGCAAATTCGCCACAGCCGCGGCGGTGCGCAATCAGGCGCTTCTGGAGATGAAGCGTGCCGGCTGCTGAGGCCGGATCCATCTCGTCCATCGAAGCGGCAAAGCTGTTTGCGCCATTTGAAGGTCATGCGCGTCTGGCGCTCGCTGTCTCGGGCGGGGCCGATTCCACCGCCTTGCTGTTTCTCATCGAACGCTGGCGCCGAACGCTTCGCCGCGGACCGGAACTCTTTGTGCTGACGGTAGATCACGGGCTGCGGCAAGGCTCGCGAGCCGAGGCCGAAGCGGTGGTGCGCATGGCGCACGGGTTTGGGCTGCAAGCAAGGCTGCTCGAATGGCGCGGGGACAAGCCGCAGACAGGCCTGCAGGCGGCGGCGCGCGAGGCGCGTTATGCGCTTCTCAGCGAGGCTGCGTGGGCGCTTTCCGCCGAGGCCATCGTCACCGCCCATACAGCCGACGATCAAGCCGAAACCGTGCTCATGCGACTGGCGCGCGGCTCCGGCCTCGACGGGCTTGCCGGCATGGCGCCGGCCTCGTGCCGCGACGGTATGAGGCTGTTGCGCCCGCTCCTTTCCGTCTCTCACGCCCGGCTGGTGGCGACGCTTGAAGCCGAGGGCCTCTCTTGGTTCGAGGACCCGTCCAACGAGAATATCGATTTCGAACGCATCCGCATGCGTCGGCTGCTTGCCGAATTGGCCGGGGCGGGCATCGGGGGAGCGGCTCTGGCGCGCTCGGCCATGCGGCTGGGCCGGGCCAGGGCTGCGATCGATGTAATCACGGCGGAGGCTTTCCGGCGGCTCGTCACCGTGCACCCGCAAGGCTTTCTCGAAATGCAGCGCGAGGGCTTTGCCGCCCAGCCGCAGGAAATCCGCGTGCGCCTTCTCGGCCGCGCCGTGGCGCTGGCAGGCGGAAGCGATGCCGCGTCGCCACTGTCGGGGCTGGAGGACCTCGCGGCATGGCTGGGCGAGGGCAAGGGGCGCGCACGCACGCTGGCGGGGGCGCGTATTGTCAGGCGCCAGTCCGTCCTGCTTTTCGGGCGCGAACCGGGACGCCTTGCGCTTTGCCCGGTGCCTCTGGGGGGCGGGGACACGCTGTGGGACGGGCGTTTTCTCATCCGTCGGCTGAAGGGCAATGGCGCAAGGGCGAGCGGCATCGCCATCCTGCCGGGCCGGGCGCTGGGCGATGAGGTGCTGCGGCTGGCCGGGGAGACGCCGGATCTGCCGCGCTTCGTCACCGACAGCCGGCCGGTGGCGGTGGCAGACGGCGTTGCCCTGGGCTTTGCCGGGGCCGTGGGGCACGGCATCGAGGCCACATTCGTCGCCTTGCGCGAGGAAGGGGGCCAGCCCGTATTTCTCACAAGGGCATGGCCGTGAAAAATACGGGCTAAGGCTTCATTTACGCCGTCGGTGCGCTTGGCAAGCCAATTGCTCACACCTATGTTAGAGTGATCCGTTGGGCCGGGGTGGCGGTATGCCGCAACGCGGTCTCTTTTCGCGACGAGGTGCAGGTGAACAATTTCCGCAATCTAGCCGTTTGGGTCATCATCGCGCTGTTGCTGTTTGCCCTGTTTCACCTGTTTCAGGGGCCGACACAGCACAGCCGTACCGACGAGATCAGCTATTCGCAGTTCATGAGCAAGGTGGACGCGGGCGAGGTCCGCTCGGTCACTATTACCGGTGATACCATCACCGGCCAGACCAACGACAACCGCGCGTTCCAGACCTATGCGCCGCAGGATCCCAACCTGGTCAAGATGCTGAGCGACAAGGGCGTCGACATCCGCGCCCGGCCGGAAAACCAGGACAGCTTGTTGCCTAGCATGCTGTTGTCGTGGTTCCCGATCCTGCTGATGGTCGGCGTGTGGATCTTCTTCATGCGCCAGATGCAGTCGTCTTCCGGCAAGGCCATGGGGTTCGGCAAGTCCAAGGCCAAGCTCCTGACCGAGCGCCAGGGCCGCGTCACCTTCGAGGACGTGGCGGGCGTCGAGGAGGCCAAGGAGGACCTGCAGGAGATCGTCGAGTTCCTGAAAGATCCGCACAAGTTCCAGCGCCTGGGCGGCAAGATCCCCAAGGGCGCGCTGCTGGTCGGCCCGCCCGGCACCGGCAAGACACTGCTGGCGCGCGCCATTGCGGGCGAGGCCAATGTGCCGTTCTTCACCATCTCGGGCTCCGACTTCGTGGAGATGTTCGTCGGTGTCGGCGCCTCGCGTGTGCGCGACATGTTTGACCAGGCCAAGAAGAACGCGCCGTGCATCATCTTCATCGATGAAATCGACGCGGTCGGCCGCCATCGCGGCGCCGGCCTCGGCGGCGGCAACGACGAGCGCGAGCAGACGCTGAACCAGTTGCTGGTGGAGATGGACGGTTTCGAGGCCAATGAGGGCGTCATCCTGATTGCCGCCACCAACCGGCCCGACGTGCTCGACCCGGCGCTGTTGCGTCCCGGCCGCTTCGACCGCCAGATCGTTGTGCCCAACCCTGACGTTACGGGGCGTGAGAAGATCCTGCGCGTGCATATGCGCAATGTGCCGCTGGCACCCGACATCGACCCCAAGACCATTGCCCGCGGCACCCCCGGCTTTTCCGGCGCCGACCTCGCCAATCTGGTGAACGAGGCGGCCCTGCTGGCGGCCCGGCGTTCGCGCCGCATGGTCACCCAGAAGGACATGGAAGACGCCAAGGACAAGGTGATGATGGGCGCCGAGCGCCGCTCCATGGCCATGTCGGAAGAGGAAAAGCGCAATACCGCCTATCACGAGGCGGGCCATGCCATCCTTGCCCTCAGCGTGCCGGCGTCCGATCCGGTCCACAAGGCGACGATCATCCCGCGCGGGCGGGCGCTGGGCATGGTGATGCAGTTGCCGGAAGGCGACCGCTATTCCATGAAGTACAAGCAGATGACGTCCAGGCTTGCCATCATGATGGGCGGCCGGGTGGCAGAGCAGCTCACCTTCGGTGACGACAACGTCACCTCCGGCGCCCAGTCCGACATCGACCAGGCGACCAAGCTGGCGCGTGCCATGGTCACCCGCTGGGGCTATTCCAAGGCGCTCGGCCTCGTTGCCTATGGCGACAACCAGGAGGAGGTGTTCCTCGGCCATTCGGTGGCGCGCCACCAGAACGTGTCGGAGGCCACCGCCCAGACGATCGACGCCGAGGTCAAGCGGCTGACGGAGGAAGCCTATAACACGGCGCGCAAGATCCTCACGAAGAAGCGCAAGGATCTGGAGACGCTGGCGCAGGGGCTGCTCGAATACGAGACGCTGTCGGGCGACGAGATCCGCGACTTGCTGAAGGGAAAGCCCCCGGTGCGCGGCGACGATGGCGGCGGCCCGTCGGAAAAGAAGGCCTCCTCGGTGCCCGCGACCAGCAAGCCGCGGCGCGGCGACCCGGAGGGCAGTGGAGACATGGAGCCGCAGCCGCAGGGCTGAGGCCCGGGCGGCGCGGCGACAGGTCCTTCCCATGAGCGATGGACGGGCGTACCTCAGGCCGGCCGGGCTGTTGTGGGGGAGCGACGCCGCCGAGGCCGTCTCATCCGGCGAGGCCGGCCTGCTGGCAGGCGGGCCGGTCGCCTTCACCCGCATCGAGATGCTTTTCCGCCAGGAATCGACGGTTTCCCGCTCCTGGCATGCCTTCGCCGACCTTCAGGCATCGAGCGACAGCGACATTGCTGGAAGCCTTGCCAGGATCACGCCCGCCCGCGCGCTGCCCCTGGGGCTCGATGGCGGGCGCACCCATGTCATGGGCATCGTCAACGTCACGCCCGACAGCTTTTCCGACGGCGGCGAAACGCCCGATGCCGCAAGCGCCATCTCGCGGGGGCGCGAACAGGCAGAACACGGCGCGAGCATCCTCGATATCGGTGGAGAATCGACAAGGCCAGGGTCCGAACCGACGCCCGAACAGGCCGAACGCGACCGCGTTGTGCCGGTGATCGCGGCGCTGGCGGCAGACGGCCTCAGCGTTTCCTGCGACACCCGCCGGCCGGCCGTGATGGCGGCGGCGGTGAGGGCAGGGGCATCGCTCGTCAACGACATCACCGCCCTTGCCCATGACGAAGCCAGCATCGCCACAGTGCGCGATCTGGGGGTGCCGGCGGTGTTGATGCACTCCCGGGGTGAGCCGCGCACCATGCAGAAGAATCCGCACTATGATGATGTGGCGCTCGATGTGTTCGATGCGCTGGAAGCGCGCATCGCGGCTTGCGCGGCGCAAGGCCTTCAGCCCTCCCGCCTCATCGCCGATCCGGGCATCGGCTTCGGCAAGACCTTTCAGCACAATCTCGAGCTCCTTGCGCGCATGACACTCTTTCATGGCCTCGGCGTGCCGCTGCTGGTGGGGGCCTCGCGCAAGGCCTTCATCGGGGCGCTGAGCGGGGAGAAAACGGCCGGAAAACGCATGCCCGGCTCGCTGGGCGTTGCCGCCTGGCTCGCCATGCAGGGTGTGCAGATCATCAGGGTACACGACGTCGCCGAGACCGTTCAGGCGCTCAAGGTGCTGCAGGCGGCCGCGAACGGCGGCGGGTAGCAAGTTTTGACCCATCATTTACTCGCGCGTGGTATAGAGGCCGCAAATGCGAGAGGTCCGGGGCGTCCTCTCACGATGCAAGGGCAATCGAGGGTCCATGCCGGGTAACAAGTATTTCGGAACGGACGGCATCCGTGGCCGCGCCAACAGCTGGCCGATGAACGCCGAGACGGCGCTCAGGGTCGGGATGGCCGCCGGCAGCTTCTTTCGCAATGGCGATCACCCCCACCGGGTGGTGATCGGCAAGGACACGCGACTGTCCGGCTACATGATCGAGCAAGCGCTGTCGGCGGGCTTTTTGTCGGTGGGCATGGACGTGTTCTTCTTCGGGCCACTGCCGACGCCGGCCGTTGCCATGCTTACCCGCTCGCTCAGGGCCGATATCGGGGTGATGATCTCGGCCTCGCACAATCCCTTCCACGACAACGGCATCAAGCTGTTCGGCCCCGACGGCTACAAGCTGTCGGACGAGCGTGAAGCCGAGATCGAACGACTGATCGAGGAGCCGGGCAATGTGGAACTGGCCGAGCCCGACGCGCTCGGCCGCGGCAAGCGCATCGAAGATGCCCAGGCGCGCTATATCGAGTTCGCCAAACGCACCTTCCCCAAGGATTTGCGCCTGGAAGGCCTGCGCATCGTCATCGACTGCGCCAACGGGGCCGCTTACCGCGTGGCGCCGGCCGCGCTGTGGGAGCTGGGGGCGGAGGTGATCCCTATCGGCGTCGAGCCCAACGGCTTCAACATCAACGACAAATGCGGCTCCACCGCGCCGCAGCGCATGTGCGACAAGGTGCGCGAGATGCGTGCCGATATCGGCATCGCGCTCGACGGCGATGCCGACCGGGTGATCCTCGCCGACGAGAACGGCAACCTCATCGATGGCGATCAGGTGATGGCGCTGATTGCCAATTCGTGGGCTACGAACGGTCGTCTCAAAGGGCGCGGCATCGTCGCCACGGTGATGAGCAATCTGGGCCTCGAACGCCACCTCGACAGGCTCGGCCTTAGCCTCGAGCGCACCCGGGTGGGCGACCGCTATGTGGTTGAGCACATGCGTTCCAACGGGTTCAACATCGGCGGCGAACAGTCGGGCCATATCGTGCTGTCGGATTTCTCCACCACCGGCGACGGCCTCATCGCCGCCTTGCAGGTGCTGGCGGTGGTGATCTCCTCGGGCAAGCCGATGAGCGAGGTGTGCCGGGTGTTCGAGCCGTTGCCGCAGGTGCTGAAGAACGCCCGCTTCCGCTCCGGCCAGCCGCTGGAGATGGAGCCGGTGAAGAAGGCCATCGCGGCGGCCGAGAAAACGCTCAACGGGCATGGCCGCCTGGTGATCCGCCCCTCGGGTACTGAGCCCCTGATCCGCGTCATGGCCGAGGGCGACGACGAGAAGATGGTGCGCCGCCTGGTCAGCGAACTGGTCGACGTCATCGAGCACGAGGCCGCCTGAGGCTGGCGCGGCCAAGGCTACGCTTAACCCAAATGCGGCCTTTTGGCATCGGAAAGCGAATCCTGCTTGACCCTTCTCCCCGTCTCGGCTAGCGCTGGCGGTGGGACACCCCTCCCCAACGAGGGGCAATCATCTGGAAGGGTGAATGACATGACCACCTCTCAACCGGCCGTCAGGCCGGCGCGCGCACACTTCTCCTCCGGCCCTTGCGCAAAAATTCCGGGCTGGACACCGGACCTCCTCAAACACGCACTCATCGGCCGCTCGCATCGCTCGGGCGAAGGCAAGGCACGGCTCAAGCGGACGATCCAGCTCACCCGCGAAGTGTTGCAGGTGCCCGACAGCCACCTGATCGGCATCGTTCCCGCCTCCGATACCGGGGCGGTGGAGATGGCGCTGTGGCATCTCCTCGGGCCCCGTGGCGTCGATCTCCTCGCCTGGGAGAGCTTTGGCGAGGGCTGGGTGAGCGATACCGTCAAGCAGCTCAAGCTCGATGACACCCGCATCATCCGCGCCGATTACGGGCAGTTGCCTGACCTGAGCACGGTCGATTTCTCCCGCGACGTGGTGTTCACCTGGAACGGCACCACCTCGGGCGTCAGGGTGGTGAATGCCGACTGGATCGCCGCCGACCGTGAGGGGCTGACCATCTGCGATGCCACCTCGGCCGCCTTCGCCCAGCGCCTCGATTTCTCCAGGCTCGATGTGGTGACCTTTTCCTGGCAAAAGGTGCTTGGCGGCGAGGCGGCGCACGGCATGCTCATTCTCTCGCCGCGCGCGGTCGAGCGACTGGAAACGCACGCGCCCGCCTGGCCGATGCCCAAGATTTTCCGTCTCACCAAGGCCGGCAAGCTCAACGCCGCCGTGTTCGAGGGCGAGACCATAAACACGCCCTCCATGCTGTGCGTGGAGGACTATATCGTGGCGCTCGAATGGGCGAAGGGTGAGGGCGGGCTCGACGGCCTCGTTGCCCGCGCCGAAGCCAATGCCGCCGTCATCCACGACTGGGTGAAGGCAACCGACTGGATCGACAATCTCGCCGCCGAACCTGCCATGCGCTCCAACACCTCGGTGTGCCTGAAACTGTCCGACACCGCGGTCGAACGGCTGGGGGCGGAGGTGGCCGCGGCGCTGCCGAAGAAGATGGCAAAGCTCCTGGAGACCGAAGGGGTCGCGTTCGACATCGCGTCCTACCGCGACGCGCCGCCGGGCCTGCGCATCTGGTGCGGTGCCACGGTCGAGACCGCCGATCTCAAGGCGCTCACCCCGTGGCTTGACTGGGCGTTTTCCGCCGCCGCCTGAATCCCTTAAGCCCCGTTCTTAAAGTTCTGCAGCAGGAGAGGCTCCATGGCACCCCGCGTTCTCATTTCCGACAAGCTCAGTCCCGCCGCCATCGATGCCTTCAAGGCGCGCGGCATCGACGTGGACTACCGCCCCGATCTCGGCAAGGACAAGGAAGCGCTCGCCGAGGCGGTGAAAGAGGCCGACGGCCTCGCCATCCGCTCGGCCACCAAGGTCACGGCCAAGCTCATCGAGGCCGCCCCCAACCTGAAAGTCGTCGGCCGCGCCGGCATCGGCGTCGACAATGTCGACGTGGCGGCTGCCACCCAGCGCGGCATCATCGTCATGAACACGCCGCTCGGCAACGCCGTCACCACCGCCGAGCATGCCATTGCCATGATGATGGCGCTCGCCCGCCAGGTGCCGCTCGCCAACCAGTCGACCAAGGCGGGCAAGTGGGAGAAGAACCGCTTCATGGGGGTGGAGCTGTTCCGCAAGACCCTCGGGCTCATCGGCTGCGGCAATATCGGCTCCATCGTCGCCGACAGGGCACTGGGCCTCAAGATGAAGGTGATCGCCTACGATCCCTATCTGAGCCCGGAGCGGGCGGTCGAGGTGGGGGTGGAGAAGGTGGAGCTGGCGGAGCTCCTCAAGCGCGCCGACATGATCTCGCTGCATACCCCGCTCACCGACCAGACGCGGCACATCGTCGATGCCGCCGCCATTGCCGCCATGAAGCCGGGGGTGCGGATCATCAACTGCGCCCGTGGCGGCCTCGTGGTGGAGAGCGCACTGCTGGAAGCGCTCAATTCCGGCCATGTGGCAGGCGCCGCGCTCGATGTCTACGAAGTCGAGCCGGCGACCGAAAGCCCGCTGTTTTCCCATGACAATGTGGTGTGCACGCCGCATCTGGGGGCGTCCACCTCGGAGGCGCAGGAAAACGTTGCCCTGCAGGTGGCCGAGCAGATGTCGGACTATCTCACCACCGGCGCCGTCACCAATGCCCTCAACATGCCCTCGATCTCGGCCGACGAGGCGCCGCGCCTCAAACCCTTCATCGCGCTGGTCGACCAGATCGGCTCGTTCGCCGGTCAGCTCACCGAGACGGCGATCAAGGGGCTGGTCATCGAGTATGCGGGCGAAGTGGCGGAGATGAACACGCGCGCGCTCACCTCGGCGCTGCTGGCGGGCCTGTTCAGGCCGCTTCTGGGCGAGGTCAACATGGTTTCCGCCCCCGTGGTGGCGAAGGAGCGCGGCATCCAGGTGGACGAGACGCGCCAGACCCCGCGCGGCACCTACGAATCCTATGTGCGCCTGACGGTGATCACCGAGCGCCAGCGGCGGTCGGTCGCCGGCACCGTGTTTTCCGACGGCAAGCCGCGCATCGTCCAGATCAAGGGCATCAACATGGAAGCCGAGCTCGGGCCCCACATGCTCTATGTAACCAACGACGACAAGGCCGGCTTCATCGGTGCGCTGGGAACGACGTTGGGGCAGGCGGGCGTCAATATCGCCACCTTCCATCTCGGCCGCCAGGAGCGCGGCGGCGATGCCATCGCGCTGATCGAAATCGATGAGGCGATCGCCCCCGGCGTGCTCAAGGCGGTGCGCGACCTGCCGCATGTGCGCCAGGCCAAGCCCATGCGGTTTTAAGGCATCTGCCGCGATCCTGCCGTACAGAGCAATTAAGAGCGGAACGGCAACGGAGGAGAGATCGCATGAAACGCTTTGTCCTTGCTGGCGTCGCGCTGGCCGCCTTGATGAGCCCCGCTTTTGCGGATGACTTCACCTCGGGCTCACACATCGATGCCGTCACCGTGTTTCCGCGTGGGGCGGAGGTGACGCGTGAAGTGAGCCTCGCCCTGCCGGCGGGCGAGAACCGCCTCATCGTCAACGACTTGCCGGGCCAGATCGATGCAGCGAGCGTCAGGGTCGAGGCGCGCTCGGCGGCGGGTCTCACCATCGGCTCGGTGGACGTGCGTTCAGAGGCGGTCAAGAGCAATGACGGTGAAACGCGGCGCAAGGCGATCGAGGCGAAGATCGCCGCGCTCGAAGCCGAGAACCGCAAGCTCGATCGCTCGATCGCCGACCAGAATTTCCAGAAAGACCTTTTGGGCGCTCTCGGGCGCGGGGCCATCGAGCCGCGCAAGGGCGACGGTGCCACCATCAGCGCAGGCGAACTGACGCAGATTCTCGATCTCGCCGCGGCGCGGCTTGCTGCCATGACCGATGCGGTGACAACGGCGCAGAACCGGCAGGAGAACATTGGCAAGGAGCTGGAGGAGCTGCGGCGCGAGGAGCAGCTGTTGCCGGGCCAGCCGGTCTATCGCTCGCTCGTCACCATCGCGCTCAAGGCGGATGCAGCGGGCGATGCCAGCTTCACGCTGCGCTACGGCATCGCCAATGCCGGGTGGAGGCCGGTGTATGACGCCCGCCTCGATACCGGCACCAGCGAGCGCGCGCCGGGGCTCGATCTGGTCAGCCGCGCCGAGGTCAGCCAGCGTAGCGGCGAGCCGTGGGCCAACGTGGCGCTGACGCTCTCCACCGCGCGCATCACCGGCGCCACCCAGGCCCCGGTCCTGCCGCCCGAGCCCCTGTCGCCGCTATTGCCTATGGCCGAGAGGCAAGCCGGCTCCGTGTTGCAGAGGGCGGCCCCCGCGCCGTCCGCGCTCAACGAACTGGCAAAGGCGACGGACATGGCGCGTGAGCAAGAAGCGCAGATCGATACGGCAGGCTTCGAGGCGCTCTACAAGATCGCCGGGCGCCAGAGCATCGGCAATGCCGGCGAGGCCAAGGGCGTGCGCATCACCTCGCTCACGATGGCTGCCGGTCTGGAAGCGATCGCGGTGCCACGGCTCGACCCGGGCGCCTATCTCACGGCGAAGTTTACCCTCACCGGCGATGCCCCGACACTGCCGGGCACGGTGATGATCTATCGCGACGGGGTGTTTCTGGGGCGCGGGCATTTGCCGCTCATCAATCCCGGCGAGGAGCACGCGCTGGGCTTCGGCCTCGACGACAAGGTGAAGGTCAAGCGCGACGAAACCATCCGCAAGTCGGGCGAGACCGGCATCATCTCCACCGACAATGTGGAAGAGCGTGCCTATTCCACCAAGATCACCAACCTGCATGACCGCGCCATCAAGGTGCGCCTCATCGACCGCATGCCCTATTCCACCCACGAGGACATCAATGTGGAGCTGCTGTCCGGCATGACCGCGCCCGATGAGCGCAATGTAGACAAGAAGCGCGGCATCATGGCGTGGACCCGCGATCTGAAGCCGGGTGCCTCCGACAGCATCAATTTTGGCTACCGTGTCTCCTGGCCCAAGAAGATGGTGCTGCCGCCGATCCAGTGAGGGGCTGCCCCTTTTGCTTTTCAACCCCGCAATGATGCTGTAAACACTCTCAACGGCCCCGGCAGGAACAGCCCCCGGGGCCGTTTGCTTTGTTTGCGACGAGGAACGGTAGCTTATGGCCAATGTGGTGGTGGTCGGCGCCCAGTGGGGCGACGAGGGCAAGGGCAAGATCGTCGACTGGCTGTCGGCGCGCGCCGATGTGGTGGTGCGCTTCCAGGGCGGCCACAATGCCGGCCATACGCTGGTGATCGACCAGACCACCTACAAGCTGTCGCTCTTACCCTCGGGGATCGTCAGGCCGGGCAAGCTTTCGGTGATCGGCAATGGCGTGGTCATCGACCCGTGGGCGCTGGTCGAGGAGATCGCAAAGCTCACCGGGCAGGGGCTCACGATTTCCCGCGACAACCTGCGCATCGCTGAAAACGCCACCCTCATCCTGCCGCTGCACCGCGAACTCGACACCATGCGCGAGGCGGCCGCCGGCGCCGGCAAGATCGGCACGACCGGGCGCGGCATCGGGCCTGCCTACGAGGACAAGGTCGGCCGCCGTGCCATCCGCGTCTATGATCTCAAGAACCTCGCCACCCTGGGCGCCAAGATCGACCGGCTGCTCACTCATCACAACGCCATCCGCCGCGGCCTCGGCGCGCCGGAGGTGGAAGCGGGGGCGCTCTATCAGCAGCTTTGCGAGGTGGCCCCGCGTATCCTCACCTACATGGACACCGTATGGGAACTTCTCGACCAGGCGCGGCGGGCGGGTAAGCGCATCCTGTTCGAAGGCGCGCAAGGGATCATGCTCGACATCGACCACGGCACCTATCCGTTCGTCACCTCCTCCAACACGGTGGCGGCGCAGGCGGCAACCGGGTCCGGCATCGGGCCGGGGGCGCTCGGCTATGTGCTCGGCATCGCCAAGGCCTATACCACCCGCGTCGGCTCGGGGCCGTTCCCGACCGAGCAGGCGAACGCCATCGGCGAGGTGATCGGCGAGCGCGGGCGCGAGTTCGGCACTGTCACTGGCAGAAAGCGCCGCTGCGGCTGGTTCGATGCCGTCATGGTGCGCCAGGCGATCAAGACGGCGGGCATCGATGGCATTGCCCTCACCAAGCTCGACGTGCTCGACGGGCTGGAAGAGATCAATGTGTGCACCGGCTACCGGCTCGACGGCGAGGCGATCGGGCGGCTGCCGGCGGGGCAGAACGCGCAAGGGCGCATCGAGCCGGTCTATGCCACATTCGAGGGTTGGCAAGACTCGACCGCCGGTGCCCGCTCATGGGCCGATCTGCCGGCCCAGGCGGTGAAATATGTGCGCCAGATCGAAGAGCTGATAGAATGTCCGGTGGCGCTCCTGTCGACCAGCCCCGAGCGCGACGACACCATCCTCATGCGCGATCCCTTCGCCGACTGACAAGGCAACTAACATGGGTGCCGAAAAGCCCCTGCCGACGATCCGCAAGGCAATGGCGAGCGATGCCGAGGCGCTGGTGGCGCTGGAAAACGCAGCCTTCGATGCCGACCGCATCAGCCGTCGCAGCTTCTCCCGCTTCATCGCCTCGACCTCGGCCGAGTTGCTGGTGGGCAATGGTGCAAGCGGCCTTGCCGGTTATGTGCTGGTGCTCTACCGGCGCACCACCTCGGTGGCGCGGGTCTATTCCATCGCGGTGGCGTCTCAGGCGCGGGGGACCGGCCTCGGCGATGCGCTGATGGAAGCAGCCGAGGCGGCGGCGCGCCAGCACGGCGAACTGTTCGTGCGCCTCGAGGTGCGCTTCGACAATGCGCCTGCCATCGCGCTCTACGAGCGGCGTGGGTACAAGCGTTTCGGGCGCTATCTCGACTATTACGAGGACCATGCCGATGCCCTGCGGGTGGAGAAATCGCTCATCGGCCATGCGCCGGCCACCGCGCGCGATGTGCCCTATTACACCCAGACGACCGATTTCACCTGCGGACCTGCGGCGATCATGATGGCGCTGGCGGCGACGGGCGAGGCGGAACCGTTCAGCCGCCGGCTCGAACTGCGGCTTTGGCGCGAGGCGACCAGCATCTATCTGATCTCGGCGCCTGGCGGCTGCGAGCCCATGGGGCTGGCGCTGGCGCTGGCGCGGCGCGGGCGCAAGGTGGCCGTGCATGCGAGCCAGCCGCCGCCATTCTTCGTCGAGGGACAGCGCAACGAGAAGGCACGCGAGATCATGGCCGAGGTGCAGGCCGACTTCCGCGACGAGGCCGCCGCGGCAGGCATCCCCGTCATCGAAGCTGCGCTCGGCCTCGATGTTCTCCTGGCCGCGCTCGACCGTGGCGCCGTCGCCATCGTGCTCATCTCCACCTGGCGCATGTACCGCGACCGCATTCCGCACTGGATCGTGGTTTACGACCACGATCAGGACTATATATTCGCCCACGATCCCTTCGTGGATTCCGATGAGCATGAGGCTCCGCTGGGCAAGGCTGGACTCGCTATTCCGATGGATGAATTCGACAGCATCGCCGCCTATGGCCGTTCGCGCCTGAGGGCGGCAATCTTGGTAGAGGCAGGCTCTGCTTCATGAGTTGGCTCATTCTGGTCGATTCCGACCGTGACCTGTCCAATGCCGATACCCCGCACAAGGTCATGACCACCAGGGACTACCTGTCGCGGCCGCAGCTTTTCGGCAACACCAAGCCCAACATCATCAACCTTGCCCGTTCCTACGGCTATCAGGGCGGCGGCTATTATTGCTCGCTCCTGGCCGAAGCGCGTGGGCATCGCGTCATCCCTAGCGTCGAGGTGATCGCGGAACTGTCGCGCAAGACGCTCTATGACCGCGCCTTGCCGGAATTGCAGGAAGCTCTCAACCGCTGCCTCGCCAAGGCGGGCGATGCGCTGCCGGCGGGACCAATGAAGCTCCTCATCTGCTTCGGCCAGTCGCAGATCGCGGGCCTGTCGCCGTTTGCGCGGCTCTTGTTCGACTGGTTCCGGGTGCCCATCGTGCGGGTTGCCGGCATGAGCGACGGGCGGCGCCAGATCGACCGTATCTCGGCGGTGGGCATCAATGCGCTCTCGGGCGAGGAACGCGGCTTCTTCCTCGAGGCCATGACCCAGCACACGCGCGGCACCTGGCGGGATCCCAAAGCGCGGGTGCCGGCCAAGTACACCCTCGCCGTGCTCATCGACCCGGACGAGGAACTGGCACCCTCGACCCAGGCGAGCCTGAAACATTTCGCGCGCATCGCCCAGCGCATGAGCATCGAGGTGGAGCCGATCCACAAGGGCGATCTCGACCGGCTGGCGGAATACGATGCGCTGTTCATCCGTGCCACCACCAAGATCGACAATTTCACCTATCGCTTCGCCCGCCGCGCCCAGCAGGAGGGCATGCCGGTCATCGACGACCCGCAGTCTATGATCCGCTGCACCAACAAGGTCTATCTGGCCGAACGGCTGTCGGCGGCAGGCGTGCCGACGCCGAAGACGGTGGTGGTGCAGGGGCTCAAGGATGCCGAGGGCTTGGGCGATCAGGTCGGCTGGCCCGTGGTGCTGAAAATCCCCGACGGATCGTTCAGTCGCGGCGTGTTCAAATGCGAGGATGGCGCTACGCTCAAGGCGCGGCTGAAGAGCCTGCTGGATGAATCCGATCTCCTCATCGCCCAGCAGTTCCTGCCCACCGCCTTCGACTGGCGCATCGGAGTTCTCGACGGCGAGGCGCTGTTTGCCTGCAAGTATCACATGGTCAAGCACCACTGGCAGATCGTGCGCCACGAAGCGGGCAAGGCGCCCGATGAGGGCCGCTTCACCACCGTGTCGCTCACCGATGTGCCCCTCGGGGTGGTGGAGACGGCGGTGAAGGCGGCGCGGTTGATGGGCGACAGCCTTTACGGCGTCGATCTCAAGCAGACGCCGGACGGTGTCTTCGTCATCGAGGTCAACGACAATCCCGACCTCAATCACGGCATCGAGGACGTGATGGAAAAGGATGTCGTGTGGGAAAAGCTCGCCAAATGGTACTGGGACCGGCTGGAGGCGTGACTATTTGCCCACCACCACCAGGCGCGGGCGGCGCGAGGGGAGCTTGCGTACCTCCTCGGCGACCTGGCGGGCATAGTCGCGCATGAACAGATCGGCGACTTCGGCCTCCGGCACCGGGCGGCTGAACAAGAAGCCCTGGGCATAGGAAAAGCGCAGGCTGCGCACCAGTTCGGCATGGGCCGTCGTCTCCACCCCTTCGGCCGTCACCTCCAGGTCGAAGCGGCGGGCCAGCGCGGCTATGGTGCGCAGAATGCCGTGGGCGCGTGGCGAGCGGCCGGCGTTGCGGATGAATTCCTGGTCGATCTTGATCTTGTCGAATGAGAACTGGCACAGGTAGCTGAGGCTCGAATAGCCGGTGCCGAAGTCGTCGAGCACGATGGACAGCCCCATGCGCTGCAGGCGCGCGAGCTGCTGGCGCACGTGCTCGGATCGGTCGAGCACCAGGTTCTCCGTCACCTCCAGCTCCAGCCGGCTTGCGGGGCAGCCGGTCTGGTCGAGGATCATCGCCACATCGTCAGGCAGATCGCCGGAACCGAATTGCAGCGGTGACAGGTTGACCGCCACCTTGACGCCTTCCGGCCAGTGACGGGCGAACGCCGTGGCCCGCGCGATGATCCAGCGGCCCACCTGGTCGATCTTGCCGGTGTGCTCCAGCACCGGCACGAAGTCGGCCGGCGAGATGTTGCGGCCGTCCTTGCCGGCGAGGCGCAACAGCGCCTCCATGCCGGCGATATGATTGGTGCGCATGTCGATGACGGGCTGGTAGTGGAGCTCGAATGCTTCCTCCTCGACGGCCTCCAGTACCAGCCGTTCCAGCGCCCGGTGGGCCTCGAAGTGCCTGCCCGATTCCGGGCTGAACATCGTGATGCGGTCGCCGCCCAGGGCCTTGGCGTGCTGCAGGGCAAGGTCGGCGTGCTTCATCAGGGTGGAGCGGTCGCGGCCGTGGTCCGGCGCCAGTGCCAGCCCGATATTGGCCGACACGCGCAGGCTCGTCTGCTGCCAGGCAATGGGCTGGCGAATGAGGTCGAGCGTGCGCTCGGCGCGCGCTGTGCCGGCCTCGGCGTCGCCGTCTTCGAGGAGCAGGGCGAACTGGTCGCCGCCCAGGCGCGCCAGCAAGCCGGCGGTTCGGCCGGACATTTTCAGCCGGTCGGCGATCACACGCAGGACATGGTCGGCGGCCTCGGTGCCCCAGTCGCGGTTGATCTCGGAAAATCGCCAGATGTCGATGAACATGACGGCAAGGCCCGCCTCGACCGCCTCATCCAGGCGCGCCAGCCGGTCGAGCCGGTCAATGAAGGCGCTGCGATGGGGTATGCCGGTGAGCGCATCGAGGTGCGACAGGTTCGCCAGTCGGCTCTTGTTCGGTTCGATGCGCCTGGCTCGCCAGGCAAGCCCTGCCAGCAGCGCTGGCACCGCGAGGCTGAAGAGGGCGAGAGCTGCCGCCAAGGCAGGCGAACCAAGGCTGTCGGCGTGATGTTCGATGCCGGCCACCATCTCACCGATCACGAAGCCGACAAGCACCGCCAGCAGCAACGGCAGTGCCGAAGGCCACGATCTTGAAAGGAATGTCCGCCCGCTCGCCATAATCACCAACTACCTTTGCGGGCATTCTGTCCAAAAGCAACTTAAAATAGGTAAAGAGTGTGCAGAGCCGGGCGTAAACGATGGCTCTTGGTCTACCGGAGCTTACCGCAGCCGGCGCAATTCGACTCTCCGGCAGCGGCCAGGCTTAAAAGGTGTAGTCCTTGGGGGGCGCGGCTGCGGTGTCCTGCTGGTCGAAGAAGGAGGCGGTGGAGGGAAGCTGCGGCAGTCTCAAATCGAAGGGAACGCTGCGCACTGCGCCGGTGCGGCGGCCGGCGACAATGAGGCCTTCGCTGCTGCTCGGCACCGGGTTGGGCGACAGGGGCACGGCGTCCTCGGAGCTGTAGACGGAAATGAACAGGGTGCGCGGCTGCCCGGTACGGTTGGGGGCCGAGCCGTGCAGCAGGCGGGTGTGCATGAAGCAGCAGGCGCCCGCCGGCCCGAGGCAGCGCACCGCCTTCTTCTGGCTTTCGGCGGCCACCTCGTCGGCCACCGCGGCGGCAAACGTGTCGTCCTTCCACAAGGAGTGGATGGGACCCAGATGGCTGCCGGGCACGATCTCCAGCGGGCCGTTGTCGGCCGTCACCTCGTCGACGAAGAGGAGGGCGGTGATGATGTCGTCGTTGGAATGGGGGGTGAAGGGAAAATCCTGGTGCCACTTCACCTCGGTCGCTGCGCCAGGGAGCTTGGAATTGATCTTGGAGTGATGGAATTTCACGTTCGGCCCGATCAACTCGGCCACAATCTCAGTCATCCTCGATGAAGCCATGGCGCGCCTGTAGGCCTCGGAGACCTCGGTGGGCGAGTTCACCCGCCTGAGCGCGGGATGGTCGGCCGAATGGCTCTTGCGCTCCAGATCGAAGCGCGGGCGCTGGTCAACCGTCTCGCCCCATGGAGCGATGCGCTCGCGGCTTTCCTCGACCCAGGCCGCGAAGTCGCGGCGCAAATCGGCCAGGAGTTCGGCGTCGACCGCGTCCTCGACCAACAGCCAGCCGTCGCGCCAGAAGGCGTCCCTTTGGGTTTCACTCAGATGCGGCATGGAAGGGCTCCCGTTCAGACGGGAGCCTTTCTAGCATGAGCCCGCTTGCTTGTCAGTCGGCGCCGGTGCCGGCTTCGCGCGCGGCGGTGCGGACCGCCTTTTGCACCTTTTCAAACGCGCGCACCTCGATCTGGCGGATACGCTCACGCGAGACGCCGAATTCCTGCGACAGGTCTTCCAGCGTCAGCGGGTCCTCGGCCAAACGGCGAGCCTCGAACACCCGGCGCTCACGCTCGTTGAGCTTGTCCATGGCGTTATGGAGGAGGCCCCTGCGCTGTTCGATCTCCTCGGATTCGGCAAGCGTGGTTTCCTGGCTCTCGCTGTCATCGACCAGCCAGTCCTGCCATTCGCCTTCGGAATCGGCCCTCACTGGCGAATTGAGCGAGGCATCGCCCGACAGGCGGCGGTTCATGGAGATGACGTCTTCTTCCGGCACACCGAGGCGGGTGGCGATCTCGCTTACCTGGTCGGGCCGCAGATCGCCTTCCTCCAGTGCCTGGATCTGGCCCTTCACCTTGCGCAGGTTGAAGAACAGTTTCTTCTGGCTGGCGGTGGTGCCCATCTTCACCAGCGACCACGAGCGCAGGATGAACTCCTGGATCGAGGCCTTGATCCACCACATGGCATAGGTGGCAAGGCGAAAACCCCGCTCCGGCTCGAAACGCTTGACCGCCTGCATGAGGCCGACATTGCCCTCCGAGATGATCTCGGAAATGGGCAGGCCATAGCCGCGATAGCCCATGGCGATCTTGGCGACGAGGCGCAGATGGCTGGTCACCAGACGGTGGGCCGCCTCGCGGTCGCCGTCCTCGCGCCAATGCTTGGCGAGGGTATATTCCTCGTCCGGCCGCAGCATGGGAAAGCGGCGAATCTCGGCGAGATAGCGGTTGAGGCCGCCTTCGCCGGCGGCAATCGATGGCAGGTTCTGAACGGCTGTCTTGGCCATTAATGTCTCCCGGATCGTGGCGGCGGGAACGATCGTTCCATTCCGCACCGCACAAACCCAATGGATATGGGTACGCTGTTCGTTCTCTTTTACCCCAAAAATGCGCAAAAGTCCCCTTAACAATCACTCACAATCGCATGATGCTTACGTTAACATCATTTTGTGCAGTGCATCACAGAGGCGCTGGAGATCGGCGGGTAGGGGGGAAGAAAAGCGCATATCCTCGCCGGTGACGGGATGGCGGAAGCCCAGTTCCGCCGCGTGCAGCGCCTGACGGCCGAGCGCGGTCAAGGCGGCCTGCGCGTCCTCATCGAGGCGGTTGGCGGCGGTCTTGAAACCCTGCCCATAGGTGGCATCGCCGAGCAGGGGATGGCCGATATGGGCGAAATGGACACGGATCTGGTGGGTGCGGCCGGTCTCCAGCTCGCAGCGCACGAGGCTGGCCGCGGCGCCTTCGGCATTTGCGGGAAAACTCTCGATCACCCGGTAGCGGGTGACGGCGGTGCGTCCGTCGCGCGGCCGCACCGCCATCTTGGTGCGATGCTGCGGGTGGCGCCCGATGGGAGCATCGATCACGCCTTGCGCCCGCGCCGGCCGGCCCCATACGAAGGCGAGATAGGCGCGCATGAGCAGCCCGTCGCGGCCGTGGGCGGCAAATTGGGCCTGCAAGCCCTTGAGCGCCAATTCCGTCTTCGCCACCACCAGCACGCCGGAGGTCTCCTTGTCGAGGCGGTGGACGATGCCCGGACGTTTAACCCCGCCAACGCCTCTCAGGCTCTCGCCGCAATGGGCGATAAGGGCGTTGACCAGGGTGCCGGAGCGGTTGCCGGCGCCGGGATGCACCACCAGGCCCGCCGGCTTGTCGATGACGATGAGGGCGTCGTCCTCGTGGAGCACCGCCAGGTCCATGGCCTCGCCGGCGGGCTCGGCAGCGACCGGCTCGGGGATTGCGACGATCACTTCCGCGCCCGGTTTGACCCGGTGGCGGGCCTCCAGTATCGTCCGCCCGCCCACGCTGACGGCGCCCGCGGCGATGAGGGCCTGAAAGCGGGCTCGGCTCACCTCAGCAAAGTTCTGCGCGAGGAGCCGGTCGAGCCGCTCCGGTGCGGCATCGGCCGGCACGATGAGGCGCAAGGTGGAAGGGTGAGGCGAGGGCATGGACAACAGGCAATCCTTCGAAGGCGAGGGCGACACTGCCGGCGGCGGCTGGAGCGCCCGCAATGTGCGGGCCATCAAGGCGGCCGTTTATATCATGGGCGTGCTCATCGTCATCGGCGCTGTGGCGCTGGTGGCGGCCATCATGATGAAGGCCGAGCGCGGCGGCAAGACGATCGCGGCCGGCTTTGGCGATCTTGAAGTAGCGGTACCGGCGGGCGCGACCGTCACCGGCAGCCGCCTCGACGGCGACCGTCTGGCCGTCGACATCGCCTCGCCCCAAGGCGGGGAAGTGGTGATCGTCGATGTGAAGAAGGGGCAGGTGCTCGGCCGGGTGAAGCTCGCGCCGGCAGCGAAGTGAGCGCCCTCAACCTTCCCCTTGCGCTCGCGGCCTGCCGCCACTATAGGAAGCGCTGCGCGCGCTGGCTTTGCTCCGGCGCGGTCGCGCACATCGGCGCCGCCCCCTTCGTCTAGTGGCCCAGGACGCTGCCCTCTCACGGCAGAAACAGGGGTTCGAGTCCCCTAGGGGGCGCCAAGCAGTTTGCGCTGCGAAAACACACTCAATATCAATAGCTTAAAATGGTGCGCTGTGGAAACGGTGCCCCAAATTCCATGGTTCGCTTGCCTTTTGCGGTTGGAGCGATAGCAAGTAAATCCTCAAGACACGGTGTTGTAGAGTTATGCTTCGACCTATGACCTACTGCCTGTTTTCCAGACCGGGCAAAACTGGATTAAGTGAACTTTCGAATTGCTACCCGTCTCTGGACCACGGTGCGGGTCGCTTCCATTACACTAGTCGGGTTTATTTGTCAGTATCTGCAAGAAAACTTAAATCCAACGTCGCTTACTGAGCGCCAAGGTCCAACAACAACAGATTTGGGGTTTAGCGGCTTTTTCTTGAAGCCATCGAAATTCAGAGATCGAAGCAAGGCCAGGGAGGTATGGATGGGAACCGTTCGGAAGCGCCTAGGAAGTGATGCAAATAGCTGATACATCTGGCGGATGTCACAGCGCTATCGTTCCGCAACCATAACGTTCAGATCCAGAAACAACGCAACCAAAGGGCGGCGACCAATGCGCAGAATCTTGATTGCTTCCTGTCTGTTCATGGCATTCGGGTTGATCGAAAGCGCCGTTGCCGACGAAATGGAAATCGCCAAGCCGGAACTCCTTCTCCGCGAAGCTGTTGAGGGCATGCCGGGCGGCAAATTACAGGAAGTTCGCGTCCTCACGGCCACAATCAAACCGGGCAGCAAGACGCCCTTCCACACCCATCGTTTTCCGGTGACTGTCTATATTCTCGAAGGTGCCTTCACGCTGGAGATGGAGGGCAAGGAACCGGTGACCATCAAGGCGGGTGAAGCCATGGTGGAGCCGCCCAACACGAAAATGATCGGTTACAACCGTGCTTCTGATCCCATGAAGGTCGTGATCTTCTATGTTAGTGATCCGGAGACGCCCTTCCTCGATCCGACTGCGCGCACCTTCAAACGTTCCAACGATCCCGCCTTCGCCAAGAAGGTCGAGGATGTCGTCGGCCTCTACATGCACCCGCCGGCCCATTCGATTGTGCTGTCGATCGACGAGAAGTCGCAGATCCAGGCCCTCGACCGCACCCAGCCCGGCCTGCCGCTCAAGCCTGGCAAGTGCGGCACCATGACCCATGACTATAAGCGCCACGGCACGACCACGCTGTTCGCCGCGCTGAACGTCCTCGACGGCACCGTGCTCGGCCGCTGCATGCAAAAGCACACCCATCAGGAGTTCATCCGCTTCCTCAACGCCGTCGAGCGCGCCACTCCGCCGGGCAAGATCATCCACGCCATCGCCGACAACTACGCCACCCACAAGCATCCCAAGGTCCGCGCCTGGCTCGCGCGCCACCCGAGATGGGTGTTCCACTTCACGCCGACGTCGGCCTCCTGGCTCAATGCCGTGGAGAACTTCTTCTCCGTGCTGTCCAGGCGGCGCCTCAAGCGCGGCGTCTTCACCTCGATCGTGGACCTGCAAGCCGCCATCAACCGCTACATCGATGAGCACAACGATGACCCACAGCCCTTCGTCTGGACCAAACCTGCCAATACGATACTCGCCAAACTCAACCAGCTGCCTGTACCTTCCGAATGAGTTAGTGCACTAGTCTAGACCGGATGGAGCGAAGCGCAATCGGGGTCTTGGTCTCCGATGTGGGTAGATCCCGGATTGCGCTTCGCTCCATCCGGGCTACTCCGCGATCGTCTTCTTCAGCGCGCGGACGCCGCTAGCGTGCTGGTCTATTTGCTCTCCTCGCCGACGGGCGGGGTGCCGTGGGTGTGAAAGCTTTCTATGGTCTTGAGGCCCCAGGCCTGGCCCTTTTTGCGGTCGGCCTCGGTCCATACCACCGGCTGCCAGTCGGGTTGCAGCAGCAGGCGGGCGCCGGCGTTGGCCAGTTCGACGCGGTTGCCGGCGGGCTCCCATACATAGAGGAAGAACGAGCCCTGGATGGCGTGCTTGTGCGGGCCGGTCTCGATGTGGACGCCGTTTTCCAGAAAGATGTCGGCGGCGCGCAGGATGTCCTCACGCTGGTCAGTGGCGTAGGTGACATGGTGCAGCCGGCCGTGGCCCTTGCCGCGCTCTTCGGTGCAGACGAGGTCGTAGGTCTTGTTGTTGACGGTGAACCAGCAGCCGCCGAGGCGTCCGTTGTCGAGCTGAATGAACTCGCTGACGCGGGTGCCGAGACAGGCGACCGCGAAATCGCGGAACTCGGCGACATCCTCGCCTAAAAGGTTCACGTGGTCGATGCGGCGCGGGCAGGCACCCTGGGCATGGAAGCGGCTGGCATAGTTCTTTAGCGCCGGGCCGTCGTTCTCCTTAGGCTCGAAGCGCCGGGTCTCCCAATAAATTTCAAACTGATGGCCGAACGGGCTTTCGAAGCGGAAGGCGGGCCCGTGGCCGAGGTCGCCTGCCATCCAGCCATGGACCTTGTAGCCGGAGGCCTCGATGGCCTTGACGCGCCGCTCCAGCGCCACGGCGCTCGTTGCGCGGTAGGCGATGTGGCCGACGCCGGTGGTCTCATGGCGCGTGAGCTTCAGCGAATGGAACTCGTATTCGTCCCAGGCCCGCAGGTAGGCGCTGGTCTCGTCGTGGCCGGCGAGTTTTAGCCCGTAGACCCGGGTGAAGAAGTCGAGGCTGTCATCGAACTTGTCGGTCAGCACCTCCACATGCGCCAGATGGGCAATATCGAAGCAGGGTTCGGACATGGCGGTTCCTCACTTGATCATCGTATCGGGCAGGAAAAGGGAAATCTGCGGGAAAGCGACAAGGATGGCCAGCGCCACCAGCATGGTGATCCAGAAGGGTATCACACTGGCGAATATGGTGCCCAGCGGCACACCGGGCGCCACGGGCACGAAGTGCTTGGCGCGGTTGAGATCGAAATTGGCAAAGTTGTTGATGCCGGCATGGTCGAGGAAGGCGGCGGCATCCGGCCCTTCGATGATCAGTTCGTCCATGTGATGGGTCTGGTCGTAGAGCACGACGCTCTTGCGCCAGGCGGAAGCCGATTGGCCCATCGCACGCAATGTTCTGCTGAAAGGAGGGCAGGCCATTCCGCGGCCCGTGTGGTGCGGTGCGTTATTCCCCGAACGTCTTCTGCAGCGCCCGGATGCGGGTGGCCAACGAGATGACGTTGGTACCGTCGTCGCCGGTCGGGCGGCTGTCTTCGGGCGACAATGCCCTGGCCTCGGGTTGCGGGGCCGGTTCGCCGGCGGCGCGGGCGGCCCTCTTCAGGGGCGCCTCGTCGAGGCTCGCCAAGCGTTCGTTCCACAGCCGGTCGAGGTCGGCCAGCTCGCGGCTGAGGCCTTCGGTCTCGCGCTCGGCCAGTTCGATCTCCATCTCCAGCCGCTCGGCGGTTTCATCTTGGCTCGCCTCGGCGGCTTCGGAGGCTTCGGCGGCGGCTGGCGTGGACGTGCTCTTCTTGCCTTCAGCGCCGGTCTTGCGGCCACGGCGCGGCTTCGACGGCAGGGTGATGTCGGTCTTGAGGGCCTTTAGCGCCTCGTGCTCGCGGGTGAGGTCTTCGCGTTGAGAACTCGATGCGCTGCGACAGGAAGTTCAATTCCTCGATGCGGCGGCTGAGGCGCTCATAGGCGGAAGCCGCTTCGGCTTCTTCACCCCTGGGCCTGACGGCGGGAGCCGCCGGTTGGGCGCGCTGAGCCTCGATTTGGCGCTCACGCTGGGCGATGAGGTGATGGGCATCGGCCAGTTCCTGATGCAGCGCAGTGACGGTGTCGTCGCGGTCTCGCACCTGATCCTTGAGCTTCTGCAGGCTCTGGGTGCGGTGCGCCAGTTCGACTTCCAGCGGCTCGACCTGCGCCTTGGCATCGTCCAGATCGGCGACGGCGGCGGCAAGCGCGGCGTCGCGGGCCTCGACCTCGGCCACCAGATGCTCGATGCGGTTGCGGTTGCGCGAGACCTCGGCCGACTGTTCGGCCAGGCGGGTCTTGAGGTCACCCAGGCGCAGTTCGAGCTTGCGCGACAGCATGGCATATTCGGCGCGGAGCTGATCGCGATCGGCATGGGCGCGGGCCAGATCGGACGGGTGCTGGCGCTCGCCACGCCGCTTGCTGGCCCTGAGGGCCACGGCCCACATGGCGCGGCCGATAAACAACGCAACCAGCGTGGCGAGGACAAACCCCAGCGCCACATACATGATTGTCTCAGTCTGAGACATGACGAACCCTCTTACGCCTTACAACCGCGTCTCCTGCTTCAGTGGCTGCAAGTCTGCAGCCATGTCGCGAGAAGTCACTAGCGGCCGACGGGCCGCATCCCAGATGGGGACGTCTTTAAGGATAACAAGTCCTTTGCGGCAAGGCGATGGCCATCATGCGCGCAGATGCCGCGAAATCGCACGAAAGCCAGCGGGCGATGTCTCGCCGTGCCAAGGCGCCTTACCCTGGTGGAGCCCTTTCGTGCCGGCTTCAGCAGCCCCTTTTGGGGCCGGCGGTTGCCTCAGAACGGGTTCCAGGTGGGGCGGGCGGTGTATTTGAGGTAGCCCACATTGGCGCCCAGCCGCGCCCCGACGCCGGTGCGGATGGGGGCAAGCTTCAAGCGCTCGTTGGACTGGAAGTTGATGCCCAGCCCGCCGACCACATAGGCCGAGCCCTCGACGCCGACGAAGCGGTCGAAAATCTCGCCCGGCGAGGTGATATTGTAGACAAGGACTAGGGTGCGGGCGCCGTCGCCGCCGAAGTCGAAGCCGACCGAGGGGCCCTGCCAATAGACCTTCTTGCGGGCGCCATTCTTCAAGTAAAGCGTGCCTTCGCCATAACGCAGACCGCCGAAGAAGGCGCCGGCGGCCTCCTCGCCGATGATGTAGCCCGAGGGTCGGCCGGCGTGCGAAAACACGTACTCCACCGCCTGCGCCAGGCCCTTGGTGGTCTCGCCGAAGAAGTGATGCCCGGCAGCGGCGATTTCGCCGGCGGAAAAGGTGGTGGCCTCGTTCTGGGCGGCGGGCGCGGCGGTCTCGCTGCGCGCGGCGAAAGAGGGCTCAACCGGGGCGATGACGGAAGAAGCGGCAAGCGCCAGTGCCACGGCGCTGGCGGTGAGGGCGGGACGGGAGAATATCTTGGTCATGGGTGGCGTTCCTCGAACTGACTGACGAATGCCTGCACTGCGGCCACGATCGGCCGCCTGCCGCCCAAGCTGCCTTTGCCGCATGGCGGAGTTGCGGCCGCAATGAGGGCATTTCCAAGAAAATTAGCGCGGTTTTGTTAGCAACGCCTTAACGATTTCCCCAACCCCGGGGCCGCCGGCGATAAAGGCCGGGTTGTCGAGGCCGCGCTGGCGCTTGCCGTAGGTGAGGGGGACCGCATCCTCGGTCACGACGGCGCCGCCGGCGGCTTCCAGCACCGCCTGGCCGGCAGCGGTGTCCCATTCCATGGTGCGGCCGAAGCGGGGATAGACATCGGCCTCGCCCGCAGCCACCAGGCAGAATTTCAGCGACGAGCCGGCCGCCACGATCATCGATTCGCCGAGGCCGGCGATGAACGCCTCGGTGCGCTCGTCGCGATGCGAGCGCGAGGCGACGACGCGCCAGCCGCCTTCAGTCCTGGCGTTCACCGCGATAGAGCGCCATTGGGCAGTCGAAAGCGCGGCCGACGAGCCGGCTTTGGCCATGGCTGCGCCGAGGCCGCGCTTGCCGCAATAGATGCGCTCGCGGGCCGGTGCATAGACTACGCCGAGCGCGGGTCGGCCATCCTCGATGAGGGCGATGTTGACGGTGAACTCGCCGTTGCGGCCGATGAATTCGCGCGTGCCGTCGAGCGGGTCGACCAGATAGAAGGTGCCGCCGACATCCGGGATGCGGCCGGCGGCAGCGGCTTCCTCGGAGATGACGGGCGTTGCGGGATCGGCTTGGGCAAGCCCTGCGAGGATGATCGCCTCGGCGGCGATGTCGGCCTCGGTCACGGGCGATTTGTCGTCCTTCAGCTCGTGCCCGAAGGCTTTTGCGTAAATGGCCATGATGGCATCGCCGGCTTTGCCTGCCAGGGCGATCATCGGCGCAAGGCGGGCATCGGACAAAAGGCTGTGCGGATCGGTCATCTCAAGGCTCTGGAATCTGTGCAGGATGCGGGCGGGCCAGGTGCGCGAATCGCCGGCAAACAGGGCTCTGCCGCCAGCGAAGCGTCCTTGGCCTAATCGGTGCGTGCCTCGAGTTCAAGGTAAAATCGAGTTGCGGCAACGATTTATCGACGAATGCGTGCAACTGCTTGAGAAGCCTGCGTGCGCTCGGCTATGGCTTGTGCGCCTGTTGAAGGCAGTCTCGAAAAGGTCAGGGGGCCGGTACGCATGGTTGAGCTGAGCGACATCGATCTGGCGGCGCTTCTATGCAGCCGCGTGTGCCACGACGTCATCTCGCCGGTGGGGGCCGTCGCCAACGGCCTGGAGGTGCTGGAGGATGAGGAGGACGAGGCGATGCGCGAAATTGCGCTCGACCTGGTGCGCAGGTCGGCCCGCCAGGCCTCGGCCAAGCTGCAGTTCTGCCGCCTCGCCTATGGCGCTTCCGGCTCGCAGGGCTCGAACATCGATCTTGGTGAGGCCGGCGACATCGCGCGCATGTTCGTGGGCGAGGAGAAGGTGAAGCTCGATTGGCAGGCGCCGCGCGAAACCCGCCCCAAGCTCGAGGTCAAGCTGCTCTTGAACATGATGCTGGTGGCAATGGGCACCATTCCGCGCGGCGGGGTGGTTGAGGTGAGTGTCGACGGCGCCAGGCTCAACGCCCGGGCGCGCGGCGACAATGCCCGCATCGCCGAAAATCTCGCCCAGGTGCTCGACGGCTCGCTGCCGCTGGACGAAATGGATGCGCGGCTGGTGCAACCCTATTACATGAAGCGGCTGGCCGGCGAAGCCGGGTTCGACCTCATCGTGGAGCTCACCGACGACGGCGCCTTGATCACCGCAACGCGCTGCTGATCTCTATGCCGTCATCGCCTTGAGGCGCAGCATGGCCCAGACCCCGTAGGCTGGGCCGAGCGCCATGACGGCTATGACCGCGGGCCAGCCCAGGGCCGTGGCGGCAAGTGGCGTGAACTGCACCGTGAAGATGGTGAGGGTGAAGCCCAACGCCGTCTGCAGGCTCATCAGGCTGCCGGCAAGCGCGGGCGGCGAGGCATCCGCCACCAGGGCCGAGAACTGGGCGGAATCGGGGACGATGGCGGTGCCCCAGACCAACATCAAGGCAAACGTCACCCAGGCCGGACCGCCAAAGGTCCAGGCCGTCAGCAAGGCGCTCAGGCCGCTCACCAGCATGGCGATGATGGTGATCTCGGCCTTGCCGATGCGGTCGGCCAGGCGCCCGGCGACGATGCTGGCAAGCCCGCCGAGACCGATGGCGAGAAAGGCTGTCAGCTTGGCGAGGCCGAGGGCACGCGGTTCCGGCATGCTGGCCCCGTAGGCGGCCGCGGAAGCAACGCCGATCCACGCCCACATGGCATAAAGCTCCCACATGTGGCCGAGATAGCCGGCATAGGCGAGGCGGATGCGCCGGTCGGACCAGGCCAGCGTGATGGCCCGCACATCGAAGCGCGGCGAGCGGGCATGCAGCGGGCCGAGGTTGATGGCGAACGTGAGGAGTCCGCTGATGAAAGCGGCGAGCGAGGTGGCAATGACGGCGATGCGCCAGTCGGCGCCGCCCATGAGGGCTGCCAGATGCGGCGAGGCAGAGCCCAGCGTCAGGGCACCGATCAGCAGCCCCACCAGGAAGCCGCGGTCCTCCAGCCCCCAGCCCACGGCGATCTTCATGCCGACGGGATAGACACCTGCCAGCAGCACGCCGGTCGCGATGCGGGCCGCGATTGCCGCGGGGCCGCCGATGGGAAGGATGAGAAGGGCGGCATTGACGATGGCGGCGGCGAGCATCGAGGCCATGAGGATGCGGCGTGGATCGAAGCGATCGGCGATGCCGAAGAGCGCCGAGGCCACCGCGCCGACGACGAAACCCGCCTGAACGCCGCTCGACAGAAGCGCCTGGGCAAGGCGGGTGATGGGGTGTTCGGCCAGCATGTCGGGCAGGATGGCGGCGGAGACGAACCACAGGCTCATGCCGCCGAATTCGGCGAGGACGAGGAGCGCAATCGAGCGCCATTTGGACCCGGAATTCACACTGGGGTCCTTTCACGTTTCAGCGGGATGACAATCAATCGGCGGCCGGCTCGGCCTTGCGGTTAAGGTGGCGCAGGCCCAGTGCGATGGCAATGCCTATGAGACCGGCGATGAGGACGCTCGCCGGCTGGGCCCCAAGGTGCTCGAACCATTGGGTATAGAAGTGGATGGCGCCGAACACGGCCGTCACATTGATGACCCACAGCCGTCCGCGCCAGGCCCCCCAGGCAGCAAGCGCTATGAGCCCGGCGGTCCATACCGCGCTGAACACATATTCCGAGATGTGAAGGCCTGAATGCCCGATGCTATCGCCCCACAACGAGCCGATCCAGAAGCCGAAATTGACCAGGAGAATGCTGGTGCGGGCAGTGAGGATGGCCAGCCGTTCATGCGCCGCCGGCAGCGCCTTGGAGACCAGGAATGTCCCCAGCGCCAGGCCTGAGAACAGGGTGATGGTGAGCGCTGGCTCCTGGATGCCGAGGAAATAGGTGGCATGCTCATAGCCGGTGCGCGCGCCGATGGCGGATGAGAGCGCCAGCACGGCGAGGCAAACCAGAAGCCCGCTGCCGGTGATCGCGCCGACCAGCGCAAACCCGACGGTGATGGCGAGGAACGCCGTGATTGAGGCTTCAGTGAGCACGATCACGCCACCGCCCAGCACCAGGGCGCCGACCAGCACGCAGATATTGGCGAGCACCTCCCACGACTTTAGACCGGCGGCGTAGACGGCAAGGCCGCCGCCCAGGAGGCTGCCGCCGATGACGATGCCGGCCGAGGGGGTGGGCACCAGCACGATAATGCCGGCGGCGACGGCAATGACGCCGAAAGCAATCAGAATGTTGAAGACTAGCGATCCCGCCGCAGTGGTGCCCAGCTTGAGGAGCCTGTCATGCTCGCCCTGGGAGATCTTGCCGTCCTTCAGCAGCCTGGTGAGATCGAGTGTGACGATCATGGGCGAGACCCTGATTTGCAGCGGATTAGATGATGCAGTTCCTATCACCTGACTTTAGGGAAAGCGATGGCCGACGACAGGGCGGGGATCGCCGTTTGATCTTGATCAATGCCGGCCCGAAATCGATGGGCTAAATAATGTTTACGCGGGGGGTGCGCGGCACGAAAGGATCATTGATGTCGACAAGTCTCCTGAAAGCATTAGCGTTTTGCGCCGTTGCGGCGGTGGGTTTTGCCTCCGCAGCTTCGGCCACTACTCTTGCAGGCGTGGGCAGCGCCAATCTCGAAAGCGTTTCGCAGACAAATATTAAGGTGACCCCGGTGGCCAGGCGTGGCTACCAGTCTTATCGCGGACATCGCGGATATCGTGGATATCGCGGCTACCATGGTAACCGCGGCTATTATGGCTACCGTGGTTACCGCGGCTACCGCGGCTATTATGGCTACCGTGGTTACCGCTGGCCTTATCGGGGATATCGGGGCTATTGGGGTCCGAATGTCTACATCGCCCCATATGGCTATGGGCCCTCTTACTACAGCGCCCCGCCGGCCGGCAATCGCTGCGCTTATTGGCGCAGCCAGTGCACGAAGAATTGGGGCTACGGCAACTCCAACTATCGCGGCTGCATGCGCTACCAGGGCTGCGCCAGGCGCTAGATCAGCTTGCAATTGGGTGGAATCACCCAATTGTGGAAGAGCTGAACGCTACTAAGAGGTTGAGCATGATGCCGAAAAGTGGTGGCCACTTTCGGCATCATGCTCTAGCACCCGTCTACACAATCGTCATGGCCGGGCTACGACCCGGCCATCCTTTTGTCCGGCAATGACAGCATGTGACAGTTGCTTTTCGGATCGAGCCTGATTGAACGTGGCAACGGCCGATATGCAGGACATCCGTGGCTGCGGGTTGCGGCAGGTCGAAAAATGCAAAGGCGGCCCT
The DNA here is from genome assembly GCA_963770075.1 of uncultured Alphaproteobacteria bacterium. Lineage (GTDB taxonomy): Bacteria > Pseudomonadota > Alphaproteobacteria > Rhizobiales > Aestuariivirgaceae > CAVVDT01. The sequence continues at coordinate 69,124 of CAVYOQ010000026.1, forward strand.
CAGGCCGCCACGTCGTCGTCCATCTCGCGCAGCACGTAACCACGGCCCCATACGGTCTCGATGAAATTCTTGCCACCGGCGGCCGAGGCCAGCTTTTTCCTCAGCTTGCAGATGAAGACGTCGATGATCTTCAGTTCAGGCTCGTCCATGCCGCCGTAGAGATGGTTGAGGAACATCTCCTTGGTGAGCGTGGTGCCCTTGCGCAGGGAGAGCAACTCCAGCATCTGGTATTCCTTGCCGGTCAGGTGCACGCGCTGGCCACCCACCTCCACTGTCTTGGTGTCGAGGTTCACCACCAGGTCGCCGGTGGTGATGACCGACTGGGCATGGCCCTTGGAGCGGCGCACGATGGCCTGGATGCGGGCCACCAGTTCGTCCTTGTGGAAGGGCTTGGTCATATAGTCGTCGGCGCCGAAGCCGAGCCCGCGCACCTTGTCCTCGATGCCGGCGAGGCCGGAGAGGATGAGGATCGGGGTGTTGACCTTGCTCACCCTGAGCGTCTTGAGCACCTCATAGCCGCTCATGTCGGGCAAGTTGAGATCGAGCAGAATGATATCGTAGTCGTAGAGCTTTCCGAGGTCGACGCCCTCTTCGCCCAGGTCGGTGGTGTAGACGTTGAAACCTTCCGATTTGAGCATAAGCTCAATGCTTTGCGCCGTAGCGGAATCGTCTTCGATCAGAAGAACTCGCATAAGAATCCCCTCTCAACCCGCCGTCATGGCCGGTTCCGGTCCGACCCCGAGCCAGGGTCGCCGGACTGCTCTATTGGTTAAGACTGTTTGTTAAGATACGCGAGGAAAGGTTAACAAAATCTGATGCCAGCCCAAGCTGACAACTGCCCGCGGTAGTGGCCCGGCCTTGCCTTGAAGCAAGGCGCGAACGCGACCCCACACGGCCGTGCTGGCACGATCCCCGACGATGCGCGACAAACGCTTTGCAACCAACTGACGGATGATGCCGGGTCGACTTGCGGGGCCCGACAGATGAGATGCCGGCAGGATGCTGCATCCCCAATCTTGCCCCCGCATTGCGCACCGCGATCCCCATTTACCGAGCCTTAAGTCTGTTCGTTCATCCTAACTCGTGACCGGAATCTCCAAACTAACTGATTCGCGGATTGGAGAAAAGGGTCGCGGCCGGACTTGTACCGAAGGGAGAGCCATCAAGGGTAAATTGGCCGTTGGTGGGCGGTGCGCCGGACCGGATAGCCAAGTGTGTTTGCGTAGACTTTTTCAAAGAGGCAATACCCATGCGTTCCTCCAAAGACACGATGCTCCGGCTGCAGCGCTTCCGCTTCGAGGAGAAGCGTCGCCAGGTGGCCGAAATCGAATTGATGATCGTCGACTTCAGGCGCAAGCAGGACGAACTCGAGCAGCAGATCGGCATCGAGGAGAACAAGAACGGGGTCAGCGATCCGAAACACTTCAATTATTCGACCACCGCCAAGGCGCTGGCTGTGCGGCGCGAGAACATGGCCCGCTCCATGGACGAACTCACGGGCCAACTCGACGAGGCGCAAGCCGCCTACGAGGAAGCCGAGCGCGAATTGCGCAAGGCCGAACTGCTTGCCGAGAAAGAAGGCCTGCCGGCCACACCGCCCGGCCATGCCGCCGAAGCCGCATCCGGCGCCGGCGCCCAGCGCTAGGGCGAGCCGCCGGACGAGGCCGTGGCTCCGGCTTTCCGACTTAATCTGAATCAAGTCGCGCCCGCCGCGATGAGGCTATGTTCGATCAGGCAGGCGGCGAGGGCAACCGCCCGCCGCCTGAAGGGTCGGGATGGCGGATATGGTAGAGGGCGAGTGCATCAATATCGTCCGCGGGCTGATGGAGAAGTTCGCCCGTGAAACCGGGCTGAGCGATACGAGCCGTCTGCCAAGGCGCTATCTGTGGACTGATGCCTTCGCGGTGTGCAGCTTCATCGAGCTGCAGCGGCGGACATGCGACATGTACTGGCGCGAGCTGGCCGTGGCGTTGGTCGATCAGGTCCACCAGGTCCTGGGCCGGCATCGCGACGATGACGGCCGCAGCGGCTGGATCAGCGGCTTGAGCGAAGCAGAGGGGCGGCTGCATCCCACCGCCGGCGGCTTGCGCATCGGCAAGAAGTTCCCTGAGCGCCAGCCTGGCGAGCCGATCGATGAACGGCTCGAATGGGAGCGCGACGGGCAATATTTCCACTACCTGACCAAATGGATGCACGCCCTCGTGCGCATGGGCGAGGCAACGGGCGAGGCCGTTTATGCGGCTTGGGCGGGCGAACTGGCGCAGGCGGCTCACGAGGCTTTCGTGCGCCGGCCGGCGGGCGGCGACATGGGCATGGTTTGGAAGATGAGCATCGACCTCACCCGGCCGCAGGTTGCGAGCATGGGGCATCACGACCCGCTCGAGGGCCTGGTGACGACGCTGGAGGTCGCCCGCGCAGCGGGGCGCGACAGCGGTCTCGCAAGCGCCATCGCCGATTACCGGCGCATGTGCCAGGGCCGCTATTGGGCAACGGACGATCCTCTGGGGCTGGGCGGACTGCTGATCGATGCCGCGCGCATCGCACAGCTCGGGAGAGAGCGGGGCGATGATGCAAGCCTGCTTGTGACGCTTCTCGCCGATGCCGTCACCGGACTTGAAGCCCATTCCGCCCATGGCGGGCTGGGCCAGCGGGCGGACTTCCGTCTCGCTTTTCGCGACCTCGGCCTGTCGATCGGCCTGCACGCGGTGGAGCGCATGGAGAGGCAGATGAGGAATGGCGGTGCGGCCTCTGTCGATGCCGAGGCCAAGGCACACATTGGGCGGCTTGTCGGCCATGTGGGGCTGGCCGGGGCGATCGAGACGTTTTGGCTCAAGCCGGCAAACCGCGAGACCCGGATCTGGCGCGAGCACGAAGACATCGACACGGTCATGCTCGCCACCAGCCTGGCGCCCGACAGCTTCCTCGAGATTTAGCGGGTTGGCGCTCAGGGCTTGAGGCGAAAGGGGCGCATGCGCTCGTAATAGGGCCGGGCATCGTCGGCGAGGCGGGCGAGATCGCCCTCGATCAGCGGTTCGCCGGAGGGCGGGGCGGCAAAGCCGCTCGACTGCCACACCGCGTTGTACCAGTGCGGCGCCCAGGCCCCGTCATAGGGCTTTGGGCCCTTCTCCCAGGCAAGCATCGCCGCATCGAAGTCGATACCCAGTGCCGCGCACAAGGCGGCAAGAACGCCGGCCGGATCTTTCAGGATATCGTCGGTATCGACCACTGGCGGCGCCGAACCCAGATGATCGGCCACCATGTCGAACAGCTCTGCCTGCTCCACCACGCCGATATCGCGCAGGGTCGCCGCCTCGCGCTTCCTGGCATAGCTGGCGACGACGCGCTCAGGGGTGCGGATGAGGAAAGCATTGGCTAGACCCAGGGCCCATCTGCGGTCAAAACCGGCCAGCATGTGGTGGGTCATGTGCTTCTGGTAAAACACCGCCTTGCCGCCCGGCACATCGCCGAGGCAGCGCTCGATCACCTTGGCGAAATCGGGCTCGCCCGCACCGATCACCTTCTCGTTCATGGGATGCGAGATGCCGCCATGGGTGAGGTAGAAGGCGTAAAAGGGCTCGTCCCACACCGCGCAGTCGGGCCGGCTGGCGAAGGCATACATCATGGCGGTCGAGATGTTGCGCGGCCCCGACCACATGGCGATGCGCACCGGCTTATCGGCCATCCTCGTGCCTCCGCTCACAGATGCCGAGCCGCCTCGCGTCGGGCGAGGTCGTGATAAAGGCCGGTCAGGCGCTTCACCATGGGGCCGGGACCCTGCCATTCGGCCTTCGGCGCCAGCGGATGGGCGATTACGCGTCCGTCTACCTCCTTCACCGCCACCAGCCCGGCGAAAGTGCCGGTGACAAAAGCCTCATCGGCGCCATAGACGTCGTAAAGCGAGAACTGCTTTTCGAATACCGGAATGCCGTTGTCGCGGCACGCGCGGATGACGGCGGCGCGGGTGATGCCGGGGATGCAGTACTGGCCGGAAGAGGTCCACACCTCGCCGCGCCGGACGATGAAGAAGTGGGTCGAGTTGCAGGTGGCAACGAAGCCCAGCGGATCGAGCATCAGCGCCTCGTCGGCGCCTGCCTTGGTGGCCTGGATGCAGGCGGCGATGCAGTTGAGCTTGGAATGGGAATTGAGCTTCTGGTCCTGCACATCGGGTGCGCCGCGCCGCACATGCGCGGTGAAGAGCCGCATCCCGCGCTCTAAGACCTCCGGCTTGGGGTTCTTGTATTCGGGGATGATGACGATGGTGGGCGGGGTGATGGTCGCGCGCGGATCCTGATAGGGCGTGGCCTTGACGCCTCGCGTCACCATGAGGCGGACATGGGCGCCGTCTTTCATGCCGTTGGCGTCGAGACAAGAAAAGACCCGTTCCACCAGCTCTTGCGGCGAAAGGCCGATATCCATGTCGATGGCCTTGGCGCCTTCGTAGAGCCGCTCCATGTGCGCGCCCAGAAAGGCGATGCCGCCGTCGTGCAGGCGCAGGCCCTCCCACACCCCGTCGCCGAGGATGAAGCCGGAATCGAACACCGACACCTTCGCCTCATCGCGCGGGAAAAGCTCCCCGTTTACGGAGATTAGGATGTTTCGGTTGCGCGGATCGTCGGCGAATTCATGGGTGCCCTTGGTCATGGGCGCACACCCTTTCTCGTGAAGCGGAGTGCCCCTCGCTATCAAGCGCGCGGGCGCATGTCCATGGGGCCCGTGCTCAGGCCTTGCCGCAGCAGTCGTCGCCTTTCTGCTTGGGCGGGCAGGGGCTGTCGCCATAGGAGCAGAAGACGCAGCAATCGCCAGGCAGGGGCCTGAGGACGGCATCGCAGCCCTTGCAGTCGTAGAACCACTGGCAGGCGTTTACCGGCATCGCTTCCGTCTCGGCATGGCCGCAAAGAGGGCAGGTGATGGTGGAGAGATATTCGCTCATGGTCGGCTGCGCCATCTGCCCTCCTTGTCACGGGTGCGCTGATCGAAGCGGGCAACGTCCACCACCACGCGCTTGTGCACGCCTTCGCCGATGAGTTCGATCTCGTCTTCGGCCCGCACCCGGAAGGTGAGGTGGCGCCCCTCGACCTCGATCAATTCGGCCGTTGCCGTCACCCGCATGGCGACCGGGGTGGCGGCGATGTGGCTCACATCGAGCAGGGTCCCGAGGCTTTGCTTTCCTTCTTCCAGCAGGTGCTCGACGGCATCGAGCGCGGCGGCCTCGATGATGGAGATCATGACGGGGGTCGCCAGCACCGTCACCCGGCCACTACCGATGCGCGGAGCGGTATCGTTGGTGCCGACCACCAGTTCTGCCCGGCCTTTGAGGCCGGCTGAGAGTTTGGTCATCGGGTCTTTCCGCCTTTCGTTGCCTTCAATCCATCCTATCAGCGCAGATGGAGAGGCAATGCGTCAAGCGCGTAGGCGGCGTCGTTCGAAAAACAGCTAGCCGCGATAGTGCTGGATGCGGGTGGTCCTGAGACCGGGCAGGCCGTGGCGGTCGATGGAGCGTTGCCAGCTCAGATATTCCTCGACTGTCAAAGTGTAGCGCTGGCAGGCTTCCTCGAGCGACAACAGTCCACCACGCACCGCCGCGACCACTTCGGCCTTGCGGCGGATCACCCAGCGGCGGGTGCCGGGCGGCGGAAGATCCGCCACCGTAAGAGGGCTGCCATCGGGCCCGATGACGTAATTGACGCGGGAACGCAACTGACCTGACATACGCTTTGGGCACCTGAACTCGATACAAACAAAAGCACTCAACAGGCAGGAAGACTACACAAGCCCCTTTAAGAAAGGTCTAAGCGTTTGCAAACGAATTGAAAACGGCAACGGCCCGATTGCGCCAAAACAGGACAACTGCGCAATTGATATCCCCATCACGGCGGCGTACGGCAACCGAGGCGGTATCGAGGGGGTGTTGCGAAGCCGCGCCGAAGGGGCCATATCAGCGTCTGTATGCGTATCGCTCGGCACAGACGATGATCGATGAAACCCTCATAGACCGGGTGCGCGGTGAACTCGGGCTCAGCGGCGACCCGGCACGCACCCGCGTGGTGGTCGCCATGTCGGGCGGCGTCGATTCCTCGGTCGCGGCTGGGCTGGTGGCGGCAGCGGGCTTCGAAACCGTCGGCATCACGTTGCAGCTCTACGATCACGGCGCCTCGGCGCGATCGGCGCGTAGCTGCTGTGCCGGCCAGGACATCCACGATGCCCGCCGGACCGCAGCCCGTCTCGGCATTGCCCATTATGTGCTCGACCGCGAAAGCCGATTCCGCGAAGCCGTCATCGACGATTTCGCCGACAGCTATCTGGCCGGCGAGACGCCGCTGCCGTGCGTGCGCTGTAACCAGTCGGTAAAGTTCACCGATCTCATCGGGCAGGCGAGGGCGCTGGGCGCGGCCTCACTCGTCACCGGCCATTATGTGGCGAGCCGCGCACGTGCCGGCGGCGGGCGCGAGCTTTTGACGCCCGCCGACATGCGCCGCGACCAGAGCTATTTCCTCTTTGCCACTACGGCTGAGCAGCTCGATTATCTGCGCTTTCCGCTGGCCGGTCTCACCAAGCCCGAGACTCGGTGCATCGCCGGCGAGCTTGGGCTCGATGTGGTCGACAAGCCCGACAGTCAGGACATTTGCTTCGTGCCGCAGGGTCGCTACAGCGACGTGATCCGCGCCCTCAGGCCGGAGGCGAGCGAGCCGGGCGACATCGTGCATGTGGACGGACGCCGGCTGGGCAGGCATTCCGGCATCGTCGATTTCACCATCGGCCAGCGGCGCGGCCTCAAGGTGGCGGCGGGCGAGCCGCTCTATGTCACCCGTCTCGATGCGGCCTCCCACAAGGTCGAAGTCGGTCCAAAAGCTGCCGCTTTCCGCAGGTATTTCAACTTGCGCGACGTCAACTGGCTGGGCGAATGCAGGCTTGAGGACTTTGACGGCCCCGTAAAGCTTTTTGTAAAGATACGCTCGACCAGACCTGCCGTCGCTGCTAGCTTGGCTTGCAACTCGGGTGAGATTCTGGTCTCGCTGGACGAGGGCGATTCCGGTATTTCGCCCGGACAGGCATGTGTGTTTTATGAGCGTCCCGGGCCCGGCGCGAAGGTGCTGGGCGGCGGGTTCATCGATTCGGCCTCTGAGGGGGGCCGTTATGCGTCGAGGCAGACGGGGCCCGCTGTTGCTGCTGCAAGGGCTGGGTTGAATGCGGTGCGGTGAAAGGACCATGACGGCAATGCAGATACAAGAGGCTACGGCGCGCAAGCTCGCCGACATGGACGAAGGGGCGGTGAGGCGGGCCTATGCGCGCTGGGCGCCGGTCTACGACATGACCTTCGGGCTGATTGCCGATGCTGGGCGCATGCGCACGGTCGAGCACATCAACCGGCTCTCGGGCGAGGTGCTGGAGGTGGGCGTCGGCACCGGCATTTCCCTGTCGCGCTATCGGCCGCAGCTGACGGTGACGGGCATAGACCTGTCGCCTGAAATGCTCGAGCGCGCGCGCGAGCGGGTGGAGCGTCGGCGGCTGCAGAACGTCGAGGCCATCCTCGAGATGGACGCCTCGGCGATGCGCTTTGCCGACGACAGTTTCGACGTGGTGGTGGCCATGTACGTGCTCACCGTGGTGCCCGATCCGGCTGCGGTGATGGCCGAGCTCGAACGCGTCTGCCGGCCGGGCGGCGAGGTCATCATCGTCAACCATTTCAGCCAGGAGCACGGCGTGCGCGGGGCGGTGGAAAAGGGCATGGCGCGCTTTGCGGAAACGCTAGGCTGGCGGCCGGAGTTCCCGGTGGAGACGCTGCTCGGCACCGACGGCCTGCATCTGGTCGATGCCCAGCCGCTTAAGCCTTTCGGCCTTTTTTCCATGCTGCGTTTCGTCAAGGAGCCGTCAGGTCCGCAGTCGAGCACTATGGCGCTCAAGCTGGCGCGCCGGGCGGGCCTGCGCACGGGGGCGGAAATCCGCGACGCCACCGCCTGACGGCGGGGGCCATGAAGGCGGCCGCCAGCGGTTCTTGACTTCGCCGCGGCGCCCACCGTATATCGCCGCAGCCGAAAAAGAGGCCGCACGGCCCCTCGTCCTTGGGGCGGAGTAGCTCAGCTGGTTAGAGCAGCGAAATCATAATCCGCGTGTCGGGGGTTCGAAGTCCCTCCTCCGCTACCACCTAATTCTCATTTAAAATCAAGCGATTGTGGCAAATGACCATCACGTTGGCGTCCGGTGGTGTGCGCCGAATTACGCGCAGTTGCGCCACGTTTTGGTGGTTTCTTGGTGGTTTTCGTTAAGCAAATATGTCGAATAGACATTATAAAGAGCCGTAAAGATTGAAATGACACTGCTACTGTGCTAACAAAGGCGCTCCATGATAACAATCTAGGAGGAATCAGACATAATGAATGGCAGTGAGTTGCGTTTTCTGACCGTCGAGGGGTGCGTCGAGCGCCTGCACGCGGTCGGCCTGACCGATTTGAATGCAAAATGGGTGCAAGATCAGATCAGCCGCGGGAAGCTCCCGCGCGTCATTATCGCGAGGAAGCGCCGGGTCCGCTCAGACAAGCTCGACGAGTTTATCAAGCGCTGGATGCGCGAGGCCGCATAGGACCGGTGGTCATTCCTGGGTGCGAGGTCGGCCCATGCTGATGGCACGAAACCGGCGGCAGGTTACGGGTGGGTCCACCTGCCCACGACTCTTCCAATGATCCTCAGCTTCGATATGGGCAGGTCGATGCTGTCTCCGTTCATGTCAATGCGCACCCTGGGCTCGTCGGCTCCCGGGACCGCAGACATGCGCGCGAACACCGCCCCCATGCCATCCCAGTACAAGAAGGTGCCGGCTGGAGAGGGGCGCGTGCTGCCAGTGTCTACCAACACCTTTTCGCCCTGGCGGAGGCCAGCACCATCGCTGCGCACTTCGACAACCCTCAGGTTCTCGGGAGTTGAAGTTGACTGCCGCGAAATCCAGTCCTTCGGAGCGCCCCACCTGCCAACAGTTTCCGGCGCATCGGGGTCGTCCGTGAACCTGACCTCCTCGATCTGCGCAAAATTCTCCGAGTCCGGCAGCTTCAACACTGTTCGCTCGCCATGCTTCACACCGAAGGCCAGCCATTCAGGGGTGACACCAAGAATCATGGCGATCTCTTCGATGGTGGAAATCGGGGGAGAGGTGGCGTCGCGCTCCCATTGGCCCACCGCGGAGCGACTGATGCCCTTGAGCCTGGCGAGTTCGGCTTGCGACATGTCCTTGGCCTCGCGCGCATGTGCAATGCGTTTCCCGACCGTGGTTGGTTCGCGCAATCGCCGGGGTCCGGGCGTGCCATCGTCAAAGCGATCATCGACGGCGTTTTCTGTGCTGCTAGCCATTGGTTCTCTCTTCTGGCGGGCATGTCACCGAGGTTGGACGAATCGTGCCTGCTTGGAAATACACATGACACACATGTTGCCGAATTTGCAACGACAAGATTGCCTATTAGCGTTATTTTTGCATTTATAGACATTTTATAGCGCCATTCGGACACTCAAACTTGACATTCTGGCTGTCCCGGAGTACAAGGGGTGGCATGGTTCACTTTTCGGTGCCTCAACCGCCGAGTGGCTGCTGCCAAAACCGACCCACCGAAATCCCCAGGGCAAGGTGGCTACCAAACCGTTGTGCTGTGCTGAAAGGCGCAGTGTGGCACGTCCAACTCGTGGCTGCACCAATGGCCACTCAACAGAGTGAAAGGAGATCGATTTTGATTCCCACTGACCCGACTGAAATTGTGACCTACTTGCGCGCGCTGTACGGGCGCAAGGCAGAGGATGACATGTTCATCATGACTGAACAGGAAATGGGGCGTCCGTTTGAGATTGCGCATCCGGATGAGGTGCGGCGCTTCTCGAGGGCTATCCCGACAGCAAGGTCTCGTTGGTAACCGAGAACCGCAAGTGCGTCGGCTTTGCTCGCGAAGACATTGATTACGACGCTGAAGATGCCACTGCATCGCTGTACCTCCAGAAGGGCGATTGCCTGGTCGGTATTTGGTTGCTGGCTGGAGCAATCCCCATCGACGAATTGGCCCGCGTTCAGAAGTTTTGGCTGTAACAACGCCGGAGCAAATTTCCACCACTTGGCCGGAGCAAAGATACACCAGTTTGGCGTTGCGGAAGGTTGTCCACAGACCCCGGCCTGCGGCGTTGCCCTGTAGCAGGCGCAGCGGGCCGGGGCCTGTGGGCAAGCTGGGCAGTGATGGATTTGGGTTAGCTGTTTGAGCGCTTGCTTTGTTTGAGCCTGTACCCGCGTGCGCTGCCGCTTGCCGTCACCGAGGATACGGGCAACTGCGATCCTGGTGTTATCGTAGAGAACCGACTTCGGCACACCACCAAAGAAGGCGAACGCACGAACGTGGCCGTCGCAGAAGGCTTCCGTCGTCTCCGCCGGATAGGCCACCACGAAGCAGGCATCGCTGTGTGGCAAGTCCATTGCAAAGAAGTGGATCTTGCGCTCCACCCCGCCAATGACGCCGAGCGCTTCGCCAAAGTCGGCCTGCGCATGCCCCGGCGGATGGGCCAGCGGTACGAACATCTCCCGGGCCCGCTGACGCCAGCCAGCCACGTAATCCTTCACAATCGTGATGCCGCCCGCAAAGCCGTGTTCGTCCCGAAGCCGCTCGAAAATCCGCTTGGACGTATGCTGTTGCTTCTTCGGGCGCGACTTGTCGTCCTCGAGAATGCGGTCGATCACGGCAATAAATGGATCAAGCTTCGGCTTCGCCGGTACCTTGCTTCGCCGGTAACCGGGCGGCACCGAGAACTTCATCATCTTGCTCACAGTCCGCGGATCAATCCCGAACCGGCGTGCCGCCGCCCGCTCGCTCAATCCCTCAATCCGAACCGCACGCCGCACCTTCAAATAAAGGTCCACGCCCTTCATCCCCCGCCCTCCGCCGCATCAAGGCAAAGGGCTATCTGCCGATGGAGTTTTGCTCCGGCGCAACCGGACAATCCGGCCACTTCACTGAGGGATTATCGCTCCGGCGCTTACACCGGCGTTGACACCCCTGCGCCATCGGGCTTGGGGTTTTGCCGCTCCAGCGCCGGAAGGCCCGGTTGAAGGATCGCGGGTCGGCATAGCCGAGGAGGTCCGCGGTGGCAGCCAAGTTCCGGGACGATCCTTCGAGGAGCTGGCACGCCACAGCGAAGCGTGTCCGATCGAGCAGTTCCTGGTGACTGGTTCCGTGAATCGCCAAGTGGCGATGGTAGGTGCGGACGTTCATCGAAAACATGGCCGCCAACTGACCTGCCCTGACCCGGTCGAAGGCGAGGGCGGTCCGCATCACGCTCTGCACCTGATCAGGGAATTCTCTCGGGTTCTGCTGCTCAAGCGCTTCGATCTTGTCCTGAAGCAGGCGAGTAAGTTCGGGCTCTGTCGCAGGTAATTGCCGGGTGAGCCAGGTTGAAGAAAAAAACAGTGCATTGATCTCTGCGTCAAAACGCAGATGGACCTGAAAGAATTTTCGGTAGGGATCAACATCCTCCGGGCGGGCATGTGCGAACCATGCCTCGGTCGGCTTGAAGTCTGGCCCGCAAAGCTCGTGCATAATGTTCAGAATCGCTGCGAGGGCACCGTCACAGGTCTGGTCGACGCCGGGTACGCCGGGCTCGCAAATGCCGTAGGTGAAGGCCGCGCGCCGCCTTCGACCTGTTAAGTCCACGGCAACACCCATCGGCGTGCAGGTGGAAATCACGGGCGAGACGACGCAGTGCTGTATTTCACATCCGGCGAGTGTTTCACCAGCAAGCCAACCAGCCCAAAGAAGATTCCAGCCCGGCCCGTTGGCCGACAAGCAAGCCCGAAATGCGGACAGCCAGTGACTTTCACGCAATGCAGGAAGAGCTCCCACGCGTATGCAACGACAGCCGGTTGTCCGGATCGTCGAAGATCTTCGGGTCGAGACCCGCTTCGGAAATTAGCTTGGTAGGATTCTTGCCCAATTCGCGCAGGACAGACGGGACGCCACGCATCGTACCGATCCGCAGGACAGATCGGCACCTCCACAGATGTCACGGCGGGCCGTCGCATCGTGCCTAACCTCTCTTGACCGATCTCCTACAAAGTTAGCTGTCGCAATATGTCCTATTTTTGTCCTGAACGGTCCTTTTCAAGTCCAATTGGCACCCACAAGCTGTTGCGACTTGGACCAGTCTCCAACCTTGGAGATTTTCGGAGGCCGCATTGCGCGGTGGCACCGGCGCCTTAGACTTGGATCGCAATGTTAAACGCCAGACTGTGACGTCACCACTGCGATCAATAGGAGAGCTCTCGGCAGAGCGCTCACGATCAACGGACTCCACGTAGCGGCACCAGTCGCATCACCTGACGAAGCATGTGAGAAACAAGAGGAGTTCCGATAATGTCAGATAAAACAAAAGATGCTGCGGACAAAAACGAGCAGACGCCAAAACGGCGGCAAAATCGAGCGCAAGCGAAAGGTGAAATCCAGTGCTTAAGAACAGTACCACTCGACTGGAACGAGGTCTACTACACCAATTGTCCCTTCGTGTCCGCCAGCAATGTTGATCAAGAATTGGGTTGGACAAAAGAAGAATATAAAAAATCGGTGTCAAGTACGGCTTTCTCCGCTCACGTCGGGAAAACAACTGGTATCCACACTACATCCACAACATCGACAATCTCATCCGCTTCGGCGGTTTTTCCCGCCTAGTCCATGTTCACGCCGACATCCGCAGAAACCGGCTCCTCGGGGCGACCACGCCCCGCATGAAGGCGGCTGCATGATGGTGCGCTCGCGGGATACATTTACCGAATGCGGGAGCTTAAAGGGCAAGAAGATCGGCCTGTCCAAGAGCCTGAACACCATCAAGAACGATTGGTGGCGGCGCAGACAGGAACAAGGGCATCGAACTGATGCTCCGGATGAACGGCATGACCACGGATGACGTCGAGATCGTCGAATTCTCCTACCCGGATGACTGGTACGACAAGCCCGAAATATTGGCCCGCCGATGGAGAACCCATCGGAGCTCTGGCTCAAGCGTGACCACAAGCATGATTTCGCATTCCGTCCTCTTGAGACGGCGTTGCTAGAGGGCAAAGTCGATGCGATCTATACCCAAAGCAGCCCTTGCAGCATCTTCAGGAGGCGACGGGCAAACTCAAACCATCGAGGACCTCTCGCGATATCCGGACTGGACCCTGCAAGTGGCCAATATCCCTGCAGTCATAACCTGCACAGGGGAGATGGTCTCGAGAAACACCCCGAACTCGTCGTTACCTTCATGAAAGGCATGATCAAGGTCGGCCGCTGGTCCAACGAGC
>CAVYOQ010000027.1:0-7990 GCA_963770075.1 uncultured Alphaproteobacteria bacterium
TGCCGGCGACCTCACCGACGATTCCACCCGCGAGCAGGCAGGCGCCGGGCTCGCCAGCCTGTCGCCTGCGGAGTTCGCCCGCTTTACGGCACTGAACGATGCCTACCGCGCCCGCTTCGACTTTCCCTTCATCTTTGCGGTGAAGGGCGCGACCAAGCAACAGATCCTCGCCGCCTTCGAAGCCCGTCTTCAACATGACCAGACGCAGGAATTCCGCACGGCCCTTGGCCAGATTGCGCGCATTTTCCGCTTCCGCATCGAAGACCGGGTGTCGCCATGAGCGCGCGCATCCTCCTGGGCGACATTGTCACCTTCGATGCAGCGCCAAAACACTATGGCGACAGTGTCACCCCGCGCCATATCGCCGGCGGGGCGCTGGTGATTGGCGACGACGGCCGCATTGTCTGGGCGGGCGAGGCTTCTGCGCTGCCGCAGGAGCATCGCGGCCTGCGGCGCGACGATTGGGCGGGGCGCCTGATCCTCCCAGGCTTCGTCGATGCCCACATCCATTTCCCCCAGAACCGCATGCTGGCGGCCCCCGGCCTCGATCTCCTCGACTGGCTCGCCCGCTTCACCTTCCCCGAGGAGGCGCGCTACGGCGATCCGGCCTGGGCGGCGGCGCGGGCGGGCGCGTTCCTGAAAACGCTCTTCCGCCACGGCACCACCTCGGCATTGGTCTTTTCCTCGGTGCACAAATGCGCCGCCGAGGCGCTCTTCGCCGCCGCCGAGAAGGAGGGCATGGCGCTCACGACGGGCAAGACCATGATGGACCGCAATGCACGCCCCGACGTCGAGGACGATGCCGAGACCTCTGGCATCGAGTTGGCCGAGCTGATCCAGGCCTGGCACGGGCGCGGCCGGCTGCACTATGCCATCACCCCGCGCTTTGCCGTCACCTCGAGCGATGCCCAACTCGCCGTGGCGGGCGATCTGGTCAAGGATCATCCCTCGCTCGTCATGCAGACGCATCTTTCTGAAAGCCGGCGCGAGATCGAGACGGTGGCGAAGCTGTTTCCCTCAGCCAAGGACTACACCGACGTCTACGACCGCTTTGGCCTGCTTGGCCCGAGGAATCTCTTCGCCCACGGCATCCACCTGAGCGAACGCGAATGCGCCCGGCTGGCCGAGGCCGGATCGGCGGTCATCCATTGCCCCACCTCCAACACCTTCCTCGGCTCCGGCCTGTTCGATCTCGGCCATGTCGCCGCGAAGGAGCGCCCGGTCGGCGTGGGCGTGGCGACCGACATCGCCGGCGGCACCAGCTATTCCATGCTGGTGACGCTGGGCGAAGCCTACAAGGTCGCCATGCTCAAAGGCAGGCGCTTTTCCGCCGCCGATGCCTTCGCGCTGGCGACGCGCGGCAATGCCGGGCTGGTGGGCCTGGAGCAGACAGGCAGCCTCGATGCCGGTAACTGGGCCGATATCGCGGTGCTCGATCCCCGCGCCACCCCGGTCCTTGCCGCGCGCGATGATTTGTCGAAAAACCTCGAAGACCGCTTGTTCGCCCTGATGATGCTGGGCGATGATCGGGCAGTGACGGCGACCTATGTGGCCGGGCGCTGCGTCCACCGGGCAAGGGAGGTGCAAGATGGCAAGTGACTATCCGCGCGACCTGAAGGGCTATGGCCGCTCCACCCCCGATCCGCGCTGGCCGGGCGGGGCGCGGATCGCGGTGCAGTTCGTCATCAACTACGAGGAAGGCGGCGAGAACTCGATCCTGCACGGGGACGAGGCCTCCGAGGCCTTCTTGTCCGAGATCGTCGGCGCGGTGCCTTGGCCGGGCATGCGCAACATGAATATGGAATCGATCTACGAATACGGCCCCCGCGCCGGTTTCTGGCGCCTTTGGTGGCTGTTCACGGGCCGTGCGGTGCCGGTCACCGTCTATGGCGTGGCGACGGCGCTGGAGCGCGGGCCGGAACAAGTGAAGGCGATGCTGGAGGCGGACTGGGAAGTCGCTTCGCACGGGCTCAAGTGGATAGAATACAAGGATTTTACAAAGGCGGAGGAACGCGCGCATATCGTCGAGGCGATCCGCATCCACGAGAAGATGACGGGTGCCCGCCCACTCGGCTGGTACACTGGGCGCGTCTCGGCCCACACCACCGAACTCGTCATGGAGGACGGCGGTTTCCTTTATTCCTCAGACAGTTATGCCGACGAGCTGCCCTACTGGATCGAAGGGCCCAAGGGGCCGCATCTCATCATCCCCTATACGCTCGATGCCAACGACATGCGCTTTGCCACCCCGCAAGGGTTCAATTCGGCCGACCAGTTCTTCGCCTACCTGCGCGACTCTTTCGATGTGCTCTACGCCGAGGGCAAGGCCGGAGCGGCGAAAATGATGAATATCGGCCTGCACTGCCGCCTTGCCGGTCGGCCGGGCCGCACCGCCGGGCTCATGCGTTTCCTCGACCATGTTGCGAAACATGACGGGGTGTGGCTGGCGCGGCGCATCGATATCGCCCGCCACTGGCATGAGCATCACAAGCCGTGACGGCACTCATTTGCGCTTGATGCGCACACCGCGTCCTTGCTGGCGCTCGACTTCGAACAGGCCGGTCTTTTCAACTACGGTGACAAGGTTGGCCGCCCCGTAGGTTCTGGGATCGAAGTCGGATGCCAGATGGTTGAGACGCTGGCCGATGGTTGCCAGATCGATCCAGTCTTTGTTGTTCCAGGCTTCTTCCATGGCCCGCCGGATGAGGGGAACAACCTTGGTTACCGGTTCCTTACTGACGGTAGGCGCGGATGCCGCTTGGGTGCCTTCCTCAGCCTCTTCGACCAGATTTTCCAGATAAATGAAGCGCGAACAGGCGTTGCGGAAGGCCTCGGGCGTCTTCTTCTCACCGAAGCCGTAGACCAGCTTGTTATCCTCGCGCAGGCGTTGGGCAAGGCCGGTGAAATCGCTGTCGGAACTGACCAGGCAGAACCCGTCCAACTCGCTGCGGTGCATCAAGTCCATGGCATCAATCACCAGAGCGATATCGGCGGCGTTCTTGCCCGTGACGTTGTTGAAAGTCTGGCGCGGCGCGATAGCCAGAGTTTGCAGGATGTCGCGCCAGCCCTTCAGCCGCGTGTTGGAGAAATCGCCGTAGATGCGCCGGACATTGGCTTCGCCGAGCTTGGCAATCTCATCGAAGATGGCATGGGCGTAGACTGCAGACGCATTGTCGGCGTCGATGAGAATAGCGAGACGCTGCGAGTGTATGTCGTTAGGCAACTTCGGATCCTACCCTAAACCGAAACAAGCACCGGATCACCGCTTGCGAACGGTTGTTCTTCGAGATTCTCGCCCGGTCCGCCACGGTCGACGATGAGGAAGTCCTGGGTGGGCTCCAGCACCAGCAACGGGTGGTGCCACACCCCGCACCGGTAGTTGATGCCCTGCTGCCCGGTGGCGGTGAAGCACACGAGGTTGTCACCGATGAGCGGGTTGTCGCCCGAGGCCACCACCACCAGCCAGGGGTGATCCGACAAGGGATAGAAAGCCTGGCTGGCGAGCGGGTGACGCTCCATCAGCCACAGCCTGATCGGGCGCGGCCGGGCGGTGGCGCGGAAGATGGAGATGAGCGGCCGGCCGTCCTGCGCCCCGACGTTCACTTCGGCGAGGTCGTGAAAGCGTGTCGTTGTGCCTTCGTTGATCGGATAGGATCGCGCGCCCGCGGTCTCGATCACCTCGCCGAAGGGGAAAAAGGCCTCGCGTGTCAGGGGGTGGGGATCGAGCACGAAGGCCATGCTCACACCGACAGGGTCTGCGGCTTGCGGTACAGCCGGCCGAAGACGCGCAAGCGGCTCACCCCGCCGTCGGGATAGATGTCGAGGCGCACATGGCTGGCGGGGACCGGCTTTTTCAGCGCAAAGGCGTGGATGTGATCGGCCTTGAGCTTTTGCGGCTCGAGGATCTGCGGCCAGAACATGGCGCCGGTGATGATCGAGCGGTCGTCGCCGCCATCGATGAGGGAGCCGGCAAGGCCCGCCTTATCGGGGAAATTGCCCTTGAAATGGCAGGTGTCGATCTCGATGCGCTCGATGAGGCCGGGCGCCCCCAGTGCCACGATCAGCCAGTCGTTGCCCGGCTCGCGCCGCCGCCGCGTCTCCCAGCCGTCGCCCATGTCGAGCCCGCGCCCGGGCGTGATCAGCGTCCACACCGAGCCGTAATGGGCATCGTTGTAGCCGACGATGCGCCCGCCATTGGCGAGGGCGGAAAGCTCGTAGACGCCATCGCCGCCGTCATCGGCCCACGAGGCGACCGGCTCGCCATAAACGCGCAGCCGCGCCACCCCGCCATCGGGAAAGATATTGAGGCGCACATGATCGAACACGCCGTCATCGGCGACGGCAACGAAGTGATGCGCCGACGGCCCCAGCGCCGTGGCGGGGACGATCTCGCGCCATGTGGCTTCGGAAAGCGGGCGCTTGCCGGCGAGGCACGCCTCGATCGAGGCGCCGGGCGGAAAATTGCCGGTGAAATGGCTGGTGTCGATGTCGAGCCCGCGAATGCGCCCCTTGACCCCGAGGCGGACGATGCAGTGATCGTGGCCAGGCCCGCGCCGGCGGCGCGATTCCCAGCCGTCCATCCATTTGCCGTGATCGTCGTACTTGTCGGGGATGAAGACGGCATCGGCATCGGCGATGAGGCGGCCGCGGGGGGCGAAGAACTCATCCGAGGCGGCAACCGCCTCGGCCCCCAGTCGTGGCGTGGCGAGGTTGACGCAAGCGCGGGCGAAGTCGGGCAAATGGTTGCTGTCGTTCATGAAAGGGCATCCGGTGAGGCAAGGCCGATGCCCCTTGCTAGCACGAAGGGCAGGTCGAGGTCACGAGGACGAGATTTGCGCCCGAAAAGGATGCGCGGGTCGGGGCCCGCGCATGACGATGGGGGGCAGCCAGGCCCTTCCCTTCAACGTCATGGCCGGGCTTTCGACCGGGCCATCTTCTTGCCCAAGGGTTGAGGCTCTGCTTCAGTCCTAGTGCACCGTGCGCAGCCGCCCTGCCAGCCAGCGCACCAGCATGATGACGACGGCGCCGCCCACCAGCACGCCGGCGGCTTCGAGGCCGATCTTCTGCACGTCCTGCATGCGCGCAATGATCGCCGCCACCGATTGCGAGGAGACGAAGGCAAGACCGCCCACCGCCGTCGCCCAGGCGGCGCAGGATATCGCGTTGACGATGAAGAACACAGGATAACGAATGCCGGAATTGGCGAGCGTGGCGTAAGCCGCCATGCGCATGCCCCACAAGAAGCGGGTCAGGAAGATCGCCGGCACCGCACGCCGTGCCAGCACGCTACGCAACCGGCTCGTGCGGGTCGCCAGTGAGGGGAAGCGTTCGAATGCCTGGCTGCCGAGCCAGCGCAGGACAATAAAGGCCGCCTGGTCGCCGATGAAGGCGCCGGCGAAGGCGAAGACGATGACCCAGCCGAGGCTCATCAGCCCGCGCTCGGCCGCCACTGCCGCCAATGCAAGCGACACTTCACCTTCTAGCAAGGTGCCAAGCGCCACCAGCCAATAGCTGAGATCCGCAAGAGTGTGCATCATGTAGGCTAAGGCTCGAATCCCGGCTACCGGCGCAACCGCAAGGCGCTTTCGGGCATTTAATGTCTGTTGGCGCGTTTGCCAAGTCCGACGCTTGGGGAAGTTGGTCGCGGGCCCTCGGCGCAAACGGCGCAAATTAGCCTAAAGTCGTAGTCGCATCTTTTGACTCCCCTTCCAAACTGCGCGATAACAATCCACATCATGGGATTTGGGGGGATCGTTTGTCATGAGTGGCATTTCTGCTGAACTGCGCAATTCTGCGGCGCTCGATCATGACGCCGGTTCGCCGTCCATCGCGGGTCATGACGAGGCCGTCCGGAAAGAGGACTTCCGCGTCGCCAGCAAGGAATCGCTGCGCGCCTCCGGCCAGGTGCAGTCGCTGAGCCGGGCCCTCAAGCTGCTCAATGCCCTGTCGTACCATCCCCAAGGCCTGTCGCTGTCGGAGGTGGCCCATCATGTGGGCCTGCCCAACTCGACCGCCCATCGCCTGCTTACCACCTTGCAGAACGAGCGCTTCGTGCGCTTCGAGGCCGATCGTTCGGCCTGGCTGATCGGGGTGCAGGCGTTTCGCGTGGGCTCGGCGTTTGTACGCTCGCGCGATCTCGTCACTATCGCCCGGCCCTATATGCGCCGGCTGATGGAGCAGTCGGGCGAAACGGTCAATCTCGCCATCGCCGACCGCAACGAGGTGATCTACCTGGCCCAGGTCGAGACCCAGAAGATGATGCGCGCCATCGCCGGGCCGGGCGGCCGGGCGGCCATTCACTGCTCGGGCGTCGGCAAGGCGCTGCTTGCCCACGTGGACAGCGACAGCCGGGAAAAGACCCTGTCACAAATACAGTTCCATCGCGAAAGCCCGAGCACGCTGGTGACGGCCCAGGACCTCAGGCGCGACCTCGAAAAGACCTTGCAGCGCGGTTTTGCCATCGACAACGAGGAAAACGCGGTGGGCTTGCGTTGCGTGGCCGCGGTGGTCTTCGATGAGCATGGCGGGCCGCTGGCCGCCTTGTCGGTTTCCGGGCCCACCGCGCGCCTGACCGACCAGCGCATTCCCAACCTCGGCCAGGCGGTCGCACGCATCGCCGCCGAGGTGACGAGCGAGCTCGGTGGCCGCCGGCCCGAAGTGCGGCGCTGAAGCGGGAGCGTTGAACCGGGCGCCTGCCCGGTCTACATGAACGGACTACAGCTATCGGAACGCCATATTCCCTCCCCCGGAAAGGGAGAGGGGCAGGGTGGGTTTTAACGGCGGCGCAACCTGTCGATCGGTGTGCAAACGGGCGGAGAGCGATATGACGGCGATCAGCAAGGACGATGTGATGGCGGCGCTGCGCAAGGTGCGCGGCCCCGACCTCAAGGACGACGTGGTCGCCTCAGGGCTCGTCTCCGACATCGTGATCGCGGGCAAGGACGTGATGTTCGCCCTCACCGTCGATCCGGCCCGCGCCGACGAGCTTGAACCCATGCGCAAGGCCGCCGAGACCTCGGTCTCGCGCATTCCCGGCATCGGCAAGGTGATGGTGGCGCTGACAGCCGAGCGAAAGCCCGGCAACGGTGGCTCACCCGCGGGCGCTTCGGCGGCCCGGCCCACGGCGCAAAGGCCGGCCGCCGGCACACAGCAGATGGCGGGCGTTCCGGGGGTCAGGCATATCGTCGCGGTCGCCTCCGGCAAGGGCGGCGTCGGCAAGTCGACGACGGCGGTCAACCTGGCGCTCGGCCTGCAGGCCAACGGCCACAAGGTCGGTGTCCTCGATGCCGATATCTACGGTCCATCGGTGCCGCGCCTCTTGGGCATTACCGGCCGGCCGGAGCCTGTGGCGCCGGGAGCGCGCACGCTCAAGCCGCTCAACGGCTTCGGACTCAATGTCATGTCCATGGGCTTCCTGGTGGATGAGGAAACGCCGATGATCTGGCGCGGCCCCATGGTCATGTCGGCCTTGCAGCAGATGCTGAAGGAGGTCGCCTGGGGCGATCTCGACGTGCTTGTCGTCGACATGCCGCCCGGCACCGGCGATGCCCAGCTGACGCTGGCCCAGCAGACCCCGCTGTCGGGCGCCGTCATCGTCTCGACACCGCAGGACCTCGCCCTCATCGATGCGAGGAAGGGCCTCAACATGTTCCGCAAGGTCAATGTGCCGGTGCTCGGCATTGTCGAGAACATGAGCTATTTCGTGTGCACGAAATGCGGCACCCGGCACGAGATATTCGGCCATGGCGGCGCGCGCATGGAGGCCGAGCGCATGGGCGTGCCGTTCCTTGGCGAGGTCCCGCTCGATCTCGACGTCAGGTTGCGCTCCGACAGCGGCCAGCCCGTGGTGGTCTCCAAGCCCGATTCGCCCCATGCCGCCCTCTATCGCGACATCGCCGCGAAGGTGTGGGCGGGCATCGAGAGCGAAGCCACTCACCGGCCGACCCCGCGCATCGTGATCGAATAGGACTATCGCCCTGTTCTCTGCTCT
>CAVYOQ010000028.1:0-165117 GCA_963770075.1 uncultured Alphaproteobacteria bacterium
GCATCGCGCCGAATCCGGATGCCGTGCCATAGACCACATAAGAGCTGCCGCTGCTGTTGCCACTCACGTCGGTGCCCGGGGCACCGACGATCAGGTCGGCAAAGCCGTCGCCGTTGATATCGCCGGCGCTGCTGACAGCCAGCCCGGCCTTGTCATATGCCGCCTCGCCGTTGATTTGAAAGCCGTCACTGCCGTCAAGGGCAGTGAGTTCGATGACAGACGGAAAGGCCATGACACAACACCTCATTATATTTGCAAAAGCACGCTACAGCACCCGTCGGCGATGGCCGCCGGCACCTCGATCCTGCGAGGCCGGCGCTGGCAGGGCCCGCAGCCATTGCCATATCACGCCGGCAGCGCGATTCGGAGCATTGAAAGCCGCTCGGGCCCACTGCTATCGGGAACCAATACGACGCCAATAAGGCGCGCGCCAGTGGGCTTGCGTGTTTCATCGCGGGGTCGGGCCGATGCGTCGAAACGCCGCCGGTCAAACCGGTGCGCGTCCCGGCGTGCATTGACCGCCGGGGAGAAGTCGGCTCTAAGGCGCCATCCACAGCCGCCGCGGAGGGCCTGATCGATGCCGGTCGAACTGCATCTCTATGCTGCCTTCATCGCCGCAAGCCTGGTGCTGCTGGTGGTGCCTGGGCCCACCGTCATCATGGTGATCAGCCAGGCGCTGGCGCACGGTCGCCGTACGGCCCTTGCTTGCGTCGCCGGCGTCGGGCTTGCCGACGTCGTGGCAGCAAGCCTGTCGCTCCTCGGCGCCGGCACCATCCTGGCGGCCTCGGCTGCGGCATTTGAGGCGATCAAATGGGTGGGTGCTGCCTATCTCGTGTGGATCGGCATCAAGATGTGGCGGGCCCCGGTCACGCCGCATCTGCTTGATCTGAAGGCGGCCGCTGTCGGCGAGCGCATATTGCCGGTTTTCCGCGATTCCTTCCTGGTCACCGTGTTCAATCCCAAGGGGCTCGTGTTCTACATGGCGTTCGCCCCCCAGTTCGTCTCGTCGTCCGCGAGCCTTCTTGCCACAGGCAACACTGCTGGTTGCGACCTTCGTCATCCTCAGCATGGTCAATGCGGGCGCCTATGCGCTGCTCGCCAGTTCGGCCCGGCAGTGGATCAGGCGCCCGCGCGTGCTCAAGGGGGCGACGCGCACGGGGGCTGCCTTCCTCATCTCCGCCGGCATCGCCTCGCTGTTCGTGAAGCGGGCCGCCTGATGGGCGGTTGAAACCGGCGGCATCGCTCGCTATACGCGGGGGCCAAGTTTTTCACCGAAATCCCGGTCATGCTCGACAAACACTACGACCCGACGGCCATCGAGGCCCGGCTTTACGACGAATGGGAAGAAGCCGGCGCCTTCCGCTGCGGCCGCCGCCCCGACGCAAAGCCCTATACCATCGTTATCCCGCCACCCAACGTGACGGGATCGCTGCACATGGGCCATGCCCTCAACAACACCATCCAGGACATCCTGTGCCGCTTCGAGCGCATGCGGGGCAGGGACGTGCTGTGGCAGCCGGGCACCGATCATGCCGGCATCGCCACCCAGATGGTGGTCGAGCGCCTGTTGCAAGCCGAAGGCAACATCGACCGCCGCGCCATGGGGCGCGAAAAATTCCTCGAGCGGGTGTGGGCCTGGAAGGAAGAATCCGGCGGCACCATCTCGCGCCAGTTGCGCCGGCTGGGCGCTTCCTGCGACTGGTCGCGCGAACGCTTCACCATGGACGAGGGCCTGTCGAAGGCCGTCATCAAGGTTTTTGTCGGGCTCTACAAGGACGGCCTGATCTACAAGGACAAGCGCCTCGTCAACTGGGACCCCAAGCTGCTCACCGCCATCTCCGACCTCGAAGTGCAGCAGGTGGAGGTGAAGGGCCATCTCTGGCACTTGCGCTACCCGATAGAAGGGCACCGACGAGGTGATCGTCGTCGCCACCACGCGGCCGGAGACGATGCTGGGCGATTCAGGCGTTGCCGTGCATCCCGACGATGAGCGCTACAAGGCATCTGGTGGGCAAGGACGTCATCCTGCCGCTGGTCGGGCGCAGGATCCCCATCGTGGCGGATGACTATTCCGACCCGGAAAAGGGCACCGGCGCCGTCAAGATCACGCCCGCCCACGACTTCAACGATTTCGAGGTGGGAAAGCGCCATAACCTCAGGCAGATCAATGTCTTGGACGAACACGCCAAGATGCTGCTTGAAGCCAATGCCGACTTCCTCGAAGGCGCGGACGTGCCGCCGGAGACCCTCGCGCTGCATGGCCTCGACCGCTTCGAGGCGCGCAAGCGCATCGTCGCCATGTTGGAAGAAGCCGGCTTCCTCGACAAGATCGAGCCCCATGTCCACCAGGTCCCGCACGGCGACCGCTCGGGCGTCGTCATCGAGCCGTGGCTGACCGAGCAGTGGTACGTCGATGCCGCCACACTCGCCAAACCCGCCATCGAAGCCGTGGAGAAGGGAAACACCGTCTTCGTCCCGAAGAACTGGGAAAAGACCTATTTCGAGTGGATGCGCAACATCCAGCCCTGGTGCATCTCGCGCCAGCTCTGGTGGGGCCACCAGATCCCCGCGTGGTATGGATTAGCAAAAACAGATGACGAACATGGAGGTCGATCTTTTGACCTCAGCTTCATGCCTGCTGGCGCCGAGAACCCGCAGAGAACAATCCTCTTCGTCGCAGAAACAGAGGAAGAAGCCTTAAACCAAGCACAAGAATATTATCAAGGAAATCTCGTTGCTGTTGTAGATAACGCTCGTGGCTGGATTGAACGCTTTGATAGGACTGGCCAGCCTTCAATCTGGCGCGACGAGGACGTGCTGGATACCTGGTTTTCCTCCGCCCTGTGGCCGTTTTCCACCCTCGGCTGGCCCGACGACACGCCCGAGCTCAAGCGCTATTACCCCACCGATGTCCTCGTCACCGGCTTCGACATCATCTTCTTCTGGGTGGCGCGCATGATGATGTCGGGCCTGCATTTCATGGAAAAGGAGCCCTTCCACACCGTCTACATCCATGCCCTGGTGCGCGACGAGAAGGGCCAGAAGATGTCGAAGTCGAAGGGCAACGTCATCGACCCGCTCGACCTCATCGACAAATACGGCGCCGATGCCCTGCGCTTCACGCTTGCCGCCATGGCCGCGCAAGGCCGCGACATCAAGCTGGCGACATCACGTGTCGAGGGCTACCGCAACTTCGGCACCAAGCTGTGGAACGCGGTGCGCTTTGCCGAAATGAACGGCTGCCGCCGCGATGCCGATTTCGACCCGCAGGCCGCCCGCGTCACCCTCAACCGCTGGATCGCCGGCGAGGCGGCGCGCGCCGGTGAGACGGTGACCAAGGCCATCGAGGAGTACCGCTTCAACGATGCCGCCGGCGCCATTTATTCCTTCGTCTGGCACATCTTCTGCGACTGGTATCTGGAGCTGTCGAAGCCGGTGCTCACAGGCACCGACGAAGCCGCGGCCGAGGAAACCCGGCGCATGAGCGCCTGGGTGATCGACCGCATCCTCTTGTTGCTTCACCCCTTCATGCCCTTCCTCACCGAGGAGCTTTGGCAGCGCACGGGCGAGGACGGCCCGGCCCGCGACGGTTTTGTCATGGAGGCCGAGTGGCCGCGCTTCGATGGTCTCGGCGACCCGCAAGCCGATGCCGAACTCGGCTGGCTGGTCCGCCTCATCACCGAGGTGCGCTCGCTGCGCTCGGAGATGAACGTGCCGGCGGGGGCCAAAATCCCTTGCGTCATCGTCGACGGCGACCCGGAAATCCGCCGCCGCGCCGGGCAATGGGAAAACGAGATCGCCCGCCTTGCCCGTCTCGAAAGCCTCACCTTCGCCCAAGCCGTCCCGACCGGTGCTGCCCAGATCGTGCTCGACCACACCGTGGTGGCGCTGCCGCTCGCCGCCTTCATCGACCTTGTCGCCGAGAAGGCGCGGCTTGAGAAAGAACTCGATAAGATCGGCAAGGACGTGGGCGCCATCGAGGCGCGTCTGAAAAACCCCGGCTTCATCGCCAAGGCGCCCGAAGAGGTGCTGGAGGAAACCAGGGAACGCCGCGCCAGCCTGATCGCCCGCCGCGCCAAGGTTGAGGAAGCCATGGGCCGCCTCGCCGCGATGGGCTAGACTGGCAAAGACAAGAGGACTTTTCCCCCCATGATCGTCGATACCCGCACCCCCGACCCGAAAACCTTCATCAAGGGCGCCACCGGCGACTGGGAGATGGTCATCGGCATGGAGATCCATGCCCAGGTCTCTTCCAAGTCAAAGCTGTTCTCTGGCGCCTCGGCCGAATATGGCGGTGAGCCCAACGACCATGTGAGCCTGGTGGATGCGGCCATGCCGGGCATGCTGCCGGTGATCAACCGTTTTTGCGTCGAGCAGGCGGTGCGCACCGGCCTCGGCCTCAAGGCCGAGATCAACCGCCGCTCGGTGTTCGACCGCAAGAACTACTTTTATCCCGACCTGCCGCAGGGCTACCAGATCTCGCAGTACAAGCAGCCGGTGGTGGGCGAGGGCAAGGTGCTGATCGACCTTGCCGACGGCAAGGAAGTGGAGATCGGCATCGAGCGCCTGCACCTGGAGCAGGATGCGGGAAAATCCTTGCACGACCAGCACCCTTCCATGAGCTTCGTCGACCTCAACCGTTCCGGCGTGGCGCTGATGGAGATCGTGTCGAAGCCCGACCTGCGCTCGTCTGATGAGGCGCGCGCCTATGTCACCAAGCTGCGCACCATCCTGCGCTATCTCGGCACCTGCGACGGCAACATGGACGAAGGCTCACTGCGTGCCGACCTCAACGTCTCGGTGCGCCGGCCGGGCGGCGAATTCGGCACCCGCTGCGAAATCAAGAACGTCAACTCCATCCGCTTCATGGGCCAGGCCATCGAATACGAGGCGCGCCGCCAGATCGATGTCCTGGAAGACGGCGGCTCCATCGACCAGGAAACCCGCCTGTTCGATGCGAGGAAAGGCGAGACCCGCTCCATGCGCTCGAAGGAAGAAGCGCACGACTACCGCTATTTTCCCGATCCCGACCTCTTGCCGCTGGTGCTGCACGAGGACTGGATCGCCGGGATCGCGGCGACGCTGCCGGAGCTGCCTGACGACAAGCGCTGCCGCTTTATGAGCGAATATGAACTCTCTGCATACGACGCCAATGTGCTGGTTACAGAGAGAGCCCTCGCTGACTACTACGAGGCAACTTGTGATGCGGCGGAAAAGGCGACCACTGGTGGCCCTGGAATCATAGCGAACTGGGTTATCAATGCGGTCTTGGGTGGCTTGAACAAGGCCGGCTTGACCATCGATCAATGTCCAATTTCTCCGGAGCAACTCGGCGCGATCATTGGATTGATTGGTCATGGCACCATTTCCGGCAAGATCGCCAAGGACCTGTTCGAGATCGTGTGGGCGGAAGGCGGCGACCCGCGTGTCATCGTCGAGGAACGCGGCCTGAAGCAGGTGACCGATACCGGCGCCATCGAAAAAGCGGTGGATGAAATCATCGCTGCCAACCCCGAAAAGGTTGAGCAGGCCAAGGCCAAGCCGGCGCTCGCCGGCTGGTTCGTCGGCCAGGTGATGAAGGCAACCGGCGGCAAGGCCAACCCGCAAGCCGTCAACGCCCTGGTGAAGCAGAAGCTCGGGGTGGAATGAGCCTTCTCATCCGCCTCGCCACCGTCGAGGACGTGCCGGCGATCCGCGCTCTTCTCGCCGACGACGAACTGGGGCGGACACGCGAGGACCTGAGTGATGCCGGGCTTCAGCGCTATCTGAAGGCCTTTGCAGCCATCTCGGCTGACGCGCGCAACCGGCTCTATGTCGCCGAGGAGGGGCCCCGCATCGTCGGCACCTATCAGGTGACCTACATCCCTTATCTGTCGCGCGGCGGCAACGAGCGCGCCCATATCGAGGCGGTGCGGGTGGCGAGCGACCGGCGCGGGCAAGGCATCCGCCGCGCCATGATGCTTCACGCCCTCGATGCGGCCAAGAATCGCGGCTGCCTCATGGCCCAGCTCACCTCCGACAGGACCCGCAAAGACGCCCACCGCTTCTATGAAAACCTCGGATTCACCGCCAGCCACTGGGGCTTCAAGAAGATGCTGTGAGCGGTCGCGGCGGCGCCCCGCCCAGGCCTTCATCGAAGCGGCGCTTGATGAGGGCAATGCTCACCGGCACCGAGACGTTGAGCCAGAAGCAGGTGAACATCAGCGTGTAGAAGACCTCCTTGGAGATGATGCCGCTTTCCACATAGGCGATGTCCATGACCACGAAGGCCAGTTCGGCACGTCCCAGCATGCCGAAGCCAATGAGCAGGCTTTCCGGCCAGCTCGATCTCGCCGTGTAGCGTGCCGCCAGCCCCGCGGTGGCGATCTGCATCGCGGCGACGGCGAACAGCATGGCGAAGGTCTCCGGCAGCACCGACACCATGACCGGCCAATCGAACACGATCTTGGTGCCGAGATGGACGAAGAACACCGGGCCGATGACCGAGTTGGCCGCGACATCCACCACCGCGCGGGTCTCCTCGTAAAATCTCTCCCGCCCTTTGAGGATGAAATACTCCTCCTTGAGGATGAGGCCGGCCATGTAGGCCCCGACCGCCGGGTGGAAGCCGAAGGCATGTGCCACCAGCCCGGTTGCCACCGCCAGGCACAGGATCGCCAGCACCGCGTGCTGCCCGTCGGCGAAGGTGAGGATGTCGCGGATCCCGTGGCGCCCGATGATCGGCACCTTGCTGAACCAGCCGGTGTGGCGCGGCGGCAACAGCCATGTGGCGACAAGGCTGACGATGAGGAAGAAGAGCGCCGCCTTGCCGGCAATCTCCGCCAGGCTCCACAGGTTGGGGGTCGCTTCGCCGGTAGCGATCGGCACCAGGACCGCCACCAGTGCCAGCGAGCCGATGTCGTCGAGCAGGGCCGATGTCATGATCAGCGTCGCCCCGCGTGAGCGCTGTAGGCCTTCGCTGCGCAGCGACACCATGGTGAGCGAAACGGCTGTTGCCGTCATCGCCAGGCCGCACATCAAGGCGGTGTTTTCATCGACGAAGAACCAGCGCGCCACGCCGTAGGCGGCCACGAACGGGCCGATAGCGCCGAAGAGCGCAATAGCCCAGCTCTTGCGGATGCCGTCGATGAAATGGTCGGTCCGCTCCTCCAGCCCGAGGGCGAACATGATGACGATGATGCCGAGCTCGGCAAAACCGCGAATGAACTCGTTGGTCTTGACCGCGATAAGGCCGGTGTTCACCAGGATCGCCCCGATGGCGAGCTGGAACAGAAGCGGCGTCAGCCGCGTGCGCTCGGCGGCCATGTAGGAGAGGTAGACCGCTCCCCAGACGATGGTCAGTTCGACAAGCGGCTCCACCCCGGCACCTCACGTGTTGGGTCCAACAGGCTAAATGTGCAAGAAGTTCGCGGCAATTCGCCTTAACCTGGATCAAGCATCAAGACACCTGAAACCGCAGTGCCCAAAAAAGCGGGGTGTGCCGGGCAACTACCCCGCACACCCCATCAACTCGACCGGCCTTAAACGCCGGGTACGCGACTAACAGCGGCGAAAATAAGGCGAAGATGCTTAATGCATCCCTAAGGCTCCGGCGAATTGCTTCGCTTGCTGACGAAAGTTTAATAGCGGAACTGCTCCGACAGTACCCGCTCCGACAGATTGTGGCCGGCATCGAACAAGAGCCGAACGCTGCGGGTGGAGTCTTCGGTGATGGTGACGGAGGTGATGTCGCGCGTCTCGTATTGATCGGCCACCGCCGCTACCGGCCGCTTTTCGATCTCCAGCGCCTCGATCAGCACCCGCGCCCTTTGATCGAGGATGGCGCCGCGCCAGTGCCGGGGCCTGAAAGCCGAGATCGGCGTGATCGCCAGGAGGGACGAGTTGATCGGCAGGATGGGCCCGTGCGCCGACAGGTTGTAGGCAGTGGAGCCGGCCGGCGTGGTCACGATGATGCCGTCGCAGATCAACTCCTCCAGCCGCACTTTGCCGTCGATGGAGATGCGCAGCTTGGCCGCCTGGTGACGCTCGCGCAACAGCGAGACCTCGTTGAAGGCGATGGCGCGATGAACGCTGCCTGCCTTGTCGATCGCGGTCATGTCGAGCGGGCGGATGTCGGTTGCCTCGGCGCGCTCGAGCCGTTCGGCGAGGTCGGTCTTGTGGTAGTCGTTCATGAGAAAGCCGACCGAGCCGCGGTTCATGCCGTAGATGGCTTTGCCTGAATCGATGAAGGCATGCATCATCTGCAGCATGAAGCCGTCGCCGCCCAATGCCACGATGGTCCGCGCCTCCTCCGGCGTGTGCTTGCCGTAAAGCCGTTCGAGATCGCCTCTGGCACGCCGCGCAATCGGGGCATCGGAGGCAATGAAGGCGATGCGATTGTCGTGCATGATGAAAGGTCTGCCCCTGGCCACCGGTCCATTGACTTTACGCCATTGTTTCCGAATGAAGGGCTAAGAGAAAGGGGTCGCCCCCAATTCCATTGTCGCGACCGTCAGGAATGCCATGCGCGCGCTCATTTTCTGCACCACGTGCCGCCATTCGGCGGACGTGAAGGAAGGCCCCGACGGCCTGGCCGGCGGCGAGCGCCTGGCGCGCCATGCCGAGGCGGCACTTACCGAAGCCGGGCGCACCGACATCACGGTGAAGCGCCAGGAATGCCTGTGGTCGTGCAAGCGCCATTGCAATGTCTGGCTTTATGACGAAGCCCGCTTCAGCTATCTGGCCGGCGACTTTGCGCCCGAGCGCGAGAGCGCCGAGGCGATCATTGCCTGGTTCGATCTGCACGGGGATAGCGAAGCCGGCTGGGTGCCGTTTCGCCAATGGCCCGACGGCATGCGCGGCCATTTCATTGCCCGCATGCCGGGTATCAAGGATGAATGTCCGTGAGCGGGCCGCGCACAACGCTGGTGCTGGGTGGGGCACGCTCGGGCAAGAGCCGCTTTGCCGAGGGTCTGGCGAACGGCCATGCCGGGCCAAAGGTCTACGTGGCGAGCGCCGAAGGCGGCGATGCCGAAATGCGCGCCCGCATCGCCAGCCACCGCGCGCGCCGTGGTGAGGACTGGGCCACGCTGGAAGCCCCGCTCGATGCCGTCGGCGCCATTGCCGGCGCGGACGCATCGCAGAGCTTCATCCTCTTTGATTGCGTCACCTTGTGGGTCTCCAACCTGATGGCGGTAGGGCGTGATGTCGAGACGGAAGTTATGCGGCTGGCGGCGCTTCTGCCCCGCATCGCCGGCCGGGTGGTCATCGTCTCCAACGAAGTCGGGCTCGGCATCGTGCCCGACAACGCCCTGGCGCGCGCCTTTCGCGACGAGGCGGGCCTTGCCAACCAGATGCTGGCAGAGGCCGCCGACGAAGTGGTGTTCACGGCCGCCGGATTGCCGCTCAAGCTTAAGTAAGGGCATGCGCGGTAAGAACCGCCAGCCCGGCGAGCGCCGCCAGCAGGCCCAGCATCGACCGGTAGAGCGCGAGCGCCCGGCGGATATCGCCTGCATCCAGCTCCTCACGCCCGTCGCCCATTGAGGCGAGGTCGACTTTTGCACCCTCATAGCTGCGCAGCCCCCCGAGGCGGACGCCGAGCGCTCCGGCCATCGCCGCTTCCGGCCAACCGGCATTGGGCGAGTGATGCTTTCCGGCATCCCGCCACATGACGGCGAGCGCCCGCGTGCCGCCCCCTGCCGCGGCGATCAGAAGTCCGGTCAGGCGCGAGGCCGGCAGGTTGACGAGATCATCGAGCCGGGCAGCGGCCCAGCCGAATTGACTGTAACGCGCGTCCTGGTAGCCGATCATGCTGTCGGCGGTGTTGATCGCCTTGTAGAGCGCAATCCCCGGCAAACCGAACAGCCCCAGCCACAGGGCCGGCGCCACGACGCCATCGGAGGCGTTTTCGGCCAGGCTTTCGATGGCGGCGCGCGCCACCCCTAAGTCATCCAGCGCTTGCGGATCGCGTCCCACCAGATGGCTGACGGCGGCGCGCCCGGCTGCAAGGCCGTCGTCCAGCCCGTCGGCGACCGCGGCGACATGGTCCTTGAGGCTCGCCTGGGCGAGAAAGGTCGAGGAAATCAATGCTTCCACCACCCAGCCCCACGCAAAACCGCGCAGCAAGAAGGCGATGGGGAGGGAGATTGCGGCGACAACGGCCAGCACGATGGTGAGGGACAGCACACCCTTGATGCGCCGATAACCGGGATGATTGAGGCGATTATCGAGGAAGCCGATGAGGCGGCCGATCCACTCGATCGGATGGCCGATGCTGTTCTGCACGACCGCCGGGTAGCCGCCCAGCCGTTCGATCAGCAGGGCCGCGAAAGCGATGGCGAGGGAGGTGGAAAGGCCCATCGTCGCTCACCCGAGGGTGGGGATGTCCGCCATCTCCCGGATGCGGTCGAGATCGAGATGGGTTTCCAGATGTCGCGCCAGCGCATCAAGCGTCGCCTCCACCACTTCGCTGTGGCTTTCGTTGCCCGGTTCGGCGCCCAAAAGTCTGAGAAAACTGGCGCGGAACTGGTCGCTGGTCAGGCATCCGTGCAGATAGCTGCCCAAGACGCGCCCGTTGACCGATCGGGCGCCGTCTGGTCGTTCGCCGATAAAGGCGAAAGGCCGGGTGCAGTCGGGTCCAGTGGTGCGGCCGAGGTGGATTTCGTAGCCTTTGAGCGGCAAGCCTGAGGCCGCGTGACGGGCCTCGACCTGGGTGAGGGTCTTGTCGCCGTCGAGCGTCGTTTCGACATCGAGCAGGCCGAGGCCGGGGGCGGAACCGGCAGGGCCTTCAAGCCCTTGCGGGTCATGGATCATCCGCCCCAACATCTGGTAGCCGCCGCACAGCCCCAGCACATGCCCGCCACGCCGGACGTGGGCGGCGATGTCGATGTCCCAGCCATGCCGGCGCAGGAATCCCAGATCGGCGATGGTCGATTTCGAGCCGGGCAGGATGACGAGGCTGGCATTGCCCGGTATGGCCTCGCCCGGTTGCACCATGACGAGCCTGACGCCGGGTTCGAGCTTCAAGGGGTCGAGATCGTCAAAATTGGCGATGCGTGAAAGGCGCGGAACGGCGATAACGCAAGTGCCGGAACCCGTTGCGCCTGCCTGTTCCAGCGCCACGCTATCCTCCGCCGGCAGCTTTGCGGCATCGGCAAAGTACGGAACCACCCCGAGGCAGGGCCGGCCGGTCAGGCGCTCGATGGCCGTGCGGCCTTCACAAAATAGCTCGAGATCTCCGTGGAAGCGATTCACAATGCTGCCTTTAATGCGCTTGCAGTCGTCCTCGGGCAGGATGTGGAAGGTGCCGGCGATGGCGGCGATGACGCCGCCGCGATGCACATCGCCGATGAGGATCACCGGCACGCCGGCGGCGGCCGCAAAACCCATGTTTGCGAGGTCCCCGTCGCGCAGATTGATCTCGGCGGGCGAGCCCGCACCCTCCACGATCACCAGATCGAACGTTTCCGAACAGCGCTTGAAACTGTCTAGAACAGCCGCCAGAAACTCTGGTCTGCGGGCGAAATAGTCGCGTGCTCCAAGGCTGGCGAGGCGTGTTCCCTGCACGATGATTTGAGCGCCGGTGGTGGTCTCCGGCTTGAGCAGGATGGGGTTCATGTGGACGCTCGCCGGCACCTTGGCCGCCAGCGCCTGCAGCGCTTGGGCGCGCCCGATCTCGCCCCCGTCGGCGGTGACGGCGGCGTTGTTGGACATGTTTTGCGGCTTGAAGGGACAAACCCGCAAACCCCTGAGCGTGAAGGCGCGGGCAAGCCCGGCGGCGATCAGCGACTTGCCGACATCGGAGCCGGTTCCTTGCAGCATGATGGCGAGTGCCGTCACCCGGCCGCCTCGGCGTCGACGACATGCAGCCACGAGCCCATGACGGTGCCGAGGCGGCTGCCGTGCTCGGAGTGCCCGCCGCCGCTGGCATCGGTGGCGGAAAACAGCGGTTCTTCGGCCGAGCCCGTCTCGGTGCAGTAATGGAACTCGTGCCCGCGCAGCCGCGAGGCAAAGGGCAGGGGCGAGGTATGCGTCATGTGACGATAGCCCAGCGACAGGCGGCGCTCGGCGAAGGACGTTTCGTTGGGCAGCAGTCCGGCCATGGCATGGCGACGGCCTTCGGCATCGATCAGGCCCTGGCCCAGCACCATGTAGCCGCCGCATTCGCCGTAGACGAGGGCGCCGCGCCCGGCGGCGGCGGAGAGCCCGGCGAGGAAGCCGGTGTTGGCGGCAAGCTTGCCGGCAAAGAGCTCGGGATAGCCGCCGGGCAGGAACACCGCATCGGCGGCGGCGCTCGGCGCTTCGTCGGCGAGGGGCGAGAAGTGCATGATCTCGACCCCTTGCCGCCGCCAGCCGTCGAGGAGGTGCGGATAGGCAAAGCCGAAGGCGGCATCGGCGGCAACCGCGATGCGCTGGCCGAGCGGCGCCAGGGGCTGCCATTCCTGAAAGCCGGTCGAAGGCTCGCGCGCCAGCCGCACCACGGCAGCGAGATCGACGGAAACTTTGATGCGTTCCGCGGCGCCGGCGATGAAGGCTTCGAGCTCGGGATGCTCACCCGCCTGCACGAGGCCCAGATGGCGGGCGGGCAGGGTGAGTGCTGCATCGCGCATGACGGCTCCGAGCACCGGGATATTGGCCTCGCGCAAGGCAAAGCGGCAGGTCTCGGCGTGGCGCTCGGAGGCAGTGCGGTTGAGGATGACGCCCGCCACCTCGACGTCATGGCGGAAGTCGGCAAAGCCGCGCGCAAGTGCGGCGGCCGATTGCGCCCGGTGACTGGCATCGATGACCAGCACCACCGGCAGGCCGAGGCGCGCCGCCAGATCGCCGGTCGAGCCGCGATGGCGGTAAGGCCCGTCGAAAAGGCCCATCACCCCCTCGATGACGATGAGGTCGCTGTCGTGGCCGAGCAGGTCGAGAAGCCCGTCCGAGGTCGCAGCGCGCATGGCCCATGGATCGAGATTGTAGGCGGTGCGCCCGCTTGCCGCTTCATGGAAGCGCGGGTCGATATAGTCTGGCCCCGCCTTGGCCGAGGCGACGCGCATGCCCCGGTCCTTCAATGCGCGGATGAGGGCGAGCGTCACCAGGGTCTTGCCGCAACCCGAAGCAGGTGCCGCGACGACGAAACTCTTAGCCAATGGGATTCTCCCGCAAGGCGTCGCGATACCAGTCGAGCACGTCGCGCCAGCGCTCCACCTGGCCCACCACCACGATGGCCGGGGTGACGGGTTCGTGCTCGGCAAGGAAGCGGTCGACCTCGCCCAGGGTGGTGGAGAGCACGCTCTGGTGCGGCAGGGTGGCGTTGGAGACGAAGACCACGTTGTCGGATGGCGCGCGGCCGCCCGCGATCAGGGCAAGGGCGATCTCGCTCATGTGCTTGACTGCCATGTACATGACGATGACCGGCGCGGCGGTGGCGACGGCCTGCCAGTCGACGCCGCCGGGCATGGCGCCGGTGGCGTCATGGCCGGTGAGGAAGATCACCGCGTGGTTGAGGTCGCGGTGAGTGACCGGCACGCCGGCATAGGCGAGCCCGCCCATGCCGGCCGAAATGCCGGGCACGATGCGAAAAGGGACGCCGGCCCTGGCGAGCGTCTGGGCTTCCTCGCCGCCGCGTCCGAACATCATCGGATCGCCGCCCTTGAGGCGCAGCACCCGCTTGCCGGCCTGCGCCAGCTCGATCAGGCGCAACGAGATGTCGCGCTGCTTCGGCGAGGGCCGACCACCGCGCTTTCCCGCATATTCGAGCTCGGCGCCTTGCCTCACCCAGCGCAGGATGTCGTGATTGACCAGGGCATCGTAGACCACCACGTCGCAGGTTTGCATGGCGTGGTAGCCAAGCAGCGAAACGAGGCCCGGCGCGCCCGGTCCTGCCCCCACCAGCCACACCGTGCCGGGCTCGAATGGTGGGAACGGCTCGGCGTCGAGGCGCGCAAAGCCTTCGCTTTCCTGCCAGGTGCCTTTTTGTGCCGACTGCTCGACTGACATGGGTCGCAATCACCCCTTCATGAAATGCTCAAAGCCCTTATACAGTCTGGCAATGGGCGAGACCACAAGCGAGCGTAAACCCGCACTTAGACGCGGCTGGACCACCGGGGCTTGCGCCACAGCGGCAACCAAGGCGGCCTTTACGGCATTGCTCACCGGGCGCTTTCCCGATCCCGTCACCATTACCCTGCCGGGCGGCGAAACGCCGGCCTTCGCGCTTGCCTTCGAGGGGCTCGAGCAAGGCGAGGCGCGCGCCGGCATCGTCAAGGATGCCGGCGATGATCCGGACGTCACCCATGGCGCCACCATCATCGCGGCGGTCAGGCGGGGCGAGGCCGCATCAGGGATCGTCTTCCGGGCGGGCGAGGGGGTGGGGATCGTCACCAAGCCGGGCCTGCCTATACCGGCGGGTGAGCCCGCCATCAACCCGGTGCCGCGTCAGATGATGCGCCGGGTGGTCGAGGAGTTGGCAGTGCTGCACGGCGATGCGGGTGATGTCGAGATCGAGATTACTGTGCCGGGCGGTGAGAAACTGGCGCAAAAGACCTGGAACCCGCGCCTCGGCATTCTCGGCGGGCTTTCCATCCTCGGCACCACCGGCATCGTCAGGCCGTTTTCCTGCGCCGCCTGGATCGCCTCCATCCAGCGCGGCATCGACGTGGCGCGCGCCGGCGGATTGACGCACGTGGCGGGCGCCACCGGCTCGACCTCGGAAAAGGCGGTGGCAGCGCTTTACGGGCTGGAGCTTGGCGCGCTCATCGACATGGGCGACTTCGCCGGCGGCATGCTGAAATACCTGAAACGCCATCCGGTCGCCCGGGTGACGGTGGCGGGCGGCTTCGGCAAGCTCGTCAAGATGGGGCAAGGCGCGCTCGATCTGCATTCGGGCCGGAGCGAGGTGGATTTCGCCTATCTGGCCGAACTGGTGCGACGGGTGCTGGGCAACGAGGCCCTGGCCGAGCGGGCGGCAAGGGCCAATAGCGCCTTGGAGGTGCTGCGGCTGGCCGGCGACAGCCAGCAGGCGCTGGCCGATGCCGTGGCGCAGGACGCGCTGGAGACCGGGCGCGGCGTGCTCGGGCAAGCGCCGGTGACCCTCGACATCGTGGTGGTGGATCGGGCGGGCGAGGTGATCGGCCGTGCCGGCTAGGCGTATTCTCATTCTTGGAGGCACCACCGAGGCGCGCGACCTGGCGGCGAGGCTGGTGAGCGCTGGCCACCATGTGGTGACATCTCTCGCCGGCATCACTTCCGCCCCCAGTCGGCCCGCCGGCGAGGTGAGGACCGGCGGTTTCGGCGGCGTATCCGGTCTTGCCGGCTATCTGGCAGCCGAAAACTTCGACTGGCTCATCGACGCCACCCATCCTTTCGCGGCGCAGATTTCCGCCCATGCCCATGCGGCGGCGGGGCAGGCGGGCGTGGCGCTGGTGCGGCTCGAACGTCCGCCATGGCGGCCCGAGGCGGATGATCTCTGGGTTTCGGTCCCCGACACGGCCGCTGCCGTTCAGGTGCTGCCCAAGGGCGCCGCGGCGTTCGTCACCATCGGGCGCAAGGAGGTGGGCGCCTTCGCCCAGCGTGGCGATATCCGGGTGGTGGCGCGCATGATCGAAGCGCCTTTTGAGCCGTTGCCGGAAATATGGCGCCTTGTGCTGGCGCGCCCGCCCTTTAGTGTGAATGAGGAATTGGCGCTGATGCGGGCCGAACGGGTGAGCGTGCTGGTGACGAAGAACGCCGGGGGCGCCGGGACTGCCAAGCTCGAAGCTGCGCGGGCCTTGCGGCTGCCGGTGGTGATGATCGAACGGCCGCCGAAGCCACAGGTGCGCACCGTGGCCGGCGTCGAAGAGGTGTTTGAGCTGATTGGAGGGGAATGCGGATGACCACTGTGAAAATGACACTCGATGAGGCGCGCGATCTCGCCTTCAGATGCCTCAAGGCCAATGGCTGCGACGACGACAATGCCGCCGCCTCGGCCGACAACATGACGCGGGCCGAGCGTGACGGATGTGCCTCGCACGGCCTGTTTCGCCTGCCCTGGCATGTCGCTTCGCTGAAGTCGGGCAAGACCAACGGCAAGGCGAAACCGCGAGTGGAGCGGCTGGCACCGGGTGTCGTCAAGGTTCACGGCGACCGAGGCTTTGCCCCGCTTGGCCACAAGGTGGGGCGGGCGCCGCTGGTGGCGGCGGCGCGCGAGAACGGCATTGCCGCCATGGCCCTGGTCGATGTCTACCACATCGCCGCCCTGTGGCCGGAGATCGAGACGCTGGCGATGGACGGCCTGGCGGCTCTCGCCTGCACGGCCTCGCACCCTTACGTGGCTCCGGCGGGCGGCAGGAAGCCGCTTTTCGGCACCAACCCCATCGGCTTTGCCTGGCCGCGCGGCGACAAGCCGCCGCTGGTCTTCGATCAGGCCTCGGCCGCCATGGCGCGTGGCGAGATCATGATCGCCGCCCGTGACTGCCATAAGGTGCCGGAAGGGGCGGGAATCGACGCCGAGGGCCGGCCTACCACCGATCCCAACGAGATCCTGAAAGGCGCCCAGCTTGGCTTCGGCGGCTACAAGGGCGCCTCGCTTGCCATGATGGTGGAACTGCTGGCGGGCCCGCTGATCGGCGACCTCCTGAGCATCGAATCGTTGGCGGACGATGCCGGGGCCAAGGCGGCCCCGCATGGCGGCGAGCTCATCATCGCCCTCGATCCGGCCCGTTTCGGCGATCCTCAGGGTTTCCTCGCGCATGGCGAAAGGCTGTTCGAGGCCATTCTGGCGCAGGAAGGGACAAGGCTGCCGGGGGCGCGGCGCTATGAGAACCGCGAAAAGACGCCGGAGACCGGCATCAGCATTCCGCGGAGCCTCTACGACACCATCTCAGGGCTCATGCCGTAAATGATTCGATTTACGAGCCGCTGGTCGCAACGCTTTGTTTCTTTGTCTTTTTGCGGTGACGAAGCACATGCTGGTGGGCGCTGTCGTAAAGGGCTGAATCGCGAAAGGCGACATCGCCCAGCACCGGGCCGACGAGGATGAGCGCGGTGCGGGTGAGTTTTTCCGCACGCACTTTTTCGCGGATGGTCAAAAGGGTGCCGCGGATCACCTTTTCGTCCGGCCACGAGGCGCGGTAGACGACGATCACCGGGCAGTCGGGGCCGTAATGGGGCGTGAGCGCGCGCTCCACATGGGCGAGGTTGCGCACTGACAGGTGAATGGCGAGCGTAGCGCGCGAGCGGCCCAGCTCCTCCAGCCGCTCGCCTTCGGGCATGTCGGAGGCCTTCATGGCGGTGCGGGTGAGGATCACGGTCTGGGCGATCTCGGGCAGCGTCAGCTCGGCCTTGAGGCTGGCGGCGGCGGCGGCGAAGGCGGGAACGCCGGGGGTGACATCATAAGGAATGTCGAGGGCATCGAGCCGGCGCATCTGCTCGGCGATGGCGCCATAGAGCGATGGATCGCCGGAATGGACGCGCGCCACGTCGTGCCCGGCGGCATGGGCGGCGGCGAATTCGGCAAGGATTTCATCGAGAGTAAGTGGGGCGG
Organism: uncultured Alphaproteobacteria bacterium; assembly: GCA_963770075.1. Taxonomy (GTDB): domain Bacteria; phylum Pseudomonadota; class Alphaproteobacteria; order Rhizobiales; family Aestuariivirgaceae; genus CAVVDT01. Next base: position 17,486 of record CAVYOQ010000028.1, read on the forward strand.
TGTCGATGACGCGGGCGCCTTCGGGAGCTGAGGCCACCACCTCGGCCGGCACCAGCGAGCCGGCATAGAGGCACACGGGTGAGGACTGGATGAGTTTCAGACCGCGCACGGTGATGAGGTCGGGTGCACCGGGTCCGGCGCCGATGAAGTGGACGGTCACAGGCGGCTCCCCGGCTTGGCCGCATAACCGCGCGGAGTGAAGGCGACAGGGCCATCGCCGCGCAAAAACTGTTCCGAGCGGCTGGAGCCGACGAGAACGATGGTCAGCATATCGACGGTTTCGGGGTTGAAGGCGGAAAGATCGACGATCGCGATGCGTTCCGCAGGTCGGCCCAGATTGGAGGCGATGACGACCGGCGTATCCGGGCGGCGATACCCTGAGAGAATGCCCATGGCGCTGGCAAGCTGGTTGCTGCGCCGGGCAGAGCGGGGATTGTAGAGGGCGACGACGAAATCGCCTTCGGCCGCCGCCTTGAGGCGTTTCTCGATCACCTCCCACGGGGTGAGGAGATCGGAGAGGGAAATGGCGCAGAAATCATGGCCGATCAGCGCGCCGGATTTGGCTGCGGCGGCCTGGAAGGCGGAAATGCCGGGCACCACTTCCACCGCGATGCGGCGAGCTTGCGGGGAAAGAGAGGCGGAGGCCAAGGCCTCGAAGACGAGGCTCGCCATGGCATAGATGCCGGCATCGCCCGAGCACACGAGGGCGACGCTGCGGCCGTTTGCGGCAAGGTCGATGGCATGGCGCACCCGCGCTTCCTCCTCGCCGAGGGCGAAACGGTGCTCGGTTCGGCCGTGGCGATGGCCGGCGACGAGGTCGAGATAGAGCCCGTAGCCCACCCAGTCGCCGGCGTTGTCCAGTGCATCGATGGCGGCGGGGGTCATCCACTCGGGCGCACCGGGGCCGATGCCCACCACGGAAAGCGAGCCCCGCGCCCGTCCCGGCAAATCGATCAGCGGGCGGGGGGCCTCGGCGATGGCGAGGGTGCACCGGCTGGCCTTCACCTTTTCCACCAGCAGCTTGCCCTCGGCACCGGCGGCGGCCAATGCGGCGCCTTCGGCCACGCCCGCAACGCCCACCTCATGGCGCACCGCTTCGGAGGGATTGGCGAGCCGGGCTTCCTCGGCCTTGATCTCGTCGCTGGTGAAGAAGCGGGCGGGAACGCCGAGATGGCGGGCGAGGGCATGGACGGCCGGCTCATCGGCCTTGAGGTCGAGCGAGAAGACACCGGCAACCGCTTGTGGCGCGAGATCGTGGCGGGTGAGCGTTTCATCGGCAAGCGTGATGAGTTCCTGCGGTTCCGTGCCGCGCTCGCAGCCGACGCCGACGGCCAGTGTCCGGGGGTGGTAGACGAGATGGTGCGGGCCGCCTTGCAGGCGGCGCGGCGTGACCGAGATGCGCAAGGCCTCGCCCTTCGGCAGCCCGTCGAACCAGCCGGCCTCGCCCTCGATGGTGACGCCTTCGCCGGCAAGAAGCGCCATGGCGAAATCCCTCGCATCGGCGGGGTTGGCGAGGGTATGGCCAGCGGACGGGTCATCCAGCGCGGTGCCAAAGGCGAGATCGGTGGCCGTGGTGATGGCCGCCACGCCACCGGTGAGCGCGGCGATGCGGCGCGCCAGGTCGTTGGCGCCGTGATGGCCGCCGACGAGCGGTACCGCGGCGCTGCCGTCCTCAGCAACGGCGACGACCGGCGGCTCGTCCTCTTTGTCGGCGAGAAAGGGGCCGATGAAGCGGATCAGGATGCCTGCCGCACAGATGCCGATGAGGGGGCGTCCGGCAAAAAAAGCCGTGACCACCCGCTCGCGCGCCTTGCCGTGCGACGAGGCGATATCGGCCTCAAGCGGCGCCTTCAGCCGCTCGGCCAGCGCGTGCGCGGCGGGGGTGAAGGCGATGAGGAGCGGGCGGGCTACCATGGCTCACCGCCCTTGTAGATAAGGATGGTGGAGAAATAGGGCTTTGCGCCCGCCGGCAGGTCGGCAAGGCTGGAGACGATTTCATCGCCGCTGCTGGCGGCCGCGACAAGGAAGGCTTTTTCCGCCAGACCGGCCCGCTCGATGACGCCGCGTACCTGATCGAAATGGCGGCCGACCTTGATGATGGCGGCGGCATCGGCGCTTTCGAGCTCGCTTTGCAGCCGTTCCATGCCGGCGGTGGCGGGGATCACCTTCAGCACATCGGCGCGCGCCGCCAGCGGCCGGCCGAGCGATGCCGCCGTCGCACTTGGCGAGGTCACGCCGGGGATGATGACCGTGCGGTAATCGCCCTTGAGACGCTCCAGCAGGTACATGAAGCTGCCATAAAAGAGCGGGTCGCCGGCGCACAGGAAGCCCACATGGCGGCCTTCGTCGAGATGCGCCGCTATTGCCGCCGCCGCGGCGTCATAGGCGGCGCGGGCCGGTTGGCGCTCGATGCGCATGGGGATGGTGAGTTCGAGCTCTATGGCCTCCTCGGGCACGAAGGGCCGGGCGATCTGCCGGGCAAGGCTTTCGCCGCTATCGGGGCGCGGATAGGCGATGACGGGGAGGCTTGAGATGAGCTTCCAGGCCTTGATGGTCATCAGCTCCGGGTCGCCCGGACCGACGCCGATACCGTAAAGCGTGCCGCGCCAGCTCATGGTTTCCTCACCCGCCATTGCAGCACCGCCATACGCGGCCGCATGGCGCGATGCCCGCCGATGACGGCGAGTTCCTCGATGGCGATGCGCACCAGCTCGCCGCCATGCCGGGTCTGCCGGGCGATCAGTGCCGCCTCGCCCTCAAGCGTCACCGCATTGGCGACCAGCCGCCCTCGCGGCTTCAGCGCCGCCCACGCCGCCCCGAACACCGTCTCGTCCGCCACCGCGCCGCCGAGAAACACCGCATCGGGTGCCGGGCGGCCGGATAGGGTCTCAGGCACCGATCCGGCAACGATCTCCAGACGCGGGGCGCCGAGGCGGTCGGCGTTGCGGGCGATGGCCTCAAGGCGGTTGGCATGGCGCTCGAAGGCGATGGCGCGGGCACCGCGCACCGCGCGCATCCATTCGATGGCGATGGAGCCTGAGCCGGCGCCCACGTCCCAAAGAAGCTGATCGGGGCCGGGCGAAAGGGCGGCGAGCGTGACCGCGCGCACCTCGCGCTTGGAGAGCTGGCCGTCATGTTCGAAGGTCTCGTCCGGTAGGCCGGGGACGCGGGCGAGCACTTGCGCATCCGCGGCCGGCCGGCAGGCGATGGCAAGCGTCAGCAGGCCACCGAAAGGGGCATCGGGCACCTGAGCGGCGGTGAAGTCGATGCGTTGCTCGCTAGGGCCGCCCAACGCTTCCAGCGCCGTCATCGGACTTTCGCCGAAGCCGCGGCGTACCAGACGCCGGGCCACATCCCGCACGCTCTCATCGCCGTCGGTCAGGAGGATCAGGCGGGCGCCCGGCTGCATGAATGGCTCGACATTGGCCGGGGAGCGCCCGTGCACCGTGAGGGTGTCGCAATCGGGCAGCGACCAACCCATGCGGGCCGCGGCCAGCGACAGGGCCGAGACGTTGGGGATGACCCGCACCTCGGTGACGGGGATGCGGGTAAGGATCTTGCGCGCCACGCCGTAATTGAGCGGATCGCCAGAGGCGAGCACCGCCACATGGCCGCTATGGTGCTTCAGCAGGTCATCGATGAGGGGATCGAACGGCGAAGGCCATTCGCGCCGCTTGGCACCGAAGCCCGGCGCCAGCGCCAGAAGGCGTTTTGAGCCGACGACGAGATCGGCCGCTTCGAGTGCGCTCAGCGCTTCGGCGTTGAGGCCGGCGAGGCCGTCCTCGCCCATGCCGATGACCGTGAGCCAGGGCGCTCTCACAGCTCTCTCGCGAAGATGGCGTTGAAGCACGCCGCCGCCATGGCCGAGCCGCCGCGCCGGCCTTGCAGCGTGGCTACGGGGATGCCGCGCGGGTTGGCGGCAAGCTCTGCCTTCGATTCGGCCGCGCCCACGAAACCCACCGGAAAGGCGATGATGGCGGCGGGTTTTCCCGCCCCGGCATCGATGAGGTCGAGCAGGGCAAAGAGCGCCGTCGGGGCGTTGCCGATGACCACCACGGCGCCGTCGAGATGCGGCCGCCATAGCTGGACGGCGGCCGCCGAGCGGGTGACGCCGTTGGCGCGCCCGATCTCGGCGGCGGCCTTGTGGTTGAGGGTGCAGGTGACGGACGAGCACTTGGGCAGGAAGCGGCGGATGATGGCGGCTTTCACCATTTCGCAATCGGCGAGGATGGCGCCGCCCTTGGCCAGCGCCGTGCGCACCGCATCGGGCAGGGTGGGATCTATGACCAGATCGGCAAGGATGTCGGTCATGCCCGAGGCATGGATGAGGCGCAGCGCCAAGGGCTGCACCGCCGGCGCCAGAGCGGAAAGATCGACCTCGCCGCGGATGGTGGCGAAGGATTTCCGGTAGATGGCATCCGGGTCCATCAGGCGGTTCATGGGTGCCTTGCTTTCACCCATGTGCTCGTCGCTGCTGTCGGGTTCAGCCATGCGGCTTGTGTGACTCATTCAGCTCTCTACCAATACGCGTCATGCCCGCACTTGTTGCGGTCATCCATAACCGCCGCCGTCGCTCGAAGCGCACCGGCAGTGGTTATGGATTGCCGGAACAAGTCCGGCAATGACAATCGTGGAATGAAAATGCGCCGGCTCGGCCTTCATCGGCGAACCCTCAGGTTTTCAGGCTTTTTGGCCCAAGCGGATGATCGGCGTGCGGGTAGGGCGGGTGATGGTGGCTATGGTCGTGATCATGATCATGGTCGCCATGATGATGGTGGTGATGATCGTGATCGTGCCCGTGGTTGTGGTCGTGCGCCTCGCGCTGGCAGGCGCCGGTGCATTCGCCGTCGCACAGGGTGCAACCCTCGCCGATGCCTTCCACGTGGTGATGATGGCTCTCCTGGGCGCGGCCCACGTCGGCCTCGAAGCCGAGCACCTGGGCGCGGTACTTGCACAAGGCGCAGTTCATGGCGGTATCGCCGTCCCGCGTCTGGCGCACCCGCTCGACAAAGGTGGCGACGACGTCGGGGTGGTCGTCGAGATAGCCCGCCTTGACGAACTCGACTTCCGGGTGGTCGGCCGCCACAAGATCGGTGTGCTGGTAGATGCGGTTGACCAGAACCCCGGTGAAGAGGAAGTAGGGAAACACCACGATACGCCGGAAGCCGAGGCGCACGGCATGGCACAAGCCCGGCTCGACCAGCGGGAAGGTGACGCCCGAATAGACGGTCTCGCCCCAGCCGAAGCCGATGCCCTCCCACAGCATGCGCATGACCTTGGAGGCGTTGGAATTGGCGTCCGGGTCGGACGAGCCGCGCCCCACCACCACCAGCATGGTCTCGTAGAGCGGCACATCGCCGCCCGCTGCCTCAAGTGCCTCGCGGATGCGGGCGCCGGCGGCGTTGATCATGCGCCGGTCGATGCCCAACTCCTTGCCGTAGTCGATCTGAAGGCCGGTCTCGGCGGCGTAGGTATTGAGGACGGAGGGAATGTCGTTCTTGGCGTGGCCGGCTGCGAACAGCATGGCCGGCACCGCCAGCACCCGCGTCACGCCCTGGTCGCGCAACTTGTCGAGCCCGTCGCGCAGCACCGGGTTGGCGAATTCCAGATAGCCATGCTCGACCGGATATTCGGGCAGCTCACGGCTGAGATGGCGGGCGAGGTTGGCGAATTCCGCCACTGCCTTGCGGTTGCGGCTGCCGTGCCCGCACACCATGACGCCGAGCTTTTCCGCCATGGGGTCAGGACCGGCGGCGGGCGAGGCGCGGGGCGATGACGCGGCGGGCGAGCCAGGCGATGCCCCAGCCGGCCGCGGCGATGACCGCACCGGCGATGATGGCGAAGTCCATCACATGGTTGTGGCCATAGCCGTCGGCAATAATGTGGCCGGGATGGGCAAGGGCGGGTGTGGCCGCAAGGGCGATCAGGGTAGCGCTGGTGGCAAGACGACGAATCATGGCTTGGCGAACTCCGCTTTGGGTCAGGCGATGACGGCAGAGTTCGCAGGGCCCCCGGGCGAAACGCCTCTTGGTCTTGCGGCAGCTTCCGGCGTTGGCCCCCTGTTTGGGTCGGCCGCACCGGATTCGCTTTCAGTTCCCTTCAAGAGTCCGGAACGCTGCGCGTGGGCTAAGCTGTAGGCGTTCGGGGCATGAGGGTCAAGGACGTGGAGCGACCCGGCAGGGCGACTTCGCGACCGCCCGAACGGATTGACAGGTGCATAGTTTGCTGGCTTGGTCGGCGCACCATCCAGCCGGAGGAAAAGCCTCATGTTCGGCACCGCCATCTCGCCCGAGCTTTACCTCGCCTATGTGCTTGCCTGCATCGCCATCGTCATCGTGCCGGGGCCGACGGTGACGGTGATCATCGCCAATTCGCTGCGCCACGGGGCGCGAGCGGGGTGGCTCAACGTGGCGGGGACGCAGGCCGGGCTCGCCATCATGCTCACCGTGCTGGCGGCGGGCCTGCATGTGATCGTGGCGGGGCTGGCCGAGGTGTTCGACGTGGTGCGGCTGGCGGGTGCTGCCTATCTCGTGTGGCTCGGCCTGAAACTGTGGCGCTCGGACGGCACGCTTTCGCACGCCGCCGAGCGTGGCCGGGCGGGGGGCTCGTTCTTCTGGCAGGGTTTCGTGGTGATCCTTTCCAACCCGAAGGCGCTGTTCTTCTTCGGCGCCTTCATCCCGCAGTTCATCAACACCTCCGGCAAGGCCATCGTGCAGACGCTGGTGCTGGGCGCCACCTTCATGGCCGTGGCGACGGTACTCGACGGCGCTTATGCGCTGCTCGCCGGGGGAGCGGGAAAGCTTCTGTCGCGCACGCGGGTGAGGGTGCTGGAGATGGTGAGCGGCACCTGCCTCATCGGCGGCGGCATCTGGCTGGCGTTGCTCAGGCGCTAAGCCGTACGCAACGCCCTGATCGCATCCCGATCTTCCGTGCTCAATAACCCCGCCTGCCCCAGCGCCATGCGGATTTCGGAGCGGAAGATGCGCATGGCGTGGTCGGCGCCCGGCTCGCCCAGTGCCGCGACCGACCAGTAGAAGGGGCGGCCGGCGAAGCAGAAATCCGCACCCAGCGCCATGGCGCGCAACACGTCCACCCCTTCGCGGATGCCGCTGTCGAGGATGACGGTGGCCTTGTCGCCGATAGCATCGACGATCCTTGGCAGGGCATCAATGGAGGCGGGGGCGGCATCGAACTGGCGCGCGCCGTGGTTGGAGACGATGACGCCATCGGCGCCCTGCGCCACTGAACGGCGGGCATCGTCGGCATCGAGGATGCCTTTGACCAGCAGCTTGCCCGGCCACAGGCGGCGGATTTCTGCAAGATTTTCCCAGGTAGCCGGGTTGCGCATGCGGATGATGTGGCCGAGCTGGCTGTCGCGGTCCTTCGTCTTGTCGAGATAGGGGAGAAAATTGCCGACGGTGGGCAAGGGCCGCGAGAGGGTGCCGAGAGTCCAGGCGGGGCAGAGCGCCATGTGCCACAGATGGATGGGGCGCAGGCGGAAGGGATAGCTCATGGCGCGGCGCAGGTCGCGGTTGCGCTTGGAATAGACCGGCACATCGACGGTGACGACGAGGACATCGACGCCGGCGACGGTGGCGCGCCTGAGCAGGTCCTCGTTGATCGCCTTGTCGTTGACCAGATAGAGCTGGAACCACACATGGCCCTCGCCCGCCACGGCGATCTCCTCGATCGGCTTTACCGATACGGTGGAAGCGATGAAGGGCAGGTTGTGGCGGGCCGCGGCGCGCGCGAGAGAGATTTCCGCATCCGGCCACAGGCTGCCGCCATAGCCGACCGGTGCTATGCCGATGGGGGCCGAATAGGTCTTGCCGAGCAGGGGCGTTGTGGGATCGCAGGTCTCCACATCGACACCATAGCGCGGGGTGAGGGTGATGGCCTCGAAGCCGCGGCGGTTGCGGGAAAGCCCCTCTTCGGAATCGCAGGCACCGGAGAGATAGCCTTCGAGGAAACTCGGGATGCGGCGACGGGCCAGCACTTCGGCGTCGGCGAAGGTGGGGCAGCGGCGCAGGTGGCGGGCAAGGGGCAGATCGTCGAGCATGGATGCGATCTCGATTGGAGCGGGCCGGCGTCCTGATTGCCACAGGGGCGCAGCGACTGGCAATTGCCAAGCGGAGTGAAACTTACTAATGCATCGCCCATGACCCGCACCGGCTTCTATCCCGGATCCTTCGATCCCGTCACCTACGGCCATCTCGACGTCATCGCCCGCGCCGCCCGCCTGGTCGACCGGCTGGTGCTGGGCGTGGGGGTGCATCACGGGAAAAAGGGGCTCATCCCGACAAACGAGCGTATCAGGCTGCTGGAAGAGGTGACACAGCCGATTGCCGCCCATGCCGGCATCGCCATCGTCATCTCCACCTTCGACGGCCTCTCGGTCGATGCCGCGCGTTCATGCGAGGCCGGCGTCATCATCCGCGGCCTCAGAGATGCCACGGATTTCGACTACGAGGTGCAGATGGGCCAGATGAACGCCGCCATGGCGCCCGACATCGAGACCATTTTCCTGGCGGCCAGCCCCGCCACCCGCATGATTGCCTCATCGTTGGTGAAGCAGATCGCCACCATGGGCGGCGACATCGCCCCTTTCGTGCCCGATGCCGCGCGGCTGGCGGTGACGAAAGCCCTTTCCAACTGACCTTTTCGGAGACTTGACACACCATGCTGAAGATTCTTGGCCGGCTTGCCGCCGCGCTCACCTTCGTAGCCTTTCTCGCCGCCCCCGCCGGCGCCCAGAACCTCGATCCCGAAAACACTATCGTCATGCAGCTCAGGTGCGGCAAGGTCTACATCAAGCTGCGGCCGGATCTGGCACCCAAGCACGTGGCACGCATCAAGAAGCTGTCGCGCGAGCATTTCTACGACGGCGTTATCTTCCACCGTGTGATCTCGGGCTTCATGGCCCAGACCGGCGATCCCACCGGCACCGGCATGGGCGGCTCCAAATATCCCGACATCAAGGCCGAGTTCTCCAACGCCCATTTTACTCGCGGTATTGTCGGCATGGCGCGTTCGTCCAGTCCCGACAGCGCCAATTCGCAGTTCTTCATCATGTTCGCCGACGGCGCCTTTCTCGACGGCAAATATACCGTGTGGGGTGAGGTGGCCAAGGGCATGGACTGTGTCGACCAGATCCATAAGGGCGAACCGCCGATCTATCCCGACAAGATCATCTCCATGCGGGTGATGAAGGACATGAAGTAAACGCGTGCACGCATCAATCGTAATGACGAAAAAGGAGGCTGTTTTGGCTGATCTGGAAAATACCCTTTACATCGATCTCGACGGTGGCCGCGTGGTCATCGACCTGCGCCCCGATCTGGCGCCCCAGCACGTGGCGCGCATCAAGGAGCTGGCGCGCGAGGGCTTTTACGACGGGACCCCGTTCCACCGGGTGATCGATGGCTTCATGGCGCAAGGCGGCGATCCCACCGGCACCGGCACCGGCGGCTCGCCCAAGCCCAACCTGCCGGCCGAGTTCTCAGCCGAGCCGCATGCGCGCGGCACCGCCTCCATGGCGCGCGCCCAGAACCCCAATTCGGCCAACAGCCAGTTCTTCATCTGCTTCACCGACTGCAAATTCCTCAACGGGCAATACACCGTCTGGGGCCAGGTGAGCGAAGGCATGGAGCATGTCGATGCCCTGCCGCGCGGCGAGCCGGTGACCAATCCCGGGCGCATCAAGAAGATGCAGGTGGCCGCCGACGCCGGCGAGTGAGGCCGGTACGGCGGTGCGTGTCGACGACTTCGATTTCGAGCTGCCGGAAGAGCGGATCGCGCTCAGGCCCGTGGCCCCGCGCGATTCCGCCCGTTTGCTGGTGGTGCGCCCCGACGGCGAACCGCGTTTTGCGGATCGCCATGTCGGCGACCTGCCGGACCTGCTTCGGCCCGGCGATGCGCTGGTCTTCAACGACACCAAGGTGATCCCGGCGCGGCTGCACGGCCGGCGCGAGCGTGAAGGCGGGGAAGGGGCGTCCATCGAGGCGACCCTTCACCAGCGCCTCGACGGCTCGCGCTGGAAGGCCTTTGTCAGGCCGGCCAAGCGGGTGAAGCGTGGCGACGTGATCCGCTTCGGCGGTCAGGGCGAGGCCTGCTATCTCGCCACCCTCGATGCCACGGTGGAAGACAAGGGCGAAGAGGGCGAGGTGACGCTTGCCTTCCACTTCACCGGCCCCATCCTCGATGAGAACATCGCCCAATATGGCGAGATGCCGTTGCCGCCCTACATCGCCCATCGCCGGGCGGTGGACGAGCAGGACCGCGCCGACTACCAGACGGTCTATGCCAGGATCGAAGGCGCGGTGGCGGCGCCCACGGCCGGGCTGCACTTCACCAAGAATCTCATCGAAGCCTTGCAAGCGATTCCCGTGCATCGCGAATTCGTCACCCTGCATGTCGGCGCCGGCACCTTTTTGCCGGTGAAGGTAGGAGACACCGCCAAGCACCGCATGCACGAGGAATGGGGCGAGATCGGCGATGATGTTGCCGCCCGCCTCAACCGCGTGAGGGCCGCCGGCGGACGCATCGTGGCGATCGGCACCACCGCGGCGCGCCTGCTGGAAAGCGCGGCGCGCGAAGACGGCACCATTGCGCCGTTTCGCGGGGCCACCAACATCTTCATCCATCCCGGCTACCGCTTCCGCGCCGTCGATGTGCTGATGACCAATTTTCATCTGCCGCGCTCGACGCTATTCATGCTGGTGGCGGCCTTTTCCGGCCTCGACTGCATGAAAGCCGCTTACGCTCATGCCATCGCAAACGGCTACCGATTCTATAGCTATGGCGATGCAAGCCTGCTATTTCCGCACGCGGCATGAGCGATAGCGGTTTTTCCTTCACACTTCTCGGCACCGACGGCGAGGCGCGGCTGGGGCGCATCGATACCCCGCGCGGAGCCATTCGCACACCCGCCTTCATGCCGGTGGGAACGGCGGGAACGGTCAAGGCGCTCTATCCCGACCAGGTGGCGGAGACCGGCGCCGACATCATCCTCGGCAACACCTACCATCTGATGCTGCGGCCCGGCGCCGAACGGGTAGCGCGCCTCGGGGGTCTGCATCGGCTGATCGGCTGGGACAAGCCGATCCTCACCGATTCCGGCGGCTTTCAGGTAATGTCGCTGGCCAAGCTGAGGAAGGTCACGCCCGACGGCGTCACCTTCCAGTCGCATCGTGACGGCTCCACCCATGAGCTGACGCCGGCGCGCTCGATGCAGATCCAGCGCCTGCTCGGCTCCACCATCCAGATGCAGCTCGATGAATGCGTCTCCTATCCCCATACCGACGAGGATGCGGAACGAGCCATGCGTTTGTCGCTCGACTGGGCGGCGCGTTCGCGCGAGGCCTTTGGCGAGCAGCCGGGCCATGCCTGCTTCGGCATCGTGCAGGGCGGCATCGTGCCCGAGCTGCGGCGCCAGTCGGCCGAAGGGCTGACCCGTATCGGCTTCGAGGGCTATGCCATCGGCGGATTGGCGGTGGGCGAGGGACAGGCGTTGATGCTGTCCACCATCGAAGCCACCACGCCGCATCTTCCGCCTGAAAGTCCGCGCTATCTCATGGGGGTGGGCACGCCCGAGGACCTGGTGGAATCGGTGGCGCGCGGCATCGACATGTTCGACTGCGTCATGCCCACCCGTTCCGGCCGCCACGGCCAGGCCTTCACCCGCTTCGGCAAGATCAACCTGCGCAACAGCAAGCACGCCGAGGACATGCGCCCGCTGGACCCCGAAAGTAACTGCGAAGCGCTCAACCGCTATCCTCGCGCCTATCTGCATCACCTCGTCAAATCGGGCGAGATCCTCGGCATGATGATCCTGTCCTGGGCCAATATCGCCTATTACCAGAGCCTCATGGCCGGCATGCGCGACGCTATAGCCGAAGGGCGTTTCGCGACCTTCAGGGACGCGGTGAAGGCGGGCTGGGCGGCAGGGGATCCGGCACCCTAGCCGCACCCAGCCGACGCTCGCGCCACAAGATCATCAGCCCGCCGGCGACGATGAACAAGGCGCCGGGCAACAGCCTGTCGAAGGGGGCTTCGGCGAAGAACAGCCAGCCGAGCGTGAAGCTGAAGGGGATGCCGAAATATTCGAACGGCGACAGGTTCGACGGCTGGGTCGAGCGATAGGCGCTGACGATGAGAATGACGGCGCAACCGCCCGTCATGCCCATTGCCAGGATCCATAACCAGTCGGTGGGGTTCACAATCGGCAGAAAGCCGGAGGTCGTGATGACCAGCAGCAGCGATCCGGTGAACGAGCCGATCTGTGAATAGACGTTGATGAGGGGCGTGGACACATCCGGGTCAATGAGGCGCACGACGACGCTGGACGAGGCATAGCCCAGCGCCGCCACCAGCGGCAACAGCGCGTACCAGCTGAAGATCCCTGCGCCGGGCCGCACCACCATGACGATGCCGGCAAAGCCCACCATCACCGCCAGCCAGCGCCATAACCCCACCTTGTGGCGAAGGACTGGCACCGATAGTGCCGTCACGAACATCGGCCCAGCAAAGGCGATGGTCGAGGCGGTGGCGAATTCCATGTGGATGAGAGAGAGGTAGAAGGTATATTGCGCAACGGTGATGAAGGCGCCGCGCGCCAGCGCCGTCTTCCATTGCCGGAAGGCGAGGGGACGTCCCTCCGCATGCCAGCGCCTGGAGGAGGCAATGAGGATGAGGCTGGGAATGAAGCCGAACAGGTTGCGCAGCATGGAAAGCTGTTGCGGCGGATAGGTGGTGCCCAGATGCTTGATGATGGCGCCCATCACGTCGAACAGGAAGATGGCGGCAAGCAGCGTCAGGACCGCTCGGGCAAAGCTCGGCGCTACGCTGGGTGAGAGCATGAAGGACCCCACGGAAACAGTCTGGCCACGGCGGGAAAGCGTCCCCGCGCCCCCTTCGGCGGCTCACTGCGAGGAAAAGCTCAGGCCCGGGCGGCCTCTATCACCAATGTCTGTGACTGGCCATAGCCGCGCCCGCTTGACCCGGGGTCGGCAGCCATGCGATTCGTTTCTGCCTGTGGGGCGGGAAAAGGAGATGGCGACATGAAAATGAGCGGCGAGGAACTCATCCCTGCCCCACGCGAACGCGTCTGGGCGGCACTTAACGATCCGGAAGTCCTGAAACAGGCCATTCCCGGCTGCGAGAAGATCGAAAAGACATCACCCACCGCCATGACGGCGACGGTGGTCGCCAAGGTTGGGCCGGTCAAGGCGAAGTTCGGCGGCAACGTCACCTTGAGCAAGCTCAATCCGCCGGAGAGCTATCATATAGCTGGCGAGGGCAAGGGCGGTGCCGCGGGCTTCGCCAAGGGCGCCGCCGAGGTGCGGCTTGCCGAGGCGGAGGGCGGCACGCTCCTGAGCTACGACGTCGATGCCCGGGTGGGCGGCAAGCTTGCCCAGATCGGCAACCGCCTGATCGATTCGTCCGCCAGGAAGATGGCGGCCGACTTCTTCAAGCGCTTCGCCAAGCTGGCGGCGAGCGACATGCAGATCGCGGGCGAGGAAAAGCCCGCCGCCAAGGCCAAGCCGAAGACCGCGACCGCTGCGAAGCCCAAGACGAGCGCCAAGGCGAAGACGGCGACGACAAAGACGGCCGCTGCCAAGACCAGGACCGCTGCCAAGTCAGCGGCCAAGCCGACGCGCAAATCGGCCAAGGCCGAAAAGGCGCCGGCGTCCAAGGCCAAGGCAGCGCCCGCCGCCGCGCCCGAGGCCGCCGCCGCGCCCGCCGTGCCCGAGGCCGCCGCCGCGCCCGCCGTGCCCGAGGCCGCAGCCGCGCCCGCCGCGCCCCAGCCTTCGGCGCCCGCGCCGGCTCCTGAGGCCAAGTCGAATGCCTGGTTGTGGATCATTGCTGCTGCTGTCGTGGTGCTGCTGATCACCTGGTTCACCCGCGGCTGAGATGGCGGCGATGCGGCTGTGGATTCGCTCGCCGCTTGCCTGCCTCGATCATCCCGGCAGCGCCGGCCTCGTGGTCGAGGGCAACCGCATCGTCGAGGTGCTGGGTATTGGCGAGGCGCCGGCGGGTCGCGTGGATGAGGTGTTCGATGCCGGCCGCCACGTGCTGCTGCCGGGGCTCGTCAACGCCCATCACCATTTCTACCAGACGCTGACGCGCGCTCATCCGGCCGCCATCGACAAGCCGCTGTTCCCCTGGTTGCAGGCGCTTTATCCGCTATGGGCGCGGCTGACGCCGGAGGATGTGCGCATTTCCACCCGACTGGCGCTGGTGGAGCTGATGCTGTCGGGCTGCACCATGGCGGCCGATCACCATTACCTGTTTCCCCCCCGCTGCGACGAGGCGATCGACATCCAGATCGCCGAGGCCGAGGCGCTGGGCATGCGCTTTTGCGCCACCCGCGGCTCCATGGACATCTCGGTCGAAGACGGCGGCCTGCCGCCCAAGTCGGTGGTGCAGGACCGCGACACCATCCTGGCCGACTGCGAACGCCTCCTGGCCAAGGTGCATGAGCCGGGCGAGGGGGCCATGGTGCAGCTCGCACTCGCTCCGTGCTCGCCCTTTTCGGTGAGCCGCGAGCTGCTGGCGGAAACGGCCGCCCTGGCCCGTCGCTACGGTTGCCGCTTGCACACCCATCTGGCCGAAACGCATGACGAGGAGGCCTATTGCCGGCAAAAGTTCGGCTGCCGGCCGGTGGACTACCTGGCCGAGACCGGCTGGCTCGGCAAAGATGTCTGGTTCGCCCACGGCATCCACTTTTCCGCTGCCGAAATCGCTCGGCTCGGCAAGTGCGGCGCCTCTGTCAGCCATTGCCCCACCTCCAACATGGTGCTGGCTTCCGGCCAATGCCGCACCCTCGATCTGGAAGCCGCCGGTGCCGGCCTCGGTCTCGGGGTCGACGGTTCGGCCTCCAACGATGCCTCCAATATGATGGAGGCGGCGCGCCATGCGCTGCTCGTCAACCGCCTCACCTACGGGGCCGAGCGGGTGAGCCATCTCGATTGCCTGCGCTGGGCGACTGCCGGCTCGGCGGCCTGCCTCGGGCGTAGCGACATCGGCCGCATCGCTCCGGGCCTGATGGCCGACCTGGCGCTGTTCAAGCTCGACGATGTGCGCTTTTCCGGCGCCGGCGACCCCATTGCAGCGCTCATCCTGTGCGGCGCCCAGCGTGCCGACCGGGTGATGGTCAACGGCAAGTGGCGGGTGGTCGATGGTGCGCCCGTCGGCCTCGATACCGCCCGCCTCATGGCCGAGCATGCCGCTGCGGCAGCAAAATATTTCGACCCTACGTAAACCCACTGCCCCGAAAGCGGTGGAAACCGCAACGCTGACGGGCTACACTGCGCCCGCAGTCGGGGTGGTATGATCGTGTTAACGGCGGTGGTGGTATGGTGCCGCCGCCGCGTTCGTCTTGAAGGCGAAGGCGCTTGCCAAGCTGGTGATTTGAGTTGATACCGAGCCGATGAGACCCCGTACCAAGCCCAAGCCGTCAATGATTCTGGCGACCATGAAGACCTGCCGGATGGCGTTCTTGTCGCTGATTATCTTCAGCTTCGTGACCAACGCGCTGATGCTGACCGGTCCCCTGTTCATGCTGCAGGTTTACGACCGGGTGCTGAATTCCGGCTCGATCCCGACGCTGCTGGCGCTCCTACTTCTGGTGACTGTGCTGTTTGTGCTTTACGGCTTTCTCGAATTCATCCGCACGCGGGTGCTGGTTCGGGTGAGCCGGGTGGTAGAGGAATCCTTGCGCGACCGCATCTTCGACGTGGTCGCCTTTCATGCGCTGAAGCAGACGCCCAACGTCCGCCTTACCCCCATGCAGGACATGCAGACCATTCGCCAGTTCCTGCAGAGCCCTGGCCCGCTGGCCTTCATGGATATGCCGTGGTCGCCGTTCTACATTACGGTGATCTTCCTCCTGCATCCAATTCTCGGCCTGTTCTCGGTGTTCGCGATTGTCGTTCTCGTCACCATCGCCATCATCAACGACACCGTCACCCGCAAGCATGCCCAGGCGGCGCAGGTGGCATCCTTCAAGGCCTCGACCATGTCGGAGGAGGCGCGCCGCAACGTCGAGGTCGCTAGCGTTCTTGGCATGCTGGGCGTGCTGCGCGATCGCTGGAAGGCGATCCAGACCGAAGCCCTGACCGAACTCACCCGCTCGAGCGACCGCGGCGGCTTGCTGACCAGTACGTCGAAGGCCATGCGGCTGTTGATGCAATCCTGCATCCTCGGCCTCGGCGCCTTCCTGGCGGTCGAGCAGAAGATCTCGCCGGGCGCCATGATCGCCGCCTCCATCATCATGTCGCGGGCCTTGCAGCCGGTCGAAATGGCGGTGGCGCAATGGACCGGCTTCCAGGCCTTCCGCCGTTCCTGGACGCGACTCAATGCCTATCTCAACGAAACCCCCGAACCGGTTCAGCGCATGGGGCTGCCCACGCCCACCGGCGCCCTCAAGGTGGAAAACCTGATCGGCTTCATCCCCGGCGTGGAAAAGCCGCTGGTGAGTGGCATTTCCTTCGATCTCAAGGCCGGCACCGGCCTCGGAATCATCGGCCCGACCGGGGCCGGCAAGACGACGCTGGCGCGGCTTCTGATCGGCTTGTGGCCCCACAAGCGCGGCACCGTGCGCCTCGACGGCGCCACGCTGGAGCAATGGGATGCCGAGCAGCTCGGCCACTATATCGGCTACCTGCCGCAGGAGGTGGAACTGTTCGACGGCACCATCGGCCAGAACATCGCCCGCTTCCGCGAGAACGCCAAGCCGGAGGACATCGTGTCGGCCGCCGCCGAGGCGAGCGCCCATGAGTTCATCCTCAACATGCCGGGCGGCTACAACACCGTCATTGGTGAAGGCGGCCAGCGCCTGTCGGCAGGCGAGCGCCAGCGCGTCGGGCTGGCGCGAGCTCTGTTCGGCAACCCGGTGCTGGTCGTACTGGATGAGCCCAACGCCAACCTCGATGCCGACGGCGAGAACGCCCTGTTGCAGGCCATTGCCAAGGTGCGCCAGCGCGGTGGCACCGTGATCGTGGTGGCCCACCGTCCAAGCGCCATCGCCGCGCTGGACCAGATCATGGTGCTGCGGGCCGGCCAGGTGGTGGCCTACGGACCGCGCGATGAAGTGCTCAAGAAGGTGCTGGCGCGACCGGTCAGCACCGGCGGCCAGCCCGGCGGCCTGACGGTCGTTTCCGACAAGGCCTAGTACCATGGCCGAAATGACCGAGACACGGAAATCTCTGCGCCACTACCAGCTCCTGGGGATGGTCGGCCTGATCGCCATCTTCGGCAGCCTCATGTCGTGGGCGTTCCTTGCCTCCATCCACGGCGCCATCATCGCCCCTGGCGTCATCGTGGTGGAATCGAATGTGAAGCGGGTGCAATACCCCGGCGGTGGCATCGTCTCGGAGATCTATGTGAAGGAGGGCGACAAGGTCAAAGCCGGCGACAAGCTGGTGCGCATGGACGAGACCCAGTTGCGCACCGAATTGCAGATCGTCAAAGCCAATCTCATCGAGATGCGGGCCCAGCGCGCCCGCCTGGTGGCCGAACGCGACGACGCCGACCGCGTGGCGTTTCCCGACGACCTCGAGAGCCTGCGCAGCAGCCCCATCGTGGCCGAAGTGCTGTCCAGCCAGGAAAAGCTCTTTGCCGCCGACCGGGCGGCGATCAAGGGGCGCAAGGAGCAACTGGGCCAGCGCATTGACCAGCTCAAGGAGCAGATCGATGAACTCAAGGCGCAAAAGACCTCCGACAAGGAGCAGGACCGGCTGATCCACCAGGAACTGGAGAGCCTGCAAACCCTGCTCAAGCAGGGTCTGGTTCCCGTCACCCGCGTGCTGGCGCTGCAGCGCGAGGCCGCGCGGCTCGAAGGCCAGGTCGGCCAGCGCACCGCCGATATGGCCGGCGCCGCCGGACGCATCAGCGAGACCAAGCTGCAGATCATCCAGCTTGGTGACGATTTGCGCGCCAAGATCCTGACTGAACTGCGCGACACCGATGCCAAGATCGCCGAGCTGGTCGAGCGGCGCACCGCCGCCGAGGACAAGCTGAG
Organism: uncultured Alphaproteobacteria bacterium; assembly: GCA_963770075.1. GTDB lineage: Bacteria > Pseudomonadota > Alphaproteobacteria > Rhizobiales > Aestuariivirgaceae > CAVVDT01. The sequence goes on from CAVYOQ010000028.1 coordinate 35,508, forward strand.
ACGAACCCTGGTGCGCGCCCCACGCAGCGGTTGGGTGCAGCATCTGAACGTCCATACCATTGGTGGCGTGACTTCCCCCGGCGAAACGATGATGCTGATCGTTCCCGACCTCGACAAGCTGGTGATCGAGGCCCACGTCTCGCCCAAGGACATCGATCAGGTGCGGGTGGGCCAGGACGCCATGATCCGCTTTCCCGCCTTCAACCAGCGCACCACCCCGCAGGTGCATGCCAGCATCGTTCAGCTCGATGCCGATATCACCCGCCCGCAGGACAAGAGCCCTCCGTTCTTCGGCGCCCGTCTGCGCCTGAGCCAGGAGGAGATCAAGCGCCTGGGGCATGTGGAGCTCAAGCCCGGCATGCCGGCCGAGGCCTTCATCCGCACGCGCGAGCGCTCGCCCATCAGCTATCTGCTGCAGCCGCTCACCGACCAGATCGCCCGCACCTTCCGCGAGGGCTGACGATCGATCGTGGTTTGCCTTTGCCGCCCGGCTCTTCCATATAGGGGCCCGATCGTGGCACAAGATCAGCATGCAATTGGGCGGAATCACCCAATTGCAGAAAAGCTGATCGATTCTAAGGATTTGAGCATGATATTGTCCGAAAGATGGTTTCCACTTTTCGCCATCATGCTCCGGGGCAAAGGGCATGGGCTATCTCGATAATGGCGTCTGGCACAGCGGTGCCGACAAGGCCCGCTGGTCCGACGGGCGCTACGTGCGCCGGGCGGCACAGTTCCGCAATTGGGTGACGGCGGACGGAGCGCCAGGGCCGAGCGGCGAGGGCGGCTTTGAAGCCGCGCCCGGACGCTATCACCTCTATGTCTCGCACGCCTGCCCTTGGGCGCATCGCACCGTCATCTTTCGTCGCCTCAAGGGGCTGGAGGAGATGATTTCGCTATCGGTGGTGCATTGGTTGCTGGGCCCGGATGGCTGGAGCTTCGATGTCAGCGACGGCGTCATCCCCGACAGCGTGAACCATGCCCGCTTCCTGCGCGAGGTCTATGTCGTCGCCAGGCCCGACTGCAGCGGCCCGGTAACGGTTCCGGTGCTTTGGGACAAGGAGCGCCGCACCATGGTCTCCAATGAGTTCCTCGGAAATCATCCGCATGTTCAACTCAGCCTTCGACAGGGTGGGCGCGCAACCGGGCGACTATTACCCGCAAAGCCTGCGCAGCGAGATCGACGCGCTGAACGAGCGCATCTATGCAACTGTCAACAACGGCGTCTATCGCGCCGGTTTTGCCGCCACTCAGGAGGCCTACGAGGAGGCCGCCGGCGTACTCTTCGAGACGCTCGACTGGCTGGACGGGCACCTTTCGGCCCGGCGCTATCTCACTGGCGTGTCGATCACCGAGGCCGACTGGCGCCTGTTCACCACCCTGGTGCGCTTCGACCCGGTTTATGTCGGGCATTTCAAGTGCAATCTGCGGCGTCTCGCCGACTATGCCAACCTGTCGGGCTACCTGCGCGATCTCTACCAGCAACCGGGCATCGCCGCGACCGTGCGCCTCGACCACATCAAGGCCCACTATTTCCGCAGCCACACCAGCATCAACCCGAGTGGCATCGTGCCGCTGGGACCCGTCGTTGACTACGCCGCACCCCACGGCCGCGACCGCAATTTCGCCGCCTGAGGCCGTCGTTGGCCGGGATTCACCCCACACGCGCCACCTTCACATCGCGCACACGGGTGCGCGACCGCCTTTCGAACCCAACCGGCGCAGACTGCACATACCTCACGGCGCCGCCCGGAAGCCGCATTGGGTCGGATTTGTTAAGCATTTCTCAACCTTATTGTTTGTGAATCAACTATTCGGTGGCTTTGCGATCCTAAATCAATCGAAATTGGTGCAGCTGAATTAACTCCTTGTTTGGAGTGCAAACTGTATTCTTTGGACAATCATAGATCGTCGCCTATAAGCAGATTGGGAAGAAGTCTTCGAACTAGGCGCAGACTAGCTCGATAGCATCGGGGTATGGTGACACGTAAATGAGCGAGAGAACGGTCTGGCTGGAGCAGGGCGAGCGCTTGGGAGCAAGCGAGGCCACGATGCTCGATGATCACCCCGACGACGAGGTGCTGCAGAAGCGCGGGCTGGTGGCGATTCAAACGTCCGAAACACAAGGGACGACGGTCAAATGGTCGTTCTTCGCGCCCAACTGGGCCTCGCTCTACTATGTCATGGAGACGCTCTATCTCTATCCCGGCCCTTACCATTTGCAATTCTTCCTCGCCGGGTGGTTCCGCGAGACCCTCCAGGATTTCGAGAGCGCACGCCGCCGCATTCATGAGCTGGTCGCCAAGAGCGACATCCACATCCTGTCACGCACCTTCGTGCATGAAGCAATGCCGAGTTCCGAGAGGACGCCTAGCCTGCTTCAGGACGCGATTTCGGACCATACGGTCAAACCGGAATTCAGTGTCGACCTGGTGCAGAACAATATGGATGGCAGGCTCTACGTGGAGCGCATCGGGCACCGGTCGGCCCTAGCCAAGCTCTTTGGCCTGTCGCCTGTCACCTTTCCCTGCATGATCGGTGGATCGTACGACCAGGTCGTTTCATACTGCTACTCGCGCGTCATCAAATCGGGTTCGCCACACTATGATCATGTCATGGCAGCGATGAACACACCCGATCGGCGGGTGTTATGGGTTCCCTATCAGCGCGTTGTGCTGCCGCATCGATTCCCTGACGGAAGATCAGGGGTGACGGTGGTCTGCGAAGTCACCAACAACGTCGACATCCGCGTCGTCTGATTGACAGGCGGGACGCGCGATTGTGCGGTTGGAATCGTGGTCTCCTGAACCAGATATTCCAGTTCCTCGCGCTGGGCGATGGCCAGCCACTCGACGTCCTCGGCACCTTGCGGGATCAACTCCCATTGAAAGAAGCCGCGCTCCAGGTGGTTGTAGCCCAGGCGTGTGATCTGTCCGCGCGTTGCCATGCTCTGGCCGATAAGCGCCCACATCGCGTCCGGTTGCCATTTCATCATGGCAAGAAGCATGCCCATGCGCGGCAATGTTTCCAAAAGGCCGTTTCCGCGTATCTTGGGATTGATCCACAATTCGCCATGATACACCACGCGCCCTGATACGCGCTCGCTTATCGAATTCGCAGGCGGCGAGATTTCGGTCGGGACCAGGAGCTCGCCACGCCGGAGGTAGAGCCCCAAATGCCAGCCCAGTGCCCAGGCGGCGAGAGAGGGTTGGGCGGTATCGATGCGGAAAGCCTGCAGACTGACCGGAGTGCCGTTCGGGTCCTCCGCCTTGATCCAGAAAGCGTGCTGGTCGAGTTCGGCATTGATATCAGGGTCGAAGAACGGAGCAACCTTGCCACCCCGGCAACAGCTGCGAAGTTCTGAAAAGTCACGAAATTTATTCGAAAGACTGACTTGATATCCCATGTCCTCGACTGCATTGCGAAGTGCAATGATCACATCGGCCAACTTCATCGGATCGTGCAATCCGTTGCTCATACGAAACTTCCCCCCCTCGAATTGGTATCACTCTCCCGCGGTATCTAGCGCATGTCCTCGCGTCCCCACGGCCACGACTGGCCCGCGTGTGCGGTAACGCCAGATGGTATGGGACAGGACGGCTACGATTACAACGGCACCTCCACCAATGCTGTGTGCCGTAGGCACCTCGGTGAACAGCAACCATACCCACAATGGCGTGAGGACCGTGTCGAGCAAAAAGAACATGGCCACCTCCGCTGACGGCAGATAGCGTGGTCCAATGGCCATCAGCGCGGTTGCCAGCGGAATGACGACTAGTCCGTTGAGCGCCAGCCAGCCCCAGTCCGCAAGCGGCATGGCCATGGGCGTTGCCCATAGCGAAGCAACAAGCGCTGCCAACAGGCTGCCTGTGGCGAAGCTGGTGATGACGCTCTTGCCGGTCTTGCGCATGGTGGTGAGCGCCACGGCCATGCACAGCGCCACGACCAATGCCATCGAATCGCCTGTCAATGTGCCGGTGGCAAAGCCGTCGTAGGCGATTATTCCCACCCCGAAAAGTGCCAGGACCGCCGCGAACCAGGTTCCAAGCGGAGGCCGCTCCCTGAGAAACACGCAGGCCAGGACGGCGCAGAATATCGGATTGAGCGCCAGGATGAACACCAGATTGGCGGCAGTCGTGCGGTTGATCGCGGCGATAAAGAACAGATTGGCCAGAGTGCTGGTGACGACGACCAGCCAGCCGGCGGGGCCGTTGATGAAGGGTGTGTTGTCGCCGTTCAGCCGGCGGGTTGCAAGCCACCACGCACCGATGGCGGCAAACATGAAGACGCCGCGCGTCAGCGTCATGGTCCACTGGTCCACGCTGGCCAGGCGCAACAACGGAATATCCCAGGTGAACAACAGTCCGCCCAGTCCCGTGACCAGCAATCCGTAGCGATGTTCACGCCGACCAGGCGCAGACTTTATCATGCCAAGCCCTTGCTTCAGGCGGCCGCCGTTCCGCCCAGCCGGGTTTGGCGCCCCTCAATTCCCCGGCTCTCAAGCGAGTTTAGTCAGGCAAGGTAGTGGCAATTTGTAAAGGACGTGTTGCCGTTACCGTTCGAGGATGAGACGAATTTTTGTCGACGACAAGCATATAGAGCGAGTGGCTCACGAGGCTGACGATGACGATGATGCCGCCTATGAGACTAGCGAGGCTGGGTGTTTCATCGAACACCAGCCACATCCATATGGGCGTCAGCACCGTCTCCAGCAGGTAGAACATGGCCACCAGCGGTCCGGGCACATAGCGCGGCGCATACATCAGCAGCGCCGCCGATGTCGGCATCACCAACAGCCCGTTGAGCCCCAGCCATTCCCAGGAGTGAAGACCAAGCATCGCCGGGTGGCTGAACCACGCCGTCGCGGCCGCCGCCAGGAGGCCGCCGCTCGCCGCGCTCATGGACTGGTCCGAGCGCGAGCGGCGGATGATGGTGATGGAGATGGCAATGATGACCGAGACCGCCAGGGCCATGATATTGCCGATGAAACCACCGCTGTTGAGCCCGTCGAAGACGATGATGCCGACGCCGACGATGGAAGTCGCAACCGCTACGATCGTCGCCTTGTCGAGCCGCTCGTGCAGCACCAGCCAGCCGAGAATGGCCGCGAACAACGGGTTGAACGCCAGGATGAACACGATGTTGGCCACCGAAGTGAGGTAGATAGCCTGGATGAACAGGATGCTCGCCAGCGCCGTCATGGTGGCAACCGCGACGCTGGTATATCCGTTGATGAAGGGCGTGCGCAGACCCAGAAACAGGCGCCTGAATGACCAGAAGACGAAGAGTGAGGCGAATACGAGCAGGCCGCGCACGGCGATCACGGTGAACGTCTCGGCATCGGCCAGCTTGAGCAGAGGGACATCGAGGCTGAGCAGCAGCCCACCCAACCCCGCGGCCGCGACACCCTTGTTGCGGTTGCCGGCGCTGCTTCCTCCCCCGTCCATTACCCCCAGGCCCCCACGCCTCTTCAGGCTTCGATCAGCGTCCAGCCATCGCGCAAAAGACGCTCCTGCGGCAGGAAGCGGGCCTTGTAGTCCATCTTGTCGGAACCTTCGACCCAATAGCCGAGATAAAGATAGCCAAGCCCCGCTTCGCGTGCGCGCGCGATATGATCGAGGATCATGTAGCTGCCGAGGCTGCGCGAGGATAGGGCCGGATCAAAAAAGGAATAGATCATCGACATTCCGTCATCGAGGCGGTCGGTGAGGGAGGCGGCCACCAGCCGGCCACCAGTCCGCCGGCTGCCGGCGAGACTCACCCGTGCGGGAAGCCGGTATTCGATGATCGAAGTGTCGACGAAGCTCTCATCCACCATGGCGGCAAAGTCGCTCACCGTCATGTCCGACATGCCGCCGTCGCCGTGGCGCGCCAGGATGTAGTCGCGAAACAGGCTGTAGTGCTCGCCCGTCGCCTGTGCCGGCACGGTCTCGACCACCAGGTCGCGGTTGCGCCTGATCACCCGCTTGAACGAATCCGTCGGCGCAAATCGCCTCACCGGCATCCTGACCGACACACAGGCCGTGCAGTTGTCGCAGGCCGGGCGGTAGGCGATGTTCTGGCTGCGCCGGAAACCGCCTTGCGACAGCGTGTCGTGCAGGTTGATCGCCTCGTTGCCGATAAGATGGGTGAACACCTTGCGCTCCATGCGCCCGGCCAAATAGGGGCATGGCGCCGAGGCGGTGATGAAGAACTGCGGGAAATTTCGACGTTCGATGCTCAAAATCGGGGCCTGTCAGACGGCGTTCTAAAGCGAATACCACATGGGTGCGAATATGGTGAACACAACCCAGAGAATGATCAAGAGCGGAATTCCGGTTCGCACGAAATCCCCGAAGCGGTAGTTGCCCGGTCGCATGACCAGCAGATTGGTCTGATAGCCGATCGGCGTGGCGAACGAGCAGTTGGCGGCATAGATCACCGCGTGCAGGAAGGGGATGGGGTCATGGCCCAGCTCGCGCGCGGTCGAAATGGCGATGGGGGTGAAAAGCAGCGCCGTGGCGTTGTTGGACAGCACGTTGGTGAGGCAGGCGACCAGCAGGAACATCGCCGACATGGTGGCAAGTGCCCCCCATTGCCCGAACACCCCGACGATGCCGGAGGCGAGATAGTGCGCCCCGCCGGTGGCATCGAGCGCCATCGCCATGGCGATCGAGGCACCGACCAACATGACGATCTGCCGGTCGATGGCCCGAACGGCCTGGCGCACGTCGAGGCAGCCGGTGGCGATCATGGCGGAAGCGCCGATCAGCGCCGCGTGCAGGATGGGTAACAGGCCGAGCGCGGCGGCCGACACTGTGGCGATGAAGATGACGACCGCGAGCCTGGCGCTGGCGAAGGCCGGGAGATGGGTGAGGGTGCCGCCCAGGACCAGCAGGTCGCGGTCGGCGCGGATGGCGCGGATGCGCGGCCGTGGTCCGACGATGAGCAGCACGTCGCCGCCGGCGAGGCGGATTTCGTTGAGCAGGCTCCTTTGCATGCGCCGGTGGCGCTGCACCCCCAGCACCGAGCAGCCGGTGTCGCGGCGGAAGTTGTTGACGTCGAAGCGCCGGCCCTCAAGGCGCGAACCCGGCGCCACCGCCGCCTCGGCGAGAATGATCTCGGTGCCAGGCGGTGTCTCCGCCGTAGTGGCATCGCCCGCTTCCTCGGCGATGGTGTCGGACGTCAGGCGCAACAGTGCCGTGAGCGCGCTGCGGGTGGCGGCGACCACCACCGAATCGCCCGGGATCAGCGTCACGTCCTCGAACGGCGGCAACAGGCGCTGGCCGCCGCGCTCGATCATCAGCACGGTCACGTTGCGCAAAGCGGGAAACAGCCCCGCAACCGAGGACATGCCGACCAGCGCATGGCCCTCGCCGAGGTCGATCTGGGCGAGGAACTGACGCCCCGCCTCGGGCCCCGACGTGCCGGTATCGGCGCCGTCGGGATGGAGCTGCCTGGGGACCAGGAACAAGGTGTAGGCTATGCCTGCCGACGCCAGCACGAGGCCCGGCACGAGAAGGTCGAAAAAGCCGATGGTGATGTGGTGCTGGATGGCAACGCCCGCCACCAGCAAATTGGTGGACGAGCCGATGAGCGTGGTCATGCCGCCAAGGATGGTGACGAACGACAAGGGCATCAACACCTTGCCGGCGCCCGGTCCGAAGCGGTTGGCGAGGGTGGCGACGACGGGAATGAAGATCACCACCACGGGGGTATTGTTCATGAAGGCGCTGACGATCGCGGCAAGCACCAGGGTGACCCACACCAGCGCCTGGCCCCGGCGGCGCCCGACGGCGACGAGGCGCTGCGACACCTCTTCCATGACGCCCGTCTGGTGCAGGCCCTGGCCGATGACGAGCAGGGCGAGGATGGTGAAGAGCGCCGGGTTGGCAAATCCCGACAGCAGCATCTGCGGGCTCACCGCCGCCACGCCGGCCAGCGGAAACAGCTGGAACAGCAAGAGAAGGGCCACCACCACGCCCAGCGCTGTGATCTCTAGGGCAATCCATTCGGTGGCAAACAACGTGATCGCTGCCGCGATCACGGCAAACGTGAGCCACATCTGCATCAAGTGCGAACCCTCTCTCGCTCCCTGTTGGACATGTTGAAGGGGTTCGCCGGCAAACGCAATGGCGGCTTGCGGGGGGTGTGATCAGCCACACAACCGCGCCAGGAGCGGCGGCCATCATCCGCCGCCATGACGCGAGAGGTAGGCGAGGGGGAGGAACGGGAGACGGGCGGTCGGCGCCTCAACGCCGGCCCGCGCCGCCCGAGGTATCGAAGACCCGGATGACAAAGCCCTGGTTCGCGATGAGCGCCACGATCTCCTCGGCATGGCGGTGATCGCGGGTTTCCAGCATCACTTCGAGCTCGGCCCCCTTGGCCGGAATGTCGAGATAAAGCCGCCGGTGCGACACCTCCAGGATGTTGGCGCCGTGCTGGCCCACCAGCGAGGCGATGCGCCCGAGGATGCCAGGGCGGTCGTCGATGAGGATGCGCAAGGTGACGATGCGGCTTTCGCGCTCAAGCTCGCGGTAGATGACGGAGGCAAGGATGCGCGGATCCATGTTGCCGCCGCACAGGATAAGCCCCACCTTGAGACCGCGAAAGCGTCCCGGATCGGAAAAGACCGCCGCCAGCCCTGCCGCGCCCGCGCCCTCGGCCAGCGTCTTCTGGTGGGTAAGATAGGCCATGACGGCGCGCTCGATGTCGGGTTCGCCGACGAGGCGGATATCGTCCACGTTCTGTTTGCAGATGGCGATGGTGCGCTCGGTGACGTTCTTCACCGCGATACCTTCGGCCAGCGTCATGCCGCCGCACTTGGCCGGCTGGCCGCGCAGGGCGTGGTACATCGAGGGGTAGGACTTCACCTCCGCCCCGATCACCTCGATGCCGGGCTTCAGGTGCTTGGCGGCAATCGAGACGCCGGAGATCAGCCCGCCGCCGCCGATCGGCACCACCACGACATCGAGCTCGGGGGCATCGGCGAGCATCTCAAGGCCCACCGTGCCCTGTCCGGCGATGATGCGGTCGTCGTCGTAGGGGTGGACCAGCACGAGGCCCTGTTCGGCGATGATGGCTTCCACCGTCACCTGGCTGTCGGCCAGCGTTTCGCCGGAGAGCACTACATGGGCGCCATGGCCGCGGGTGCGCTCGACCTTGGTGAAGGGGGTCGTCTCGGGCATGACGATGGTGGCGGGGATGCCGAGGCGGCGGGCGTGATAGGCGACCGCCTGGGCATGGTTGCCGGCCGACATGGCGATGACGCCGCGCTGGCGCTCGTCGTCGGAAAGGCTCGCCAGCTTCACATAGGCGCCGCGGTCCTTGAACGAGTTGGTGACCTGAAAGTTCTCGAACTTGACGAAAATATCGGCGCCCGTTTCCTCCGACAGCTTGATCGAATGGAGCATCGGGGTCCTCACCGCATTGCCGTTCAGCAGTTCGGCGGCGGCTTCGATGGATTTGAAGGTGACGGGCATGGGGTTATCCTGCGATCCGGATGGCGCCATTGTAAGGTTGTGCGCTATTTACTACCACTCTTGACCCAAAGCGCGACCTATCCGCCGTTTCAAGCATCATTGGCGACAGGAACCGCGCGCCTACAACCGACATATGCGACATCAAGGAGGATCGTATGACCGTTCGCACTGCATGGATCGGGCTTGGCGTCATGGGCTTTCCCATGGCTGGTTATCTCGTGAGCAAGGGCGGGCACGACGTTACCGTCTACAACCGCACCGCCGCCAAGTCGGCGCAGTGGGTTGAAAAGTACGGCGGCAAGTCCGCCCCGACCCCAAAGGACGCCGCCGAGGGGGCCGATTTCGTCTTCTGTTGCGTCGGCAATGACAACGATTTGCGCGCGGTGGTAGCGGGCCCGGACGGCGCCTTCCACGGCATGAAGAAAGGCGCCATCTTCGTCGACCACACCACAGCCTCGGCCGACGTGGCGCGCGAACTCCATGCCAAGGGCAAGGAACTGGGTGTCGGCTTCGTCGATGCACCCGTCTCGGGCGGGCAGGCAGGCGCCGAGAACGGCATCCTCACCGTCATGTGCGGCGGCGATGCGGCCGATTACGACAAGGCCAAACCCTTCATCGATTGCTATGCCCGCATGCAGAAGCTGCTCGGGGCCTCGGGCGCCGGCCAGATTACCAAGATGATCAACCAGATCTCCATCGCCGGCCTGTTGCAGGGCCTGGCCGAAGGCATCCACTTCGGCAAGCGCGCCGGCATGGACATCGAAGCGGTGGTTGAGGTGATCTCCAAGGGGGCGGCCGGCTCGTGGCAGATGGACAACCGTCACAAGACCATGGCGGCGGGCGAGTTCGAGTTCGGCTTTGCGGTGGACTGGATGCGCAAGGATCTGAGCATCTGTCTTTCCGAAGCGCGCCGCAACGGCGCCCACCTGCCGGTAACGGCGCTGGTCGACCAGTTCTATTCTGAGGTGCAGGAGATGGGCGGCAAGCGCTGGGACACCTCCAGCCTGATCGCGCTGCTTGAAAAGAAGAAGTAGGGGATCCGGCCGGCTCGTTCTCTCCATCGATTGCGTTGTCAGCGCGCGCGTCCTCTGGCGTCATCCTCGGGCTTGTCCCGAGGATCCAGGGGCCATGCGCTGAAGCCTTGCCATGTGCCCTGGGTCGTCGAGTCGAGCCCGATGGTGACACATGGGGGGCGGGGCGTGCGGCCGGCGCTACTGCGCCACCGTCATCAGCTCGAAAAGGTGGCCGTCGGGGGTGGTGAAATAGACGCCACGTCCGCCGCCCCAGTCGTTGAGCTTGCCGTCGTCGGCGCTCCACGGCGCGCTGCCGTAGGCGATGCCTTCCGACTTGATGCGGCCGAAGATTCCAGAGAACTCGGGCTCGCTGACGTGAAAGGCGAGATGGTGGCTGTCGAAGTCCTTGGCGTCATCGAAGAGCAACGTCAGGTGGTCGTTCACCTTGACCTCAGCGAAATGGCCGTGGGCGCCGCCATAGGACAATGTGAACAGGCGGGCGAAAAGCTGGGCCGCCTTTTCCTTGTCGTGCGAGGGCACGATGGTGTGGTTGAGGACGATCGCCATCAGATCTCCCCGGACTTGATCTTCCTCGCGATGTCGGGGGCGAAATAGGTGAGGATGCCGTCGGCGCCGGCGCGCTTGAAGGCAAGAAGGCTTTCCGGAATGGCGCGCGCACCGTCCAGCCAGCCGTTCTGCACGGCGGCCATCAGCATCGAATATTCGCCCGAGACCTGATAGGCGAAGGTGGGCACCCCGAAGGCATCCTTCACCCGGCGTACGATGTCGAGATAAGGAAGGCCCGGCTTCACCATCACCATGTCGGCGCCCTCGGCGATGTCGAGCTCGGTCTCACGCAGCGCTTCATCGGAATTGGCCGGGTCCATCTGGTAGGAGCGCTTGTCGCCGGCGAGCATGGCACCGGAACCCACCGCTTCGCGGAAGGGGGCGTAAAAGCCCGAAGCGTATTTCGCCGCGTAGGAAATCAGCAACACGTCGTTGAAACCGGCCTGCTCGAGGCACTGGCGGATGGCACCGATGCGCCCGTCCATCATGTCCGACGGTCCCAGAATGTCGCAGCCGGCCTCGGCCTGCACCAGCGCCTGGCGGCTCAAGACCTCCAGCGTCTCGTCATTGAGGATCTTTCCTTCGTCCAGAAGTCCGTCATGGCCGTGGCTGGTATAGGGATCGAGCGCAACGTCGCACATGACGCCGATCTCCGGCACCGCGCGCTTGATGGCCCTGACCGCGCGGCAGGCGAGATTGTCCGGGTTGAGCGCCTCGGCCCCGTCGGGCGAGCGCTTGGCCATGGGTGTATAGGGAAACACCTCGATGGCGGGGATGCCCAGTTTCGCCGCCTCTTCGGCCGCTCTCACCGCCTCGTCCACCGTGAGGCGGTCGACGCCGGGCATGGAGGCGACGGGCTCGCGGCGCTTCTCGCCGTCGATGAGGAAGATCGGCCAGATGAGGTCGTCGACCGTGAGGTGCGTCTCGCGCACCATGCGGCGCGACCAGTCGCTTGCCCGGGTGCGGCGCATGCGGGTGGCGGGAAAGCCCGGCACCGGCATGTCGGGGGTCGCGGCCTTGCGCGCCCTCACTTCGCGTAACTGCGCCGGTTGCTGCTTGGCGGCCATGTCGGACGATCTCCTTGCGGCTCGAAACGTTTATTCGCAGATCTTGTAGCGCCCACCACGCCCGAGGTCCAAGTGGAAATGATTTTCGTGCAGGTGATTGGCGCTCGGGCCGAGCACGGTCGAGAACAGATCGCAGGCCCCGTCATGGGCATCCTTGAGGAAGGAGGCCTGGGCCGAAAGGCCGGCGAAGGCTCCGACCGTCGACCAGCCGTTCTCCACCGTGATCTCCTTGCCGGACGAAAGCTCGAAGGCGGAAACGTCCAGCGCATTGCCGAAGGCGTGCTCGGAGATGCGCCTCTTCCTGGCGTTGTCGCGCCGCCGGCAGGCATAAGACGAGGCATTGCGGATGGCGAACACGGGCCGCTTGAAGCGGGCGACGGCTGCCGGCTGCAGCACCTCCGTCACCCATCTGTAGACGCCCAGCGCCAGAGTGCAGTTGAGGGTGGCGGGGGGCTTCACTTCAACCGCGCCGAAGGCCGAGACTGTGACGGGCGCGGCGATACCGCAACCCTGCGGGCCGCCGATGGGCTCCTTGATCTCGGCCACGATGTTGGAGGTGGCGAGGACGATGGCGCAACGCAGGCGCGCCACCTCCACATCATGCCGACTCCATGAGCCTCCCGGCGAGGGAGCAAGGTCGCTGGCGGTGGTGGGATCGCGCTCGCCCCCGATGTCGGTGAGGGAGACGACCACACGGCCGTGCCTGTCCGTGCGCACGGCCTCGTCGGTCATGGCGTCGGCGCCGTCCTGCGACAGCGGCGAGATGGTTGCCACAGACGGCTTGGGGCGGGGCAGGGGCACGCGGCCGCGGGCGAGATCGGGTCCGGCGTTGCGGATGTGCGCCTTGCGGGCGGCCTGGGCGCCGATGTCGGCGAGCGGCGGTGCGACAACGGGGCGGGGCAGGGGCAGGGGCACCGGCGGCCGATGCGTGGCGAGAGCGGGTTTGGGGCGCGGCAAGGGAACGGCGCCTGTCGCTGCTGCGGTTTCGCCCGAGGCAAAAGCGAGCATTGCGCCCAGTCCCAGCCCGATGAGGCGACGGAGGTGTTGCATATGCCGACTTGACCCGATTTGCCCGGCGCTTCTATCACGGGGCATGAATGGTCGCGAAATGCGGCGATAGCAGGATCGATGCGCATGAATTTCGAGCCCAGTGAGGATCAACGCGCCTTCCAGGCGACCGCCCGCGCTTTTGCCGCCGAGCACATGGCCCCGCACGCGGCGCGCTGGGACGAAGACAACGTGTTTCCGCGCGATGTGCTGGAAGCCGCCGCCCAATTGGGCTTTGCCGGTCTTTACGTGAAGGACGACGTGGGCGGCTCCGGCCTCAACCGCCTCGATGCCGTCATCGTGTTCGAGGAACTGTCGCGCGCCTGCCCGTCGACGGCGGCGTTTTTGTCGATCCACAACATGGCCTCGTGGATGATCGATGCCCATGGCAATGACGACCAGCGCCGACGCCTGCTGCCCGACCTGACGACGATGCGCAAGATCGCCAGCTATTGCCTCACCGAGCCGGGCGCGGGCTCGGATGCCGCCGCGCTCAAGACCCGCGCCCGCCGCGACGGCGATCATTACGTGCTCGATGGCGCCAAGGCCTTCATCTCCGGCGGCGGCGCCTCCGATCTCTATGTGGTCATGGCGCGCACCGGCGGTGACGGCCCTTCCGGCATCTCCTGCATCGTGGTGGAGAACGGTACGCCTGGTCTTTCCTTTGGGGCGCAGGAAAAGAAGATGGGCTGGCACTCGCAACCCACCGCCGCGGTGCTGTTCGACAACTGCCGGGTGCCGGCGGAAAATCTCATCGGCGGGGAGGGCAACGGCTTTCGCATCGCCATGGCGGGCCTCGACGGCGGCCGGCTGAATATCGGCGCCTGCTCCCTCGGGGCGGCGGCGCAATCGCTGGATCTGGCCGTCGCCTATATGAAGGACAGGCAGCAGTTCGGCCGCCCGCTCGCCGACTTCCAGGCCCTGCAGTTCCGCATCGCCGACATGGCAACCGAATTGGAGGCGGCGCGCCTGCTCTTGTGGAAGGCGGCGCAGGCGGTGAGCGATCATGCGCCCGAAGCGACCCAGCTTGCCGCCATGGCCAAGCGCAAGGCGACCGATGTGGGCTTCGAGGTGGTCAACCAGGCGCTGCAACTGCATGGCGGCTATGGATACTTGCGCGATTTCCCGCTGGAGCGCTATTTGCGCGACCTGCGCGTGCACCAGATCCTCGAAGGCACCAACGAAATCATGCGCGTGATCGTTTCCCGCAACCTGCTAAGGAACTGAAATGGGCGGCGCTGAAGCCCTCTTCGAGGTGATCGGCCGGGCGGGGGTCATCACCCTCAACTCGCCGGCCACCCTCAATGCCGTGAGCCTTCCCATGGTGCACGCCATGCACCCGCAGCTCGAAGCCTGGGCTGAAGACCCGGCCGTCCATCATGTCATCATCCGGGCGGTTGGCGACAAGGCGTTTTCGGCCGGCGGCGACATCCGCGCGCTGTATAAATGGGGCCGGGCGGGCGATGAGACCTTCTGCACCTTCTTTCGCGACGAATACCGCCTCAACACGCTGATAAAGCGCTATCCCAAGCCCTACATCGCTCTCATCGACGGCATCGTCATGGGCGGCGGCGTGGGGGTCTCCATCCACGGCTCTCACCGCATCGCCGGCGACCGCATGACCTTCGCCATGCCGGAGACCGGCATCGGCCTCTTCCCCGATGTCGGCGGCACTTGGTTCCTGTCGCGGCTGCCGGGCGAAACGGGGCTTTATCTCGGCCTCACCGGCACCCGCATCAAGACGGGCGATGCGGTGGCCCTTGGCCTTGCCACCCACTATGTGCCTTCCGGCCGGCATCGCGCGCTATTTGAGACTCTGTGCTTGGCCGAAGATGTCGACCGCTGCATCGAGGGCTTTTGCGCCGAAGCCGGAGATGCGCCCATCGCGGCCGAACGCGGCCTGATCGATGAGCACTTTTCGGCAGAAAACCTAAATGCCCTCATCGCCAGGCTCGCAAGCGATAAGCGCGAATGGGCGCAGAAAGCGCTCGCCACCATCAGGACCAAGTCGCCGACCAGCCTGCGCATCACCTTCCGCCAACTGCGCGAGGGCCGCCGCCTTGAGTTCGAGGACTGCATGCGGCTGGAGTTCCGCATCGCTTCGCGCATCTTCCACGGCCATGACTTCTTCGAAGGCATCCGCGCGGTGGTCATCGACAAGGATTTGAAGCCGCAATGGCAACCCGCCGGCCTCGACGACCTGACCGATGCCGACGTGGCGGGCTACTTCGCGCCTCTGCCCAGGGAATTACCCTTGTAGCGCAATGGCTTTTAAGCGCTTCATTAACCAGAAGCGCAATTCCGCCTGGCGCTTTGGCGCCCCATTAAGGTGCTCCCTTTAGGGTCTCTACCCGAGCTATTGGCGCGGATGGGAGAGTTGGAGGGAACCCGCCATGCAGTATCTGTCGCGTATTCTGATTTCATTGCCTCTATGCGCCTTGCCGCTGTTGGCGGCAGCCCCGCACGCCTCGGCCTCAGGCCTCAGGCCCAGCGACGCCGTACGCTTGCTGGCCCAGAGCCGCACCGCCGATGAGCGCTGCCAATACCTGAATGCCGCCGATCATCAGCAGCTTGCCGACTATGTCGCCCGCGCCGAGGTGGCAGCCGCCCGCATCGACGGAGTCGCCACGACCAAGGCGGCGCGCGTCCGGGGCGATGCCGGGGGCAGGGCGATGCCCTGCAACGCCAGCTCCAGGATCGTCGTTACGGCGACGTTGGCCGCCGCCCGCCGGGCCGAAAAGCAACTCGGCCCCAAGATCGCGGAGATGGAAAAGCAGGCGAAAAAGGACAAGGCGCGGCAGCGACAGGCTGCCAGCAACCCCGTCCAGCCGCGCAAGAACGCTCGTGTCGCCGCATTGCAGGCACCGCGGCCGGTACCGGCGGATAAGCCGAACCGCCTGTTCAGCCTCAGCGGATCGGGCAGCGGCCTTGCCCTCTACACCCGCCAGGCGGCGGCCTATTACATCGAGCGCCGCTGCCAGTTTCTCTCATCCGGCGAGACCATGGCCTTCTGGAAGGCCATCGTGGCCCGCCACAACGCCATGATCGCCCGCTACGGGGGTGCGGCCGTCAGGCGTGCCAAGGGCAGGGCCGAGCAAGCCGGTGCCGCCGCCTGCGGCGGCGATGCCGCCGTCTTCGTGCGCGCGGCCTGGCAGGACATGCAGCGCTAACGATCACGGCAGCCTTTCAGCATTCGACATGAAGCGGCCCGGCGGTTAATCCGCCGGGCCGTTGCCGTATCCGCAAAGCCGTGCCCCGCCCGGCTTGCAATGCGCACCGCGGCGGGGCAAACAGGTCCGACAAGCATGCAAGGCGGGAGGTGAGCCATGGCAAGGATTGCATTCATCGGTCTGGGCAATATGGGCGGGCCTATGGCGGCCAACCTGGTGAAAGCCGGCCATGAGGTGACCGGTGCCGATCTCGTGGCCGACAACGTCAAGCGACTGGAGGCCGCCGGCGGACGCGGCGGCGATGTCGCCTCCGCGCTCAATGGGGCCGAGGTGGTGATCACCATGCTGCCGGCCGGCCCGCATGTGGCGGCTGTCTATGGCGGCGGCGAGGGTGTCATCGCCAAAGCGGAGAAAGGTGCCCTTCTCATCGATTGCTCCACCATCGATGTCGCAACCGCGCGGGCCGTGGGGGCAGACGCGGCCAAAGCCGGCTTCGACATGGTCGATGCCCCCGTCTCCGGCGGTGTCGGCGGCGCGACTGCGGCGACCCTCACCTTCATGGTGGGCGGCAGTGACGAAGCCTTCTCGCGCGCGCAACCCATCCTCAAGACGATGGGCAAGAACATCATTCATGCCGGTGGCTCCGGCAACGGCCAGGCGGCAAAAATCTGCAACAACATGATCCTTGGCATCTCCATGATCGGGGTTTGCGAGGCCTTCGTGCTGGCGGAAAAGCTGGGGCTTGAGGCGCAAAAGCTGTTCGACATCTCCTCAACCGCCTCCGGCCAGTGCTGGTCGCTCACCTCCTATTGCCCGGTGCCCGGCCCCTTGCCCGCATCACCCGCCAATCGCGATTATCAACCGGGCTTCACCGCTGCCATGATGCTGAAGGATTTGAAGCTCGCCCAGGAAGCCGCCAATGCCTCAGGTGCCACCACGCCGATGGGCGCCGAGGCGGCTGCGCTCTATGGCCTGTTCGCCGCCGCCGGCGAGGCCGGCACCGACTTCTCCGGCATCATCCGCATGCTGCGCGGCAAGGGATGACACTTGATGGTCGAGTCTCCGCAACAATAGATTGCACTGCGCGAAATCTTAGTGTTCCGTCAACCCTAATGACACTCGCAAACGATGCGAGCAAAAGTCAGAACAAATTTACCTAATCACTTGAGACGATTTTAATGTGACTTGCGTAGGGTCATCTGCACATGAGGCTGGATCAGAATAATCCGCCTCAATAAAACAACAAGGGCAGGTGTTGATATGCAAAGTCAAAGCAACAGCGCAGTGCGCGCAGTGGAACAGGAAGACGGTCCCGTCATCAAGGGCCGCTATCTCGAGGCCCTGACGCTGATCGAACGGCTGCATCGCCGGCTGCTCGACGTTATCAAGGATGAGTTCGAGCGCAACGGCGAGCCGGAGGTCAATTCGGTGCAGGCCTTGCTTTTGTTCAATATCGGAGACCTGGAGCTGACGGCCGGCGAGCTCAAGTCGCGCGGCTACTATCAGGGCTCCAACGTCTCCTATAACCTCAAGAAGCTGGTCGAGTCGGGCTATGTGAGCCACGAGCGCTCCGCCGCCGACCGCCGCTCGGTGCGCATCAGCCTCACCGAGCGCGGCAAGGATATCCGCGACAAGGTCGATGCCCTCTACAACCGCCAGCTCAAGGCGATTGAGGAGGTGGTGGGCCTGAACATCGAGGAGTTCGACCGGCTCAACAAGGCTTTGGCGCGGCTGGAGCGGTATTGGACCGATCAGAATTCTCTACCGGCTTTAGAGTTTCCAGAAGAACGGCATCCTGCGAGTGCTGCGGCATCGCCCGGCAGGCTTCGGCCCGCCGGCGGTGCCGCTGTGCCTTGCTTGGCCATCACACTCGCGTGTGGGGCACAAAAAAGCCTGAATCGGCTGGCACCGGTTTCTGCCATACTGCTATAAGGTTTGTCGGGACGCCCGGCCTGCACCGCAGACCGGAGACGATCGATTGACCTGTGCACGCCGAGGCCCGAGGTGCCATGACCACTTTTCTCACCCGCCGCGCGACACTCGCCTCAATGCTGACCGCAGCCCTCATGCCGTCGGCTGCCATGGCGGAATGGCGCGAGCGCAATCTCGGCGAGTTCACCACCAATTTCAATTCGCGCCCCGCCCCGCCCACCACGACCCAGATGGTTGAGGACGGTTCGCTGCTGCCCATGCTGACGGCGGCAAGCCCGGAGCACATGAAGCTCGCCATCGCCCGCTACGAGATCATCGTGGCGCGCGGCGGCTGGCCGATGCTGCCCACCGGCAACCGCATCCTGGTCAAAGGCAGCGAGGACCCCGCGGTGGCGATGCTGCGCCAGCGCCTGGCGTTGGAAAACTATCTGCCCTATCAGGCCGGAGGCCTGTCGACCAAGTTCGATGAGTCGCTGATGCGTGCCTTGCAGCGCTATCAGGCCAATAGCGGCCTGTACGCTCTCGGCCGCCTCGATGCGGCGACCGTGAAGACGCTCAACGTCAGCGCCCAGGCGCGCCTGGAAACGCTCAAGGCCAACCTGCCGCGCATCGAGGACTATGCCAAGGATCTGGGCACGCGCTACATCGTGGTGAACGTGCCGGCAGGCCAGCTCGACGTGGTGCAGGACGGGACGCTCTACTCGCGCCACAACATCATCGTCGGAAAGGTCGACCGACCGACCCCGGTGCTCAAGAGCAAGATCTCCCAGATCAACTTCAATCCCTACTGGAACGCCCCCGTTTCCATCGTCAAGAAAGACATCCTGCCCAAGGTGCGCCAGAACGTCGGCATCCTCAAGCAGCTCAACATCAAGGTGTTCGACGGCTATGGCGGCCCCGAGGTCGATCCCACCAAGATCGACTGGTCGAACGTGGCGCCGGATCGCTATTTCTTCCGCCAGGACCCAGGCAAGGACAACGCCATGGCGACGGTGAAGATCAACTTCCCCAACCCTTATGCCGTCTACATGCACGACACGCCGGTCAAGCAGCTCTTCACCGAGACGTCGCGCTATTTCTCCTCCGGTTGCGTGCGCGTCGACAAGGTGAGCATCCTGGTCGACTGGATCCTGAAGACCATGCCCGACTGGACGCCCGACAAGGTCAAGCAGACCGAAGACTCCGGTGAGCGCATCGACGTCAACGTGCCGGAGGGGCCGCAATTGCGCTTTGCCTATCTCACCGCCTGGGTGACGGACGACGACCAGACCCATTTCCGCCCCGACATCTACAGCCTCGACGGCACCGGCTTTGTCACCGGCCAGCCGGAAGGCCACCCCGAGGAGCAGTCCGGCTGATGGCCTGCGGCGATGACTCTGCGGCGAGTAGCCAGGATGGAGCGTAGCGAAATCTGGGATTTGCTCCCACCGCAGACCAAGCCCCGGATTTCGCAGCGCTGCATCCGGGCTACGCTTGCTGCGGCGATGCCCCGCAGTTCACAGCAACACCCATTGACCGCTATCTAGGTGCCGTTGGATAAAGTAGGCCCTGACCTAGGGTCAGTGTGTAAGTTGGGGCGGAAAGCCATGGATCACTACCGCAAAGCCTGCCGCGATGCCATTTCGCGCCTCAAGGGCGATGGCAATTATCGTGTCTTCGCTGATCTGCGGCGCCATTGCGGGCGCTTTCCGCAAGCCCTGTTGACCGGATCCGAGGGCGCCCGCGACGTGACGGTATGGTGCTCCAACGACTATCTCGGCATGGGCCAGCACCCGGCGGTCCTTGCGGCCATGCACGCCGCCGTCGACGAGGCGGGCGCGGGCTCCGGCGGGACCAGAAACATCTCCGGAACCACCCGCTACCATGTCGAACTGGAAGCCGAACTGGCGGAACTGCATGGGAAAGAAGCAGCCCTCCTGTTCAATTCCGGCTATCTGGCCAACGAGGCGACGTTGCAGACGCTCGCCCGCCTCCTGCCCGGCGTCCTCGTCCTCTCCGATGAGCTCAACCACGCCTCGATGATCGAGGGCATTCGCCACGGCCGCTCCGACAAGCAGGTATTTCGCCACAACGACCTCGACGATCTCGCCCGCCGCCTTGCGGCCGAGGCGTGGGAGCGGCCGAAGATCGTCGCCTTCGAGTCGGTCTATTCCATGGACGGCGACATCGCCCCCATCGCCGAAATCTGCGCGCTGGCGCGTGAGCATGGCGCGCTCACCTATCTGGACGAGGTGCACGCGGTGGGCATGTATGGCGACCACGGCGCCGGCATCGCCGAACGCGACGCGGTGTTGGGCGAGGTCGACGTCATCGAGGGCACGCTGGCGAAAGCCTTTGGCGTCATGGGCGGCTATATCGCCGCCGATGCCGACATCATCGACGCCATCCGCTCTTTTGCCCCGGGCTTCATCTTCACCACCTCCGCTGCCCCGGTGCTGGCCGCGGGCGCCCTTGCCGCCGTGCGCCACCTCAAAGAAAGCGGCGAGGAACGCCGCCTGCAGCAGGAGCATGCAAAGCTGTTGAAGGAGACGCTGGCCGACCGCGGCCTGCCGGTGATGATGAGCGAAAGCCACATCGTGCCGGTGATCGTCGGCGATCCCCGGCGCTGCAAGGCGCTCACCGATGCGCTGCTGGCCGAGTTCGGCATCTACGTGCAGCCTATCAATCACCCGACGGTCCCCAAGGGCACCGAGCGCATCCGCTTGACGGCCACCCCGCTGCACGGCCCCGTCGAGATCGCCCGCCTCGCCGATGCCCTGGATACCCTGTGGCACCGCCTGGAGCTTGACCGGGCGGCGTAGCCCGGATGGAGCGCAGCGAAATCCGGGATTTATCCACACCGGAGACGAAGCCCCGGATTGCGCTGTGCTCCATCCGGGTTACGCTGATCGAGCCGAGTGATCT
Organism: uncultured Alphaproteobacteria bacterium; assembly: GCA_963770075.1. Taxonomy (GTDB): domain Bacteria; phylum Pseudomonadota; class Alphaproteobacteria; order Rhizobiales; family Aestuariivirgaceae; genus CAVVDT01. The sequence continues at coordinate 56,669 of CAVYOQ010000028.1, forward strand.
TTAGATCGGCAACACCGCCGACGACACTTGCTTTAAGTCAATTGCAAGGCGTCAACGAACAGGCATGTTCTCCACTGAAACACATCGTCAGGTGCAGGAGAGTGAGAGACGTGGAACCAGACATGCTCGGCCATAACGCGCGCAGCGCGACGGTGACCATCGAATCGCGGCTTTTCAACAGCTTGACGAAATACAGCGGCACCCGCTCATGGCGCGAAACCTTCACGCTTCCGGCCGGTTCGACCATCCGCGACGTCCTCGAGCTCTGGGGCCTGCCAAGGCATGAGGTGTTTCTCGTCATGCGCAATGGTCGCGACGTGACTCCGGGGCTGGTCGGCGCCGAGGTCAACGTCGAAACGTCGCTGGCCGATGGCGACGTGATCGCCTTCTCAGGACCCGTTCCCTACAGTTACGGCTACGGCGCCCCGGTTGTCTGAAAGGTCGGCGAACCCGGATTGTACTTTGCTGCATACGGGCGACGTTTGCCGCTTTGACGGAATTGCGCCACGCCATGCCGCGCGGGTAGGATCGTGCGCGCACTATCTGTAGGATGAGCTTGCGCCGGATCAACCGGACCCGCTATGGGGTTCGCCTTGGCGTATCGCGCGCACGGGCTTGAAGGGGAGCACCTCGCACCATGAACGACCAGACGGCCGCCGGGGCCCTGTTTCCGGGTTTCTTCACCGCCAGCCTCGCCGAGGACGATCCGGCCATCAAGGCGGCGATCGATTGCGAGCTCGAGCGCCAGCGCCACGAAATCGAGTTGATCGCTTCGGAAAACATCGTCTCGCGCGCCGTCATGGAGGCGCAGGGCTCGGTGATGACCAACAAGTATGCCGAAGGCTATCCGGGCCGGCGCTATTACGGCGGCTGCGAGTTTGTGGACGTGGCCGAGCAACTGGCCATCGAGCGCGCCTGCGAGCTGTTCGGAGCGACCTATGCCAATGTCCAGCCCCATTCCGGTGCCCAGGCCAACCAGGCGGTGTTCTTTGCCCTGTTGCAGCCGGGCGATATCTATATGGGCCTCAATCTTGCCTCCGGTGGGCATCTGACCCACGGCTCGCCCGTCAACCAGTCGGGCAAGTGGTTCAAGGTGGTGCCGTATAATGTGCGCCCGCAGGACCAGCGCCTCGATTACGACGAGATCGCCAGCCTTGCTCGCGAGCACAAGCCGAAACTCATCATCGCCGGCGGCTCGGCCTATCCGCGCGTCATAGACTTCAAACGCTTCCGTGAGATCGCCGACGAGGTGGGCGCGTATTTTATGTGCGACATGGCGCACTTCGCCGGGCTGGTGGCGGGCGGCGTCCATCCCAACCCGCTCGATCATGCGCATGTGGTGACCACCACCACCCACAAGACCTTGCGCGGTCCGCGCGGCGGCATGATCCTCACCCGCGATGCCGATCTCGGCAAGAAGATCAACTCAGCCGTCTTCCCCGGCCTGCAGGGCGGACCGCTGATGCATGTGATCGCCGCCAAGGCGGTGGCCTTCGGCGAGGCGCTACGCCCCGAGTTCAAGACCTACGCCAAAGCCGTGGCCGACAATGCCCGCGTGCTGGCCGAAACGCTGGTCAAGGGCGGGGTGGCCATCACCACTGGCGGCACCGACACCCACCTGATGCTGGTCGACCTGCGTCCCAAGGGCCTCACCGGCAAGGCGGCGGAGGCCGCCCTCGGGCGCGCCAACATCACCTGCAACAAGAACGGCATTCCCTTCGACCCGGAAAAGCCGATGGTGACCTCCGGCATCCGCCTCGGAACGCCCGCAGGCACCACGCGCGGCTTCGGGGCGGAGGAATTCCGCGAAGTGGGCAAGCTCATCGTCGAGGTGCTCGACGGGCTTGCGCAGAACGGCGAAGACGGCAATGCTAGCGTCGAGCAGACGGTGAAGGGCAAGGTGATCGCGCTCACCGACCGCTTCCCGATCTATCGCTGATCGAAGACGGTCCCGGGGCTGGGGTAGGGGATGCGCTGTCCTTATTGCAATAACGACGAAACGCAGGTGAAGGACAGCCGCCCCAGCGAGGACAGCACGGCTATCCGCCGCCGTCGCTATTGCCCCGACTGCGGCGCCCGCTTCACCACCTTCGAGCGGGTGCAGTTGCGCGAACTGACCGTGATCAAGCGCTCGGGCCGCCGCGTGCCCTTCGACCGCGACAAGCTCATGCGCTCCATTCAGATCGCCCTGAGGAAACGGCCGGTCGAGACCGAGCGGGTGGAGCGGTTGGTGAGTGGCATCGTCCGGCGCCTCGAAAGCATGGGCGAGAGCGAAATCAAGGCCGAGACCGTCGGCACGCTGGTCATGGAGGGCCTTCGGGCGCTCGACGATGTGGCCTATGTGCGCTTTGCCTCCGTCTACAAGAATTTCCGCGAGGCCAAGGATTTCGAGGAGTTGCTCGGCGAACTGTCGGGCGAGGGCGAGAACGTCTAGACCTGACGCCTGCCGGTTCATGCCATGATGGATGACGACGAGACATGGATGACGCGGGCGCTGATGCTCGGCCGCCGCGCCATGGGGGCGACGGCTGAGAATCCGGCGGTGGGCTGCGTCATCGTCAAGGACGGCTTTCCCATCGGGCTGGGCTGGACGGGCGAGGGCGGCCGGCCTCACGCCGAGACGCTAGCGTTGCAAATGGCCGGCGAAGCGGCCAAGGGCGCCACCGCCTATGTCAGCCTGGAACCTTGCGCCCATCACGGCCGCACGCCGCCTTGCGCCGAGGCGCTGGTCGCTGCCGGCCTCAGGCGCGTCGTCACCACCATCGAGGACCCCGATCCCCGCGTTGCCGGTCGTGGCCATGACATGCTGCGCGCCGCCGGAATCGAGGTGACGACGGGGGTGCTCGCCGAAGAGGCAAGGCGCGATCTTGCCGGCTTCCTGTCGCGGATTACGCGCGGGCGCCCGCACGTGATGCTCAAGCTCGCAATGTCGAACGATGGTATGATCACGGCCGAGCGCGGCCGCTCCACCGCCATTACCAGCGAATTGGCCAGTGCCCGGGTGCACCTGATGCGCGCGCGCGCCGATGCCATCATGGTGGGGGTGTCGACGGTGCTAGCCGATGATCCGATGCTCACCTGCCGCCTGCCGGGCATGGACAAGCGTTCGCCGCTGCGCGTGGTGAGCGACAGTCGCCTGTCGACCCCGCGCGCATCGCGTCTCGTCGCCAGCGCCCGCGAGGTGCCGCTATGGCTGCTCACCACTGCTGATGCCGATGGTGAAAGTGTGCACTCTCTCTCGGCCGCCGGCGCCGAAGTCATCGTCTGCAAGCCGACAGGCGAGGGCAAAGTCGATCTCCAGGATGCCCTTCAGCATCTGGCCGAACGCGGTATCGGCCGGCTGATGGTGGAAGGCGGCGCCCATATGGCCCGTGCCCTCATCGAGGCCGATCTAGTGGACGAGGCCGTGTTCCTCACCGCGCCGCTGGAACTGGGCGAGGGGGGCCTTCCGGCACTCGCCGGCCTCGACCTCGCCGTGGTCACCGCAAGCGCCCAATTTCGCCTCATCGATGAGGAAAGGCTTGGGCCCGATACGCTCAAGGGCTATGAGAGAAGCCGCTGAGCGGCCACCCTAAGGAATTGCGGCAGGATGTTTACCGGCATCGTCACCGATATTGGCGAGATCGTGGATGTGGAAAGGCGCGGCGACACCGCCTTCACCATCGCCTGCGGCTATGCGCCCGAGACGATCGCCATCGGTGCTTCCATCGCCTGCACCGGGGTGTGCCTGACCGTGCTGGAAGCAAAACCCCATGCCGGTGATGCTTGCACCTTCACGGTGGAGGCCTCGGCCGAGACGCTGTCGAAGACGACCATCGGCGACTGGCGCAAAGGAACGCAGGTCAATCTCGAACGAGCGCTGAAGGTGGGCGATGAACTGGGCGGGCACATCGTTTCCGGCCATGTGGACGGGGTGGCGACAATCGAAAGCATCGTTGCCGAAGGCAATTCGCGCCGCTTCACCTTCGTGGCGCCCGATCATCTGGCGCGCTTCATCGCCGCAAAGGGTTCCGTCGCCCTTGACGGCACCTCGCTGACCGTGAACGACGTCGAGGCGAACCGCTTCGGCGTCAACCTCATCTCCCACACCCTGAGTGTCACCACCTGGGGCGGGGCCGAGGCGGGCGGCCGGGTGAACATTGAAATCGACATGCTGGCGCGCTATGTGGCCCGGCTTCAGGAGTTTGACTGACCCATGAAAATTTCCAAGCCCACCAGCCCGGTCCTCACGCTAAGCGCCAATGTGCTCATCATCGAGGCGCGCTTTTACGAGGACCTGCTCGACGCGCTTGGGGCCGGCGCCCGCGCCGCCCTCGATGCGGCCGGCGCCAGCTATGAAACCGTGACGGTTCCCGGCGCGTTGGAAGTACCGGGCGCCATCGCCATTGCCATCAAGACCGGGCGCTATGACGGCTATGTGGCGCTCGGCTGCGTCATCCGCGGCGAGACCAGCCATTATGACATCGTTGCCAACCAGTCGGCCCGCGCGCTCATGGACCTGAGCCTTGAAGGCATCGCGGTGGGCAACGGCATCGTCACCGTCGACACCGAGGAGCAGGCCTGGGCCCGCGCCGACCGCGACGGCCACGACAAGGGCGGCACCGCCGCCCGCGCCGCGCTCGCCATGATCGCCCTGCGCCAGAATTTCGCCAGCAAGGCCAACGTCCATGGCTGAACCCGCTAAGCGCCATCGCTCGCCGCGCGAGGTCTCGCGCTCGGCGGCCCGTCTCGGCGCCGTGCAGGCCCTTTACCAGATGGATATCGCTCAAGCCGACCTCGCCGATGTGCTCGCCGATTATGGCTCGCGCCGCCTCGGCGAGGGTTTTGAGAACGGCGAGTGCGGACCGGCCGATTTCGCTTTCCTTAAAAGTCTGGTCGAAATCGTGGTGCGCGACCAGAAGCTCATCGACCGCGAGGTGGACGCGGTGCTGATGGAAGGCTGGAAGCTTGCCCGTCTCGATACCACCCTGCGCGCCATCCTGCGCGCCGCCGCCGCCGAGCTCATCTTCCGCCCCGACGTGCCCGCCCGCGTCGTCCTCAACGAATATATCGAGCTGACGCTTGCCTTCTTTGGCGAGGAGGAAAGGGGTTTTGTCAACGGCGTCCTCGACCGGCTGGCGCATCAGCGGCGCGGCGGTGAGTTCGGCCAGCAGGTCGGGTGATGACGGCGGCGGCGACTACCGATATCGCCCATCACGACGACGCCAGGGCGCGGCGCAATGCCATCGTGCTCGCCATCGCCTTTGCGCTTTATTCCTGCGGCGCCATCAACATCATCGTCTCGGCCGGCATCGTCGGCACCATGATCGCCCCCGACAAGGGGCTGGCGACACTGGGTGTCTCCACCTTCGTCATCGGCACCGCGCTTTCGACCATACCCGCTTCCATGCTGATGCGGCGCGTTGGCCGTCGTCCAGGCTTCATGCTCGGGGCCTGCTTCGGCATCGCCAGCGGCCTTGTCGCGGCGCTGGCGGTCTACGAGCAGAATTTCATCCTGTTCCTCGCCGGCACATTCTTGCAGGGCACCTATCAGGCCTTCGCCCAGTATTACCGTTTTGCCGCCGCCGACATCGCCAGCCCCGGCTATCGTTCGCGCACCATATCCATCGTGCTCTTGGGCGGCGTGGCCGGCGCGGTGATGGGCCCGCTCATCGTCATGAACACCAAGCTGCTGCTGGCACCGGTGTTGTTTGCCGGCTCCTATCTCGCCTCGTCGGCCCTGTCGGTGGCAGCCCTTGGCCTGCTCTTGCTCGTCGACATCCCCCATCATCGCGAGCAGGCAACGAGCAGCGACGGGTCCCGCCCCTTGAACGTGATCCTGCGCCAGCCGCGGCTCATCGTCGCCATGCTGTGCGGCATGATGAGCTATGGCCTGATGAACCTTTTGATGACCGCCACGCCGATTGCCATGCTCGGCTGCGGATTTACCGTCGATGATTCGGCCTGGGTCATCCAGTGGCACGCGCTCGCCATGTTCCTGCCCAGCTTCTTCACTGGCGGACTGATCGTCCGCTTCGGGGTGGAGCGCATCGCCTTCATCGGCATGGGGCTGCTGACGCTGGCCGGCATTATGGGACTTGCCGGGGTTACTTTCGCCAACTTCGCCGTCGGCCTCATCCTTCTCGGCCTCGGCTGGAACTTCGGCTATGTCGGCGGCACCACCATGGTGACCGAATGCTACTTCCCTGAGGAGAAGAACAAGGTGCAGGCGGTCAACGATTTCGCCATTTTCACCACCGTCGCGCTTGCCTCCATCACCTCCGGCAAGCTGCTCGACGGCATCGGCTGGTCGGCCGTCAACTGGGCCATGTTCCCGCTGGTGGGCATATGCCTTGCGGGGCTGTTTTGGATCAGCCTCATCAAGCGGCGCGAACGGGCGAGAAGCCAAAGCGAACCCGATGCCCCGGTGGCGATCGACATCTAGCCGAAGTATCAATGCAGGCTCGACTCGAAAGCGGTTGCGTCCGCACGCCAGTTTTGGCATTTTCCGCGCGACTTTCCGGGGATTGGGGGAAGGCGGGCGAGGTCGGGCAGTGCCGGCAGGCCGGTCTTTCATCCGGGAACACAACTTTCAAACAGCAAGGATGATCCCATGAGTTCGATACTCTGGCTAATCATTGCCTGCGGCGCCTTGTCGATCGTTTATGGCATCTGGGCGACGCAGTCGCTCATGGCCGCCGACGCGGGCACCGCTCGCATGCAGGAAATCTCAGCCGCCGTGCGCGAGGGCGCTCAGGCCTATCTCAGGCGGCAGTACTCCACCATCGCCATCGTCGGCGTCGTCATCTTCATCATCGGCGGCTTCCTGCTTGGATGGCTGCCGGCCATCGGATTCCTGATCGGCGCCGTCCTGTCGGGCGCGGCCGGCTTCATCGGCATGAACGTGTCGGTCAGGGCCAACGTGCGCACCGCCCAGGCGGCGACCCGTTCACTCGCTGATGGTCTCGGCATCGCCTTCCGCTCCGGCGCCGTCACCGGCTTGCTGGTAGCGGGCCTGGCGCTGCTCGGCGTCACGGTCTATTTCAGCATCCTGACCGGCGCGCTGCATTACGCCCCGACCGACCGCAATGTGGTCGACTCGATCGTCGCACTGGGCTTCGGCGCGTCTCTCATCTCCATCTTCGCCCGTCTCGGCGGTGGTATCTTCACCAAGGGTGCCGACGTGGGCGGCGACATGGTGGGCAAGGTCGAGGCCGGCATCCCCGAGGACGATCCCCGCAACCCGGCCACCATCGCCGACAACGTCGGCGACAACGTCGGTGACTGCGCCGGCATGGCCGCCGACCTGTTCGAGACCTACGCGGTGACCATGGTCGCCACCATGGTACTGGGCGCCATCGTGTTCGCCACACCCGACCTCAAGCTGGCGTCCATGCTGTATCCGCTGACCATCGGCGGCGCCTGCGTGGTGACCTCGATCATCGGCACCTTCTTCGTCAAGCTGGGCGCCAACAACTCCATCATGGGCGCCCTCTACAAGGGCTTCATCGCCACTGCCATCCTGTCGCTGGTGGTGCTCTATCCGGTGACCAGCTGGACCTGGGGCGGCATGTCGATCCCGATCGGCGGCCAGAGCTTTACCGGCAACAGCCTGTTCCTGTGCGGTGTCGTCGGTCTGGTTGTCACCGGCCTGATCATCTGGATCACCGAATACTACACCGGCACGCCGTTCCGCCCGGTGCAGTCGATCGCCAAGGCCTCGGTGACCGGCCACGGCACCAACGTCATCCAGGGTCTCGCGATATCGCTTGAATCAACCGCCCTGCCGGCCCTGGTGATCATCTTTGCCATTATCATGACCTTCAACCTCGCCGGCCTCTACGGCGTCGCGGTGGCGGTCACCACCATGCTGTCGCTGGCCGGCTTCGTGGTGGCGCTCGATGCCTTCGGTCCGGTGACCGACAACGCCGGTGGCATTGCCGAAATGGCGGGCCTGCCGGAGGAAGTGCGCAAGTCGACCGACGCTCTCGATGCGGTCGGCAACACCACCAAGGCGGTGACCAAGGGCTATGCCATCGGTTCGGCCGGCCTCGGCGCCCTGGTGCTGTTCGCGGCCTATACCCAGGACCTCAACTTCTTCATCGCCAACCCCGACGCGCATCCCTTCTTTGCCGGGGTGGGCGAGGTTCGTTTCTCGCTGGCCGACCCCTACGTGGTGGTGGGTCTGCTGTTCGGCGGCCTGTTGCCGTATCTCTTCAGCGGCATGGCCATGACCGCCGTGGGCCGCGCCGCGCAGTCCGTGGTGGAAGAAGTGCGCCGCCAGTTCAAGGAAAAGCCCGGCATCATGAAGGGGACGGAAAAGCCCGACTACGGCCGCGCCGTGGACATGCTGACCCGTGCCGCCATCCGCGAGATGGTGATCCCGTCGATGCTGCCGGTGCTGTCGCCGATCGTCTGCTTCCTCGGCATCTGGGCGATCGCCGGCAAGTCCTCGGCCTTCTCGGCGCTCGGTGCCATGCTGCTCGGCGTCATCGTCACCGGCATGTTCGTCGCCATCTCCATGACGGCGGGCGGCGGTGCCTGGGACAACGCCAAGAAGTTCATCGAGGATGGTAATCTCGGCGGCAAGGGTTCCGAAGCCCACAAGGCCGCGGTGACCGGCGACACGGTGGGCGATCCTTACAAGGATACCGCCGGTCCGGCTGTCAACCCGTTGATCAAGATCACCAACATCGTGGCGCTCCTGCTGCTGGCGGTGCTTGCCCATCTGGGCTGATCCGCCCGACATCTCCGCGAACAGAACCCCCGAGTGGCCGCTCAAGCCGCGCGGGGGTTTGTCTTATGTCAGCGGCCTTTATGTCCAACCCGCCACGGCGCCTGTCGTGAGGAGAAATCGTTACGCCGTCACCCCGACGAAGGTCGGGGTCCAGGGGCGCCGGGCGATGCGGTGCCGTATCGCTCTTGATTCCGGCCTGCGCCGGAATGACGGAAAGTAAAGGGATGAGCCGAACCTGGAGATCGCAGCTCTCATTGATCCGATCACGGGCGCTACTGGTTCGGCGTGGTTCCCGGGCTAAAGCGGCCGATATTGGAGAAGATCTGCTGCAGGACCGTCAGTTCCTTGCCGTGGGTCGGCGTATGGTTGGTGTTCATGTCGATGATCTCGCCGTCCTGCAGCCCGTACTGGGCCACGCTCTGCAACTGGCCGTTCTGGTCGAAGCGGACGGCGATCACGCTGCGGCTGACCTCTTGCGGGTCGAAAAAGGCGTTCTGCTCGACCACGCTGGAAATATAGTAGTAGCTGTCGCCTGTGGTGTTGATGGTCGCGGTGGTGGAGGGTGAGCCCATCAGCGCCTCGACATCGGTCCTGCTCATGCCGGGCTGGAGCTGCTGCAAGGCGTCCTGTGGCACCTGATAACCGCGATATTCGATTTGCGGTGAACAGGCCGGCAGCGCCGATGCGCTGAGCGCGGCAAAAACCGCCCAAAGCGCGAATTTCACGCGGGCGTTCGATTGTGAGGTTGTGCTGGCGGCCCGAGACGACATATTAGTGGTGTTTACATGGTTCATCCGGGATCGCGAAGGGCAAATTGTCTGCCATTGCATCCCTTTGAGTTGATTGGCCACTGACGATGATCTTTCGCCGCTGGTTCAAGTCCGAGGCTCCCCAAGCGGAGGTCCGTGGCGTGTACGACGCGATTGTGGCGCAGGCACGGCAGCCCGCCTTCTACGCCGCGCTTGGCGTGCCCGACACGGTCTCCGGCCGCTTCGACATGATCGTTCTGCACGCTTTCCTGGTGCTGGAGCGCCTGCGTCAGGGCGATGAGGCGGCAGCCGGTTTCGCGCAGACGCTCACCGACGAAATGTTCCTCGACATGGACCGCTCCTTGCGCGAGATGGGCGTGGGTGATCTCTCCGTGGCGGGCAAGGTGAGGCGCATGGCGGAAGTCTTCCACGGCCGGCTCAAGGCTTATCGGGCCGCTAGCGAGGGCGAGGACGGGGCTTTCGCCGCCGCACTCGCGCGCAACGTCTATGCCGGCGAGGATAAGGCCGCAAACGCCGAAAGGCTCGCATCCTACGCCGGTGCTGCATCTGTGGCGCTGGCTGCCGCCTCGCCGCAGGATATCATGGCCGGACATGTGGATTTCGGCGGCGCCGAGCGGGTGCTCGAGGTGGAACGGACATGAGGCCGCAGGCGCTGGAGTTTTCCCGCCTGGTGGAGGTGAGCCGGGTTCCGCCCGGCGGATTGGACGAGACCATCGAGGCCGATGCCGACGAGCGCGCCCGTCTGGCCGAGCGCCTCGGGGTGCCGCGGCTGTTGTCGCTCACGGCGCGCTTCAACCTCATGCCGTGGCGTCAAGGCGGGCTACGCGTCAGGGGCCGCGTCAAGGCTGAGGTCGAGCAAGTCTGCGTCGTCAGCCTGGAGACGTTCGTTGCAGGCTTGAGCGAGGAGGTGGAGCGCTATTTCGCCGGTGAGGCCGAATCCGGTTGGTCGGGCGCTGTTCATCACCTCGATTCGCTGGAAGGGGACGAACCCGACCTCGTCACCGATGGCGAGATCGACCTGGGCGAACTGGCCGCCGAAACCCTGGTTCTGGCGATCGACCCCTATCCGCGCAAACCCGGCGCCGTACTTGCCGGCGATCTGCCCGAAGGGTCGGCCCAGTCCCGTGAAGCGTCGGAAAATCCCTTCAGGGCGTTGGAGAAATTGACAAAGAAGTAATGGCGGCTAGGATGGCTCGCCCTTAGGGGGGATCCGGGCAAATCCGCACAAGACTTGCATCGTCACCTGCGGGCGCGACCGCAATCAATTGCGGCGGCTACGGCATGCGCGTTGCGGCTCAGCTGGAATCGCCGCAATCTGCTGCGGTGAAAAGTCTGGGGCGGCAGGCTGAGGAACTGGACTAGATGGCAAATGTGCTGACGGTTTCGCTCGACGCCATGGGTGGCGACAGCGGGCCCGACATGGTCATTCCCGGCGTCGAGGAAGCCCTGGTGCGGCATCCCGGCGTGCGCTTCCTGCTTTACGGCGACGAGGCGCGCATGGCACCTCTGCTCGATGCCCATCCGCGGGTGCGTGCGGCTTCTGAGGTGCGCCACTGCGAGGTTGCCGTGGCCATGGACGACAAGCCCAGCCAGGCGCTGAGGCATGGCCGCCGCGTCTCCAGCATGTGGCGGGCCATCGAGGCGGTGCGCGAGGGCGAGGCGGCTGCGGTCGTTTCGGCCGGCAATACCGGCGCCCTCATGGCCATGTCCAAGTTCGTGCTCAATACCATCCCCGGCATCTCACGGCCGGCGATCGCGGCCATCTGGCCGACACTGCGCGGCGAGAGCGTGGTACTGGACGTGGGCGCCACCATCGGCGCCGACGCCGAGCAACTCATCGACTTCGCCATCATGGGCGAGGCCATGGCGCGCTGCCTGTTCGGCATCGAACGGCCCACCGTGGGGCTGCTCAACATCGGTGTGGAGGAAGTGAAGGGCATCGAGCAGGTCAAGCAGGCCGGGCGCCTGTTGCGGGTCTCGGGGCTGCCGATCGAGTATGCCGGCTTCGTCGAGGGCGACGACATCGGCAAGGGCAAGGTCGATGTGGTGGTGACGGAGGGCTTTACCGGCAACATCGCCCTCAAGACGGCCGAAGGCACCGCCCGCCAGATCTCCACCTATCTGCGCCAGGCGATGGAGCGCTCGCTCATTACCCGTATCGGATTTTTCCTCGCCCGTAGCGCCTTCAAGGTGCTCAAGGACAAGATGGACCCGCGTTCGCGCAATGGCGGGCTTTTTCTCGGCCTCAACGGCATCGTGGTCAAGTCTCATGGCGGCACCGACGCGCTCGGCTTTGCCGCTGCCATCGATGTGGCCATCGAGATGGCGACCAGCGGCCTGATCGCCAAGATTGGCGCAGATCTTGCAGCCAAGCGTACACTGGAAGAGTTTGAGCCGGCCGCCAGCGCCGCCGCGCCGAACCGATGAATGACTGCGGAGGCGCCTATGCGGCGTAGCGTAATTGAAGGTGTCGGCTCGTATCTGCCCGAGCGGGTCGTCACCAATGGCGAACTGGCCCGCTTGGTCGACACCAGCGATGAATGGATCGTCGAGCGCACCGGCATCCGCGAACGCCGTATTGCCGCTGCCGGCGAAAAGACCTCCGATCTGGCCGTAGCGGCGGCCCGCGTCGCCTTGGCCGATGCCGGCATTGCCGCCAGTGATGTCGACCTCGTGATTGTGGCAACCGCCACGCCCGACCAGACGTTTCCCGCCACCGCCGCCACGGTACAAGCCCGCCTGGGGATGACGACGGGGGCCTCGTTCGACCTGCAAGCTGTGTGCTCCGGTTTCGTCTACGGGTTGGCGACGGCCGACGGCTTCATCCGCTCGGGCCAGGCCGACACCGTCCTGTTGATCGGGGCCGAGACCTTCTCGCGCATTCTCGACTGGACCGACCGCGGCACCTGCGTGCTGTTCGGCGATGGCGCCGGCGCGGCTGTGATTCGCGCCGCCGACGGCGCCCCCGATCCCTCCCGCCGCGGCATCATCACCAGCGTCCTGCATTCCGACGGGCGCTATCAGGACAAGCTCTATGTCGACGGCGGCCCCTCCAGCACCGGCACCGTGGGGCATTTGCGCATGCAGGGGCGTGAGGTCTTCAAGCACGCCGTCTCCAACATCTCATCGGTGATGAGCGAGGCGCTGGCCAAGGCCGGCGTCGATGTGAGCGAGGTCGACTGGTTCGTGCCGCACCAGGCGAACCTGCGTATTCTCGACGGCACGGCGCGGCGTTTCGGCATTTCCGATGGCCGGGTGGTGGTAACGGTGGTAAAACACGGCAACACCTCGGCCGCCTCCATTCCCCTGGCACTCGATACCGCCGTCAAGGACGGGCAAATCAAGAAGGGCGATCTGGTGCTTATGGAGGCGATGGGCGGCGGCTTCACCTGGGGGGCTTGCCTGGTGCGCTACTGAGTTAGCGGGCCGGCCCTGAATCAGTTTGTAAGGCGAACCCGGCAAATAGTTGAGATTGCTATTGCAGTTGTGAAAATGGGCGCGTTGACCAACACTTCCGCGCGCTCTAATGTTTATGTCCAAGTTTGGTAAAACGGGGAACGCCATGGCTGGCAAGACGCTGACGCGCGCCGATCTGAGCGAGGCCGTGCACAGGCAGATCGGTTTGTCGCGCACTGAATCGGCCGATCTGGTCAAATCCATCATCGACACGGTGTCGGATCGCCTGGTGGAGGGCGAGAAGGTGAAGCTGTCGTCCTTCGGCACCTTCATCGTGCGCTCGAAGGGCGGCCGCGTTGGCCGCAATCCCAAAACCGGCGAGGAGGTGCCTATCACGCCGCGCCGGGTCTTGGTGTTCCGGCCCAGCCAGGTGATGCGCAGCCAGATCAACGGCGGCGGCGGAGATTGAGGAGGCGCCAGGCACCTTCACGTTTGCAGCGTCGGCGTAAGATCGCTCGCACACGCGGCTAAAGGAGCTTGACGGCAATGGACAAGGCGGTTGAAGCGTTTCGCACCATCAGCGAGGTGGCGGACGAACTCGATGTCCCCCAGCACGTGCTGCGTTTCTGGGAGACCCGGTTTACCCAGATAAAGCCGATGAAGCGCGGCGGCGGCCGGCGCTACTACCGGCCGCAGGATGTCGATCTTCTCAAGGGCATCCGCCACCTGCTTTACGACAAGGGCTATACGATTCGCGGCGTGCAGCGCATCCTGCGCGAGAACGGCAATCCGCATGTGATTGCCATCGGACGAGGCGAAGTGGCGGCAGTGGACGAATATGAGGACGAGGCAGAGCCGGCGCCGGCCGCTTCCGCCCCGGCGGCGCGGCCCGCCAGGGCACCGCAAGCTGACGCGACGCTGCCGCGCGAGCAGGTGGCCGAACTCGAGCAGGCGCTGGCCGACCTCTCCGCTGCCAAGCGTCTCCTGGCCAATGGCAACAAGTCCGGTGCCGCGTCTTCCGGCAAAGACTGATCGGGGCTTTCGCTTCGCGGTTTGAGGTGTTATATCGCGCCCCGTCGGAGCGTAGCGCAGCCCGGTAGCGCACTACTCTGGGGGAGTAGGGGTCGCCGGTTCGAATCCGGCCGCTCCGACCATTCTACTCTTCTGAAAGGCCTTTCCATATCAATAACCAAGCACGTTGAGCAGTGGAAAGTCAGGAGATGGGCCGGACCCGCCTGGATGCCCCCCAAATGGCCTGAAACAGCGCTCGGTGTGACCGAACCAGAAAAGAGTCTTTTCTGAATTCACCCAATTACCCCTCCCCGCAAGAGGGGGAAGGGGACCGGTCTCACCGCGCCGGAATCGCCGCTCGAAAATCGCTAGCGGAAATTCCAAATGAACCTTGATGCCAAGCCTGAGCTCGGGGGTCGAGGCAGCATCAGGATCGCAGCCATTTCTCCAGGGCGTCCTCCCTGGGCAGCCCGCCCGCATGGACGACCTTGCCGTCGATGACGATGCCGGGTGTCGAGACGATGCCGAATCTGGCGATTTCCGCATAGTCGGTCACCTTCTCGACCTTGACATCGATGCCGAGCTTTGCGGCGGCATCCCTCACCATGGTTTCCGTGGCTTCGCAGCGTTTGCAGCCCGGGCCGAGTACTTTTACGTCCTTCATTGTTTGCAGTCCTTTCGTGCGTCAGCCAAAAAGCATGTTGAACAGGAAGCCGACGGTCAGGATACCCGTGCCGACGACGCCGATGAAAACCGCGATCAGGCGCAGGGTCAGCACCTTTCGCAGGATGATCATCTCGGGAAACGACAGGGCGATAACCGACATCATGAAGGCCAGCGTCGTACCGAGTGCGGCACCCTTGTCGAGCAGCGCCTCCACGATGGGGATGACGCCGGCAGCATTGGTGTACATCGGAATGCCCATGGCGACGGCGGCTGGCACCGACCACCAGGCGTCTGCACCCATGATGCGGACCATCAGCTCTGCAGGCACATAACCGTGGATCAGGGCACCTACGGCAATGCCGGCGATGATCCAGATCCACACCCGGCCGACGATGTCCTTGACGGCCTCGATGCCAAGCTTGATGCGATCGACGAAGGTCAGCTGCTCGTCGGGGATCGTCACGCCGTCGACGGTCTGGATATCCTTCACCCAGTCCTGCAGCCATCCTTCGAGCCTCAAACGGCCGATGACCCAACCAGCGACGATGGCCACGCCGAGCCCGAAGCCGAGATAGGTGAGCGCGACCTTCCAGCCGACGAGGCCGAACAGGAGACCGAGGGCGACCTCATTGACCATCGGTGCGGCGATGAGAAAGGAGAAAGTGACGCCCAGCGGAATGCCGGCCGACACGAAGCCGATGAACAGGGGAACGGCGGAACAGGAGCAGAACGGCGTCAGCACGCCAAGCCCGGCGGCCATGACATTGGCGAAGCCTTCGCGCTTTCCGACAAGGGCGGCGCGCGTTCTTTCCGCCGAAAAGTAGCTGCGCACGACGCCCATGACGAACACGATGAGGGTCAAGAGCAGAATGACTTTCGGCGTATCGTAGAAGAAGAAAGCGAGCGCCTGGCCGAGGTGGCTCTGCCGGTCCACGGGCAAGAGCGACACCAGCCGTTCGGAAAGGGGGACGAGCTGACTGTAGGCGACGCCCCAAAGGACGAGAATCACCCCCAATCCCACTATCCATCCCCAGGGGCTGCGACGTTTGGGCCCACCACCCCGGGCGGTCAGCACTTCGACGCTCATGCGGCCACTCCTTCAACTTCTATGACAAACAATTCTAGCATCCATATTTCGCGTGGCGCTTTGCGATAGATCACGGCTTGGCCGACAGCGGATACCCCGGGAGGAACAACGGCCCAACGAGACCCATTCAGCCAAGGTCTCGAAGGTTAGACATGACGGTAATTCGTCGGCGGGCTTTTGAATTTCTGCCTTTGGCCCCAAGCCGTCGTTTGCGGCCGCGCCGTCTGCGGCAGCTTGGGGGTGAAGCAGACATATTCGTGCGGCTTTCAAGTCGGCCGGTTCTGACCTCTATACGGTCTTCGCACGTGTGGCGGCGCCATCAGACCTCCCAACCCGGTGGACGAGTGATCCCGCTGAACGTAAACTTTAGCAGCTTCATGGTCCGAAGAGCGATTGGGTTTCCATGGCTGAATCTCAGGCAACGCGACGCCTCGCAGCCGTTCTTGCCGCCGATGTCGTGGGCTATTCCCGGCTCATGGGAGAGGACGAAGAGGGCACGCTCAAGGCCCTCAATGCCCATCTGGACCGGCTCATCAAGCCCCTCATTGCTGAATGGAACGGCCGGCTCTTCAAGACGACGGGAGACGGGCTCCTCGTCGAGTTTTCCAGTGTTGTCGATGCCGTCCAATGCGCTGCCGCCATCCAGAACGGCGTGAAGGCGCGCAATTCGCGTGTCCCTGAAGACCGACGGCTCGAGTTTCGCATGGGCGTCAACCTCGGCGACGTCATGGTCCAGGATGGCGACGTCTATGGCGACGGCGTCAACGTCGCGGCGCGACTGGAGGGCCTGGCCGCACCCGGTGAAATCTGCATTTCGCGCGCGGCGCGAGACCAGATCCGCGACAAGCTCGATTACGGGCTTGAGGACTGGGGCGAGGTCGCGGTCAAGAATATTGCCCGGCCGGTGAGGGTCTTCCGACTGCTGCCTGCGCCCGAAGATGCCGGCAAGACCTTGCAGCGCCCGGCCCGGCGCGAGTGGAGACGCCGCTTGGCGCCGGTGGTTGCGTTGGCAGCGGTGGCCATCGTCGGCGCAGGGCTGGCCTGGTGGCAACAGTCTCGCATGTATGTCGAGGCGGCCTCGGTGGAGAAGATGGCCTATCCACTCCCCGACAAGCCCTCCGTCGCGGTGCTGCCGTTCACCAATATCTCGAACGATCCCAAGCAGGAGTATTTTGCCGACGGCATTACCGAGGACATCGTCACCGACATCTCGAAAGTGTCCGGGATCGTCGTCGTCGCGCATGGGTCGACCTCCGCCTACAAGGGCAAGCAGGTAAAAATCCGTCAGGTCGCCGAGGATCTGGGCGTGCGCTATGTCCTCGCCGGCAGCGTTCAGCGCGAGGACAGGAAACTGCGGATCACCGCGCAACTGATCGATGCCGTCAAGGGCGTCCACCTGTGGGCCGACAGGTACGATCGCGAGGTCAAGGACGTCTTCGCGGTTCAATCGGAGATCACCGAGCAGGTCGTGAAGGCCATGGCTGTCACCCTCAAGGCCAGCGAACATGACCGCCTGTTTCAGAAATACGTCGCCAACATAGATGCCTACGATGCGTTCCTGCGCGCCCGCGCGCTGGTCGACGAGCCGAGCCGCGACAACATCGAGACCGGGGGCAAGCTGTTCCGGCGGGCGATCGATCTGGATCCGCATTTCGCCGGGGGCTATGCCGGCCTGGCGTTCAACTACTCCGTCAAGGCACGCTTCCATTATGACGCATCGCCCGAGGACGATGCCCGAAAGTCGCTTGAGCTTGCCCAGGAGGCCATCAAGGCGGACAGGAACTTCGCGTGGTCCTACATAGCGTTGGCCAGTGCACAGCTCGCCAACGGCAATCACGATGCGGCCCTGGATGCGGTCAGGCGGGCCTTCGTCCTTCAGCCCAACGACTATGAAACCATTCTTTTCATGGGGTATTATCTGAATTTCGCCGGCCAGTCCGCAAAGGCCATCCCCTATCTGGAGCAGGCCAATACGCTGAGCCGCATCGATACGGTGCGCGGCCTTGGCTTCCTCGGCATGGCTTACTTCTCGGCAGGCCGGTTTGCCGACTGCGAAAGGATCGAGCTCAGGAGGTTCGAGAAGTTCGGCGCCCCACGCCAGCCGCTTGGACACGTGTTCCTGGCAGCGGCACAGGCATCGTTGAACGAGATGGACAAGGCGGCCGCGACAGTCGAGCGCTTCCGCCGCCTGCTGCCGAACTTTCGCATGTCCAGGTGGATGTGGATCAACAACTACAAGCTGCCGGAGGACCGCAAACGGCTGTACGATGCCGCCATCAAGGCGGGCATTGCGGAATGATCCTGCGAACATCGCCAGCCGAAATCGGCTATGGTGCACGTCACGCTGAATGGGTTCGGCGATGGCGTCGCGGCAGGGGTGAAGCGGGTCGAATGCGGCGCGCAGGCGCGCTACGATCCTTTCAAAGCTCAGTCAGGAAGGGAGGGCCGACATGCACCTTGAGGGATCGTGTTATTGCGGCGCCGTGCGGTTTTCGCTGCAGGCCTATGCGCCCGTGCCTTATTTGCGCTGCTACTGCTCGATTTGTCGCAAGACCGCCGGCGGCGGGGGCTATGCCATCAATCTGGGCGGCCGGGCGAGTACTCTTTCGGTAACGGGCGAGGAGGCGATCAGCGTGTTCCATGCCGTCATCGACGGGGTGGAAAGCCCCGGTGAGCGGCGGTTTTGCTCGCGCTGCGGTTCGGCCCTGTGGGGCTGGGACCCGCGCTGGCCCGACCTCGTGCATCCCTTCGCCAGCGCCATCGACACGCTCCTGCCGGAGCCGCCGGAAGCGGTCCATATCATGCTCGGGTCGAAGCCCGATTGGGTGAGGGTGGACGGCGCCGACAACGAGGAGCGCGACGAGCTCTACCCCTCGGAATCGCTCGAGGAGTGGCACCGGCGGCACGGTTTGCTGAACGGCGGCGATTGAGGCTGTTCGCGACTGTCAGAGAACAAGCGTCGCCGGACGCATCGCCTCCAGTTCCGGCACCTTGTTCTCCAGACTGGCGGTTCTGGACACACAGCGCAGCCATTCATAGTAGAGCGCCTTGACCGAACTTATGGCGACACCTGCATCGCGCATGCGCCCGAGACCGACCTCCTCGTCGGCCTCCATGCTGGCAACGGCGTCCCGCAGCGTCACCACCTTGTAACCCTTGCCGACAAGGCCGAGCGCCGACTGCGCCACGCAGACATCGGTTTCCATGCCAACGCAAACTGCGGTCCGGCGCCCGCTTGATTCCACCTCGGCAAGGATGTCGGGGTTGCCGGCAAGGCCGAAAAAATCCTTGTTGTGGACCCTGGTGCCCCCGGGCAACGCGTCACGTATGGTCCGGTTGAGGTTGCCTGAGTGCTCGATGTCTTCGGCCATGGCGACCACGGGCACATCCAGATGCTGCGCGACATGCAGCAGCCAGGCGACGTTTGCCACCACTTTCTGCGCCTTGGCACGATCGTATTTGTTGAGGAAATGGTCCTGGATGTCGATGACGACGAGGATGCAATCATCGACGTCGATCAGCGACATCTGGATATTCGAAGCCTTGTTCATGTTCGCACGCCTGCTGCAGTATCTGCTTTATGGCACGCCGCGCCACACAAACTTCCGCCCGTTGTCGGCAGAGCCATATTGCCCATGGTCGGATCCTTTCGCCCATCGGTCATTGCCAGGCCCGTATCTGGTGCCGGCAAGTTAATTCTAGATCACTGGCAATCCCGTCTCAAACGGAGAAAGCCTTCGGGCGATGAGGCCAGGACGCGAGTGTGAGCACCGTCCGCCCCATCACCTCGAGCGTCAACGGGATGAAACCGAAGCCGCCGAACCAGCCATAAGAGGCGAAGGCGTTGAGATAGACGTTGTGTGGGTCCCCTTCGATCCAACCCAGGACACGCTATCGCTTTTGCCGATAGCGGATGTTAGCATTTTGATCGATTTAGCCATGTATTGGCTGTTCGATACCGCAAGGCGCGCAGGCAATGGCATCGCATGTGCACCTGTAGCGAAGAGTTATGCGACGCACCTTTTTGTTGCTGATTTGTCTGGCCAGCCTGTTGGCGGTATCGGTCGCACCGGGGCTTGCTGAAAAGCGCGTGGCGTTGGTCATCGGCAACTCAGCCTATCGTAGTGTCCAGCACTTGCAGAACCCGGTCAACGATGCCGCGGATATGGCGGCGGTGCTGTCGTCAATTGGCTTCAATGTAAAGCAATTGGACGATCTCGACCGGGTAACCATGGAAGAAGCAATCGCTGACTTCTCGACCATGGCTGTCCGGGCCGACATTGGGCTGGTCTTCTATGCGGGCCACGGCATAGAAGTTGATCGGCGGAACTATCTCATTCCGGTGGACGCGAAGCTGGCGACCGACCGAAGGGTTACCTTCGAGACGGTTTCGCTCGATTACCTGTTGGCGGCGCTTGATGGCGTGAAAGGTGTCCGCATCGTGTTGCTCGATTCCTGCCGAAACAATCCATTTTCGACCAGCATGAAAGTTACATCTTCATCCCGTTCCGTAGGGCGGGGGCTCTCCCGGGTTGAAGCGGCCAAGGGCACCCTGATCAGCTTTTCAGCCAAGGAGGGAACCATTGCCGCCGATGGTCAGGGCCGCAACAGTCCCTACACGGCGGCGCTGCTGGGCATCGTCAAACAACCGGGGCTGGAAATTGGCCTTATGTTCCGAGAGGTGCGGGACCGCGTGCTGGCTGCCACCAACAATGAACAGGAGCCATTTGTATCGGCGTCCCTTTCCAGCAAGACGATCTACCTTGTCCCGCCCATAGGCAAAGCGCAGCCATCCCCCCGGCCCGTACCAACGCCGCAACTTCAACTGGGTCCTGTGGCGCAGGCTTGGGCGGCAACAAAGGACACCACCAGCGCAGAGGTGCTCAGAGTCTTCATCGAGCGGTTCAAAGGAAGCGTCTATGCCGACCTGGCGGCGGCGCGACTGCACGAGATTGACAAGCAAGCCACTGCGGCCACGGTCCCGCAGCCCACTGAGCAAGTGTACTATCTTGCCGGACTCGATCCCACAGGAGACAATTGGTTGGCATTGCGCAGCGATCCGAGCACTACGCGTGGCCGGATTCTCAGAAAAATGGGGCCCGATACGCTCCTGAAAGTCCTGGACCGGCGGGGAAAGTGGTTGCGTATCCGGTTGCTGAGTGGCGAGCAAGGGTGGGCCTATTCCGGTTTCATAGCTTGTTGCAGGGAGGTTCCGAAGTTGGCACCGCTAGCTGGGGAGCTCACGGTTTCGTATGCGCAAGCATTGGCATTCGTGGAAAATCTGAACTCGCATGCGGCGGCGTCGGACTTGCCCACATATGTCGCTCAAAATTATGCGAACGAGGTCGACTACTATGACAAGGGGACGCTGTCCAATTCGGCCGTTCTGCAAGACAAGGAACGATGGTTCGCACGGTGGGAGAATTGGGAAATCAATGTGGTGCCCAATACGTTGTCGCTCGACGACCTGGGCGGTGGCCGGTACGAGCTGTCATATGAGTTTCGCTATCAATGGACTGGCAGACCGCGGGCCGATGGTACGCGAAAGATTCTTCGCGGAAGCGCGACTGCCCTGCGGAGGGTGATACGTGAGCGAGGCAAGATCAAGATTTACAGTGAGAACACTGAGGTGGCCAGATAGCCAACGGGCCGCATTCCGCCATTCTCTTTTGGGCAGGCCTCAATAGCCCCCAAACCACCGCTACGACAGACTTCGCCGCGGCGCCGAGACGGTCGCTGCGTAAAGACCCCACAGCAGCCCCAAGAGCAGGTAGAAGTGGCGCCAGTGGTCGGTGTCGATCTGCACGCCCTGCAGCATGGTGAAGATCAGCGGGCAGGCGATCGCGATGGCGTGGTGCTGCCACGGGGAGACGGTGAACACCACCCGCCATGCCACCCAGAACGTCGACAGCGTCAATAGCAGATAGCCGAAGCCGCCGAGCCAGCCATAGGAGGCGAAGGCGTTGAGATAGACGTTGTGCGGATCCTTGCCGAAATAATAGTGGTATTGCAGCGGTCCGAAGCCGTTTATGCGCTCGAGCAGCATGGGCACGGCACGCAGCTGGTCGCCGAAGCGCCCGGTCGCTCCCGCATCGTAGGACTGCAGCAGATGGGCCCGGATCTCGAAGATCGCGCGCACCTTCTCGAACGACAGCGCGAAGCTGACAAGCGCGGCCGCGGCGATGGCGCATGCAACCGCGATGAACACGATGCGGCTGCGCGCCTTGACGCTCGGCGATACGATGAAGGTGAGGAAGAACAACAGCATGATCGATGCCGCCGCGCTGACCCATGCGCCGCGCGAAAAGGCGAGGAACAATCCGGCCGCGATGATGACAAGCCCGGCGATCGATATGAGCCGCCACTTGACCCGCTGAAGCAGGAAATTCTGGATGATGAAGACCATGGGCGGGATGAGATAGGTCGAGAGTACGTTGGGATCCTTGAAGGTTCCCTGGGCGCGGCTGATCGGCGCCCACGCCCCGCCCATGCCGTGGATATTGAAATAGCCTACGATGCCGGTGATGGCCGCCACCACGGCGGAGAGAATCCAGGCGTTGCGGATGGTCGCCATGTGGCGCAACGGATCGCCGGCGATGAGGAAGGCGAAGAACACCGACGTTGCGGCCATGTATATGGAGACCGCGGTGAAACGCACCGCCTTGCCGTCATGGAAGACCGGGATGAGGGCGATGGCGCCGCCGAGGTTGTAGAGCACCAGGAAGATGATCAGCGGCGTCGTGACCGGCACCACTGAAAGGCCGGCCGGGATGAACATGACGAGCGCCAGGATGAAGAACAGCTCGTAAGGGGCCGGCTCGAAGATGACGAACCAGCCCGAGAAGATGAACACCCACAGGGCAAGGCTCTGCAGGCTCGCCAGACTCAAGGGCGATCGCAGGGCATCGGCTGGCGGGTAGGGCGTGCCGGAAAGGCTCAATAGGCTGTCTCCGGGTCGATGAGGGCCAAAGGCGTCTTGGCGAGAATGTAGAGGTCGAGGAACAGCGACCAGTTCTCGATGTAATAGAGGTCGTGCTCGACCCGCCGCTGGATCTTTTCGGCGGTATCCGTTTCACCGCGCCAGCCGTTGACCTGGGCCCAGCCGGTGATGCCGGGCTTGACCCGATGGCGGGCGAAATAGCCCTCGACCACCTCGTCGTAAAGCCGCTCGCGCGCCTTGGCATGGGTGGCATGGGGGCGCGGGCCGACCAGCGACAGGCTGCCTTCCAGCACGTTGAAGAACTGCGGCAGCTCATCCAGGCTGGTGCGGCGGATGAAGCGACCCACCCGGGTGACGCGCGGATCCTTCTTTGTCACCAGCGTGCGCGCATCGGCATCGCACTGGTCCGTATACATGGAGCGGAACTTGTAGACCTCGATGAGCTCGTTGTTGAAGCCGTAGCGCTTCTGGCGAAAGATTACCGGACCGCGGCTGTCGAGCTTGATGGCAAGCGCCACCGCCGCCATGACCGGCGACAAGAACACCACGGCGAGGCTGGCGACCACCTTGTCCTCGATGCTCTTGAGCACGGCGCTCCAGCCGTCGAGCGGCTTGTCGAAGGCATCGAGGAACGGCACGTTGCCGATCCAAGAATAGGCGCGCGGGCGGTAGCGCAGCTTCTGGCTGTAGGCGCTGAGACGGATATCGACCGGCAGCACCCAGAGCTGCCTGAGGATCTCCAGGAGCCGCGTTTCGGCGGTGAGCGGCAGGGTGACGATGAGCAGGTCTACCCGGTGCTGGCGGGCGAACTCGAGCAGTCCCGCCACCGTGCCGATCTTGCGCAGGCCCGCCACGACGGGAGGTGAGCGGTCGTTGCCGCGGTCGTCGAACACGCCGACGAGGGAAATGTCCTTGTCCTTGGTGGCAGCCAGCGCCGCGGCAAGGTCGCTCGCCGGCTGTCCGCCTCCCACGATGACGGCGCGACGGTCGAGTCGGCCGTCGGCATTCCACTTGCGCACCAGACGGGCCACGATCAGCCGGTAGACGATGACGAAGCCAAGCCCGGCGAAGAACCAAGTCGCCAACCACACGCGTGAGAACGTCTCGCCTTCCTTGGTGAAGAAGACGACGGCGAAGACGCCGGCGAACAGGATCGACCAGATCGCACTGATGCGGGTCATCTGCTCCCTGAGGCGCAGAAGCGCGCGAATGGTGTAGAGCCCGGCGGCCTCCATCATTATCGGCTGCGCGATGCCGACGGCGCAGATGAGGGCCCCGTAGCGCAATAGCTCTGGCAGCCCCAGCACGTCGACATGGTGGAATGCGATGGCGAGCGACAGGCCCATGACCACCAGCGACTCGCCCAGCCGCACCAGGCCGGAGATGACGACCCGCGAGATCAGTCGTGTCGATATCGAAGGTACTTCGCCGTAGATGGCGTCTTCGCTGCTTTCGGGCTCCGCGCCGCCGATATCCGTCAGTCTGTCGAACTCACCGGTATCGACGATGCGGCCCTTGCGGTAGGTTTCATGACGCATGGTGTTCGTTTCAATCTGGAACAAGTTGGTCTTGGCAGGCGTCAACCAGCAATTGGGGTGCCCCGGTGGAGAGATGGCAGCCATAGTGTGGAGTGTCGGTTAAGGGTTGGTTACCGTCCTGCCCCGCTTCGGTACTGATGGCCGCTCAGGCGCCGCAATCGCGATAGAAGCCGGTGATCTCGGCCCCCATCCTCGTTGCATCGAAGCGCGTCCGGGCCTCCTCCAGCCGCCGCACGGCGGCGCGCTGCGCCAAAACGGGATCGTCGAGCAGGGCGACGATCGACGCGGCAAGCGCGGCCGCATTCCCGGGCGGCACCATAGCTGACGCATCGAGCGCCTCGACGATGCCGCCTACGCGGCTGGCGATGATCGGCAGCCCCGCGGCGATGGCCTCCAGGACGATGTAGGGAAAGGACTCCGCGCGCGAGGGGATCACCATTGCGCGCCCGAGCGCAAAAGCGGTGCGGGCAGGCATGGCGCCGGTGAAGCGCACCGTCGAGGCAAGCTCTGCCCGGCGCGCCGCCTCGACCAGCGCCTGCCGGTCGGGGCCGTCGCCGACGATGGTCGCGGTGATCGCGCGCCCCTTGCGCTTGCTCGCCTCGGCGATAGCGGCAATGAGCACATCGACACCCTTGAGGTGGCGCAATTCCCCGATGAACAACAGATCGGTGGCGTCGGGGCCTGGCCGGACGGCGGTGTAATCCTCCGGCCACAGGCCGTTGTGCACCACCGTGTGGGGACGCCCGCCGAGCCCGATCTTGCTTTGGAAGGCCGCGCGCTCGAAGTCGCAGACGAAGACCAGTCCGTCGGCGCGCGTAAGCAGCATGCGCTCGGTCATCAGATAAAGCGCGCCTGCCGGCGATGACCATTGATAGTGCAGCACGCCGCCATGCGGGGTGTAGAAGGCTTTCGCGCCGGTTCGTCCCGCCGCCAGCCGGGCATAGAGCCCCCCCTTGGCGCCGTGGCCGTGGAGCACATCGGGGCCAATCCTCGCGACGACGTCTGCGATGCGGCGAAGCGCCAGCATGTCGCCTGGTCCGGGCAGGCGCGACATCGCAAGGCGGTGAACCCCCAGCGCGCAGTGCGTCGCGAGGTCGCTGAACAGGGCTTCGGCATTGTCGCCGCCGGTGCCCTCATCGGCGATGATGCCGAGCGCATGGCCGGCCGCTGCCTGGGCGCGCGCCAGATCCCGGACATGGCGAAATAGGCCGCCCACCGGCGCCCGCAGCACGTGCACGATGGAAAGCGCTCCTTGCATGGTTCTGCTCAGAACCAGCGCTCACGGATATAGACGATGTCGCCGGGATAGAGCTGGGTGGTGACCGGCACCTCAAAACTGCGGGTACCGTCAGCCAGCTTGCGGGTGATGAGCGCCTTGCCCTGGTTGGCGCGGACGCTGTAACCGCCGGCGATGGCCACCGCGTTCTGCACGGTCATGCCGGAGTGATAGGGAAAGGCGCCGGCCTGGTTGACTTCGCCGAGAATGTAGAAGGGGCGCGACTCGGTGACCTGCACCGTGACGTCGGGATTGCGCAAAAAGCCGTTGCGCAGGCGCTTGGTGATGGCGCGACCGACCTCCGGCGCCGACAGTCCGGCGACAGTGACCGAATTGATGAGGGGAAAGGAAATGGCCCCGGCACCGTCGACAAGGTAGTCGTTGCTCAGGTCAGGTTGGCCCGCCACCCGGATGGTGAGCCGGTCGCCGGCGCCGATGCGATAGCCTTTGCCGTATTCATAGGCAGCCGCCAGTCCGCGCGTGCCGTAAGGGGGGAGGGCGCCGTGCCCGTTGACCACCGGAGCCCGGCTGATGCTGGACACCGTATCGACCCCGTTCACGATGGAGCCATCCTCCAAGGCTGTCACGCCTCCGGGCGCCGCCGACGGCGGGTTGGCGTCCCATGTTCGGGCACAAGCCGAAAGGCCGAAGGCCATCAAGACTAGAAGCAGGAAACGTATACGCACAGGTCATGCCGCCAGGGTTTGTCGGATCACGGCCGGCAAGCCTAGCGGGCTATGGTTAGCAAGTGCTTAAGCGCCTGTTTGCCGCCCCAGTGCCCGGGCGCGGGCATTAAGGAATTGGTTACCATGAATATCCATTGTCGAACCGACGCTCACCACAAGGCGGCAGGATTCGCGCGGCGATATGAATCATCACAGTTCACAGCCGGTCATCGGCACGACGGCATCCATGCCGGGCGAGGTCCAGGTGATCAGTATGGACTTCCGCGAGGTCCTGGCCGGCATGTGGCGCCGTCGCGTCGCCATCGTGCTGAGCGGCGCGGTGTTCGCGCTCGCCGCCTACGGCATCGCCTCGATGTCGACGCCGCGCTATACCACCAGCGCCCAGGTGCTGGTCGAGAATCTGGAGACACCCTTCAACCGCGCCCAGCCCAACGAAGGCGCTGGCAACACCCGCGGGCTCGATCCGGCCGATGTCCAGAGCCAGGTCGAGGTGCTGCAATCGCGCGACGTCGCCAAGCAGGTCGTCGCCGAGCTGCGGCTCACCGAGAACCGCGAGTTCAATCCTCAGTCTAAGAGCATGGGATTTATCACCCGGCTCAAGGTGGCATTGGGCTTTTCGATAGATCCGCGCCTGCAAACTCCGGAGCAACGCGCCCTCGCGGCCTATTACAGAAAGGTCGATGCCTATCAGGTCCCGTCGTCCAAGGTGATCGTGATCGAGGCGTCTTCGGGTGATCCGCGCACGGCGGCAGCGCTCGCCAACGTAACCGCCGATACTTATGTGAAGGGAACCCGCGAGGTGCAGTCCGAAGCCACCGCGCGGGCGCGCAAATGGCTGTCGGCGCAGATCGATACCCTGCGCAAGAAGGTGACGGATTCTGAAGCCGCCGTCGAAGCGTTTCGCACCAAGGCCGGGTTGCTCAAGGGCCAGAGCACCACGACGCTCACCGCCCAGCAGCTTTCCGAGCTCAACACTCAGATCATCCTCGCCGAGAGCCAGCGCTCCGAGACACAGGCCAAGGCGAACTCCATCCGCGATCTTCTCAAGCGCACCGGCACCGTCGACAACTCTATCGACGTACTCAGCTCACCGCTCATCCAGCGTCTGCGCGAACAGCAGATTGCGCTCAAGCGCACCTTGGCTGATCTCTCCACCGTCTATCTCGCCAACCATCCCAAGATCATCGCCGCAAAGAGCCAGCTTGCCGATCTCGATCACCAGTTGCGGGCCGAGGCACTGAAGGTGGTGCAAAGCCTGGAGCAGCAGGCCAAGGTTGCCGCCATCCGCGAGAACGCGCTCAGGGCAAGCCTCGGCAAGCTCAAGACGCAGACCTCCGTCGACAATCAGGATGAGGTGAAACTGCGCGCCCTGGAGCGCGAGGCTGCCGCCAATCGCAGCCTGCTCGAAACCTTCCTGGCGCGCTATTCCGATGCCAGCGCCCGTTTGCAGCTCGACGCCCAGCCGGGCCTGGCGCGCGTAATCGCCCGTGCCGATCCGCCGGCCGAACCCTCCTATCCCAAGCTCGGGCCCATCGTTCTCATCGGGCTGGTGGGCGGCCTGCTGCTCGGCCTCGGCTTCGCCTTCATGGCCGAGGTCATGG
The DNA here is from genome assembly GCA_963770075.1 of uncultured Alphaproteobacteria bacterium. Classification (GTDB taxonomy): domain Bacteria; phylum Pseudomonadota; class Alphaproteobacteria; order Rhizobiales; family Aestuariivirgaceae; genus CAVVDT01. The sequence continues at coordinate 84,356 of CAVYOQ010000028.1, forward strand.
GGGCCGCCAACCGCATCTTCGATCCTGCGCGCCGCGGTGTCGCAGGTCCGGTTCACGTCGCGCCGACACTGGCGGGTGCAGACGAGAACACCGCTGATGAGTACGTGGCGGCCACGAGCACGCCGTCCGAAGGCCCGAGGCTTGCCGGCTTCGCGGCCGTGGAACATGAGACCGCTGTCGCCGCGCGCGATGCCGCGCTGAGGCCGGCCGCCGCGTGGCTGATCAGCCAGCGCCATACGCTCGGGGTAAAGCGATTTGCCCTGGTCTCGCACGGCGGCATCGATGCCATCGCGGCCGAAGCCGCGGTCCACCTGGCGCGTCTGTGCGCCGGCGACGGCGTCAAGCTGATCGCGGTGGATGCCGATGCCGGCAGGCGTTCTCTCGCAAGGCTCTTCGGCGTCTCCAAGTCGAAGGGCCTAGTCGAGCTGCTCTCCGGCGATGCCGCCTTTACCGATGTGATCGTGCGCGATTCCCACAGCCCCGCCCATGTCCTGCCGGCCGGGCTTGCCACGGCCGGTGCGTTCACGCCATCGACCCGCGAGCGCATGAACATGGTGCTCGAGGCGCTGGAGCACGCCTATGACGTGGTGCTGGTCTATGTCGGCGCCGCCACCGGTGCCGAGCTTGCCGCCGATGGCCTCGTTGCCGGATGCAAGGGCGCCATCCTGTTCGCACCGTCCGCGCGCGGTGCGGACGCGGCTGTGCTGCTTGAGCACCTGCACCGGCTCGGGGCCCGCTCCACCCGCCTCGTCAAGGTGGGTGGCGCATCGAGGAAGCGCACCGACAAGGCCGCGTCGGCGCGCATCGCCGTCAACGCCTGAGCCTGGTGCCTCGCCCTCAAGCCGGCTTGCGTCGAACTTTCCTGCCGGCGCGGCAAGCGATCGTAAATTTTTTGCCTATATAAGACTTAGTCGTCAGTAGCTTCAGCGTATTTGGTGGGCATTGCCATGGGCAAGACCGCGATCCTGCGTACCAGCATGGATCTTCTCTATTATTCCGGCACCTCGCGCCTTCTCAGCGCCCCGTTGCGCGGCGTCGGCGCTATCTTCATGCTGCATCACATCCGCCCCGGCGGGGGTTTGGGCGAGGGCTTTGCGCCCAATGCCGGCCTCGAGGTGACGCCGGAATTCCTCGATGAGGTGATCAGCTTCGTTGCCGAGCGCAACTATGAACTCCTGCCGCTTGCCGAGGCTGCAGACCGGCTGAAAGCGGGCAAGGTGGGCGAGCGTCCCTTTGCCGTCTTCACCATCGATGACGGCTATCGCGACAATCTCGACTACGCCTGGCCGATCTTTCGCGACCACGCCTGTCCGTTCACCATCTTCATCGCCCCGGCCATCACCGATGGCGCCTGCGAGCTGTGGTGGCGTGGGCTGGAGGCGCTGATCGCCGACAGCCACGTCGTCAGGACCGAGATCGACGGCGAGAAGATCGAGCTGGCGACAGAGACCGATGCTCAAAAGCAGGGCGCCTTCGAGCGCCTCTACTGGCCGCTCAGGAATCTGTCGGAGGAAGACCAGCGCGCCTGGATCAACCGGGTGTGCGCCAGCCATGGCATCGACCTGCATGCCATGTGCCGGGCCGAGGCCATGGGCTGGGAAGATCTGCGCCAGATCGCTGCCGATCCCTTGTGCAGCATCGGCGCCCACACCATCAATCACTATGCCATCGGCAAGCTGCCGCGCAACAAGGCCATGGCCGAGATCGTCGGATCGCGCGATCGCATCGCCCGTGAGATCGGCGTAACGCCGGACACCTTCTCATATCCTTACGGCGACGCCGAATCGGCCGGCCCGCGTGACTTCGACCTCGTCGCCGAGGCGGGCTTCAAGGCCGCGGTCACAACCCGCAAAGGCCTCGTCTACCGCGCCCACAGCGACCACTCCATGGCCCTGCCGAGAGTGTCGCTCAACGGTGGCTACCAGAAGCTGCGCTATGTGGACGTGCTTCTGTCGGGCACAGCCTTTGCCCTGTGGAACGGTTTTCGCAAGGTCAATGCGGCCTAGCCCACACCCTCGGGCCGTGACATCCAGCGGATGATGGCCATCACCGGCGGCAGCCACGCGATGCCCGCCGCGATGTAGGCGGCAAGCTGCAGCCACTGCGGCATGCCGCTGAGCCACACCGCCCCCAGCGCCATGACGATCAGGCAATAGGCGATGATGAAGCTCACGCTGGCGATGACACCGATGAATTTGCGAGAGCGCATGCGCATGACTTCGGTCAATACCGTCTTGCCCCGTTCGGTGCAATGATGGTGCGGCGGATGGCTCTGTTGCCGTTGCCGCAGATGCTGCTAAACGGGAGCCCCGCAGAAAGGATGGGCACCGATGTCGACTGAAGTCCTGGCCGCAGGCGTTGAAACACGCTCGCACAAGCCGGTGCGCGCCTGGCTATTCTTCGTGGCGGGTCTCGTCTTCGCCATGGTGATCGTCGGTGGCGCCACGCGCCTTACCCATTCGGGCCTCTCCATCACCCAATGGAAGCCGATTCTCGGCGCCATCCCACCCTTGAACACCGCCGATTGGCAGGACGCTTTCACCCGCTACAAGGCCATCCCCGAATACCAGGTCCTCAACAAGGGCATGTCGATGGCCGAGTTCCAGTCCATCTACTGGTGGGAATGGAGCCACCGCTTCCTCGGCCGCTTCATCGGGATCGCCTTCCTCGTCCCGATGCTGCTCTTGTGGTTCGCCGGCCGCATCGAGCGCGCCATGCTGCCGCGCCTTGTCGGCCTGTTCATTCTCGGCGGGCTGCAAGGCGCGCTCGGCTGGTTCATGGTGATGTCGGGGCTGGTCGAGCGCACCGACGTGAGCCAGTACCGGCTTGCCGCCCATCTGAGCCTCGCCGCGCTCATCTATGCCGCGCTTTTATGGACGGCCTTCGGCATCGACCGCCAGCCGCGCAGTCTCGGCGCCAGCCGCTTCTCCATCATGGCGCTGGTGATCGTCGCCCTGGTCTTCCTGCAATCGCCGCCGGCGCTTTCGTCGCCGGGCTCGATGCCGGCATGGCCTACAACACCTGGCCGCTGATGGAGGGCAAGTTCATCCCCGACGGGCTCTACACCACCATTGAGCCCGCCTGGCGCAACCTGTTCGAGAACGCCATGACGGTGCAGTTCGACCACCGCGTGATCGCCTACGTGGTGGCGCTGGCCATCGCCGTGCACGCCGCCCGTGTCTTGTTGTCGGGCGGGCCCGCCAGTCACGCCCGCTCAGCCGCGCTGTTGCTGGTGGTGGTGCTGGCCCAGGTCGCCCTCGGCATCGCCACCCTCATCCACATGGTGCCGATCGACCTGGGCCTGGCCCATCAGGGCGGCGCGCTGCTCCTGCTGGCGGCCGCCCTGTGGCATCTTCACGCTGTCACGACCCCATCGCCTGATCCAGATCGGCGATGATGTCGGCTACATCCTCGATGCCGATGGACAGGCGCACCACGTCGGGCGTGGCGCCGGCCTGCTCGAGCTGCTTGGGCGACAGCTGCGAGTGGGTGGTCGAGGCCGGATGGATGATGAGCGAGCGCGTATCGCCCACATTGGCCAGATGCGACAGGAGCTTGGCGTTGGAGACGGTGCGCACGCCCGCGTCGTAGCCGCCCTTGAGGCCGAAGGTGAAGACGGCGCCCGCCCCGTTGGGGCAGTATTTCTGCGCCAGCTTGTGTTGCCGGTCGCTCGGCAGGCCCGCATAGCTGACCCACGACACGCGATCGTCCTTCGACAGCCACTCGGCCACTGTCTTGGCATTGTCGCAATGCTTCTGCATGCGCAGGGAAAGGGTTTCCATGCCGGTGAGGATGAGGAAGGCATTGAGCGGCGCGATCGCCGGCCCGAAGTCGCGCAGGCCCATGACGCGGGCGGTGATGGCGAGCGCGATGTTGCCAAAAGTCTCGTGCATCACCATGCCGTTGTAGGAGGGATTGGGCTCCGACAGCATCGGGTACTTGCCCGACTTCGACCAGTCGAAATTGCCGCCGTCGACGATGACGCCGCCCATGGAGTTGCCGTGCCCGCCCATGAACTTGGTGAGCGAATGCACCACGATGTTGGCGCCATGCTCGAACGGCCGGCACAGATAGGGGCTGGCCAGGGTGTTGTCGACGATGAGCGGCACGCCCACCTTCTGGGCGATCTTGGCGACGGCGGCGAGATCGGTGATGCGCCCGCCCGGATTGGCGATGGACTCGCAGAAGATCGCCTTGGTCTTGGGCGAGACGGCTTTTGCGATGCTGTCGATGTCCTCCATGTCGGCCCACACCACGTGCCAGCCGAACGCCTTGAAGGAATGATTGAACTGGTTGATCGAACCGCCATAAAGTTGGCGCACCGCCACGAACTCATCGCCCGGCTGCATCAGGCAATGGAAGGCGATGAACTGCGCGGCGTGGCCCGAGGCAAGCGCCAGCGCCGCGGTGCCGCCTTCAAGCGCTGCGACCTTGGCTTCCAGCACCGCCTGGGTGGGATTCATGATGCGGGTGTAGATGTTGCCGAAGGCGCGCAGCGCAAACAGGTCGGCGGCGTGCTGGGTGTCCTCGAACACATAGGACGTGGTCTGGTAGATGGGCGTGGCGCGCGCGCCGGTCGCAGGGTCGGGCTGGGCGCCGGCATGGATGGCGAGTGTGTCGAATCCGTGGGCTTTGTCGGTCATGGAAAGCTCCTCTGCTCCAGAATTAGGCAGGGGATTTATGGGCCCGTTGCCCCGATAAATCAACCGTTATGTCCTGTTGGGCAAACAATCGTTCTGCTTGAAGAACGAATTGTCAAGCAGTGCGTTTGCCAACCTCATTGCCGAACACCGAAAACGCCCTCAAGGGGCGACCTGTCGCCAGCGTTCGGGCGGCAGGCTAGTGCCGCCGAGCCACGCCGTCATATCGGAAAACAGGCGGGTGTTGACCGCTTCGGCCTCTTTCGTGCCTCCCCCCAGGGCCGGATAACGCTCGATCTCGAGCAGCCAGGCGCGCAAGGAATTATCGAAGATGAGGTCGAGGCCGAGGAGCTTGGGCGGCACGGCGGCGGGATTGCCGCGCACATGGCGCAGCCCCACATCGTTTGCGGCGATCAGGCGAGTGACCGCCCGGCCTGCGCCAATCAGGCCGTCTTGCAGCCGTCCGGCAGCGAGCCCTTCGCGTTCAAGCTCTCCGGCGAGCCGGGCAAAGCTCAAAACCCGCGCCTGCGCCCTGAGCGCCTGATCGGCCGAATAGCGCAGCGTATTGGTGATGTGGCGCGCCTCCACCGCCGCTTCATTCGGCGAGGCCGACCAGGGCAGGGGAGCTGCCCGCGCAATGCCGTCGAGATGCACAAAGGCGGTCAAGGGACGCACCGCGCCCACCAGCACATAGGCGCGCAGGTGGAACTTGTGCTCGCCGATGAGCAGCGGGTCATCGACATAGCGCTGCACGATATGGCCATCGCCGAGGGGGAGGGCGGTTGGATCGGCAGCGACGCTGAGCGACTGGCCGCCGAACAGGCGGGCATGCTTGCCCACCCACAGGCCGGGATGCGTGTGCTGGGCGGCGATCAGGATTTTGCGTTCGCTCTCTTGGGTGAAGGTTTGTGGGATGAGGCCCGGCGCGTCGCTTGCGGCGAGCAGCCACAGCTCGGCCTTGTCGTCGAGCGCCCCCCAGCCCGGCACGTCGTAGCGATTGAGGAAGTTGACGGCGCTTGTCGCAAGCTTCGTATCAGGCGGAGGACCGGCGACTGAAACCGCTTCCCCCAATCGCGCCGAGATCGCTTTGGCAACCAACGCCCCGCCGGGCGACAACCGGGTGCCGGCGGCAAGGGCGAGGCGGTCCTGCGGTGTCTCGCCGGCCCACAGCCGGTTGAGCGCCGCTAGCAGTCCCACGTCCGGCTGGTTTCCGTCTGTGCCAGCGAGTGCCGCGAACAACTCACGCGCCTTGCCGAACGCGCCCATCTGCTGGGCGAGATAGGCGCGGTTGAAAGCGATCTGCGTATCGCCCGGCGCCAGGCTTTGCGCCTGCTTCAAAAGCTCAATCGCTTCGGGCAAGTTTTTGCGAAAATTGAAAAGATAGGCCCTGAGCAGCAAGGCATCGGTGGCGTGGGGATGCTCTGCCACCAGCCGGTCGGCGGCCTGCTCGGCGGCGGCGAAATCGGTGGCCATCAGGTGGCGGATGCGCCTGATCTCCTCACCCGTGGCAGCCACTGATCAACCCTTGGACGGATTGAGCCCCAGGCTTTGCAGCTTGCCCGAGGCATGCAAGGCTTGGCGCCTCGACGACAGGACGCCGGAATTGCCGCCGACCCAGCCCCATTCCCCCGACAGCTTGCCGTACTCCATCTTGGGGCAGCGGTTCATCACCACCTTCACGCCTTTCGCCTCGGCGCGCGCAGCGGCTTCGTCGTCGCGCACCGTGAGCTGCATCCAGATGACCTTGGGCAGGGGATCGAGGCTGAGCGCTTCGTCCACCACGGGCCCGGCGGCGGCGGAGTTGCGAAAGATGTCCACCATGTCGATGGGGACGGGGATGTCCTTCAGGTTGCCGTAGACCATGCGCCCGAGGATCTCCTTGCCCGCCGTGCCGGGATTGACCGGAAACACCTCATAGCCCTTGGCGATGAGGTATTTGAGCACGAAGTAGGACGGCCTGACGGTGTTGGACGAGGCGCCGACCAGGGCAATCGTCCTCACCGAGGTGAGGATGTCGCGGATATAGTCGGCCGAATAGCTGTCATGCTCCATGCGTTTCAGGTGTCCCGCCACTGAGGTTTGCGCTTCTCGAGAAAGGCGCAGATGCCCTCGCGCGCGTCGTCCATCATCATGTTGTCGACGATGACCTGCGAGGTGTGCCCGTAGGCCTTCTCCAGCGGCATGGAAAGCTGCTCGTAGAACGCCTTCTTGCCCAGGGCCAGCACCGCGCGCGACTTCTGCGCCAGCGTCGACGCCATGGCCTGTGTGGTCTCCCGCAGCGCCTCGGGTGTGGCCACTTCATTGACCAGCCCGGCCCGAAGCGCCTCTTCGGCCGACATCAGCCGCCCCAGTGTGAGCAACTCCATCGCCCTCTTGCGCCCCAGATTGCGTGACAGCGCCACCATGGGGGTGGAGCAGAACAGCCCGGAATCGACCCCGTTCACGCCGAACTGCGCCTTGTCGCTCGCCACCGCCAGATCGCAGGCCGCCACAAGCTGGCAGCCGGCCGCGGTGGCAGTGCCCTGCACCTCGGCGACGAACACCTTTGGCGAGTTGACGATGGCCAGCATCATCTTGGAGCAGCTTGCGAACAGCGCCTCGTAATAGGCCCGCCCGCCGTCGGGATCGCTGCGGTGATCGGTCATCTCCTTGAGGTCGTGCCCGCCGCAAAAGCCGGGCCCGTTTGCCGCTATGATGACGGCGCGCACGGCATCATCGGCGGAGATGGCCGCGATCTCGGCGTTGAGCCGGTCGAGCAGCGCCTGGCTGAGGGCGTTGCGCTGGGCCGGCCGGTTGAGCACCAGGCGGGCGATGCCGCCCGAATCCTCGCGCAGCAGGACAACTTCGTTGGCGCCGGCAGCGGCGGTGGCTGAGGCAGTGTTCATAAGTGTCATTTATTATTCATAGACCGCAAGCAGTGCAAGCTTGTCGCGGTAGAGGGGATCGAGAATGAGCTGGCGCACGATCACCTTGTTGTTCTCCGACGGGATCTGCGCCCTGAGGCTGGCGATGAGGCGGCTGCGCTGGCGCGCAGGCATGCTGCGATCGGCATTCAGCCGGACAATCTCGGCCCTGAGTTGGGGTTCGGTATTGTCGACCACGGCATCGAGGGCAAAGCCGATGGAGGCGATAATCCGGCTCCACTCGCTGATGTTTCTAAACCCGAAGGCTGCGATATCGGCGGCAAAGGAGCGGCCGGCCGCACTGGAGTTGGCATACTGTTCCAGTGTCTGGTCGCCGGTGAGGCCTTCGTCGCTGTATTTCGCCCGCATCGCCGCATAGGCATCGAGCGCCCGGCGTGCCGCGTCGAGGGAAAGCTCGGTGCCCACCACCAGCGCCTGATCGTCGATCGAGCCGGCGGCATCGGGCTCGTTGTCGTCATCGCCGAGGAAATCGCCCTTGCCACGCTCGCGCGGCCCGGGTGATGAGAGGGAGGTCGAGGGAACACCAGCGGCCTCCTTGTCCGACCGAGCGTCGGCGACCAGCCGCATTTGGTCCTTGAGAGCGAAGGCCCCGGTGGCTGAAAGACCCATTGCACTACACCCGGCCATCAGGCAAAAGCCCACCAGGATCGGTGCCTTGAGGTGCCGCATGCGAACCCGCTCCGCAATCGCAGTGCCCCCCTTGGGCATCATCGCAGGACAAGGCGCATTCGGCAACCGGAGGTATCGGCGCAAAGGGCCCAATTGCGAGCGCAAGGACCATGAGCAAGCGACTGAAGTGGAATGCCGAGGCGATCTACGCCTTTCTCACCGTGGAGTTTCCGCAGGCCTTCGATGATCCGGGCAGATATGCCATCGAGCATCTGAGCGAAGACGTGGTCACGGTGCGCCGGAAGACCGACGAGGCGCATCTGCGGCCCGGCGGCACGGTCTCCGGGCCGACGCTCATGGAACTGGTCGATGTTTCGGCTTATTTCCTGCTTCTCGCCCTGCATGGCGAGTCGGCGCGGCTGTGCGTCACCAGCAATCTGCAGATCTCTTTCTTGCGCAAGCCGCAGGCCGGCGATCTGATGTGCAAGGCCGAAATGCTCAAGCACGGACGGGTGCTCTCGGTGCTCGACTGCCGCATCTCCTCAAACGACCGTCTCGTCGCCCATGCCCAGACCACCTATCACATGTCGGAGGAAATCGACTGGTCTTGAGGTATTGTGTTACCTCAACTATAAGATGCTGCAATCATTGCTGAAATTTCGCCTTGCGCGGATGCATTTTGCTTGACTGAAGACGCCTGAGCGGCTACGAGACCGCCAACAGTCGCCCTACGGCCAATGTGTCCGGGGCAGCAGTCTCGTTTTCCGAAACTCTTTTGCACAGGATTTATCCGATGAAGACCTATTCCGCGCGATCGGGAGAGATCGACAAGAAATGGGTGCTGGTCGATGCCGAGGGGCTGGTCGTCGGGCGCGCCGCGGCGCTGATCGCCACCCGCCTGCGCGGCAAGCACAAGCCGAGCTACACCCCCCACATGGACTGCGGTGACAACGTCATCGTGGTCAATGCCGAAAAGGTGGTGCTCACCGGCGCCAAGCGCCAGAACAAGACCTATTACTGGCACACCGGCTATCCTGGCGGCATCAAGGAAAGAAAGGCCGACAAGATCCTCGAAGGCCGCTTTCCCGGCCGCGTGCTGGAATCCGCCGTTCGCCGCATGATGCCGGGCGGCCCGCTCACCCGGGCGCAGCTTTCCAACCTGCGCATATATGCAGGCCCCGAGCATCCCCATGGCGCCCAGCAGCCGGAAAAGCTCGATATCGCCGCCCTGAACCCCAAGAACACCGTTAGGGACTAAAAGACCATGGCCGAAGAAACCACCTCCATGGAAGACCTGGGTGCCGCGATGGGCATCACCCAGGAGGCAGGACTACCCGAGCCCAAGCTCGACACGCGCGGCCGCGCCTATGCAACCGGCAAGCGCAAGAACGCCATCGCCCGCGTGTGGCTGACGCGCGGCAATGGCAACGTCACTGTCAACGGCCGCGAGGCCAGCATCTATTTCGCCCGGCCGGTTCTGCGCATGATCATCCAGCAGCCGCTGGTGACCGCCGAGCGGGCCGATGAGTTCGATGTGGTGTGCACCGTCTCCGGCGGCGGCCTGTCGGGCCAGGCGGGTGCGGTGCGCCACGGCATCTCCAAGGCGCTCACCTATTTCGAGCCGGCCTTGCGCGCGGTGCTCAAGAAGAACGGCTTTCTCACCCGCGACAGCCGCGTGGTCGAACGCAAGAAGTACGGCCGCGCCAAGGCCCGCCGCAGCTTCCAGTTCTCCAAGCGCTAATTCGTTCGAAACAGACTCTCATTGCAATGGGCTGCGCATTCGCGCGGCCCATTCTGCTTTCCGACGGTGGCCGACGACCGTAGCGCTGGCCTGCCTGACCTGTGAAAGCCGGGCTTCGCAGTCCGCTCTCCTCATAAGGCATCAATTGATTTGCCAGGTGCTGCCGCATTGAGCAACCTTGCTTAACGGAAATACTGGCTCGATTAACGATTCTGGTAAGAACTTTGAAATAACTGAGTGTTCAATCTTGCTGTTGCCGGCGATTCGTATTTTGCCGACAGATCGCAGCCGCGGGCGATGGACGCGGGGATGGATTACGAATTGCGACAGTGAATGCCCGTGCCGCGCCGCCGAGAGGCCGACGCAATTGGAGAGGAGATGAGCGATGGCGAATGTTACTTTTTATGAACCAACGGACATGAATAATTTTGATTGGTATTACCGGCTTCCCACGTCGGATGCGGATCTTACCAAGGCCGATATTCGTATGGCATTGGGCGCACGCGTACTTGAGCAAGTTCCTGGGACAACAGCAGGCAGCATCGACAACGATATTTGTACAGCAATATTAAGCGGATCGTTTAAATACGGCAGTTTCACCCCGGAGGGAGACGCGGCAGTTGCTCAAAAACTCGGAGTCATAAGCGGCACATGGACAGGTTACGAGTTCTACGCCGACCAGAGTCTCCGCGCGACCATTACCGGATTGAATTTCGACATAAAAACTGCTCTTGTCTACATGGACCTTGGTGAAGATACGCATTTCGCAGGCTATGATACCGAATTATTGAGTCTTGTGCTTGCAAATAACGATGTCGTCCAGGGCTCTCCATTCAATGATGTGCTTGACGGATTTGCCGGAGATGATTTGATCAGCGGGGGAGCCCGTCAGGATCTTATCTTTGGTGGTGATGGAAATGACACCCTTGATGGTGGTACGGGCAATGACACGCTGTTTGGCGATAACGGGGCTGACTCCCTCACTGGAGGCGACGGCCACGACGAGCTGAATGGTGGTGCTGGCAACGACACGCTTGATGGCGGCTTGGGCAACGACATGTTGCTCGGGGGTAGCGGGGCCGACTCACTCATCGGAAGCGACGGTATTGACAAGCTGAACGGTGGTAGTGGCAGCGACACGCTTGATGGTGGATCGGGCAACGACAGTCTGCTCGGCGCCGGCGGGAAGGATCATCTCATCGGGGGCATCGGCAACGATACGCTCAACGGCGGATGGGGCCACGATGTCTACGAGGGTGGCGGAGGATCGGACACCTTTGAGTTCTTCAAGGTCCGCCATGCCAAGGGCGATGTCATCAAGGATTTCCAGCAATCGCAATCCGATCACATCGACTTCTCGCACATCCCGGGCCTTCAGTTCATAGGTGCGGCAGATTTCACGGGCACTGCCCATGAGGTGCGCTTTGAACATGTCGGTGGCAATACGTTGGTGGAAATCGACGGCAATGGAGACGGCACCACCGATGCGACGCTGAAGTTGATCGGAAACATCGATCTGCACGCTTCGGACTTTATTCTTTGAGATAGTCTTCAGGCCTTGAGGCTCAATGGGTTGTGCGGCGGCACAACCCATTGCCGTTTTGCGCTTTTGCCCCTCAGCCCGACCGCTTCGCGAAGCGGCCTAGGGCTTCGAACTGGTTGCGGTGTATTCCTTCATCGGGTCTTTGTTCATCTTGACCCGCCAGCTCGGCGCCTTGAACGGCACGCCGCCATCCCACATTGTCTTGACCTGGTCGCCGTGCATTTCCCACGTGCCGCGATAGGGGTCCCCGTTCCACACCATATAGACGCTGTGGTCGGGGTTCAGGCGGATGACGCCCTTGCCGCTGCCGTCGCGCGGGATCCAGTAGCGCCCATTGCCGCCGAACAGCGAGATCGGGTCGCTGACATAGTTACCGGCCGAGGCCGTGATGGAGGCTGTCAACAGCAGTGCCGTTGCCGCGACGCCTGCCGCAACAATTTTGTGAATTCTCATCTTCCTGGTTCCTCAAGGTTACAAGCGTCTGGTTCATCTGCCTTTCGGCAGCCGTATGTCGCCCCATTCCCCACCAAAAAACATACCGCCATCGCCCGCATGGGTCCAGTGCGGCAGAATGCGCGGCGGCGGGTAGCGTGCACCACCGGCTTTTCCGTTCCTTAAGTCCGGCGCGCCTATGGTCTTGGGCCATGAACACTGTGATGCTGTTTGCGCTGGCCGCCGCCGCCCTCATCGGCGAGGGCGAGAACGTGGCGGGCTGGCATTTCGTGCGTTCGCTGCCGGTCGGGGCCGCGCGGCACGGGGTCGAGACTGTGAGGCCGCCGCAGCCGGTGCGCGACGGGGCGACCAGCCTGCGCTTCGAAGTGCGCCCCGGCGATTGTTCGAAGGCCCGCAACGGCGGCTGGAACGACTGCGAAACGGGCCGCGAACGGGCCGAACTGAAAGAGACCGGCTACCAGCACGCGGGCGAAACCTGGTGGTATTCCTTCTCGCTCTATGTCCCTGCCGGCTTCCGCAACATCTGGCCAGCCAAGGTTTCCTTCGCCCAGTTCCACCAGGAAGGCGCCAAACCGGCCCTCATGTTCCAGAACGACATGGGCGGCCTGTGGCTCGACATCCACGGCCCCCACGGCACCGTGGCCAAGCTGCCGCTCATTGCGGAAGAAAACCTGCGCGGCCAGTGGCACGACATCGTGGCGAATGTGCACTGGTCGCCCGGGTCCGACGGTTTCATGGTGGTTGATGTGGATGGATCGGAGGCCGCCCGTTGGCGAGGTCCGACCATGTGGGCGCGTGACGTCTACTTCAAGTTCGGTCTCTACCGCTCGCATCTGGAACGCAATCCCGCCGGCAGCCACGTCACCCAGACGGTCTATTTCGACCGTATCCGCCGGGCCAGAAGGCGCGAGGGGCTATAGAACCCGGACAGGCCCGGGGAACCGGTCCCCGGGCCCTCGGGGTTTGCCGCGATCGCCGCTTTTCCGCGTCTCATGCGATCGCTTCATGCCGGCACCGCGGCGCCGGCTGCCCCGGTCAGCCCGCCGTGCTCGGTCCGCTGTCGGAGTCCATGTCGCCCAAGGCGAAATTTGCGTGCGCGGAGGACGTGACGTCGTGCTCGTGGAGGTGACCGGAATCGGAGTCCATGTCACCGGCGGCGTATTGGTCGTGCGGATAGGGCGCGGCACCGATCCCCTGCGAGCGCGTTTCGTTCGGTCCGAAGGACATTGGCGACAGTCCGCTCGAACTCATGCTTTCTGCCATGGCCGGGGCGGCGGCGAAGGCGAGTGCGGCGGCGATGAGGATGAGCTTTTTCATGACTTTGCTCCTTTGGGTTGTCGCGTGGCCAGACCCTCCCGACGTTTCGCGAGCGCCGGCCTCACGGGGTTATGCCTCTTCCATCCATATCAGCGCCTGGTGCTCCGATTGCCACCCCTGCCACATGTATTTGTGTTGAGATAAACAATTTTTAATTCAATGAGTTAGATGGACAGGTTGAGACGATTTCGACATTGGTGCCGACAATTGAAGCAGACGCCGTCCCGCCACTCGGCGAACGCGACCGCACTGGCACTGGCCGTGGCGAGGCTTTATAGGGAGCCATCTTGAGCGCATCAGCCAGGGAGCGCGGGCGCATGCAGAAGAAGGTTCGTATCGGCATCATCGGAGCCTCGGGGTACACGGGAGGCGACCTCGTGCGCCTGGCCGCGCGCCATCCGCTGATCGAGATTGCCGTACTGACGGCCAACAGCCATGCCGGCAAGCCGGTGGAGGCCGTCTTCCCCCATCTCTCCGGCCTCGGGCTGCCCGGCCTCATCACCAACGAGGAGGCGGACTGGAGCGGCATCGAGGCGGTGTTCTGCGGGCTGCCGCATGCTACCAGCCAGGAGGTGATCGCCGCGCTGCCAATCCACCTCAAGGTCATCGACATGTCGGCCGACTTCCGCCTGCGCGACCCGGCGGTGTATGAAAAATGGTACGGCGGCGCCCACAAGGCACTTTCCCTGCAGGCAGAAGCCGTCTACGGCCTCACCGAGCATTACCGCGAGGCGATCAGACGCGCCCGGCTGGTGGCCTGTCCGGGCTGCTATCCCACCGCCGTCCTCACGCTGCTGCTTCCGCTGGTCAAGGCCGGGCTCATCGATGCCGGCGACCTCGTCATCGACGCCAAGTCGGGTATCTCCGGCGCCGGTCGCTCGCTCAAGCAGAACATCCTCTTTTGCGAGGCGGGCGAGGGCCTGTCGCCCTATGGCATCGCCAGCCACCGCCACGCGCCGGAGATCGAGCAGGAGATCTCGCTCGCCGCCGGACGCCAGGTGATCGTCAGTTTCACGCCGCACCTCATCCCCATGAGCCGCGGCGAATTCATCACCTGCTATGCCAGGCTCACCGGCAAAGCGACGGCGGAGGATTGCCGCAACGCGCTGCAAGAACGTTATGGCGATGAGCCCTTCGTCCACATGGCGCCCGCCGGCGTCAACCCGGCGACGCAATATGTGCGCGGCTCCAACAACGTCATGCTGGCGGCCTATGCCGACAGGGTGCCGGGCCGGGCGATCCTCGTCTCCACCCTCGACAACCTGGTGAAGGGTTCGGCCGGCCAGGCAATCCAGAACTTCAACTTGATGTTCGGCTGCGATGAAGTGGCGAGCCTTGAGCAGGTGAGCCTGTTTCCCTAAGCTCCGGTCATCTGCGCGGGGGCGGGGGCCCGGAAAATGCTGGAAACCTATCTCGTCGCCTTCACCACCTTTTTCGCCGTCATCGGGCCGCCCGATGTGGCGGTGTTGTTCGCCGCTCTGGCGGCGCGGACAAACCCGTCGGCGCGCCGCCGCATCGCCCTGCGCGCCACGGTCGTCGCCGGCCTCATCATGCTGGCCTTTGCTGCTTTCGGCCAGGGCATGCTGCATTTGTTCGGCATCTCGCTGGCCGCGCTCAGGGCGGCGGGCGGCATCCTGCTCCTGCTGATCGCCATCGACATGGTGTTCGCCCGCCAGTCGGGCGGCATCACCACCACCAGCGAGGAAAACGCCGAGGCGGAAACGCGCGCCGACATATCGATCTTCCCGCTCGCCACGCCGCTCATTGCCGGGCCCGGCACCATCGGCGCCTCGATCCTGCTGATGGCCTCGGCCGTCAACGACGGCGATGCCTTGAAGGTCGCCACCATCATCGCGGCGATGCTCTCGGTGCTGGTCCTCACCTATGTGCTGATGCTGGCCTCGTCCGCCGTCAATCGCCTGCTCGGTGTGACCGGCGTGCATGTCGTGGCGCGCGTCTTCGGCATCATCCTCGCGGCGCTTGCCGTCCAGTTCATCTTCGACGGCATCAAGCAGAGCGGGCTGGTGGGTTAAGGCCTGTTGGGTATCAAGATTGTAGTGCTGGCGTGGCCCATTCTGCTCTGGCTAGCTTTGAGTGGCGCCGTAGGGTTGCCCCTTCAAGCCATTCAAGGCGACTTCCACAAGCGAAATGCGCTGGATTCCGGCCATGCAACTGATCCGGATGCAGTTCCGCAGAGGACAAGGCCAGCGTCATCCATTTCAGGCGCGGAGGCCGCCGACATCGGCATCCAGTATCAGATCCGCAATCGTAACGTGGCGTGACCGCGTGAGAACAAAAATCGCTGCTTCGACAACATCACGATTGGTGATCGCGCTATTTTTCGGGCGGTCTGCGTTGTCAAGCCACCCAGGACTTTCTGGTTGGATGTCCTCGATGTTCGGCGGATAGATGGCGGTTGCGCGCACGCTTGTCCCGATCACCGACTGGCGCAGGCCGTCTGCGAAACCGGCCTGGCCATGCTTGGCCGCATGAAAGGCAGGCGAGGCGTCTGACAGCGGCGCATTCGACAATCCACTGGTCGATACTATTGTCAGGACATCTGCATGCTTCGCCTGTCTCAGCACCGGCAGCAGCGCGCGCGTCAGCAGGATTGTGCCAGTCAATTGGGAGGCTATGGTCTCTGCAATGTCGTCGGGCGTATTGCTCTCAAGCGAGCCGGCCAACCATTTCGCACCGTTGTTGATGAGGATGTCTGGAGGTCTGGCGGAGTGCACAATTCTTTGCGCTGCGGCCTCAGCGCTCGCTCGGTTGGCCAAGTCGAGGGTGAGGCATTGCGGCCGAGGCAGACCGCGTGCTGCGATTGTTTCGGCAACCGCTGTTAGCTTGGCAGGATCGCGACCGGCGATAATGATCTCTGCACCGGCATCTGCAAGCGTGACGGCCAATGCGCGCCCGAGGCCCCGCCCTGCGCCGGTTATGACAGCCTTCCGCCCCTTGATTTCCACCCTCGCCATCCAATTCCACAAAGTTGGAAAGTCGCATGCGGGCAATATCTGTACACAATGCCGCTCAGGGTCAATCGCGTCGATCTGGCAGCTTTGGTCGCCGGTCCGATAGTTGGTTCAATCCAGACGTGGAGGTCTGCCATTGAAGTCGGCGGACCTGTCTGGGCGGAACTTGCCTCAGACCCCCGCCGGAATCTCCATCACCTTGTCCTTGCGCGCATAGGGCACGAAGCCGACGCGCTGGTAGAGGGGGAGCGCGCGCGGATCGTCCAGCGTGCAGGTCTCGACCCGCACCCGCTCTGGGCCGATCTCCCAGGCAGCCGTCACCGCCTCGGCCAGCAGGAACTTGCCCAGGCCGCGGCCGTGAAAGTCCGGCACGAGGCCCAGATAGCGCAGCCACAAGGCATCGGCACCCGAGGAATCGAGCTCGAAGTAGCCGGCGGGCGATCCCTCCACATAGAGCACCCGGATATCGGTGGTCTCGGCATGGATCAGGGCCTCCAGCTCGGCATCGCTCAAGAGTGTGCGGTCGACCCAGGCGAAATCGCGTCCGATGACGTCGTAGAGATAGCGGTAGAAATGCAACGGCGGTTTTACCGCGCGCATGAGCGCTACCCGCAGGTTGGCCGGGGCATGGATGACCGGATATTGCGGCTCCGTCATCTCGAGGAAGGTAACGACCGTCTCGACCTTTCTGGTTGTGCCCGCCGCCTTGCTCATGCCTTGCCTCCGGTCTCGACCGGCAATGACGCATCGGCACCCCATTCGCTCCATGAGCCGTCGTAAAGCCCGTGGTCGTTGTGGCCGATGGTTTCCAGCCCGAGGGTGAGGATGGCCGCTGTCACCCCCGAGCCACAGGTTGTGATGATGGGCCGGCCAAGATCGATGCCGGCGTCCTCGAAGACCTTGCGGATCTCGTCCGGTTTCCTGAGGCAGCCCGCCTCATCGATGAGGCGGGCATAGTGGACGCAAGCCGCGCCCGGCATGTGGCCGCCCCTGACGCCGGGGCGCGGCTCCGGCTCCTCGGCGTTGAAGCGGGCGGGCGAGCGGGCATCGGCGATCTGCATCGCGCCCGACGTCACCGCCGCCAGCACGTCGTCGCGGTCGCTCACCATGCTGGCCTGGCGCCGGGCGGTGAAATGGCGCTCCTGGCGCCCATCGGGTGGCCCGTCCTCCAGCGGCCGGCCTTCAGCCTTCCACTTGGCCAGCCCGCCGTCGAGCACCGCCACATCGGTGTGGCCGAAAACCCGGAACGTCCACCATGCCCGCGCGGCGGAATAGATGCCATTCGAATCGTAGACCACGATACGCTTGCCGTCGCCGATGCCCATCTTGCGCATGCGCGAGGCGAATTTTTCCGGGCTTGCCAGCATGTGGGGCAGGGGGCTTTCGCTATCCGCGATCTCGTCGATGTCGAAGAACAGGGCGCCGGGGATATGCTCGCCCAGATATTCTGCCTTGGGATCGCGTCCCGAGGTGGGCAGGTGCCAGGAGGCATCCACCACCACGAGGTCGGGTGCTGCCATGTGGGCGGCGAGCCAGTCGGTTGAAACGAGGTATTCGGCCATTCTCTCTTCCGTCAAACCGGTGGTTGGTCCAGAAGCGCAATGCGGATGCGCCGGTTCTGCTTGCCCTTGTTCTCGATCTTGTCCACCACGACGCCGCCGATCTCGCCCGTCGAGCGCACATGCGTGCCGCCGCAGGGCTGCAGATCGACCGATCCATCTCCACCGATCGAGACCAGCCGCACCCGGCCGGCGCCCGTGGGCGGCTTCACCGACATGGTGCGCACGAGCTGCGGATTGGCCTCCATCTCGGCATCGCTGATCCAGCGCTCGCTCAAGCGATGGTCGGCGGCGATCAGTTCGTTGAGCCGCGCCGCCAGGGCATCCTTGTTGACGGCCTCGGGGTCGGCGATGTCGAAGTCGAGCCTGCCCCCGTCGGCGGCGATCTGCCCGCCGGTGACAGGGAAGGGGACGAGCGAGCACAAAAGGTGCAGTGCCGTATGCACCCGCATGTGGCGATGCCGCCGCGCCCAGTCGAGCCGTGCCGTCACACGCGCACCGACCGGCGGCGCTTCTCCCGCTTCGGCCGGCACATGCACGATGGTCGTCTTGTCGGCATCATAGACGGTGGTGGCGATGGCGATCTCGCGCCCGTCCTCCAGCACCAGCACGCCGGAATCGCCCGGCTGGCCGCCCGAGGTGGCATAGAACACCGTGCGGTCAAGCACGATGCCGCCGCGCTCGTTGACCGCCATGACCCTCGCCGGGCACTCATGGCTATAGGCATCGTCGCGGAAGACTTGCTCGGTCATACGGGGTTCCTTCAGGCGCTCGGCGGATCGATGAAGACTTCCGGTACGCCGGCACCCTTGTCCTCCATCCAGGTCGGCACCGGCAGGTTCTTTTCGCGCAGGAAAGCCGGATTGTACAGCTTGGAGAGATAGCGCGTGCCATAGTCGCACAACACCGTCACGATGGTATGGCCCGGCCCCATGTCGCGCGCCATGTGGATGGCGCCGGCGACGTTGATGCCGGACGAACCGCCCAGGCAAAGGCCCTCGTGTTGCAACAGATCGAAGAGGATATCCAGCGCCTCGGCATCGCCAATTCGATAGGCGCGGTCGACGGCTGCTCCTTCGATGTTCTTGGTGATGCGCCCCTGGCCGATACCCTCGGTGATGGAGGAGCCTTCGGATTTCAGTTCACCGGTGGTGTAGTAGCTGTAGAGCGCCGCCCCCATGGGATCGGCAAGTCCGATCTGCACTTTCGGGTTCTTGGCTTTCAGTGCATCGCTCACCCCGCCCAGCGTGCCGCCCGAGCCCACCGCGCAGATGAAGCCGTCGACATTACCGTCGGTCTGTTGCCAGATCTCCGGCCCCGTCGTCTCGATATGGGCGCGCCTGTTGGCCACGTTGTCGAACTGGTTGGCCCAGATCGCCCCGCCCGGCAATTCGCCCGCCAGGCGCTCGGCCAGGCGACCGGAATATTTCACATAGTTGTTGGGGTTCTTGTAGGGCGCTGCCGGCACCTGCACCAGTTCCGCCCCCATCAGGCGCAGGGTGTCCTTTTTTTCCTGCGACTGGGTCTCGGGGATGACGATGACGGTGCGAAAGCCCATGGCGTCGGCCACCATGGCAAGGCCGATGCCGGTATTGCCGGCGGTGCCTTCCACGATGGTGCCGCCGTCCCGGAGCTGTCCCGAGGCGATGGCGTCCTTGATGATGAAGAGCGCCGCGCGATCCTTCACCGACTGGCCCGGATTCATGAATTCGGCCTTGCCCAGAATGGTGCAGCCGGTGAGCTCTGAAGCCTTTTTCAGCCGGATCAGCGGCGTGTTGCCGATCGCTGCGACGACATCGGAACGGATGTCCATGCGCTCAAACGCCTCCCTTGAACGAGGATGGAACGGACCGATGACCGCCTGCCAATGGCTGATGATCCCAGCGCATGAACTGGCTCACAGAACGGCTCCCGTGCATGAAAAATCTCGAATTCGGTCGCGATGATCGTCGTGCCGGCGCCTCAAGTCAAGCAGCCCGGCGTCTCGGGCGGGCAGTGGTGCGGCGGCATGTAGCCGTCGAACACGCCCGGCGCCCACTGGCTGGGATCGTAGTTGGGATCGAGGCGATGGGCGATGCATTCCGACATCGACAGATAATCGGAATTGGGCATATGGAACCAGCGCAGGAATTCGCCGGTGGTGAACCGTCCGGTCAGGTAATAATCCAGCACCTGCTGGCTGAACCAGTGAATATGACCGTGCACGCACGAGGCGATTTCGGGAAGCATCATGGCCCGGTTCCCGTTTTGCGCCCTTGCCGGGCGTCAATTCAGTGTGCGTTATTTTGGCACCGATGGAAAGGCCGGCACGGCGGTGGCGCTCGCGCCGCCTCTGCCCATCGGCCCTGTTGCGGCCTAAAATCGCCTGGGACAAGCGATTCGGGGGTGGGGACCTGTCAGGCATGAGTCTATCCAGTATGACCGGATTCGCCCGTGCCGACGGCGAGCACCAGGGCCTCGAATGGCATTGGGAACTGCGCTCGGTTAACGGCAAGGGCCTCGATCTGCGCCTGCGCCTGCCGTCGGGGATGGACGGGCTGGAGCCTGCCTTGCGCGACCGGACCCAGAAAGCCTTCAAGCGCGGCAACATCCAGGCCTCCTTGCAGATCGCCCGCCGCGAGGCGGCATCGCAGGTGCGCATCAACGAGGTGGTGCTGGAAGAGGTGCTGGCGATCGCCACCGCGCTCAGGCGCCGGCTCGATGCCCCGCCGGTGACGGTCGAAGGGCTGTTGCAGGTAAGGGGGGTCTTGGAAGTGGGCGAGGCCGAGGCCGGCGAAGCGTTGGAGGGCGAGCGCCAGGCCGCCATCCTCGCCAGCTACGACGCCGCGCTTCAAAGCCTCAAGGCGGCGCGGGGCGAAGAGGGCGCAAGGCTCGCCGCGGTCCTTGCGGACCATCTCGACACCATTGCCCGCCTCACCGATGAGGCGCGCGCCAATCCCTCGCGCTCGGCCGAAGCAATTCGCGCGCGGCTGGCCGAGCAGGTGGCGCGCTTTGCCGGGCAGTCGCCGCCGCTCGATCCCGACCGCCTCAACCAGGAAGCCATGCTCCTGGCGGTCAAAGCCGACATCCGCGAGGAGATCGACCGCCTCGATGCCCATGTCGCGCAAGCCCGCGAGCTCATCGCCTCGGGCGAGGCGGTCGGCCGGCGCCTCGACTTCCTCGCTCAGGAGTTCAACCGCGAGGCCAACACCTTGTGCTCCAAGTCGGGCGATGCTGCGCTCACCCGCACCGGCCTCGGGCTCAAGACCGTGATCGACCAGATGCGCGAGCAGGTGCAGAACATTGAGTAAGGCGTCGACATCCACCGGGATAGACCGGCGCGGGCTGTTGCTGGTGCTCTCCTCGCCCTCGGGCGCCGGCAAGACCACCCTGTCGCGCCGCCTGCTCGAACGCGATCCCAATGTCGTCATGTCGGTCTCGGTGACGACCCGGCCAGCGCGCCCCGGCGAGATCGAAGGCAAGGATTATTACTTCATCTCGAGGCACCGTTTCGAGGCCATGGTCGAGGCGGGCGAATTGCTGGAATGGGCCGAGGTGTTCAATCACGGCTACGGCACGCCGCTGACGCCGGTGGAAAGGTGGCTCGAAGCCGGCAAGGACGTGCTGTTCGACATCGACTGGCAGGGCACCCAGCAGATCGAGGCGCGCATGCACGAGGACCTGGTGCGCGTGTTCATCCTGCCGCCCTCGGCGGAGGAACTGCGCCAGCGCCTCATCCGCCGCGCCCAGGACCCGGCTACGGTGGTGGCCAAGCGCATGGCCGAGGCCTCCAACGAGATCAGCCACTGGGCCGAATATGATTACGTGATCATCAACGACAACCTGGAGACGGCGGGTCAGGCGATTCGCTCCATCCTCGCCGCCGAGCGCCTCAAGCGCCACCGCCGCATCGGGCTGGAAACCTTCGTCAAGGCCTTGCGGACAAAGCTTTGATTCGTTTTGCCAACCAATGCCCGCAAGCTATTCCCGTCGTTGAAATTTCTGCCGGGGCCAGGCGGCTTACTTGCGCATGAAGGTAGGGTTGCGCATGACCGCGATCAACTCGCCGGCCTTTTGGCGCACCCGTTCCGAGCCGTCGATGGTGAGCACGCGCTCAAGCGCAGCCTCGGCTTCATCGAACCGACGCAGATAGAACAGGGCAAGGCCCACGTTCCAGGCCGAAAAGATATGAGCGGGATCGAGCGCCTGGGCGCGCTCGAACAGGGCCAGAGCACGCGCGAACTCGCTGCGGTCGAGCGCCACTTTCCCCGCGATATTGTGCCCTTCCGGACGGTTGGGCGCGGCTTCGACCAGTTGCTCGCACAGCCGCAAGGCCTCCGCGTGGCGGCCTTCGCCATAGGCCCGTCGGGCATCGTCAACCAGTGTATCGATGGTGGTCGTCATGTCAGGCAGGCAGCGAAATGGAGACGGCATTCTGGCGATTCCCGCCATCCATGGCAAGCGCTGCGGCCCAATTCCTCAACCGATCCTAGTTCGCCTCTGTCGCTTCCCGCACGATGTCGTCCAAGAGCTTGTTGATGGTGTCTATCGCCGCCGTTGATTCGGGCGACGTTCCGGGCCCCAGGTGGCGATGGCCGGCATAGACGGTGCCCGGCTGGTCCGCCCGCTCGTAATAGAAGATCACATAGGGGCAATAGACGATGTTGGCGGGATCGGGCTCCATCATCTTGCGCGACAGCACCGCCGAACAGAACTGCACGGTCTCGGCATTGGCAAAAATGGCCGTGGTAGCGCCGACATCGGCGGCGGTGCGCTTCAGCATATCGCCGATATGGCCGGTGTAATCGACGAGATAGCCGCGATTGATGATGGCATCGGCGATGTTCTGCTTGACATCGGCGAAGCTCATTTGCGCCTTGTAGACGGTGGAATCGCCCATATCGTCGGCTTTTGCCGGGCTCAGGGCGAAGGCGAGGGCGCTCGCCAGCGCCAATGCCGGGATCATGCGGTTCATCTCGTTTCTCCCTCTTGTGGTTCCGGGTCACTGGTGTCCGCCGTGGCAGGCTGGACAGCAGGACCGGCTTGCGCAAGACTGGCGCGGCGGCTATGGGAGTGGCAAGAGCCCATTTGCGGCCGCGAAGGCGAGAGGTTCCCTTGAAGGATTTCATCGTTCAGATTTTCGCTTGGTGGCACCAAGCCACCATCGGCCTGCGCTTTGCCATCTGGCGCCGGGGCGAGTTCGTCGGCGAGGATGACTTCGGCAACCGCTATTACCGGGCGCCCTCGAAGATCCCCGACAGCATCCCCGAGCACCGCTGGGTGGTCTACAAGGACTATGCCGAAGGCTCCGCCATACCGCCGGGTTGGCACGGCTGGATGCATCATCGCATGGCCGAGCCGCCCACCGCCTATCAGCCGCGCGATTGGGAAAAGCCGCATGAGGAAAACCACACCGGCACCGCGCTCGCCTACCGGCCGCCCGGCTCCATCGCCGGCGGCTCGAAGCCGGCGACGGGCCCCGATTACGAGGCCTGGCAGCCGTGATTGCAGACAGGCCTTAGGCCCTGCCGTGATGCCGATTTGAGTGAAGTTTCCGGGGAAGGAACCTTGCCATGAAGAACAATGTGGTCGAAACCATCACCGGCGCGGTGGTGATTGCCATCGCTGCGGTGTTCTTTTTCTATGTCTACACCACCACCGGCGCCGGGCGCGGCGAGAGCGGCTATACGCTGAATGCCGATTTCGACAATGTCGAAGGCATCACCGTCGGCTCCGATGTGCGCATGGCCGGCATCAAGGTGGGCAGCGTCACCAACCAGGACATCGACCCGGCCACCTACCAGGCCAAGCTCTCCATGGTGATCGATCCCCGGATCAAGCTGCCCGACGACACCACCGTCAAGGTGACCTCGGAAGGCCTCTTGGGCGGTAAATTCATCGCCCTGGAAGCCGGCGGCAGCGACAAGATACTCAAGAACGGCGACAGCTTCACCTATACCCAGGGCGCCATCGATATCTGGTCGCTGGTCAGCCAGTACATGTTCCAGAACAAATCCAAGGACTCGACCACGGCCCCGTCGCAATGACCGATGCGGCCCCTGCACGCCAGCAGACCTGGGCGGCTGAAAGCTATGGCACCCATGCGCGCTTCGTTGCCGACCTGGCAGGCGCCGTGGTCGACTGGCTGTCGCCGCGCGCCGGCGAGCGCATTCTCGATCTGGGCTGCGGCGACGGCGCGCTGACCGAGGCCATCGCCGCCTCCGGCGCCGACGTGCTGGGGGTGGATGCAAGTGAGGACCTGTTGCAAGCCGCCCGTGCGCGCGGCCTCGATGTTCGGGTGATGGACGGCCACGCGCTCACCTTCAAGGGCGAATTCGATGCGGTGTTCTCCAACGCTGCGCTGCACTGGATGACCGAGCCGGACAAGGTGATCGACGGTGTAAGAAGGGCGCTCAAGCCGGGCGGGCGCTTCGTGGCCGAGTTTGGCGGTCATGGCAATGTGGCCGCCATCGTCGTGGCCATGCGCGCAACCGCGTTGCATCGCGGTGGCGACGAGGCGCTGGCGGGCCCGTGGTTCTTTCCCTCGCCCGAAGCCTATCGGGCGCGGCTTGAAAGCCTCGGGTTCACGGTCAGACGCATCGGCCTGTTTCCTCGCCCCACGCCGCTCAAGACCGGTATGAAGGCTTGGCTAGGTGTCTTCCGCAAGCCGTTTTTCGCGCAATTTGGCGAGGCCACTGACGAGGTCCTCGACGAGGTGACGGGCCTGCTCGCGCCGGTGCTCGAGGACGAGGCGGGCAACTGGACCGCCGATTACGTCCGCCTGCGCGTCGAAGCGGTGCGCGACTGAGGCGCGATGAAAGATGAGCTGAAAGTCTGGCTGGCGGCGGGGCTGCTCTTGGCGATCGCCGTCCCGGCGGCGGCGGCGCCGATCCACAACCCCATCGCCGTCTTTGCCGGGCTCGACAAGATCACCGGCAAGATCACCTCTTTCGAGGTGCCCATCGACGAGACCCGGCGCTTCGGCTCGCTCAATGTTCGCCCGCGCGTCTGCGACACCCGGCCCGACACCGAGCCGCCCAAGACCATCGCCTTCGTCGAGGTCGACGACAACGAACTCGACGGCGCCCTCAAGCGCATCTTCACCGGCTGGATGCTGGCCGAAAGCCCCGGTCTCAATGCTGTCGAGCACCCGGTCTACGACGTGTGGCTGACCGGCTGCCGCGACCCCAACGCGCCGCCGCCCCAACAAGAAACGCCACCTAAGACCGACGTCAACAAGGACGCCGCCCCCCAGACCAACGATTAGGAGCGCGCAAGTGGACGCAAGACGCCATGTGGTGGTGATCGGTGCCGGTATCGTCGGGGCCTCGCTGGCCTGGCATCTGGCGCGTGCCGGCAATCGCGTCACCGTTGTCGAAGCCGAACCCGAAGCCGGCGGTCTGGCGACGCGGGGCAGTTTTGCCTGGATCAACGCCGCGGCCGGCAATCCGCGGGAATATGTCGCTTTGCGCCTCGCCGCCATTGGGGGCTGGCAGCGGCTGGTGCGCGAGGTGCCGGGCATCGATGCGCGTTTTCCCGGCGGCCTTGCCTGGGACATGCCGCGCGCCGGGCTCGAGGCCTATTGCGCCGAGCACGCAAGCTGGGGTTACCGCATCCGCCTCATCGAGCGCGACGAGATCACCCGGCTCGAGCCCGGTCTTGCCGATCCGCCCGAGGTGGCGGCTCTCGCCGAGCATGAAGGCATGGTCGAGGCGGCGGGTGCGGCCCGCGCCCTCATCGCCGCCTCGGGCGCGACCTTGATGACGGGCGACGGCGTGCGCGCATTGAATGTCGCCGGTGGCCGCGTTGTCGGCATCGAGGCAGGCGGCGAGATGGCTTGCGATGCGGCGGTGGTCGCCGCCGGCGTCGCCACGCCCACCGTGCTCGCCACCGCCGGTATCGACATGAATCTCGATGCGCCCCCGGGCCTGCTTCTCTACACCGCCCCGCACGAAAGGCTCATCCAACGCGTGCTGGTGGCGCCGGGTGTGGAAGTGCGCCAGGGAAGCGACGGGCGCCTTCATGTGGGCGCCGACTTCATTGGCACCTTCGACGACTTCCACCCCGAAGACACCATGATGCGCCTCATGGCCGGCCTGCGCGCCATGCTCAAGGGCGCCAGCCGCCTGCGGCCCGACGGCTTTACCGTGGGCGAACGGCCCACGCCTTCTGACGGCTTTCCCATCATCGGCGCCGTGCCGGGCATCGACGGGCTCTATGTGGCCGTCACCCATTCCGGCGTGACGCTCGCCCCGGCTGTCGGCGACATGTTGGCGCGCGAGATCGTGAGTGGCGAGATCGACCCGCTGATCGCGCCCTATCGCTTCTCCCGTTTCACCAAGCCTTCGTAGAAAACCGCCAAGGACAAGCACATGAGCCTCACGCCCCAACAGCGCGCCGCGCTTCAAGAGATCACCGTCGCCACGGTCACCACCGTCCTCCTGAAGAAGGGCGTCCGCAACACCTGGATGCGCGGCCCCATGCCTTTCATGGACGGCCAGTCGCGGCTGGTGGGCGAAGCCTTTACCCTGCGTTTCGTGCCCATGCGCGAGGACCTGGCAACGCCCGAAAGCTGGACCAAACCCGTCTCCACCCGCCACGCCATAGAAGACATGCCAGCTGGCTCGGTGGCCGTCGTCGATGCCATGGGGGTGACGGACGCGGCGATCTTCGGCGATCTCCTGGTGGCGCGCATGAAGCAGCGCGGCGTCGCCGGCCTCGTTACCGACGGCACCGTGCGCGATGCCGCCGGGGTGGAGGAAGTCGATTTCCCCATCTGGTGCGCCGGCATCGCTGGCCCGCCCTCGATCGCCGGCCTCACCTTCGTGGGCTGGCAGGAACCGGTCGCGTGCGGCGGCGTGGCGGTCCTGCCCGGCGACGTGATCGTCGCCGATGGCGACGGCGCCGCGGTGATCCCGGCGGCGCTGGTCGACCACGTGCTGGAAGTCGCCACCGAACAGGAGCGGCTGGAAGGCTGGCTGATGCAGGAGGTGCACAAGGGCGCGGCCCTTCCCGGCCTCTATCCCCCCAACGCCGAAACCAAGGCGCGCTACGAAGCCTGGAAGGCAAGCAAGGGGTGATTGTCTGTCTCTGGTGTCATCGTCGGTCCTGACCCGGAGATGACACCCGGGGGAAGGGGGGAGCGCAATGGCGGGGCAATGGCGTTCCTCCGCATTGCGATGCGCATCGCGCGGTGTTATCACCCGCGCCATCCGCAACTTTCCAACCCGCTTTAGCGTCAGAGAGTTTTCATGTCGGTCGATCAGGCTACCGTGCGCCGCATTGCGCGGCTTGCGCGCATAAATCTCACCGAGGAGGACGTGCCGCGCCTCGAGGGCGAGCTCAACTCCATCCTCAAGTGGATCGAGATGCTGAACGAAGTGGATGTCTCCGGCATCGAGCCGCTGACCTCGGTGGTGGAGATGGAAATGAAGATGCGTTCCGACGTGGTCACCGACGGCAACATGCCCGAAAATGTGGTGGCCAACGCACCGGCGACCGAAGATCATTACTTCGTGGTTCCCAAGGTGGTGGAGTAGGAGGCGATGAGCGATCTTACCCGCTTCACCATAGCCGAGGCGCGCGACAAGCTCAGCAAGGGCGCGTTCACGGCGACCGAACTGACCAAGGCCTACCTCGCGGCCATGCAGGCGGCGCGCGCGCTTAATGCCTATGTGGTGGAAACACCCGACAAGGCGCTCGAGATGGCAGCCGAATCGGACCGCCGCCTCAAGGCCGGCGAGGCGCGTGCGCTGGAGGGCGTCCCCCTCGGCATCAAGGACCTTTTTGCCACCAAAGGCGTGCATACCCAGGCCGCCAGCCACGTGCTCGATGCCTTCAAGCCCCCTTACGAATCGACCGTCACGGCCAATCTCTTCGGCGACGGCGCGGTGATGCTGGGCAAGCTCAACATGGACGAGTTCGCCATGGGCTCGTCCAACGAGACCTCCTATTACGGCCCGGTCGTCAACCCGTGGCGGGCGAAGAACTCCAACGCCGATCTGGTGCCGGGCGGCTCCTCCGGCGGCTCGGCGGCGGCGGTTTCGGCCCATATCTGCGCCGGCGCCACGGCGACCGATACCGGTGGCTCCATCCGCCAGCCGGCGGCGCTGACCGGCACCGTCGGCATCAAGCCCACTTACGGGCGCTGCTCGCGCTGGGGGATCGTGGCCTTTGCCTCCTCGCTCGACCAGGCCGGACCCATCGCCCGCGACGTGCGCGATGCGGCGATCATGTTGAAATCCATGGCGAGCCACGATGCCAAGGACACGACAAGCGTCGACCGCGCGGTGCCCGATTACGAGGCCGCGCTTACCGGCGACATTCGCGGGCTTCGGGTCGGCATCCCCAGGGAATACCGCGTGGACGCGATGCCGGAAGAGATCGACCGGCTGTGGCACCAGGGCGCCGAGTGGCTGAAGAAGAGAGGTGCCGAGGTGGTGGAGGTCTCGCTGCCTCACACCAAATACGCGTTACCCGCCTATTACATCGTGGCTCCGGCCGAGGCCTCCTCCAACCTCGCCCGCTATGATGGCGTGCGCTACGGGCTCAGGGTGCCCGGCGACGACATCACCTCCATGTACGAGAACTCACGCGCGGCCGGCTTCGGCACCGAGGTCAAGCGCCGCGTCATGATCGGCACCTATGTGCTGTCGGCAGGCTACTACGATGCCTATTACGTCCGCGCCCAGAAGATCAGGACGTTGATCAAGCGCGACTTCGATGAGGCCTGGGAGAAGGTGGACGTGATCCTCACCCCCGCCACGCCCAATGCTGCCTTCGGCCTTGCCGAGATGACCGCCGACCCGGTGCAGATGTACCTGAACGACATTTTCACCGTCACGGTGAACATGGCGGGCCTGCCGGGCATCGCGGTGCCCGGCGGCCTCAATGCGGAAGGGTTGCCGCTTGCCCTGCAGCTCATTGGCAAGCCTTTCGATGAGGAAACGCTGTTTCGCGTCGCCCATGTGATCGAAGAGGACGCAGCCTTCACCGAGCGCCCGCAGCGCTGGTGGTGAATGATGGCCAGGCCGCCCAGGACCGGTCCTGAGCCGTCGGAAGGCGAGATCAACACGTCATCGCGCCGCACCGAATGGGCCGCCCGGCATCATGACGCCGCGACGAGCGCGCTGATTGAGGCCGATGCTGCCGCCTTCCTGCACCAGTCGGTCTCCAGCCCCTGCCTCAATACCATCTCCAGGGCGGAAGGGGCCTATATCTGGGACGGCTCGGGCAAGCGCTATCTCGATTTCCACGGCAACAACGTCCATCACATCGGCTACGGCCATCCGCGCCTGAAGGATGCGATCGCCGCGCAGATGGACAAGCTCTCGTTTGCCCCGCGCCGCTATGCGTGCGCCGAGGCGGTTGAGCTGGCGGAAAAGCTGGCAGCCATCGCGCCGGGCGATCTCTCCAAGGTGCTGCTGACGACCGGTGGGTCGGATGCCGTCGAGGTGGCGCTCAAGCTGGCGCGCGCCGCGACCGGGCGGTTCAAGACCATTTCCTTTTGGGATGCCTTCCATGGCGCCGGCTTCGGCGCGGCCTCGGTGGGGGGCGAGCAGCTTTTCCGCTCCGGCATCGCCGGTCCGCTGCTGGCGGGCGCCGAGCACGTGGCCCCGTTTGCCTGCTATCGCTGTCCTTATGGTTGGCCTGCGCCCGACGGCAAGCCCTTGCTCGATCAGTGCAGGCTCGCCTGCGCCAACATGGTGCGCTACGTGCTGGAACGGGAGGGCGACGTTGCCGCCGTAATCGCCGAGCCGGCCCGTGCCGTGCCCTATGTCCCGCCCCCCGGCTTCTGGCAGGCGGTGCGCCAGGCCTGCGACGAGCACGGAAGCCTGCTGATCTTCGATGAAATCCCCACCGGCCTCGGCAAGACCGGCCGTATGTTCGCCTCCGAGCATGATGGCGTGGTGCCCGACATGCTGGTCATGGGCAAGGCGCTGGGCGGCGGCATCCTGCCGATTGCCGCAGTGATCGCCCGGCCGGACCTCGACGTGGCGGGCGATTTCGCCATCGGCCACTACACCCATGAGAAAAACCCTGTCACGTCGCGCGCCGCGCTCACCACCATCGAGATCATCGAGGAGGAGGGGCTGGTGGCGAACGCCGCGCGTGTCGGCGCCCACGCCCTGGCGCGGCTGGATGCCCTCAGGCGCAAGCACGCCGCCATCGGCGATGTGCGTGGGCGCGGGTTCCTGATCGGCATCGAGCTGGTGAGCGACCGTGAGGCAAAGACCCCGGCGCGCGATCTCACCGAGGAGGTCTTCTACCGCCTGCTCGACGGCGGCCTGTCGTGCAAGATCACCATGGGCAACGTGCTCACCTGGACACCGTCGCTTGTCACCACTGAGGCGGAGATGGACTGGGCCGTCGATCTGCTGGACGAGGTGCTGGCCACGGGCGACTGAGATGGCGATTGCCAGGCGTGGAACACCGGCAGTAGATTGAGCGTGCCGGGTGGGGCCGGGTTTTCTCTTCTGTCGCAGGGAGTTTGCCATGGCAATTCTCGATGCCACCTCCGCCGACGAGGCATTTGATGCCGGCTACGACTACACTGTCTCCTACCAGGGGGGGCTGGTGTTCGATAGCGACCGCTACGTCTATTCGACGCAGGGCGGCAACCAGGTCGAAGTCATCGGCTCGGGCTTCACCTATGTTGCCGGGTTGCCTACCGGCGGCACCGTCACCCAGGTCCGCATAGACCTTAGCTCGGATGGCGACTTCTCCACCGGCGCCGACATCGACGTGACCATCACCGGGCTGTCGGCAGCGCTCCACAACCTCATCAGCACCGCAAGCACACAGGTGAGCGCCACCAGTTTCTGGCAGGCGGTGATGCCGGGCAACGACACGATCCAGCCGCCAGAAAACGCCGACGGAACCGTCTTCGGCGACTTCTTCGACGTCAAGGGTGTGGCCTTCAACGCGGTATCGTTGACCGCTGGGGACGACCTCATCACCAGCAACGCCACCGTCGAGATGCCCGCGCTGTCGCGAAGCGGCCAGAACGTGCTGGTGGGCGATGCAATGTCGGTGGAAGGAGAGGCGTTTTCCAACATCGCCTTTGCGGGCGAACTGAGCGGCGGCAACGACACCATCACCGCCAACGGCCTCGACCTCTACAACCTGGTGGGCGACGCCTACGGGGTTGGCGTCCTCGGCTTTGTCCATGGCGGCGACGACCGGATCACCAATAACCAGACTGGCGCGCCGTTCAGCGCTTTCGGCGGGGTCGTGGTGAGCGGCGATGCCTACAACAATGGTGGCGTCGTCGTGGGCGGCAACGATACCCTGACCGGCACGGACTTTCCGTTCCTGAGAGAGGTGCTGGCTGGCGACGTGTTCAACAACGTGTCCGGCACGACGACCGGCGGCAACGACGTGGTGAATGGCCGGGCCGGACAGGACCTGCTTGCCGGCGATGCCTACAAACTGACCGGCGGGGTGGTGAACGGCGGCGACGACACGATCAACGGCGGTGGTGACAGCGATGTCATCGCCGGCGATATCTACCAGATGTCGGATGCCACGCTCAATGCCGGCAACGACCGTCTCATCGGCGGCGAAGGCAATGACTCCATCGTCGGTGACGTGGCGGCCTTTTCGGGCGCTCTGCATATTGTCGCCGGCAACGACTTTCTGTCAGGCGGCAGCGGCAACGACACGCTTTACGGCGACCTCTCTCCGGGCAACGCGCTGCTGCCGGCCCATATCGGCGGCAATGACACGCTCGACGGCGGGCTGGGCAACGATGTGCTCGGCGGTGGTGGCGGCACCGACACGGGCACCTTCGCCTCGATCGCGAAAGCCGTCGTGGTCAATCTGCACACCGGCATTGCGACGGGACAGGGCAATGACAGCCTTTATGGCATTGAAAACGTGGTCGGCTCGTCCAAGGCTGACCGTGTGACCGGCAACGCGGTCGCCAACCTCCTTGACGGTCGTGGCGGCGATGACACGATCATGGGCGGTGGTGGCGGTGACAGCCTGCATGGCGGAAATGGCGCCGACAGACTGATCGGCGGCGGGGGTGGTGACGGCCTGACCGGCGGTCGCGGCGGTGACCGTTTCGACTTCAGGGATGTGGCGGACTCAGCTTCTGGCCCCGGCCACGACACCATCTCCGACTTCCACAGCGGACAGGGCGACAGGATCAACCTTGCCAAAATCGATGCCGATACCGGCTCGCCCAGCCAGCAGTCCTTCGACTTCATCGGCACGGCGCAGTTTCATGGCGTTGCCGGCGAACTGCGCTTCGGCCCGAACGCTCATGCCCTGTTCGGCGATGTCAACGGCGATGGCCATGCCGACCTGACGATCTCCCTGACTGGCGTCACGGGCATCGTTTCGGGAGATCTGATCCTTTGAGCTATCTGCAGATCGCCTTGAGGTCGCCGAAGGCCTGGTCCGAGAGGACCATGCGCGCCTTGCCCGGCGGCAACGGCTTGATCGTGGCGATTCGCTCTGCGGTGCCCGGATGCGACGACAGCATGCTGCCGATGCCCGACAGGATGCCGCCTGTCGAGGTACCGCCGCTCTTTTCCTGCATGCGGGCGAAGAAGTCGCGCAGGCCCGTGGGGTCGATGCCGCCACTAGCCATCAGCCGCCTGGCAAAGGCATCGGCCTGGGCTTCGGCGGCGCGCGAATAGCGCAGGATGGTAAGCAGCCCGGCGAGCCCGCCCAGCGCATCGCCGCCCGATGTACCGGTGGCCAGCGTCAGCAGCAGTTGCATGCCCATGAGGCGGGCGAACTGGGCTTCGGGATGGCGGTAATAGATATGGCCCAGTTCGTGCGCGAGGACGCCCGCCACCTCTTCCGGGCTCTTTGCCCCGGCGATGAGCTTGCCCGAAACGATGATGCGCCCGCCCGGCAGTGCGAAGGCGTTGACGACGGGAAGCTGCACAACTTCCACCGACAAGGGCGGCGCATCGGGTATGCTGGCGGACAAGCGGTTGTCGAGCGCCGCCAGGGCATCGAGACCGGCCGCGTTGGCGCAGATCGTGTTCGATTCGACCAGCGTGCGCTCGATGCTGTGGCCTAGCCGCTGGCGCACCGGTTCGGGCATCAGGTCCGCCACCACTTGCGGCAGGAAGCTCAGGACCGCATAGCCGACCGCCACCAGCACCACCAGGCAGCCCGCGACGATGGCAAGCTGGCGCATGAGCCGGTGTGGATTGATGCGGCGCGAAAGATGCGGCACTGCCGTGAGCACGGCTTCGGCCGCCGCCCCCGCCGGCACGATGAGTCGGCTACCGGGCTCGCTTGAATGCTTCAGGCGCAGCGCATGGCCGGCAAGCGGCGGGTCCACGGCTTCGAGGCCGGAAAAGCCCCACAGGCGCACTTTGCCGGCGGTGAGGTCGGTGATTTCGATGCCGCCCGACAGGAGGGCAAGGCCGACCATGTGGCTGGCGGCCGTCTCGCCATCGAACAGCTGCCCGGTGAACGAAGGCGCCTGATTCTCAGAAGAGGTCGATGTCGAAGGCATCGGCAAGTCCCTCGCCGCGTTTGTCGAGCACCGCCGTCGACTGGCGGATGGCGGGCCAGTCGACCGAGCCCTCAGCCTTCAGGCGGTCGATGAAATAGCGGATTTTGCGCTGGACGATGAATGGCTGTCCGAGGCCCAGGGTGAAGATGAAGATGAGTAGGTTGCCAGCGTTAAGCCCGATGAGGCTCGGCGTGGTCGCGGTGAGCGAGAAGCTGGTGCCGCCGAATTTCGTGTAGGCGGCAAAGACGTTCATCTGGCGCGCCGTGTAGCCGGCCCACACGACGGTGTACACGAGCCCCAGAAGCAACAGGCCGGCGATGCTGGCGGCCAGGACGATGAGCAACAAGCCCGGTGTGATGCCCCGGCGACTCAGGTCATGGAAGGCGCTCGACACATCGCCCCTCATGGCGATCAGCGGCAAGATCGCTGCCGCCCCGGCGGCGGCGACGATGGCGAACATGATGAGCCAGCACACGGCATAGCGCCGGTAGAGCGGTGCGCTCGAGCCTGCAAAGCCGAAGGGCTCGGAGCCGAACATCGCCTCGTTCACGATGCGGTCTTCCAGCTTCAGGTTCATGGCCGGTGTCGACCAGCCCAGGGTCAGGAATTTGAGGACGAGAGCGCCGAAATAGCGCCAGGTGTATTGCGCCGGCGAACCCGACATGCTGCCGCGAATACCGCGCCACAAGGTGCGCGAGAGCCGGTAGCGGCGGGCGCGGTAGACGGCCATGCCGTAGAGCACCAGCACGATGAGCGAGAAGATGCCGCCGAGGATGGCGCTGGCCTGCTTGTCCGTGCCCCATATCACGTAGGCGAGGCCCGACAGGGCGAAATACGGCACGAACAGCGCGCCGAATACCACCAGCGCCCCGAGCAGCAGCTCCTCGCCGGTGCCGGTATATTCCAGCGGCTCGCCGTCGATGTGGACGCATGACCAGATATGGTGGCGCACCCGCGCCTTAGCCCAGAAGCGGTAGAGCGTCAGGGTGACGATGTTGAGCAGCCAGTTGACGACGGCGATGCGCCAGAGGCCGGCGCGCGGCCTATATGTGATGCTGAAAGGCTCGCCAGTGCGCTCGGGCCGGGTATCGGACACAGGCGTCATGGCAAAAGCTCTCCTTTTCTGCAACGGGGGCAAATGGCCGCCGCAGCTTGCCAGCATCGTCTTGCCAAGCGGTGAAGAGGGAGCGGGTCCGGTCTGTTGCAGAATTATCACACGGTATGGATTTTCGGCATCGCTCGCCGGATCTGGCCCAATTCGTTCTTCTTTCCGCCCTAAACGGTTTCTAGCGTGACCATGCCATTGCGGTCGACGGCGAGAGGGTATGGGGATTTTCACAGCCTCAAGCCGCGATGGAGAGCGGGGCTATTCCTTCGCCGCAAGCATGCGGGTGGGTGCCGCGAGCAGCGTCAGGCGGGTCCGGCAAGGCCGCGTCCGGCGGGGCGCTGGGTGGCTTTTGTCGCCGTCGAGGAAGCGTGAACGAGCAGGCAACAACAAGAATCGAGCAACGAGAACCAAAACAATGGACGCCAAGACCAACATCAAGTCGAGACTGCCCAGCCGCCATGTGACCGAAGGGCCGCAGCGCGCACCGCACCGCTCCTACTATTATGCCATGGGGCTGTCGCCGGAGGAGATTCACCAGCCCTTCGTCGGCGTTGCCTCGTGCTGGAACGAGGCCGCGCCCTGCAACATCGCGCTCATGCGCCAGGCGCAGGCGGTCAAGATGGGGGTTGCCGCCGCCCGCGGCACGCCGCGCGAATTCTGCACCATCACCGTGACCGATGGCCTCGCCATGGGCCATCAGGGCATGAAGTCCTCGCTCGCCTCGCGCGAGGTCATCGCCGACTCGGTCGAACTCACCATCCGGGGCCATTCCTATGACGCGCTCGTCGGCCTTGCCGGCTGCGACAAGTCGCTGCCAGGCATGATGATGGCCATGTGCCGGCTCAACGTGCCGTCGATCTTCATCTATGGCGGCTCCATCCTGCCCGGCAGCTTTCGCGGCCAGCCGGTGACGGTTCAGGACCTGTTCGAGGCGGTGGGCCGCCACTCGGTGGGCGATATGAGCGACGCCGATCTCGACGAACTGGAGCAGGTGGCCTGCCCGTCGGCAGGCGCGTGCGGCGCCCAGTTCACCGCCAACACCATGGCGACCGTGTCCGAGGCCATCGGCCTTGCCCTGCCGTATTCGGCCGGTGCCCCTGCGCCCTACGAAATCCGCGACCGCTTTTGCATGGCCGCCGGCGAGCAGGTCATGGACCTGATCGCCGAGAATATCCGCCCGCGCGACATCGTCACCCGCAAGGCGCTGGAGAACGCGGCAACCGTGGTGGCGGCCTCTGGCGGCTCGACCAACGGGGCCTTGCATCTTCCCGCCATCGCGCATGAGTGCGGCATCGACTTCGACCTCTTCGACGTGGCCGAGATCTTCAAGCGCACCCCCTATATCGCCGACCTCAAGCCGGGCGGGCGCTATGTAGCCAAGGACATGTTCGAGGCCGGCGGCATTCCGCTGTTGATGAAGACGCTCCTCGACAACGGCTTTATGCACGGCGATTGCCTGACCGTCACCGGCCGCACCATTGCGGAGAACATGGCCGCGGTGAAATGGAACCCGCACCAGGACGTGGTGCGTCCGGCCAATGATCCGATCACCCCCACCGGCGGCGTCGTCGGCCTCAAGGGCAACCTCGCCCCCGAAGGCGCCATCGTGAAGGTGGCCGGCATGAAGGAAACCAAATTCTCCGGCCCCGCGCGCTGCTTCGACACTGAAGAAGCCTGCTTCGAGGCAGTCTCCAAGCGCCAGTACAAGCAAGGCGAGGTCCTCGTCATCCGCTATGAGGGTCCGCGCGGCGGCCCCGGCATGCGCGAGATGCTGGCCACCACGGCCGCACTCTACGGCCAGGGCATGGGCGACAAGGTGGCGCTGATCACCGATGGCCGCTTTTCAGGAGCGACACGCGGCTTCTGCGTCGGCCATGTGGGTCCTGAAGCCGCCGTCGGCGGGCCGATCGGTCTTTTGCAGGACGGCGATATCATCACGATCGATGCGGACAACGGCATTCTGTCGGTCGATGTGAGCGAGGCCGAGCTGGCAAGCCGGGCCAAGGCGTGGAAGCCGCGACCCAACGGCTACAACTCGGGTTACCTATGGAAATATGCGCAAAATGTGGGGTCGGCGCTCAAGGGCGCGGTGACCCATCCTGGTGGAGTAGCGGAAAGTGAGTGTTACGCGGACATCTAAGGCACGGCTGGTGTTGGGCCGTGGCCTCATCGCGATGCTGGCGGTTGCGACGCTGGCGGGTGCCGGCACGGCGGCAGAGGATTCTAGTTTCCTCAGCCAGTTCCATTCTTTCGTCCCGGCCAGGCCCATGGCCGAACAGGCGCCGCAGCCCAAGCGCGATTCGCCGGCCGAAAAGGCCATGCTCAAGGGCCTGATCGCCTATCGCAGCCAGGGCTATGCCAATGCGGCCGCCGATTTCGAAAAGGCGATCAAGGGTGGTGAACCGCTGGCCGGCTGGTATTTGGGCGAAATGTACCGGATGGGGCGCGGAGTGTCGGCCGATCCTGCCACCGCCATCAGCTATTACCAGCGCGTGGCAAGCACCTATGATCCTTACGAGACGCGCCCGCAGGTCCTGTCGCTGTGCGTCGATGCCATTGCCCGCCTGGGCGACTACTACCGCGACGGCGCACCCGGCGTTCTGGCGCCCGATCCGCAGCGCGCCTACCAGCTCTACTCGCTCGCCGCCAGCCATGGCCATCCCGGCGCCCAGTACGGCCTTGCCACCATGTATCTGAAGGGGCTTGGCCTCAACCGCAATCCCGGCCAGGGGGTGAAATGGCTGAAGCTTGCTGCCAGCAAGCGTTACGTGCCGGCCCAGCTGCTGCTTGGCGACGTTTACTGGGAAGGCACCATCGTCCGCCGAGACCCGGCCCGCGCCATCATGTGGTACACGCTGGCCGAACAGACCGCGCAACCCGATGCGCAGCCGCAGATCGACAGCCGGCTGAAGTCGCTGGTGCAGCAGGCAAGCCTGTCGCAACGCCAATTGGGTGAAGCCAAGGCTGCCAAATGGACCCGCGCCAACGGCTATGCACCCGATACGCCGGTGCCCTCGGACGCTCAATAGCAAGCCATGCTAGCGGATGAGGCGGGCAGCGCCTTTTCCCAGCTTTGCGTCTTCTCGCTTTATGACGGTCGTCGCAGCCTCAGACGGTGAGCGCTAGCTTTTGCATGTCGTCAAGCTGAAGCCTGTCTGCCAGATCATCGACCGGCCATACGACGGGAGGTTGTTCGGGTACGGCGTGGGCGACGTACTGGATCAGGATCACCAGGCGCACCGTCTTGTTGCGGTTGGAGCCGTAGTGGAGACAGCGCGAGGTATCGCACAGCAGCGCCGTACCGGCCGGCCCGAGCAATTGAATTTCACCGCCTTCGCCGGCTGCCTTGCGCACGTCCTCCAGGGCCAACCGCCCGCGGTCATAGTTGAACTGCTTGAGGAGCATTTTCGTCACCGGAACTGGCGTGAAGGTGAAGGGGCCGTTGTCGGCGCTCACGGCATCGGCGTAGACGAATAGCTTCACCTGCTTTTCGTCGGCGAAATCGAGGTGATAGAGCTGGCTTCCGATCTCGCTCCCGTTGGGCGTGCTGACAAGGATGGAGGCATTGCCGATGATCGGGACCTCGCCGAGATACTCCGTCACGGCATCGATGAGGAGCCTCGATGTCGCCAGGCGCATGATGTCGGGGCAGGCACTGGTGGCGACGCCGTCGCTGGCATAGCGCATGAACGTCTTGCGCGAAGTGCCGCCGTGGCCAAGGGCGAGATTTCCCTCTCCGCAAACGCAGCGGTAGACGGCGAGAGCTTCAGCGACGGCCGACCCGATTTCGGGCAGAACGCCGGGCGCGACGATGGCGTAGCCCAGGCCCGGGTCGATGCGGATGGCAGGGTCTCCTGGCTGCGTTGCAGAATCACCTTTTTGGCCAATTGCCGGCGCCGCTTCTGCGAGAATGGCGTGCAGACGATGTTGATTGCCCGGGCGGCCCTGATGGCCGGCAGGCGCGGCATCTTCAATTGCTTGGCAAGGAACAGGTTCACGTGACGGCTGATGCGGTAGCGCAGCGGCGCCAGGCTGCGGCTGTCGACGTCTGAATTGTCCATGGCTGCCCCCTCAACGCACGTCTGCCCTGACAGGTGCATCTACACCGTGCCAGCAGCGGTATGCACCAATTCCGCAAGCCAGCACAGATCAACATGCGTAAACCTTCGCCAGCCACCAGGACCGGTGAAGGTTTCAGCCTCGTCAGCCGAAATCTGAAAGGTCATTTCCAGTACAATGCCGTCGCAGGTAGCCCGGAAGCCCAACCGATGCAGCAGCCTTATTCGGGTACGTCTCGCCGGAGCCGCCGAACTCGGCCGGGAAAGTCCTTGAGCTTGGGCAATCCGTCCGGAATCCGCAGCACCGTCTCGGCGTAATTGACATGCACGCCCGGTGCGAATTCCAGGGCGGGCAGGGTAGCGGCATAAACGTCGATCAGGCCCAGCGGCGGATGGTTGGTCATCAGATGGCCGCCGCATTTGGTGCAATATTGCCGTTGGCTGAGCGGGGTCTTCTGCAAAGGTACCGACGATGTTCGGCGCCCTTGGTAACCCGCACATCCTCCGGCTTCCACAGGGTGAAGGCGTTGACCGGCCCCGCCGACCAGGGCCGGCAGGAACGGCAATGGCAATAGCCCATGGCCGCCGGGTCCCCGGTAGCCTCCAGTTCCACCGCACCGCAAAAACACTGTCCTTTATGGACTTGAGCCATCGCAATCGTACTCCCTGCTGCATGTCTTGAGTTTACCGGTGCAGAGTATCAGCCGCCCCTCGCACTTACAACGCAAAGAGGCTCGGATGCGCCAAGGCGGTGCATGCGGCGCGAGTAGCGCCCGAAGCGGCGCACGCGGCTGATGGCAGAGGCCGCTATGTGCTATGCAGCCAATTGGCCGGCGGCGACCGGGGAGCCGCCTTCGGCGGGGCAGACGCAATTGAGACGCATTCATCTTCCCATATTGCTCGGCGCCGTCGACGAGACGCGCCAGGCAGGCTTCGTGGCGCTGTTCGCGCTGGAGGCAACCTGCCGGGCGCTTGCCATGACGGTCATTCCCTTGCGTGCCTTCGCGCTGATCCGCGATGCCCAGATCGTCAGTCTTGTTTATGTGGCGGTGACGGTGCTGGGCCTCGGCGCCAGCCTTGTGGCTCCGATGCTCATGCATGTGGTGCGCCGGCGCGGGATGATCAGCATCGGCGGGCTCGTCTACGTCGCAGCGGCGGCGCTGTTTGCAGCCGACCGGGTGTGGTCGGTGATTGCCGGCCTTGCGTTGCAGACGGTCGGAACGACACTCCTCGAGGTCACCATCAACCTCTATCTTCTCGATCATGTGCCACGCCGCCGCCTGGCCGGCTTCGAGCCCAAACGCATGCTGTTCAGCGGCATGGCCTTCATCATCGGGCCGTGGCTCGGCGTCTATCTGGAGCAATCGGTGCGTCACAACCTCACCTTCGCTCTGGTGGGGCTGACGGCGCTCTGTTTCCTTGCCACCTTCTGGCTCCTGCGCCTCACCGAGAATCCGGCAGTCTCGAGGCCGCTGAAACCCCCGCCGCGTCCGGTGCACTATCTGCCGCGCTTTCTCACCCAGCCACGGCTCATGCTTGCCTGGATGCTGGCCATCGGCCGCAATGGCTGGTGGGTGATGTTCTTCGTTTACGCCCCGATCTTCGTCACCCAGTCCGGCTTTTCCGAGCAGGTCGGAGGGGCATTGGTTTCGCTCGGTGTCCTGCCCATGGTGCTGGTGCGCATGTGGGGGAGACTGGGCCAGCGCATCGGCATCCGCCGTTTGCTGATCTGGGGCTATGCCGTCGAAGGGATCATGACCGCTGTCGCCGGCGCCGTGGCAGGTGTACCGGTGGCCGCCATGGTGTTCCTGTGGTGTGCCGCCTTCATGGGCACGGTCATCGATGCGGCCGGCAACGTCGCCTTCCTGCGCGCCGTCCACCCCTACGAGCGCTCCGAGATGACCGCCATCTTCGCCACCTACCGGCACGGGGCCACATTGATCATGCCGGCTCTGTTCGCCGTCATTCTGGCGTTCGGCCCGTTGCGCCTGGTGTTCTTCGGCGCCGCCGCGACAAGCATCGCCATGTCCGGCCTCGCACGCTATCTGCCGAGGCGGTTCTGAACATTCAGACGCCGATCTCCACCACCACCGGCACGTGGTCGGACGGCTTTTCCCAGGCCCGCACATGCTTGTCGATGCGCGCCGAGGCGAAGAGGTCGGTCGCTTGCGGACTCATCAGGATGTGGTCGATGCGGATGCCGTTGTCCTTCTGCCAGGCGCCCGCCTGATAGTCCCAGAACGTGTAGACGCCATCGCCGGTGAGCGACTGGCGCACGGCGTCGGTGAGGCCGAGGTTGGCAAGGGCATGAAAGCGCGCCCGTGTCTCGGGCAGGAAGAGCGCATCCTTCACCCAGTGCTCCGGGTGCTTTGCATCGCGTGGCTCGGGGATGGCGTTGTAGTCGCCGGCGAGGAAAAACGCCTCCTCCAGCGTTAGCAGGCCGCGCGTGCGGGCGTTGAGGCGGTCCATCCAGGCGAGTTTGTAGGGGTATTTGGCGCTATCGGGCGGATTGCCGTTGGGCAGGTAGATCGAGGCCACCCGCACCGCCCGCTCACCAGCTGGGATGACGGCCTCCATGTAACGGGCCTGCTCGTCGTGCTCATCGCCGGGCAGGCGCCGGATCACCTCGTCGAACGGCGACTTGGAA
Source organism: uncultured Alphaproteobacteria bacterium (assembly GCA_963770075.1). Lineage (GTDB taxonomy): Bacteria > Pseudomonadota > Alphaproteobacteria > Rhizobiales > Aestuariivirgaceae > CAVVDT01. Next base: position 125,390 of record CAVYOQ010000028.1, read on the forward strand.
AGGATGGCGACGCCGTTGAAACCCTTTTGCCCGTGGGTGGCGACGTTGTAGCCGATGTCCTCAAGCGGCCCTGTAGGGAAGCCCTCGTCTTGCGACTTGATCTCCTGCAGGCAACACACGTCGGGCTGCGCCTCCTTCAGCCAGGCAACGAGATTTTCGATGCGCGCCTTGATGCCGTTGATGTTCCAGGTGGCGATGAGCATGGGAGGAATCCCTCAAGCCTGGCCCGGTTCCCGGGCGTTGATGCGGCCGCGCACGGCCATGAGTCCGGCGAGCGCCAGCCCCGCCAGCGCCGCGCCGGCACCGAACGTGGCATCCGGCCCGATCACGTCCCAAAGGCCGCCGGCGATGAGGCTGGCGGCGAGCATGGCAAGCCCGCCGACGAGGTTGAACATGCCGAAGGCGGTGCCGCGCAATTCCGCTGGCGCCGTGTCGGCGACAAGCGCCGACAACAGCCCTTGCGTAAGCGCCATGTGCACGCCCCACAGGACAATGCCGATTGCCGCGCCGATGAGGCCGGTGGTGAGCGCCAGTACGATGTCGGCGACGATGAGGACGACGATGCCGGCGGCAAGGATGGTATTGCGGTCCATGCGGTCGGAGAGGCTTCCAGCCGGATAGGCCGCCAGCGCATAGACGACGTTCATCGCCACCAGCACCGCCGGGGTGAGGGCGAGCGGCAGGCCGAGGCCTGTTGCCCTGAGGATGAGGAAGGCCTCGCTGAAGCGGGCGAGCGTGAACACCCCCGCTATGGCGATCACCCACCAGCAGGCAGGGCCGAGGCGGGCGAGCTCGGCCGGCGACAGCGGCGATTTCACTTGCCGCAGGTTCTGCGGCCGGGCCGGCTCGCGCACCGCCACGACGATGAGCGCGACGCAAAGGAAAGCCGGGATCACCGCCACCCAGAACACGCCTTTGAAGTTGTCGTTGAGCAGCCACATGAGAACGATGGCAAGAAGCGGTCCGAGGAAGGCACCGACGGTGTCGAGCGCCTGGCGGAGGCCGAAGCTGGCGCCGCGCAATTCGGGCGGCGAGAGGTCGGCAACGAGCGCATCGCGCGGCGCTCCGCGCAGGCCCTTGCCGATGCGGTCGACGAAGCGTGCCGCGAACAACCATTCGATCGAGGGCGCCAGCGGGAATACCGGCTTGGTGATGGCGGCAAGCCCGTAGCCCAGCGCCGCCAGGAGCTTGCGCTTGCCCAGCCGGTCGGAAAGGGCGCCGGAAAAGATCTTGGTGATCGCCGCGGTTGCCTCCGCCACCCCTTCGATGACGCCCACCGTCAGCATCGAGGCGCCCATCGCCGTCACCAGATAGACCGGCAACAGCGCATGGATCATCTCCGAGGAGGTGTCCATCAGAAGCGACACAAATCCCAGCGCCCACACACCGGAGGGGATGGCGCGCAGCCGCGAGCCGCTCATGTCGAGGGAGGAGGCCATCTTCGCCTTATAGCGGCGATGGCCGGTCTTCAGGAAGGCCCGGTTGGCTCAGATGGAAAAGCTGGTGCCGCAGCCGCACGAGGCGGTGGCGTTGGGGTTCCTGATCTGGAACTGGGCGCCGATCAGTTCGTCGACGAAATCGATCTCCGAGCCCAGCATGTACATGATCGAGGTGGGATCGATCACCACCCGCGCCCCGTCGCGCTCGATCACGTGATCGTCGCTGGCGGTTGCGGACTCGAGCTCGAACTCGTACTGGAAACCAGAGCAGCCACCGCCCGAGACCGCGATCCTCAGCGCCGACTTGCCGGACTCGCCGCTCACGATGTCGCGGATGCGGGCTGCGGCGCGTTTGGTCAGTATGATCTTGCCGGTGGTCATGGACGGACCTGTCATGTTGAATGCGACTAGGCGATATGTCGTACCCCGGTGCCGGTTTGTCAATCGCCGGGGCAGGGGGCTGGGATGACCGGACCGGCGCCCTATGCCAGCGATCCGGCAGAAAGTCGCGGCCGGCTGGTGGACGAACCGGCGAGCCCGCCGCGCACGCCCTTCCAGCGCGACCGCGACCGCATCATCCATTCCGCCGCCTTCCGCCGCCTCAAGCACAAGACGCAGGTTTTCGTCTACCACGAGGGCGATCATTACCGCACCCGGCTCACCCATTCGCTGGAGGTGGCGCAGGTGGCGCGCTCCATCGCCCGGGCGCTGGGACTGGACGAGGACCTCACCGAGGCGCTTTCGCTCGCCCACGATCTCGGCCACACCCCCTTCGGCCATCATGATCCCCTCCTGAAACTCCCATTGCCTAGCAACTCATTCTAGGTGTCGATGCTGCCAAGGTGATGTTCTTGAGTTGCAGCAATGCATGTCTTTCGTGACGCCTCCGCGGTACGGACGCCGGTTATTTGTCCCGTATTTCAGATTGCTTCAACGCGTTATCATTGCCTACACCTTGGAGAGAACAACGTGCGTCGCGTTCTCCGTCGCCACGTGCTCAGTACATTGATACCCAAGGGCTACCAGGTTGAGACCACCAAACAGACTCTCTCCGGCCCCCAGGAGTACCGGTGATATGGCGATGTGCATTTCATCTACCAGCCGCGCCTGCAGATATTCGCGGATCGAATGGGCACCGCCTCCGAGCCTGACGTCCTTTCCTCCCGCCGCCGCTTTGGCTCGAACAAGGGCGACATGGATGCCCTCGGTGACGAAATGGAAGGTGGTGCCGCCTTCCATGCGTATGGATGCCCTGGGGTAGTGGGTGAGCACGAAAACGTCGCTGTGATAGGGAGGGTTGTCACCCCACCACCCCCTCCAACTGTCGTCCGGCCAAGGACCCCGAACCGGGCTAAACATATTCCGGCCCAAAATCCACGCTCCAACGTTCCTGAAGCCACGAGCCGCAAAATCATTGTCTACCCCCGTACTGCCGGATTCACCACCGAACATCTTCTGGAACGTCTCGGTCCTGAACGCCCAGTCATGGAGGGTATGACCTCCAACGCCAAGAGGATTTTCAAGACTCTGGTCTGGCCCAGCACTAAAGCCATCAATAGACACTGAAATACTTGCTACGCACAGACGAGCCATTGTGCCTCCTTGTCAGTCCTAAGCTATGCCGCCCAACAGTTGAATAAACGAGACCTCACCTCTCGTTAGTCATTTCTAGCCGGCAATCTCCCTGGCTTCATGACTCATCCGGAATCTCCGTCTCGACCAGTTTCGCCAGAAGGGCAAGCGACTCTTGCCAGCCAAGATAGCAAGCCTCAGCCGGGATGATATCGGGAACACCTTCCTGGGTGATGTTTACCTCAGTCCCACAGGACACCTTCTCCAGGGTGATCGTCACCTTCATCACACCGGGTAGATTCGGATCGTCGAACTTGTCGGTATGGCAAATTCGCTCATGTAGCACCAATTCGAGATACTCCCCGCCGAAGGAATGGCTCTTGCCTGTGGTGAAATTTGTGAACGATATATTGAAGGTGCCGCCCACCTTGGCATCCAGATGGTGAACCTTGCCAGTGTATCCGTTCGGCGGAAGCCATTTGGCCATTGCGTCAGCTTCAAGGAACGCTCGATAGATTCTTTCAGCGGGGGCGCGGAGTACACGGTGAAGCCGAATGGTATTCGTAGACATGATTAAATCTCCGTTCTATCTTTTGTGATGCCAAAGAGTTGAATAAACGAGTCCTTGCGTTTCGTTTTCAGTTTTCAAGCGGCCGATTTCGTTAACGTCCTCAATCTCATTCGTCGCTCGCCAGAGGCATAGAAAGAATCAACCGTGCCACCTCGTCAGGCTCATCCATCTGAACATAGTGCCGGGCACCGGGCAAAAGAAACAGCTCAGAGGTGGGAAAGAATTGGTGAAAGCTCCGGGCGACCCCGGTATTCAGGTAAGGATCCGCATCACCGAAAATAATCCGCACCGGCCGGTGAAACTCTTTCAATCTGGGTATCATCTGGGAGCGCGATCGTACCGTTGGCAGCAAGTCTTCGTTCAACCGAAAAAACGCAGGACGAGCGCTGGGGATGGCATCGAATTGTTGATACAGCAACGGGAGAAACTCCTCTCTGACCTCTGCATCCCGAAAGAATCTCCCGACTTGCCACAGAAACATGCGATGGAAGATCCAATCACCAAACAGCTGCGATACCGGCCGTGCGATACTTCTCACCAGCGGTGTCGAGAACAGCCAGATCGCTTCCGGGGCTCGGAGCGTCGGCATGGCACAATAGTACGTGTTCAGCAACACAAGCCCTGCGACCCGCTCAGCCTGGGCAAGTGCCCAGTCAATGGCGGGCGGTCCGGAAGCGTCGTGTGCGACAAGGACAACGCGCTCTAGCTGCAGTTGTTTGACCACAGCAGCCAACTCCAGCACCTGGTTCGTGGCGGTGTACGGATAACCGACCGGCTTATCGGAAGCCCCCCATCCAAGAAAATCAAAAGTGACGATTCGGCGCGGGGGCGAGAGGTGGGGAACAAGGCGGTCATAAAGGTGCACATTATCGGGAAAGCCATGCATAAGGATAATCGTCGGTTCCTCACCCGGGTACTCTCGTGGTAAATCCAATGTTGATCCAGTTGTACAACTTTCTCTTCGTAGTTCATCACTTCACCAAAAGAGGTTTCCACCTCCGCGGCATAGACGCCGGCTATCCGGCGCTCACCGCACAGACCCCGATGAGCAGTTGTTCCGCAGCGCGGACCATCGGCAATCGTCTGCCTCGGCGGCGAGCGCATCCAGCACCCGAGTGAGTTCCTTCTCTTTGACTAACAGTCTGTCTCGAGCGGTTTCCCACTCGGTCCTGGACACGATTCGCGGAAGGAGCATTGCTCTCACCTTGCGTCAAGTTGCCCGGCATCAGATACAAGCAAGCATAGACCCCAACCGACAAATAGGAAGGTGGATAATATTGCCCAGCAGAACCCGGCTGTCATGTAGGGTTTTTCTTGCATAAAGCATCAGCAGAGGCAGCTAAATTTCCGGTAAGGTCCCAGATGCACACGGTTGGCGAAGTTCCAGTAGACAATGCGCTACGATGCGGATGCGTCATCCGAGCCCGACGGCTCGCGCGATCAGGATCAGACCCTGCCCCGACGGCGACGGCCCCGGTGGCTCGTGCGACGCGCTCACCGGCCGGTGCGAGACGCTCGACGGTGATGGCTGCCGTCACGACAGCCATCGCGCGCAGGTCCATGACCCCGATGACCAGGAAGGATCGCAATCAGACCGGCACAGCACTGGCTGCAGTGGAGGCCGAGGCGCAGGCCGTGACGCCAGGCCGTGCCCGCGCCGGCGGGCAGCGCACACCCGCGCCCGGGTGCCATCGCGGCAGCAGGCAAGGTGACGCGCCTTCCACGCGGTGAGCTGGAGGGAACCGGCCGATCAGGACGATCACACCGACCGCGATCGGTACGACGCGCGCCAGCGCCGGCTGCCGCATCTCGATCGCCGCCAGCGCGACGCCCAGCGGAAAAGCGGCCATTCCGAACACGGTCCAGACGAAGAAATAACCCACGCCTACGAGCGCGGTCAGCCGACCGAGGCGCGTCCCGCCGGCACGCCGACGGCCTGGCGGTAGCGCGACAGCATTGGGACCAGGGAGGGCAGCATCATCGCCACCATCATCACGACCCACATGCCGAGGAACGACGCCGCCGTGCCGGGCCACGTCTGTCCGGGCATCCGCATCCACGCCATCGACATCGTCCAGCCGCCGGGCATCGGCATCCCGCCCATCGCCGACATGGACGCGCACCAGACGATCATGACCGCCGCGCTGGCAGCGAAGAGCAGCGCCGAGACGCCAAGAAACGCTCGCTCGGAAGCCATGCGTCGTGAGAGCTCCCGTCCCGCAGATCGCGCCACAGCAGCCACGACTTCGCTCAGCCCTTCGTACTCGTCGTGCCGACGGATCCAGGCCGGTGCGTTCGGCGCTGACCCGTCTCGTTTCGCCCCCGCGGTGCCCGGTCGAGCCACTGGTACATGCCCCAGAGAGCGTCGAGCCCGCGCGCGTAGGCCGAGTAGGTGTGGTAGACGACGCCGTCCTCAAGCGCGAACGCGCTCATGCCGGGAGTCTCCCGCGAGTACGTCGGCCAGTCCGTGCCAGCGGGAGCTGCGAATTCGGCGAGAAAGGCCTCTTGGCGGGTGCCAACGACGGCGCCACGCCCCCCGCGCGGAAGTTGTAGACGCCGCCTCCGGACTGCTGCTGCTCCTCGGTTTGCGACGCTTGGAAGTCGAAGTTGAAGTCGCTGCCGATCGAGGACGCCCAGGGAAACGCCCAGCCCATCCGCCGCTTGTAGGCTTGCAGCTTCGCGAGCGGCGCGCGCGACACCGCCCAGAGCATCACGTCATGGTTCGCCAGGTGTACGGCGAACCCGTCGAAGCCGTCCGCGATCGAGGAGCACAGCGGACACCCCGCGGTGTACTCGGGCCCGAACATGAAGTGGTAGACGAGGAGCTGTGAGCGCCCTCGGAAGAGGTTCGCCAGCGAGGCCCTCCCCTCGTCGGTCTCGAATCGGTACTCCTTGTCGATCCGGACCCAGGGCAGCTCCTGCCGCCGTCGCGCCAGTTCGTCGCTGCGCCGCGTCAGCTCCTTCTCCGCCTCGAGCAGTTCGAGCCGCGCAGCCAGCCACTCTTTACGTGTTCCGGTCATGTGCATAGTCATCGTTCTTCCCTCCTGTGTGTCCTTCGCCGTTCGCACCATTCTCGATACGACGTGCTGGTTGGTGGTCGTGTAATAATATTAGTACCGGGCATTGAACGGTGGGAGTGACAAGCGTGGCGGGATTCCGATGGACTCGCTGATCACGGCCGCGGCGCGTGCGCTCGCGGCGGGCGATCCCCTCGGCGCATTGAACCGGGTCGCCCTGCGCGATGACGCGCCGGCGCTCGCGCTCCGAGGCATCGCGATGGCGCAGCTCGGCGATCTCGTTCGAGCGAAGGCCCTCCTGCGACGCGCGGCGCGCACCTTCGGTCCGAAGGAGGCCGTGGCCCGCGCGAGGTGCGTCGTCGCCGAGGGAGATCGCGCTCGCCTCGCGCGACCTGGGGTGGCCCGCGAAGACGCTCGATGCGGCGCGGGCGACGCTCGAAGCGCACGGCGACCGGGTGAACGCCGCGCACGCGCGGCATCTCGAGGTCCGGCGCCTTCTCCTGATCGGGCGCCTCGACGAAGCCGAGCGTATGCTCGCCGGGCTCGACCCCGCGCCCTTGCTGCTGATCTTCTATCTCATGCTCGACCGGCAGGACATCCCGCTTGTCATCGACCAGCCCGAGGACAATCTCGATAACAAGAGCGTTTACGAAATCCTCGTCACCTTCATCAAGCAGGCCAAGAAACGGCGGCAGATCATCCTCGTCACGCACAACCCCAATCTCGCCGTGGTGGCCGACGCCGAGCAGATCATCCATGTCTCGATCGACAAAAAGGACAGCAAACACGACTTCGATTTCTTCGCTGGTGCGATCGAGGAGCCGCGCATTAATCAGGCGGTCGTAGACATTCTCGAAGGCACCTTGCCTGCATTTGACAATCGCCGACTGAAGTACAGAAAGCAGGATCGACGCGTGTCCACAACTCAATAGTGCTAAGTTTCATGTCCGAGCGGTGCTGTGTTCAGTAGTTTCCTATGCTGTTACCCGACGACCCGTCGCATCTCCATGCCTGTCAGTGCATCGCAAGCAGTCAGGCGGTGCGGGACTCACTTCACGGTGAACGTCCTGCGACGGGCATTCAACAAAGAGGCTTGGATGTCTTTCTTTTGAATTTCTGGAATGTACACGGACCTTCCGGTTCTATTAACTAGGTTTGTAAATCCCATTAGGCTATGTAACATGATAAGTACTTATTGATACTATTGGGTTTGTATTTTAAACATGACCTAAAAGTCGTAAGACAAACCTGATTTTTAGGCACTCTAATAGTAATTAGGCGGAATTAATACGAAAAGAGAAATACATGATAGAACACACCTTCGACGCTGAGCATTCCATTCTGTATCTTCGACCAAAGTCCGCGTTCGCGCGAGACGACTTCGTGCAAGTCGCGAAAGCGGTTGACCCATACATTGACAAAACCGGTGGACTCGATGGTTTAATCATTGAGGCTACTACGTTTCCCGGATGGGAGAGTCTTGGAGCAATGGCGGCCCACCTCCGCTTCGTGCGAGATCATCACAAGCGTATCAAGAAGATTGGCCTCGTAACCGATTCTGCCTTGGGAAATGTCGCAGAACATTTGGCATCACACTTTGTGTCAGCCGAGATCAGGCATTTTTCTGCGGGGGACCTTGAGGCTGCAAAGCAATGGGTCATGGACCGCAGTTGATTCGCCTAACACGACGCTCCACCTGACTGCTCACCGCTACGCGGCTCGCAACGGGTAAGCTTAGTCGTTAAGCATAAAAGTTGGACCAAGTGATCTTCATGACCAAGTACACGCCCACCCGTACCGCCATGTCTCTATCTAAATATAGGCGATCACTTAACGGCGACTTTCGACCGCTGTTGACCTTCGTTCAGAATGCTGGAACGGCAGAAATGTACAGAAGCCTGGCATTCAGATTCATGTGGCTATAGTCGAACATCGCACCAGAATAGCCATCCCCGTTACACACCTTGGACGACTACGCTAACAGATTTTCACCCATATGCCTTGATAACTTAATGATAAAGACAAATTGATACGTTGAAGAATAACAACCCCCACACATCCCTGTCAGGGTTGTCTGTATTTCTGACTTTACAGGTTACAGGTTACTGGCTAGTGGCCGGTGCGGCTGGTTGTGCGGGTGCAGGTGCAGCCGCCGGGGGAGCGTAACCATACGGCGCACCATACGCACCTGGATAGCCACCGCCATAGCCAGGACCGCCATAGCCACCATAGCCGTAACCCGGATAGCCGCCATAACCATAGCCAGAGCCATAACCACGACCACCCACGCCCATAACCACTGCCATGCCCGCTACCGCTCATGCTGAAGTCCATATCGCCGGAGCCATCGCCCCAGCCCTCACCCGAGCTGTCATTACCCCAGCCATTACTCCAGGGACCACCACCACCCCATGGACCCCAGGCCTGAGCTGCCGTGAAGGGAATCGCCATGGCGCCGGCAATGGCAGTGGCACCAATGTTTTGGTCAGTTTATTCATATCTGCTACCTCAAGTTGATTTGTATGGAATGTATACAGCAGACCTTGTTCCAGGTGTCCTGCAATCATCGACGGAGGGATGCTCCCATAGCTGATTCAGCAATCAACCGATATCCGTTTGAATCATACTAATCGCATTGGCTATGTATTTTCAGTTCGGCGGCGCACATAAGGCGAAAGGGTATCCCGGGAAAATACCCGGATTCAGGCACAACCAGCGCGAACAGAACGAACGGTGCAGATCGGATGCCAGCAGGGTGAGTATATGCACCCATACATGGGAATGTCATATCCAGGCTCCAGCCGCCTCCGGGCAGGAGTGCCGGCTTTGGGATGCTGAGCGATTTTATCTACCCACCGCCAAGCGGCACGGCAAGCTCTACTGCTCTTTTCTGAGCGAGGAACCAGTTTTGCGAATGTTTACTATACTGGAAAGTAATAAGGCGTCGGAGTGCATAAGGTAGTGAATCAGCGGAAACCAGTTATGAAATGCCATGCTCCAGAGGAAACGAGGTAGCTATAACCCGTCGCGATCAACCCGAGTATTTGACACGCTAATTACGAGGGAGAGCATGGAAGAATCAGCGGATGAACTTGGCGCCATTTACGCGCTAATGGAGCGGTTCGAGAAGCAGAGACTTCCTCGATTACTTGAGCTTAAGAAAAGGGTCGACGAGGGCGGAGTGCTTAGTGAGTCGGATTCAAAATTTATGTTCCAGGTTACGCTCGATGCCCAGCGAAGTAAGCGGTTGATAGATCGACACCCGGAATGGCATCAGTTTTGCTCCGAGGTGATCCATCTCTACGAAGAGATCGCAGAAAAGGCGCTGGATAACGAAAGAAAGTTATAGCCCGGGAAGCAACGCCATACTATATTTTGGTCAGCTAGCACCCAGTGGTGGCATTTGTCCTGAGAGCGACATTAAATCTGCGTTGTCTATACTTAGTAAATCTCTGAACAAGTCATCCCCGCGAAAGCGGTGATCCAGTAATCCACTGATTCTGGAGGGAGTGGCTTTCAGCTTTGGCGGAAATGACAAGCTTGATCAGAGCTTTCTTGGAAGACAGCAACACTGGATATCTAGACAAAGGAGCAGCATATGCGAAACAAGGCAATAAAATTCAGTACGGCAATCGTGGCCTCCGGTTTACTACTTGCCGGTACAGCCCATGCGATGGATATGGGCAACATGATGAATCCATCCAAATGGATGGGGGGTAACAGTAACTCTAATCGCTACAATGACTATGGTGGCGGTCCCGGCTATGGCGGCTACGGCGGTGGCCCCGGTGGCTACGGCGGCGGTCCCGGCTATGGCGGCTACGGCGGTGGCCCCGGTGGCTATGGCGGCGCTCCTGGCTATGGCGGTGGCTACGGCGGCGCTCCTGGCTATGGCGGTGGCTATGGCGGCGCTCCTGGCTATGGCGGTGGCTACGGCGGTGCTCCTGGATACAGTGGCGCTCCTGGATACAGTGGCGCTCCCGCTAATGGTGCTCCGGCAGCGGGTTCTGCTTCCGATGCAGCGGAAATTGAACAGCTGAAGGCGCGCATCAAAAAGCTGGAAGAAAGCAACAAATGGCCAACCCACCAGTAAATAAGAAAACAGGGCTGGTTGACTGCCAGCCCCGCTTTTTTCAACGTCGAGAATCAAAGTAATCGGGAGAAGGGCCTGTATGTGCATAGTCTCGAGTGCAGGTTCCGGCACAGGGAAAACTTAACTCAGGCAACCCGGCTCAGGCATCACCACGGCACGATTACTTGCGGTTGTAAATGAGCATCACAACCCGGCAAGCTCCAATGCCTGTGCCGTCGCTTGATCTGTTGGTATGTTCCAGATGTCAGACGGATCTGATAGTCAGATAATAAAATGCTAAAGGACCGGGTATGCAGGGAGTCGCTCATGGAATTCGTTTCAATATTTCAAGGCCACACAGATGGGGCGCAATGAAATCATTCAAACCCCCGATAACGATTTTATCGGGCTCGGTTGTGTGGCGCGGTGGCTCACCACCTCGCCATCGTGGAACAGCCACAGCGAACCGGGCTCCATGGTGACCCAATCCTCATTGTCGGTGAGCGGCTGGGTGGCGACTACCGCCACGCGATCATTCGGCGTGGTCACTTCACTGAAATCCACCATCAGGTCTTCGTCCTTCAGGTGCGCCGTCTTGAACGGCGCGCGCCGCACGATGTAGCTCAATTCGGTGGAACAGTGCGCAAACAGGCAATCGCCGTTGCACAGCAGGAAATTGATAATTCCCATGTGGGAAAGTGGGTCAATCAGTTCGTGCAGTGCGGCGAACAGCTCGTCGCGTGTCGGCGGCACATCACCGAACCGTTGGCGCAGGCTTTGCAACAGCCAGCAGAAAATGTGTTCGCTGTCGGTGTTGCCGACCGGCAGAAAGCTGCCGTCGAGTTCGGGCTGGAACTGCGGCAGATCGCCGTTGTGCGCATACACCCAGTATCTTCCCCACAGCTCGCGCTGGAAGGGGTGGGTGTTCTCCAGCGACACGATACCCTGCGTCGCCTTGCGGATGTGAGCGATCACGTTGAGTGAACGGATCGGGTAGTGGCGCACCAGTTCGGCGACCGGAGATTGTGCCGAAGGCTGCGGATCGAGGAATAACCGCACCCCCTTGCCCTCGAAGAACGCGATGCCCCAGCCGTCGGCATGCACGTCGGTGTCGCCGCCGCGCTTCTGGAAGCCGGTAAATGAAAAACAAATATCGGTGGGGATGTTGCAGTTCATCCCTAACAGTTGACACATGACTTAGCTCGAAACCTCATCGATAAATCGATTACATGTATATCCTCGGTCAGGCTGCTGCTCAAGCCGCGATCCACACCGGTCTCGGCGATGAGGCGCACCGTATCAAGTTTGATGTCGCCCTAAGCCTGACATAATGGATAGCAAATCTGATGCCTTCTGTTGTTTCAGGAGCCGATATCCACAATTCAATGGTGCCAAGTTTCATGTCCGAGCGGAGCTGTGCTCAGCAGTTTCCTCAGATGGTGCCATTGCTGCAGATGTTCGTCCATCAGTGCAGTGAGGCGTTCGGTGTGATGCCGCTCCAGCATATGAAATAACACCCAGCCATGTGAAGGTTACCCTGCCCCGATGGACTCAAGATACCCATGGGCGCGTGAAGAGAGCGAGCCATCAGACGTTACGAACTTGACGGATCAATTGAGCCTGACCGCATCGATTTTTCCATCGATCTTGACGATTATCGCCTATCCTTGTATACGACCGTTTAGACCTGCGTCACGCTGAAGTCTGCCGGATAACCGCTTAGGAGCCTGGCCGATGCGCACGCGCCTGTTGGCAAGCCCTCGACACCCCCGCCGTATGGCCTTGCCGCGGCCTTGTTCGTCTCGAATGGTCCGCCGGCGGCGGGCGGTTGTTATTCTGACAACGGAGTAAACCGGTATGCGTGCGTACTGGCGTGAGCTGAGATTCCAAAAGTCGACAGGATCTCATTAATCCCGCTCGGCGCAGGAAACATTCTGGAGATTGGGGGGAATGTACGATGGAAACCAACAAAGAACCGCTGAGCGGTGAGATTATCCTCGGGCTGGTCGCCATGAGCCTGGCCGTGCTGGTCATTGCCAATGACTTTACCGCCTTCTCCGTGGCGCTTCCCGCCATCGAGGCGGAGTTCGCCACCGACATCACCACGGTGCAGTGGATCATCAACGGCTATACGCTGGTGTTCGGCGTCCTCATTGTCACCGGCGGGCGTCTGGCGGACATGTTCGGGCGGCGGTTGATCTTTTTTATTGGTTCCGCCATTTTCGCCGGATTCTCCCTGCTGGGCGGGTTGGCGACGGACATGTGGATGCTGCTGCTCGCGCGCGGTTTGATGGGCATTGGCGGCGCCCTGATGTGGCCGGCGGTGCTGGGCATGACCTATACACTCCTGCCGGCCAGCCGGGCGGCGCTGGCGGGCGCCCTGATCATAGGCGTTGCCGGGTTCGGCAACTGCATCGGTCCGACACTCGGCGGCGCCCTCACGGACCTTGCCAGCTGGCGCTGGATCTTCCTGTTGAACCTCCCGGTGAGCGCACTTGCCGTGCTGGTCACGTGGCGGGTGGTGGCCAGGGACAGGCCGGACGGTGCCCGTGCGCGCATCGACTACGCCGGTATCCTCGCCCTGTCGATCGGCCTGTTCGCCCTCTTGCTGTCGCTCGACCAGGGCGTTGACGTGGGTTGGACACATCCCCGAATCCTCGGGCTATTCGCCGTCTCCGCCGCGGGGCTGGCCGCCTTTGCCATCATAGAGCGACGTACCGGCAACAATGCCCTGGTACCGGATGACATCACCGGGAACCGCATCTTCGTGGCAGCGTGTCTCGCAACGCTGTTGATGTCCGCGATCTTTTTCGCGGCCCTGCTCTACCTGCCGCAGTTCATGATCAAGCAGCTCGGTTATTCGGCGATCCGCTCGGGCACCGGGCTGCTGCCGGTGATGGGCACGTTCGCGCTCGTCTCTTTTCTGTCCGGCCCCCTCTATGAACGCCTGGGTGCCAAGACGGTCGTCTCGGCCGGCTCCGCCTGCCTGGCGGTAGGAATATGGCTTCTGTCCCGCATGGACGCGACGACTGCCTACGCGCAACTGGTCCCCGGCATGGTCGTGCTGGGCATCGGTATCGGACTGTTCTATTCATCGATCACCACGGCGGCGATCACCGCCGTGGATTCCTCCCGGGCCAGCCTGGCCGGCGCCATCGTGTACATGTGCCAGGTAGCGGGCGGCTCGGTCGGCCTCGGGTTCAATACGGCGCTGGTGGCCACGGCGACCTCGCTGACGACAGGGATTCAGCGGGCATTCGTGGTGGATGCGAACCTGGCACTGTGCGGATTGATCGTCTCGGTATTCTATGTCGGCGGCAGGATCCGGCAAGGACAGTGGCATACCCTGGTACACCGCCACCGCGCCCATGGGTGATGCTCTGGTGGAGAACGAAACGGATCCGAAATCCCCGCAACCGCACCCTGCACGGGCGAGCATTCCCGGCAGAGTTCTTCCGGGATGCGTCGGCTGAAAAAGACGCGCGGCGTGTATGGCCGGTTCATGATTTCCCCCTTGGAATGAGGTCGTGGATAGACTTGCTCCTGGAGGCTATCCTGCACCCCGTCGAGGAACAACATATGGAAGTGAATGTCGAGCTTGAGCGCCGACACAATCCGTTGGAGCCGCAGCATTGCGGCGATTTCTGATGTGCGGATCCTTTCGTCGGTTTAATCGGTATCGTTGTACCATCGTCTACACACAATGAGCCCCGCATGTCACAAGAAAAACCGAACTGCGCTGTAGCAAAGAAGCTCTACGAAGCATTCCTCGCCGGCGATCTTCAGGCGATCTATGCACTGCTGGACCCCCTAATTGAGTGGGAGCTCGTCGGCTCCAGTGAGGTTCCGCATTTCGGCCTCTATCGTGGCCTCGACGAGGTGAAGCGCTTCTTCTCCATCATCGGGAAGATCAACCGCGTTGAGTCTTTCGAGGTCCTCTCCTGCACGGAAACGGAGAACGGTGCCTATGTCGAGTGCCGGGGTTAAGCTCACCTGAGGCAACGGTTGCCGGGCATCATTCGATCCAGTCAATTCACTCTGCAACGTCGCCCTCTGCTGTTTCAAGGCGAGCCCACTGCCATTCGGGATATTGGTTGGTTGGCAATTGAACCTTGGCTGAATCCCGGCTGTCGATTTGCAACGCCCGCTTGAAGTCAGACTATCCTGTGCCATGCTTATGAGGCGGAACGACGAATCGTTACCATGAACGATTACACTGCAACGAAATCTACCATTTTGGTCATACTGGCAGTCTTATCATTCGGAGGGGGTGTCCTGAATCCTCTTGAACTGCTGGCGGCAACACCCACACGCAGTATCGCAGTCAAGATGGGAAATTACCGGTTTACCCCCGACGAGATCACCGTACGAGCCGGAGAGACCGTTCAGCTGCAGCTGACCAATACCGACAGCTTGACGCCACATAATTTTACGCTGAAGGCAGACAATGCCGGACTGGACGTGAACACCGATGTCAGTGCAGGCAAGACGGAAGCCGTTGAAATCACACCCCTGGTTCCCGGTACGTACAAATTCTACTGTAACAAGAAGCTGCTCTTCTTCAAGAGCCATCGCGACCGCGGTATGAAAGGCGCCCTGATCGTGACGCCTGTCGGTACACAAAAGCTTGTGTGTGACATAGTGTGATCAATGCCCGTCTCCGAGTCGCGCTATGGACCAACACAGATCTGAATGGTGTTGTAAATGCGCGAGTAGCTGAGATCACAGAGCCGTATAGCTGCTTTTAATATAAGCGATCACTTAACAAAGTGGAAATACAGGAAGTTTTGGTTTAGTGATAATTTAGATATTGAGGAGGTATTGTTTGAGGATCAAAGTATTATTGCTTTGCACAATTCCTGTACACCAAAATGGTATATATAATTGTCAGAGACTGAGGTGCTAGAAAATAATTATTTGTTATCAAGAATACTGAAACATATTTGCAGTAGAGATAAGGCATGAGCGCAAGCTTCCCCGTCAAGTGGACGATTCAGGGTTTTAGTCCATAGTCGTCAAGTTTAATGAAACAGAGAAAAACAAGCTTGTCCGAGCACAGTGGTCACCACGAAGCAAAGGTTGGATCGGAGCGTAGCTTCGGCGTGGTATTTGCCATCGTATTCACAATCATCGGCATAGCGCCCCTCATCAGGGGAGGCGAGTTGCGTCATTGGTCTCTGCTGGCGGCGGCAGTATTTCTCGGTCTTGGATTGCTTGCCCCCGCCATCCTGCGTCCTCTGAATATCCTCTGGTTCAAATTCGGGCTGCTGCTTGGCCGAATCATTGCACCCATTGTCATTTCCCTGTTGTTTTTTGTTGCCGTGACGCCGACCGCGCTAATCATGCGTTTGCTGCGCAAAGACGTTTTGTCACTCAAGTTCGACCGCAATGCCAAAAGCTACTGGATCAGTCGCAGCAAAACAGAAAACCCGATGGGTTCAATGAAAAACCAGTTCTGAGGTAATCATGTCATTTTTAGCCGAGTTATGGAGTTTTCTCAAGGTTCGCAAGAAATTCTGGCTGCTCCCCATTTTAATCGTCATGGTGCTACTTGGCGGGCTGATCGTGCTCAGTCATGGGTCGGCGGTCGCTCCGTTTATCTACACGCTGTTCTGACATGACCGCCATACTGGGCCTATCCGCGTTCTATCACGACAGCGCGGCCGCTCTCCTTGTCGATGGGGAAATCCTCGCCGCCGCCCAGGAAGAGCGTTTTACGCGCAAAAAGCATGATCCCCGCTATCCGCGCCATGCGGTCGATTATGTGCTGTCCGAGGCCGGGCTCAAGCTGAGCGATATGAACTATATCGCGTTTTACGACAAGCCGTTTCTCAAGTTTGAGCGCCTGCTCGAGACTTATGTCGCTTTTGCCCCGCGCGGCCTGCGTTCCTTCAGCATGTCCATGCCCGTATGGCTGCGCGAGAAACTGTTCCAGAAGGATATGCTGTTCAAGGATCTCAAACAGCATGATAAGTCCTTTAAAGACGTTTCGAAGATGTTGTTCTCCGAGCACCATTACAGTCATGCGGCCAGTGCCTTCTTTCCCTCCCCCTTTGAGGAGGCGGTCGTTCTGACCCTGGACGGAGTAGGGGAATGGGCGACCACGACCGTGGCGATCGGCCGCGGCAGGGAGCTCGAGATCGTCAAGGAGATCCATTTCCCGCACTCTGTTGGACTGCTCTACTCGGCCGTCACCTATTACACCGGCTTCAAGGTCAACAGTGGTGAGTACAAGGTGATGGGCCTGGCCCCCTACGGTACACCCCGATTCAAGGATCTCATCCTCGACAAGCTGATCGATTTGAAAGACGACGGCTCGTTCCGTCTGGATCAGTCCTATTTTAATTACTGTACCGGCCTGACCATGACGAACGACAAGTTCACAGCACTGTTTGGCGAACCGGTGAGAAAAGCGGAACGCGATCTGTTGACGCAGTTTCACATGGATATGGCCGCCTCCATTCAGGCCGTCACCGAGGAAATCGTGTTGCATCTGACGCGCAGTCTGGCAAAGGAGTTCAACATCCCGTATCTCTGTATGGCGGGGGGTGTTGCGCTTAACTGTGTCGCGAACGGCAAGATTCTCAGAGACGGGGCCTTTAAGGATATCTGGGTTCAGCCCGCCGCCGGAGACGCGGGCGGTGCGGTGGGTGCGGCGCTGGCGGCCTGGCACCGGGAGCTGGGCAATGACCGGAAGGTCGTGAAGCCGGATAGCATGCGCGGGGCCTACCTGGGTCCGGCCTACAGCCAGGAGGAGATTGAGCGGCGCCTGACGGCGTGCGGGGCCGTGTTTGAAACGGTGTCCGAAGCGGAGATGATCAATCAGACAGCCCGGGCTCTGGCGGATGAAAAGGCGGTGGGCTGGCTGCAAGGCCGGATGGAGTTTGGCCCGCGTGCGCTCGGCGGGCGCTCGGTGCTTGGGGACCCGCGTTCCGAGACCATGCAGAAGACCCTCAATCTGAAGGTCAAATACCGGGAAAGTTTCCGACCGTTCGCGCCCTCGGTGCTGCGGGAAGACGTCAACGCGTGGTTCGAACTCGATCACGACAGCCCCTACATGCTGCTGGTCGCCGACGTGCAGAAAGACAAGCGACGCGAGATGACCGAGCAAGAAAAAGCGCTGTTTGGCATCGACAAGCTCAATATCAAGCGTTCCAGCATACCGGCCGTCACCCATGTCGATTATTCGGCGCGCATACAGACAGTACATGCGGATACAAACCCGAGATATCACGCCTTGATCACGAAGTTCAAGGAACTTACCGGTTGCCCGGTGTTGGTCAATACCTCATTTAATGTGCGGGGTGAGCCGATCGTCTGTACCCCGGAAGATGCCTTCCGGTGCTTCATGGGGACCGAGATCGACTGGCTGGTCTGCGGGAATGCGATTCTCAGGAAAGAACAGCAGGATCGTGCGCTCGCGGAGGATTACAAGAATAAATATGAACTGGATTGACGGAGAACCAGCACCGCTAGCGCACCATCAGTTACCATCGTGGAACTTCTGCGTATTCTGGTGATTCCGATCACCTGTTCTGGTTTTATTCGATCATCCGATCTTCCCAACGCGATGTGTCCGATAGTATCACTGTGAGTGATCGGATTCAGTCAGTTCACTCATGATCTTCCGCATCGATTCTCCTTTGAGTGTCAGCTTGTGGCTGCTGTGTAATAAACAATCCAGAATGGCGTCAGCCAGCGTGGCATCGCCGATGGCTTTGTGCCATTGGAGAATGGACAACTGGCTGGTGATCAAGGTGGATTTAATGCCGTGACGATCCTCCATGATTTCCAGCAGGTCGTTGCGCTGACTGAGGGTCATTTTTTCCAGCCCCCAGTCATCCAGGGTCAGCAAGTCCGTTCTGGCCAGTTACGTAATCAGGGGTATTACCGACGCCGTAGAACATCGGTGCGATGAGATATACGCACCTTGGTATTGACTCCTTAAGTCAATCCCAGAGAGAATCTTCAAGCGATTAAACCTTTAATCTCTTCATGCACCAGGAGTCGATGTGAATTACCTAACGAAGAACGTCGGGCGGATATTCTTAGTCGACAGCATGGCTGGAGCCTTTCTTAATGGGCTATACATTTGTTGTGCAATGTTGGTTTTATGGACTGGAATTCACCGGCCTGCATATAATTGGGACATGATTCCCTATACCGCATCCGCTTTGGCGCTGGAGACAAGGGACATCGAGAAAATACATGGTTATATATATTCCGCTTTAAAAAACCACGTCGGGGCTAAAAGTTACCTGGATCTAACGGATAGCCACAAGTTTCACAGAACGATGGCATTGGATGCCCGATATTTTAGCAAGCAGCTACCATTTTATAAGCCGCGGTTAATTTATAACGCAATGGTATTGGCGTTGCACAAGTTAGATATAAATATATTCCTGGCTACTCATTTGATATCTGCAGCCTTCGCGTCAGCCTCTATGCTCCTCTTGCTAATCCTGGCAAAAGAAAATCTGGACTTCATTTCCGCCTTGATTCTTCCGGCTTTTGCAGGTGCTTTTGGGATTTTTGATCTCGCTGCTCTATCAACGCCGGATGCGATTGCCTTGTTCGTTGTCCTCCTCACGGTTGTCTTTACTCTCAAGGGCAATGTGTGGGTTTTGGTGCTACTGCCGATTTCGGTCTTGATTCGAACAGATCTGATAATTTGGTGCGGAATTCTTATTCTGTATCTTTTCTGGGTCAAGCAATTCAGTGCAAGAAGTCTTCTGATTAGCGCCGGCTTGACGGTGTGTACGTATGTGCTAATAAACTTGTGGGCTGGCAATTATGGCTGGCAAACGTTATTTTATTTCACTTTTATTGATGGTGAACATGCATATGACCCCTCGTTGCTTACGAGTCATTTTACGCCAACGCAGTATCTATGGCAGGTCTATGCAGGGTTGAAAAAAGCGCTTTTCGATAAAGAGTTTTTGTTCTTTACGGCAATAGCCATTCTCGTATTGAACAGATTCTGGAAGGTGTCGGGCTTCATGCGTTTCAGAAACGCTATCGACATTAGGCTTATGCTCTTCGGCCCCTTACCAGTGCTATATATCGCGACACATTTTCTATTGTATCCTGTAACCTGGAATCGCTTTTTCATCGCCTTTTACCTGATCGTAGTCATTGGATTTCTTTGGATGCTGTCCGACAAAGAAAAGAGGAACGAGGCTTTAGATCAGAGTTCGGATCATTAAACAGTTAATTCGTGTTGCTAGATTATTCTGGATGTTGGGCTGTATACTGACCAACTGTTGCGTATTCCGGCGAAGTTGCGCACGCTGATGACGTGCAGCGCCTCATCGATGGCGAAGACCGCAACCACGCTACGTTCGCGCTCATTTTTCTACGTGACTCCCATTCGATTCTATCTGATTACTCACCACAGGTGTTTTCAGTTTCAATTCGGCCCGGACAACGTTGAATGAATCATAAATTCCTCTCCCCGAGAAAATCATCCAGAGGGTCTTCCCGTCGGGACTGATCCATTTCGACGGAAATTGAAAGCAAATCTTTTTCATAGAGTCGATCCAATTCGAGTAATAAGCCACCGTCGTCCAGGGTCCCCATGGATCCGGAGCATCGAAGATACCCCATGAACCGTCCCCGGGTTCGCTTCCGTGAGATGTGGTCAAAAGATATCGCCCGACGCCCCTGTTATAAACCACTCTCATCCACCACCCTATTCCGTTGGGATCGGTGAAGACTGATTTCTTATTCGCCGGATCATCTGACCAGATCGGATGGCCATCGCGGTCCAGTCCGGCAAATAACTCATACGCTTTCTGGATCATTATCTTGTCCTTCGGCACGCGCATGAGATAGAAACCATTTCTGCCCTCCGTCGCAGTGTATGAATAGAGATAACTGTCGGGCGCCCATCGATTAGCCTGGCCGTAATCCAGGAAAGTCGGTTGCAGATAAAAATCCCATCCCCCCGAAATCCAGGTGCGTCCGTGATCCGATGATTTCGACATCTTGGCGATATTCCAGACGTCCTGTTTGCTGACCGGCATATACAATACGCCATCGATCGAAACTATCACCTCGGCTTTGCCCGGGAACGGCGGCTCATTCGATTCCGGATTAAACCCTCCCCATACATTGAAAGCCCTAAGGTCCTCCGGTGTTCCCTCAATGCGCGCCACGCCCATCGAAACCCGCCCATCGTAATTCGTTCCGCCGAACCCGCCGCCGTCCCCCCACGAAGTGTAGAGATTTCCGTCATCAGCCCACCCTGTTGCCCAGATATCGCTCCCGGGGGCTTCCCGTTTAAGAGTGGAAAAATCGAAGTTGATCTGTTCAATCACAGGGCTGGGAGGGTACGGCGGTTTGAGGTTATTCGCACCAGGTCCGCCGGATGTATAGCGTGACGCGGCATAGTACCCGCCAAGGATCAAAATACTTCCAATGATAACGGTCAGACTCAGTGTTCTGGTTATTCGTCCTGGCCGTGTTTTTCGGGAACTCATCGCATGCCTCCAAGGGTGAGCACCTACCCAATTTAATGAATTATTATTCGGAAGCCGTCGGCTGAACACGGGCCGCCCGGATTACTTCGAATATCTCCTCAAACCGCAGCTTCCGCGTGAACAGTAGCACGACGAGATAAACGCTTCCCGCAAGCGCGGCCAGAAGCAAATTGATGGTTAAATCTTGCCGAAGAAACCAGAACGGCACGAATACGATGCCAAACATAACCACTTGCGCACCATCACGAAGAGACGGGGCCATTCGAGGCCAATAGGCTACGCCAAGAACGAAGGCCGCGACCACAGTTGACATTAACATGGCCAGCGAGGCACCCATCGACGCCAGATGCGGGACAAGCACGAGAGTCGCCGGGACGAATGTGATCAGCGCGCATACAAGTGCGCAAAGGTACTTCCAGGCCTCATTGTAGACAACACAGAAAACGTATCCAAGCTGGACCACGATCATCGGGAAGATTCCCATCATCAGAATCACCGCGTTTGGATAGATCGCGGAAAATTCACGTCCGATCATGACCGGGATTAACTCTTGCCCTGAAATCAGGAATCCACCGACCATTAGCGTGGAAAGCGCGAAGACATACTTCAACAGGAGATTGGACCAGGTAACCAGCTTTTGCTCCTTCCCTTTCGCGAGAAGGTGCATAAAAATCGGAACGAGATAGCCGATGGTAACAAGAAGAAATGCGGTTGTGATCAGAAAAATCTGATTCGGAATATCGAATAGAGCCACCTCTCGCGAATCCCCGGTCAGATACGCGACCAGTGGGTTTCCAGCCCTCTGCCAAACCGTGGTGACCCCGCTTGATACGAAGAACACAAATCCGAACATGAGATACGGCTTCAGGTACGCCATATCCACACGAAAGTATTGAAGACGGAGAAAGTGTCGCGCCCAGAATAGATTTAGTCCCGTGAGAATTCCCTCAACCAGGAGGGTTGAGACGATAGCTCCATACAGACCGAAGTAATGATAGAGAACGATGACCAGGACCAGGGTCAGCGCACGCCTCAAGGGAAGGCGCAGTGCGTAAAGCTTAAGCCGATTCAGTCCGAACATCAGCCCGTACGGCACCGAACCCAAATCCTGGACGATCAGAATCGAGATGGCCAAAAGGAAATACGCCACCGGAAAACGATCTCCGTACGCGGCCCACAGCAGCAGAAACACCGGACCCGCTACAAGTACATCGAGTGTGACTTTCGCAGCAAGCAAACCCGTGGTGAACTGCTGCAGCAAGTGCGGGTCGCCTCGCAGTTCAAGGTTTGGGACGAACCTGCCGCAGATTTCTCCGAGGCCGAGCTCTGTCGCCGATGCCATCATCACAACGACAGACAAAATCAGTGCATACTCACCGTATGTATATGGACCCATCATTCGCGGGATCAACAGTACCGAGAGTACCAGGAACGGGTACTGTGCGAGCTTAAGCAGAAGCACCACCGACATGTTCCGTGCCGTGACTTGCGCCTCGTGCGTAATCTCGCCCTGTGGTTGTGTCATTCGCCCCCCATATTTTGATCTGCGCGGTACGGCGAAATTCCAAAGTCCTCCGTGACCATCCGCCCCGGCGGATGATCCGGCATCCAGTGCGGCGTCCTTTTCCATGACATCCCCTCGCGAAGTGGCCAGGTTTTCAGCGGGATCTCAAACATCAGCAGCCATCGGGATATACGACCAGTGCAGCATGCCCGGTCCAGGGAAACGTTCTGTCTCAAAAGAGATAACGGGAAAAACAGACAATGTAATTGATCGGCAGAAAGACAAGTAGGCGTGCTGACAATTGCGCAACCATTCCATGATGGCGTTTCAATTCGTTTCGACCACTTCCCTGAGATTATTTCGGTTCGAAATGGTATATCTATCGTTACGATAATCCCGGCGAAGTGGACAGAAAAGACACCACGAATATGCCTGTTGTCATCCAACAGAGGGTTGGAAAAAATGGATCTGCTTTACGGAGGCAGGATTCATTGTTATTTCAAGAGCCTTATGACCTGATGAACCTCCTCTGCAGACAGACTAACACTGCAAGGAATATTTAACGTCCTTTCACACAAGTCATAGGCCTTCTCAATACAATGGCTTTGACAATTCTTAAAAGGGATCTGTAAATGGTTAAGATACCATAAGGGCCTTGTTTCCACGCCATTCTTCTCAAGGTGCAACATCAACCCGGTTCGATCTTTTCCGTAAACCTCACTCAAAATTTGCAAGGCATACATCCAATAATTGGTATTTGCATAGTCTGGTACGTTAGCGAGGTGCAGCCCATTAATCTTACTTATCTCGTTAGAGTAATCCTGAAAATTCCGTTTTTTAATTTTAATATAATCGGGTAATTTTTCTAATTGAGCGACACCGATTGCAGCTTGAATATTAGTTAATCGAAAATTATAGCCAATTTCGTTGTGTATATATCTTACTGAATCGTCCTTGGCCTGATTTATGAGGTACCTCGCTTTTGCCTCATATTCGTCGCTATCCGTAACCAGCATACCCCCACCGCCAGACGTGATAATCTTATTCCCATTGAATGAAAAGCACCCAATATCTCCTACTGTTCCGGTGTAACGATTTCTTATGCTTCCATCTGTATAATGTGTTCCCAGACTCTCCGTAGCATCTTCGACTATCCTTATATTTCTCTCTTTACATATGGGGATCAACGGATCCAGGTTAACAGCATTGCCGAAAACATGAACCGGGATAACAGCCGAGATTCTTCGTCTGGAAATACTATTTAACGTTATTCCATTCTTGAAAATTGTTTGTTTTTTTATAAAGTCTATTGTTTTCTCGATGTCAATATTATAAAAGTCGTCACAATCCATAAAAACCGGCTCGGCGCCCAGATAGCGAACGACATTTATCGGAGCGATAAATGTAACTGTTGGTACTATTACTTCATCCCCGGGTGAAACACCACAGATTCTCGCAGCCACCTGCAAAGCCGCTGTGCCGTTTGTACAGGCAACGGCATATTTTGCCCTTGTGAAGCTGCAAATATCTTTTTCAAATCTATCTACGTACTCGCCAGATGAAACCCATCCGGAATCCAGACATTCCTTGAGATATTTCCATTCATGGCCCGCGAAATTAGGAACTGAGAGAGGAATCATTGTCTACCCTGACTATTTAAAATGCTTCTCATAGGCCACCTGGGCTTCATTAAAATCATCCAGGCGACCGATATCGAGCCAATACTCGCGCATTAAGTATCTTGACACAGGCTTTGACAGTGAGAGCATTTTCTTGATCAGGTCATCCATACCGAAATATTGATTATCAGGAATATACTGAAAGATGGACGGCTTCATATAATAAATGCCGGCCAGTATTTCAGTGACCATGGGAGGTTTTTCCTCAACACTGATTATCAAGCCGTCGCCTGACTCGATACGCCCGAAGTTAAAAGGGGTCTGGATTTCGGTGGTCACAACCGTCAAGTCAGAAGTTTGTGATTCACCGAAATCATATAATTTTTTATAATCTATCGTGGTTAGAATATCACCGTTCATCAAAATAAACGGCTCGTCTAGATCTTCTTTCAACAAATACAGCGGACCGCACGTTCCCAACGGGATTTCTTCCTTACTCATTTTGATTTCAACACCCCACCTTTTCCCATCACCGATAAAGGATTTTACGTAATCGGCCTTGTAATTCGTCGCAACATACACTTGACCGAATCCATACCGGGCCAGGTTCTGAATCTGGATTTCAAGCATTGCCTTTTCACCGATTGGCAATAATGGCTTGGGGATTGCCTCGGTAAAGGGTCTGAGCCGGATACCCAGCCCGCCTGCTAATATTACGGCTTTCATACCTTGCCCCTAAACGTTATAGAATTGCGACTTGTACAGGTGTGTGTTTCTCGACAACCATTCAATCGTCTCGCGCAGACCGTCCTCCAAAGTGTATTGCGGTCTCCAATTCGTAAGCCTCATGATCTTCGAATTATCACAAATAAGCCGTTCCACTTCGCTATTATCCGGTCTGACCCTTTGCTCGTCCGTCACAATTTCAACATTCGCATCCATTAAACGCGCAATCAACTTTGTTAATTCGTGGACCGAAATTTCTTTGTTCATACCCACATTAGTGACCTCACCAGAAAGGCCGTCCGATTTGGCAATTTCCAGGAAAGCAGTCGGCGTGTCCTTTACAAAAGTAAAATCTCTTGTAGGACGAGAGTTTCCCAAGGTGAGCCGGGACATACCATTCAGGATTTGCAAGATGACAGTTGGTATGATTGCTCGAGCCGACTGTCTCGGCCCATAGTTGTTAAACGGTCTTACCAGTTTCACGGGCAAACCATAAGACCGGTAATAACTTATAGCCAACTGGTCGGCGGATATCTTAGTTGCAGAATACGGCGACTGACCAACGGTAGGATGATTTTCATCAATCGGCACGTATTGCGCGGTTCCATACGTTTCACTGGTAGAGGTGATTAGTATATTTTCCGTACTCGAACTTCTCGCAGCCTGAAGAATATTGTAGGTACCACGTATATTTGTTTCGATGTAGGCGAGAGGCGAAACATAAGAGTAAGGAATACCAATAAGTGCTGCAAGATGGAAAATAGTATCAACACCCTTGACAGCTGCACTGACAATATCAAAATCACGTATATCTCCTGAAACCACCTCAATATCGTTCTTATATGGCGAATCATCCAGCCAGCCCCAGGTATTCCGCGAATTGTAGTGAATAAACGCTTTCACATGGAAACCTCTTTCGACACAGGTTTCCGCTAAATGTGAGCCTATAAATCCGGCAGCGCCGGTAATTAAAACGTTATTCATTCATGGCCCCCGGACGGAAAACACACACCAGCAGAGCCGTGACATTTTTTGACAACGAGCTTTTCATAGGATGAATCCAATTTGTATACGCGAGTCTTCGGACAGGCGGCGTTCTATCTTAAAGTGAATGTTCAAGATCTATCCGAGGGGGCACGGCTGATCGTTTACCACCGCTTCGTGTCCGGTTAAATTCCAGTCAACAGTGCAGACTGACTTGGCGCAACCCTGATGACGTGCTGACATCTGCAATAATCCGCGCATTGTTACGACCTATGGTGTTCGACGAGTCAGCAGACCTTCGCAGCAAGAGTTGACGTTCGGCTTTACCAAGGTCCGCTACTGTGATCTGGAGAAGAGCGCCCATACTCTGTTCATGATCGACACGCTGGCCAATCACTGTCTGGCGCGGCGGCGCTTGCGATACCAGGCGCAGGAAGGGTGCGCCCGATTTTCCGGGAATAACGCAAAAGCACGAAGAACCTGGACCGAACCGAGTCGAATAGTGTCGCGCGACACACGTCCACGAGAAAAACCCCAATATCACAGAGAAGTACCCGCGCTTTTCATGACTATTTCAGTCGTGCCTCAGGTGTCGCCGAACTTCTTTCTGTCTTGCCGCCATACTGAAGCATCGCTCTTTCCGGAGGACACCCGTATAAATGCCTGTTCGTAAAGTTCACCAATGTGATCTACGCTTAACCGTTGCGCAACAACAGCACGACTAGCGTCTGCCATGCGCCTCCGTAGCGGTTCGTCCGCGAGGAGTTTCCGGATCCAGGCGCCAAGCTCTTTAGCATCGCCCGCATCGAACTTCAGACCGTGCTCACCATCAACAACCACATCGGCCGCAGCACCCTCGATTCTTGTGCAGACGACCGGGAGTCCGCAAGACATGGCCTCGACAAGGGCCAATCCAAAACCCTCATGCTCCGAGGTAAAAACGAACAAATCACTAGCCTGAAGATAATCCTTTACGTCGCTCACCTGGCCCGTTAGACGGACTCTTTCGCTCAATCCGGCGGCATTGATTGCGGCCCGAAGTGAACTCTCGGTGTCATCCTGCGAGTCAACGCCCGGACCACTACCCACAATGATTAACAATGCATCCGGGTTGTCACGCGTAACCATGGCCCAGGCGTCGATCAGTGTCGATAATCCCTTACCTCGGACCAGACGTCCAACGGAGGTGACCACCTGGGCCAGAGGACCGATGCCAAGCGATGTCCGAATCGCAGATTTCTCGGCCTCGGTGACAGGCGTAAGCCGTCCCGTGTCAACCGCATTCGGAATAATGGTCACTGACCCCGAAGGAAAACCAGCAGCTTTCGCGTCACGAGCGAGCTCGGCAGAAAATGCAACAACCATGTGCGCGCGACGATAGGCCCATTTTCGAGTAACACTGAGCGACTTCGATACCACCTTGCGAATACCAGGTCTGAGCTGGCTCAGTGCCCGTAATGAAATGTCGCCCGAGAGTTCACCGGCTTCGATCGGTTGCAATATGAAGGGAACGCGGCGCAGCACGTTTGCGAGAGCCGGCCCCGGAACGTGTGCTGAACATTGAGTAACAAGTACAACATCAAAGGGTAGTCTGGCAAATGTGATACGAAAAAACAGGGCAACGTTCATAAGCCACTTAGCCAGAATTCCATCTGTATGCGGTAAAAAGCGTCTGATCCGGATTCCGTTCTGAATCTCGCTCCCGGGTAATGCGGAATCGTAGCGTCGCGTAAAAACAGTAACATCGTGACCGCGTTTGACCAAGGCTTCCCCGACGAGTCGATTATTCGTCTCATTACCCCCGACACGAGGAGTAAAATAATTACTGACGATTGCAATACGCATAGCGCATCTCGATGCATTCCATCACGAATTTGATCCGCTGACAGCCCTGGGGAAACCCTCAAGAGTAAATCAGGCGGGCCTGCGCCAAAAAAAAGCCGGCCCTTACAAAATCTTTTTTCCTCCGCTGCCGGCGGAGATTCTCTTCCTTGTCGGCAGGCCCGGACGGATCATTAGCTAGTTAACAACGGCTCCCATGGGATCCCCAGACGCGCGCCGGTGTGTGAGACCACAACCGTACAGATGGAGACCAGCACTTCCACGACTGAAGCCCGCATCCTACCCAGGAGCTTGTCGGACTTAGGTGATCGTCGCGAACATGGTGGGAGGGCAGCCCAGAGATTCCCGATTTTGAGGCGCATAGTGTTTCTATATCATACTAATACGCTTACTTTTCTCACAAACAAGTGGCTGTTGTGCCAACACAACGATACGTTGCTCTCATGATCCGCAAATTATGTTAGCAGTGTATTAATATTAATACCACAACAACCAAATGTTTGGCTAAATAGCAGTTGTTTGCGCCAGTAGCCAAAACTGCAGTAGGGCCAGGACGTGTTGGGCGCAGAACACCGCCCTCAAAGAGGTGCTGGACTTTCGACGTTTTCACCTTCGGGACCTCGCTGCGGCACAAGGTGAATGGAATCTGGTGTGCCTATCCTGGAACCTGAAGCGAATGCATGCGCTGGCCAGCTGATCAGGGTAGACAGGGGGATATCCCCTGAAGAAATGCCCGCTTCTGAGCGTGCAGCACAGTTTATTTGATCCAAGCTTCGGAATCAGGTCGCGAACCAACGCAGAATGTAAAGGAGTCAGAAGGCTGAATCCGACGCGCCCCCTCCTAGACGACTACTTGGTTTTCCGAAGCCAAAAACTAACTGGCCAAACATTTTCGCCATCTTTTGTAATAGCGTATTTTTTAATTTTGTCCGGTAATTTCTTATGACTATTCTTCCATGACGGAAATATTGATTCCAATTTATCTTTATGGTTGATGCTCATGTAACTACTTGCCCAAATCACTTCAAAAGAATCATTGAAAGATAAAAAAGCCTGAAGCAAGTACTGTTCTGACCAAAATATATGTTGTTGTAAAACCCATTGTTTGGGATATTCGGAAGGCATAAATATATCGTGTATGTGAATTACAACACCTTTATTGAGGCGTGGCAGTATTTCAAGATACTCATGTATCACATCGCTCCCGATTTTCACAACATGACTAGAATCAATAAACAGAATATCATTCTCAACCAGCTCCTCGAACATTGACAATTGGGTATTCTCTACTTGTTCTGAAATGACTTTAGAAAGACCAGGAAATCCGCTTTTTATTAACTGATTTGGGTATGGTTCAATACAAATTAAATCTGTATCAAAAGAATCTATCTTATGATTGGCAACTACTCCTTTTGCGCTCACCAAAGTTGAGTACCCGGAACCTACTTCTATAATTCGACGCGGTTTAAAATGTCGGACAAAACAGTAAAGAACTTCTGCATCCAATGCCTCAAATCGATTATTTCCAAGATGGAATTCATGCGGATTTGGTGTTGGACGAGTTGGAAATTCACATTCAGACAAAAACTTAGGGAAAACTGACGCTAACATTTTTAGCTGCACAGTTTCATTCATGTTAATTCCGATAAGTGATGAATCATTACGCCAAACTCTGGGCTCCAATTTTCTAGTATCAGGTATAGGTTCATAATAATGATTCCGAACAATATGAATGCCTAATGGCTGAAGTAGCCGGAACAGCATCTTCATTAGAGGAGTTAGAAATCTACCTATACTTTTTTTAATATTATAATTATTCATTGAATTGGATTCTCCATCACTAAATTAATTTAAAGCCCCTAATAGGAGATCTGCAAACCTTCCGGTTTTAGCCGGTGGAGTGTTCATTCTTAGTTGTATAATACACTCTGGATCGGGTGGTCGAACTTGTTTTGTTATTAATGCGTAAGATATCCACCAGGGCGTCCAAACAGCCATTTGAAAATACTTCGCACCAAGAATGCGAACGCCAAGGTGTCGGCCGGTGATATATTCAATAATCTGATTAGCGATGAAGCTCAGCCATTTTCAACCAAGCCTCTGGTCGACTTCCAGTTGTTACTGCGGCTCGGAGAAAGCGTGGCATCATGGCCTTGAGGTTAACGTGCCGATTAAAGCGGTACTGGTACTCAGCGAGGTAACGGTCGGCATTTTTTGTGAAATTGAACGCAAGACAGGTACTACTCAAGGCGGTTTTCAGGTTGCCAAGCATGGTGTTAACCCAGTTAAAGCAGGGCATGTCGGTTCTGGGGCGCATTGCGCCAACCACCTGAGGTTCGTGCTGGCAGCCCGCGGTCGTGATGGCGGCAAATCACGCCATACCAACCGAGACCACGGCACTCTGCGGTGCCACATGCTGCTTCGCCCACTCGCTGAGCTACTCCGACTAAAAGCCCTCGACCTGATCAAAACGCACACACACCGGACGATCCACGACATCGACGTCGATTGTCGCAATGAAGGGCATCTTATTTTCCGAGCCACGCCCGCGCATTCCGCGCCGCTCACCGCCCAGGTATGCATCGTCGGAGATCACGAGCCCGCCCAGGAGGCAGTCGGCTTGGCGTTCCCGCATGACCTGCATCAGCTTGAAGTTGACCAGCCAGGCGGTGCGGTAACACACCCCCAGCTGGCGCTTCAGTTCGAGACCCGAGATGTTGTTTTTAGACTGGCTCATCAGGCACATGGCCTGAAACCAGCGTACCAGACAGCGGCAATTTCGAGGCATGGAAGATCGTGCGGGCTTTCAACGTAGTCAGGCAATGGCAGTGATGACACTGATAGGTCTTGCGGCAGTGGACATCACGATACAGTAGTGCGTACCTGTGCAGTTCTCGCAGTGGTAGACGGTTGGCCAGCGGGCCTGTTCCAGCGACTGCGCGCAACGCTCTTCCGTACCGTACTGATGCAGGAATTCCGTAAGACTCCGCCGGGTTAAAATTGGATACGATACATAGCCATGGTATTTCTCCTTTTCAACGTACCATGGGTATAGTTTACGCACCCCAGTGGCTCACCCACTGAGCCTGGTAGAGTTTCCTCACTAATCAGGATCCGTTATGAAAATTGCAATTATGATGCGCGCCATGGATCAGGATAGTGGTCATCAAACTATCATAATGGGCCTGGTCGAAAACATGCTCAAATTCGATCAGAACAACACCTATTTATTATTTTATAAAACGAACAAATTTTTCAGCCGTTTTGCAAATTATCCAAACGCGCAGGAAATACTGATCAAGGCTCCTCACAAATTGTTATGGGATCAGGTTGCAGTCCCTTATTTTGCATGGAAAGAGAATGCTGATGTTATTTATAACCCGAAATTCAGTGTGCCGATTATTACACACTGTCCGGTCGTCATGGGTTTACATGAGCCCGCCTGGTGGGCTTGGCCAGAACACTATGAGTGGCTCGATCGCAACTATATGAAGATGATGCTGCCTATATATATTCGCAAATCAAAGCATCTCTTCCCCATCTCACAATTTGTGGTTGATGAATGCAGGAAATACATCAATCATCCATTTGACAATGTCACTATAGCTTATCCCGCTCCCAATCCATGTTTCAGGAAAATCGAAGACAAGAAAATCTTGAATGCAATAAAAGAAAAATATGATCTTCCGGATCAATTTATTTTTTCTGCGACGCGTGTAGATCATCCCGGTCTGGACAAATCAGATTCGTTTTTTCCAGGTAAGAATTCACAAACTACTGTTCGTGCCTACATCAACGTTCGTCACGAAATTCCACATCAACTCGTTATCGCAGGCCGTCGTGTCAAGGAGTTTCTCTTGTGGTATGGCTTTAGCGAGTCAGAACTTGACGGGATCCGCTTCCTCGGTTTTATCCCACAGGAAGATCTCCCGGCCATCCTGAATCTTGCATCATTATTTGTACTACCGTCTTTTTATGAAAGCTATGCTATGGCGCTGGTTGAAGCCATGAGTTGTGGATGCCCGGTGGTCGCAGCCACAACCGGCGCCTGCCCGGAAATCACGGATGGAGTAGTCGATTTAGCCGACCCTGAAGATCCTGCAGATTTCTCGAAAATATTTAAAGCTATATTATCTGACGAAAAAAGAAGACTTGAAACAGGACAGGCGGTATTGGAGCGCTCGAAGTTTTTTAACTATGAGCGCACAGCAAAACTAGTAATCAAGGCAATCGATAATTTGGCAAATCACTAGTGTGCCAGCCCGCATATATATTTATGGGATCTCTAAAAACCTCAGTCAGATGAGATAATAGCGTTTTACGGTTGCATACCAGTCGATTGAAAATCGTCCTTATCAACATGCAAAGCGTCACGGCGAGTGCCGGATTAGGCTGTTTCCGCACAACGGACCCTGACAGGACATGACTGGCCCAAATAAAGAAAGGTTTATATAAGTACCCTTAACACGCTCAGGGGATAGGCAGTGCCCGGGTCAATTCAGCCTGGGAAGACCATCCAGCTTGAAGACAGCCACGAATGTTGCTCCCGGACTATACCCGGTAAAATTCACAATTTCTGCCTGACCCAGACGCTGTTGGCAGATTTGCACCAGCGACGAGAATTCGCTGTGTTCCACGTGTTGTGAAAACAACACCAGCACATCAAGGTCACGTTCGCGAAGAGTGCTATAAATCCTGGCAAAGGACTCTTCGACAGTATCGCCCGTGTTCAGCCGCAGGAGATCGCTCCGGATGTCGTAGTTCGTCCAGTAATAGCTGTTGTGCCCGCGAAGTCGGGTTCGCTCCGGGCTCTCGGTCGTCGCCAGCAGCATCGGACCTGATTCCTTTTCAAGGGTAGCGATATATCGCGCGACGCCCCGGAGATCACTCTTGGTCGGCACCTGATAGTAATGGCTTTGCATCAGCCACCAGACAGACATGAACAACACAGCGGCCAACGCTGCGTACCTGAACACGCGTTCCTTTAACCCGCCGAGGCCAATTGCTGCCAGTGTGACGACGGCGGGTCCAAATGCCATCATCACGCGCGGGATCAGCAGCGTTCTATCCGGGTAGAGCAGGGACAGCACGGCAATACCCGCGACCGGGACGGTCGACAAAACCGCGAGGCCAACAACGATCCTCGCAGCGGCGCGATCTGCATTAAATACCGCCATAGTGGCCGCGGACAGGATCAGCAGGCTGTAGATCAGGAATAATCGCGTATCCCCCATGAACAGCAGCAGCGCAGTCTCCTCGATCGTAGACCAGTCTACGGGTGCAGGCCAGAAGGTTTTCATCGCCACACTCTTGTACAGAAAATGAGGCAAACAGGGCGAAATCAGGATCAGGGTTTTCAAACCAAGCGCACGCAGGCGATGCAGCCGTTCCCGGGTCCCTCGTGCGGTTTGGATGGCCGCCAGAGGCAGGATCGTGGCAACGTGAAACAGCCCGATATAGTGGCAGCAAAACACCAGACTGCAGGTGCCTGCAAGCCACCATGCCTGCCTGCGTCCGGGGTCGTTCAGGAAGGCGAGATACGCGGATATCGAGGCCATACTCAGCAGGAACAGGAGTATGTATGATCGAACCTCCTGCGAATAATAAATATGCGCCGGGAGCACCAGCACAAGAATGGCACTGACCAGTGCCGTACGCACCCCCAGATGTCGCCTGAGCAACAGAAAAGTGGCAGGAGGCGTAATCAATCCGATTACCGCCGGAAATAATCTGAGCGCGAATTCGGAATTGCCGGCAACGGCGCTGTAAATAAAGAGCAGCACGCTGAAAAGGGGCGGGTTCGCGTCGCCAGCCAGCTCTATCAGGGCAAGCTTAGGCGGCCAGACGGTAAAGGAGGCAGAAAAAACCTCGTCGTGCCAGAGGCTGTTGAGCGTAAGACCAGGCATTCGCAGCGCCGCCGCCGATGCAACCAGAAGAAGGATTGTGATTACTGTTCGCAAGGTCAGGCCCTCAACCCGAATACCAGTATTGTGGGGCCTGACGCCTGGCAATGCGAGTTCAAGTCATGGAGAGCGCTGGCAGCGCTTGTGGTTCCACAGGCCTGCGTCGACGGGAAGCAACTTATTTGTATCGCACTGCGGGCGAACAGCAGTACTTCCGAAGCAGCAGCCGGGGTATGCCGGGATGTGTTAACACTAAATTGAAGGTACTGAGCGGATGGAAATTACAGTTTGACCATTAGTACTACACACCACCTGTCTCTTGTCACCGGGGGTAGCTTACCTTTATTGTCGTCCAGGAGTCATCTCCCGACGTCGCGTCGAGCGGGGATTGCCGGCTGATTCCGCCACCCTCCGGAGGAATCGAAGCATGCTATTCTTTGCCCTGTCATGAAAATTCAATAGCCGCATGCACGAAAAACAGGAGAGGAGAAAATGACTGGATCCACCGACAAAGAGGCCGGCATTATCCAGGCACTGGCGGAACGGCTCGAGAAGCAGCGACTGCCCATGGCCCTGGAGCTCAAGGAGAAGGTCGATCAGGGCGGGCTGCTCAACGAGGCGGACATCGCCTTTCTGGAGGAGGTCTTCGCGGGTTCCGCGCAACTCAAACCCATGCTGGATACCCATCCGGAATGGCAGGAGCTGGCGGCGCGGATGATCGGCCTCTATGGCGAGATCACCGCAAAGGCGCTTGAAAACGAACAAGCCGCGAAGCCTCGGGAATAACGTCTCCGCACTCATCCCGGAGGGTCATGCACCGCTTTGCCATGGAACCCGAATAAAGGCATAGTGGACCATAACAAACAACAACGACAGGCATCATCCCGAGGAGAAACCCCGATGATCAATGGCAAATTTATCAGCCGGTCCCGCCGGACCATGCTGAAATCCGTCGCCCTGCTGGGCGGGCTGTTCGGACTCCGGACGGCACAGGCGCACCACACCGAAACCCACTTCGAGGAAGATTCGGCGCACCATATCGTCTATCAGTGCAACAAGGCCGACCCGGAGTACCTGGAGCACATCCTGTTCTCGGCGGGTGAGTTGCTGCGCAAGTACGGCGATGACGTCGAGATCGTTTTCTCCGTCTTCGGCGCCGGTCTGCACCTGCTGGCAACACATCCAAAACGGCACATCCCGCGCGAACTGCAGCAGCGCGCCAGCTCGCTGGCGGCCTACGGCGTGTCCTTCCACGCCTGCGGCAATACCATGCTGTCACTGCACTGGACGGAGAAAGACCTGGTGGATTACGCGAAGGTGGTGCCCATCGGCGCCGAGGATCTCATGCTGCTGCAGGAAAAAGGTTTTGCCTACTTAAGCTGGTAGCGGGATTGCACAATCGCTCATTCCGGCCCGCCGGCATACAGGGCGTCGATGCGGTCGGCGAATTTCGCCAGCACCACGGCGCGTTTCACCTTGAGGGTCGGCGTCAGCAGGCCGTTATCCACCGTCCAGGGTTCGCGCACCAGGATCACCCGTCGTACCTTCGCATAGCCGGGAAAGTCGCTCAACTGCTGCCTGATCACCGTGATGAAGTGGTTGCGTAATTTTTCATCTTCCAGACTCGCCTCCGCATAATCGTCCAGACCATAGTGGCGCGCCAGTCCCAGCCAGCCGTCCGGATTGAGCACCAGGATGGCGGCAGAGGTAGGGCCTGCCCTCCCCGGCGACCAGCGCCTGGTCGATCAGCGGATCGAGACAAATGGCCATCTCCATGTCCATGGGCGGAACCTTCTCGCCGTTTGAGAGCACCAGGATATCCTTCAGGCGTCCGGTGATGTAGATGTGCCCGTGCTCGATGCGTGCCTGGTCTCCGGTGTGCAGCCAGCCCTCGGGGTCGATCATCTCGGCGGTGGCGGCATGATTATTCCAGTACCCGATCATCCTGCCAGGGGATTTCACCAGCAACTCGTCATCCTCTCCGATGCGCGCCTCGACACCGTTCAGTGGGACACCCACGCTGGCCGGATCGTTGTCCAGCGGCAGGTTCACGCTGATGACAGGACTGGTCTCCGTGAGTCCGTAGCCCTGCAGGATCGGCACCCCGAGACTGATGAAGGTCTTCGCTACCGGCACCGGCAGGGCGGCGCCGCCACTGACCGTCAGGCGCAGGCGCCCTCCCAGTTTGGCGGTGACCTTGTCCGCCACCAGACGTTTCAGCAGCGGCCAGGCCAGCAGCTTCGGGTGCCAGCCCGCGCGCTGCTGCTGGTGTTCGAAACGTCGCCAGCCGACCCCGGCAGTGAGTCGGAACAGGGCCCGCGCCAGCGCGGATTGCTTGTTAAGTTGTCCCTGGATGCGGACAAACACCCGCTCGAAGATCCTCGGCACGGCAATCAGCGCCGTTGGCCTGATCGTCAGCAGATCCTCGGCCAGTTGCGGCACCGAACGGGCGTAGGCCACGACGGATCCGGTCATCATGGGCAGATAATAGCCGACCGTACGCTCCAGGGTATGCGAGAGCGGCAGAAAAGAAAGGAACTGATCTTCCTGGTAAACATCGATCATGGTGAGCGCGGCGTGCGCGATCGAGAGCATATTGTAATGACTGAGCATTACGCCCTTGGGACGACCGGTCGTGCCGGAGGTGTAGACGATGGAGGCCAGCGCATGGGGATCGCCCGGGCGCCGCACCAGGGTATGGGACTCCCCGGGCAGCCACCCCGGCACGAAACGCACCCGGTCATCCAGGCCGGATTCCTCCGGCGGAGACTCCGCTGCGTTCAGGATCAGCACCCGTTTCAGCTCCTCGTAGCCCTTGAGCAGCGGCGCCAGGCGTTCCCAACCGGAGAGATCCTGCACCAGAAGAACC
This sequence comes from uncultured Alphaproteobacteria bacterium, assembly GCA_963770075.1. Taxonomy (GTDB): domain Bacteria; phylum Pseudomonadota; class Alphaproteobacteria; order Rhizobiales; family Aestuariivirgaceae; genus CAVVDT01. The sequence continues at coordinate 161,989 of CAVYOQ010000028.1, forward strand.
CTGGCGGCGGAGTCCCTGAGGATGTAGGCGATATTCTCCGGACGGTCATCGGTGTACAGGGGCACCACCACCAGGGCGCAGGCCAGCGCGGCCTGGTCGAAGCACACCCATTCCTTGCTGTTGCGCAGCTGCAGGGCAACGCGCTCGCCCGGCATTAATTCCTCGGCCGCGAGCGCGGCCTGCCAGCGCGCAGTGGCCCGCCCGACGTCATTCCAGGTGGACTCCGCCCAGAGCTTGCGGGCGGCATCATAACTGCGATAGGCCACCGTATCCGGGGTGCGCCGGACCCGCTCATAGAGCAGGCCATCGAGCGTCCCGGCAATTTCCGCAGAGATGATATCCTCGGTCCATTGCGTCATAAGTCGTTATATTCCATGGTAATGAACGCGGCGCCCGTGATTACGGTAGAATAGCACCCGGTTGCAGGCAGGTTTCAAAAAAGCAATGCCATGAATATCATAGTGAACGGTTCCCCGCGGGATGTCCCGGACAAGCTGAGCGCCGCCGAACTGATCGGCGCCCTGGGCCTTGGCAACAAACGCCTGGCTCTGGAAGTCAATGAGGCGATCGTCCCGCGCAGCAGCTTCGACAGCTACCGTCTGCAGCCCGGTGACCGGGTCGAGATCGTGCACGCCATCGGCGGCGGCTGATCGCCACCCCGGCATTCTGTCCGAGTATGATGAACCTGCCGCGAGAGCGCCACGACGGTCCCCACTACCCGGACAGGCGCCTTGTCGCCCTGACCGGAAACAAAGTATCAAAGAGTCAAGCCATCATGTCCACAGTCATGCAGTCACAGTCCCGGCCGGCCGCCGATCCTCTGATCATCGCCGGCGTTGAATACCAATCCCGCCTGCTGGTGGGTACCGGCAAGTACAAGGATCTCGAGGAGACCCGTAATCGCCACCGAGGCCAGCGGCGCGGAAATCGTCACCGTGGCCATCCGCCGCAGCAATATCGGCCAGCGTCCGGGCGAGCCGAACCTGCTGGATGTCATCTCGCCCGAGCGTTACACCCTGCTGCCGAATACCGCCGGCTGCTATACGGCCGACGACGCCGTTCGCACCTGCCGCCTCGCGCGGGAACTTCTGGATGGCCATGAACTGGTCAAGCTGGAGGTGCTGGGTGACGAAAAGACGCTGTTTCCGGATATTCTGGAGACCATCAAGGCCACGGAGATTCTGGTCGGTGAAGGCTTCCAGGTCATGGTCTATACCAACGACGACCCGATTATCGCCAAACGGTTCGAGGACATGGGCTGTGTCGCCGTCATGCCGCTCGCCGCGCCGATCGGTTCCGGACTCGGCATTCGCAATCCCTACAACATCCTGACCATCGTCGAAAACGCCGGTGTTCCCATCCTGGTCGATGCCGGTGTGGGCACCGCTTCGGATGCCGCCATCGCCATGGAACTGGGTTGTGACGGGGTCCTGATGAATACCGCGATCGCGGGCGCCAATGACCCGGTGCTGATGGCCGCAGCGATGAAAAAGGCCATCGAGGCCGGCCGTGAAGCCTTCCGCGCCGGGCGCATCCCGCGCAAGCGCTTCGCCAGCGCCTCCTCGCCCATCGACGGGACGTTTTTCTGAAGTGAGAAGTGGATGAGTGAGAAGTGAGAAGTGAGAAGTGAGAAGTGAGAAGTGAGAAGTGAGAAGTGAGAAGCACGGATAATCGCCGGATCCATTTATATGTCAACTACAATCTTGTGACTTTTCACGTTTTACTTCTTACTTTTTCACTATCTTGAACACGGTTTCGCGAAACCACGCTCCACCGAGATCATCCTGAACACCACCGATCCCCACCTGCGAACCATCCACTCCTTCGTGCGCCGTGAAGGACGGATTACCCGCGCCCAGGAACAGGCGCTGACACGTCTTTGGCCGCGCTATGGACTCGAGGCGGACAGCCCGCCTCGATTTCGATGCCTGTTTCCGACGCCACGCGCCACGCACCCTGGAAATCGGTTTCGGCAATGGCGACACGCTGGCCTGCATGGCGGACCAGGAACCCACGACGGATTTCATCGGCATCGAGGTTCACCGGCCCGGCATCGGACATTTACTTCTGGAACTCGAGCGGCGTGAACTCGACAACATCAGGGTCATCTGCGCGGATGCCGTTCAGGTGCTGAAGAACTGCCTGCCCGACGCCTCACTCGATCGCGTGCTGCTGTTGTTTCCCGACCCCTGGCCCAAGAAGCGCCATCATAAGCGCCGCATCGTCCAGCCCGATTTTGTCGATCTGGTGGCCCGCAAGCTGCGGGCAGGCGGCATGCTGCACATGGCCACCGACTGGGAAGACTACGCGCAGCACATGCTGCAGATCATGGCGGGAACGGCGTCATTTCGAAACCGCGCCGGGCCCGGCAACACCTCCCCCCGCCCCGATTACCGACCGGTCACGAAATTCGAACAGCGCGGTCTGCGGCTCGGGCACCGGGTAAGCGACCTGCTGTTCGAGCGGATCTGATGCCCGCGGGCACATGCGAACCACGGCAGGTCATGCCTGGATGCCTGCCTGCGACCTTCGCGCCGGCCTGGCGGCGAACACCTGCAGCTGCTTGTTTTATATAATAAATCAGTAATTATCATTGTCATGCCGGACTAATGAACTTGAGTACAGTGGCGTAATAGTGGTTCAATACGCGCCCTTGGTTTGACGGTAATGGTATAGCCGCCTGACAATACCCTGCTGAAGCACGGTCGGTGCGCGGTTGAAGCCGGAACTGAAACAGATCTCTTACTAGACGGACGAGGAGCTTCTCATGTCCAGAAAACATCCTGTTGTCGCGGTCACCGGTTCATCCGGTGCAGGGACCACCACGGTCAAGGTGGCGTTTGAACATATTTTCCTGCGCGAAGGCGTCAACCCGGTCGTCATCGAGGGCGACAGCTATCACCGTTACGATCGCGCACAGATGAAGGAGGCCATGAAAAAAGCCGAACTGGAGGGGGTCCACACCTTCAGTCATTTCGGACCGGAATCCAACATCTTTGACAAGCTGGAAGAGACCTTCAAGACCTATGGCGATACCGGGGCTTGCAAGCGGCGCTACTACCTGCACAGCGAGGAAGAAGCCAAACCCTACGGACAGAATCCCGGCGAATTCACCCCGTGGGAGGACGT